>CAZTTG010000010.1:0-83389 GCA_964615935.1 uncultured Planctomycetaceae bacterium | reverse complement strand
ATCGGCCGCCGCCCCCCCCTTCTTGAGGCCGCCCGCCGCCCCGCCCCCCGCCGGGCCCCGCCCGCCCGCAGAAGAGCGCCGATCCCACCCGCAACCGTGCCGCCCTTCGCGCGTCCCCTCGGTGGCGGGAGCCCGGTGGCCCCGGCCGGGTCCGCGCGATCTTGTGAGGGACGAGCGGCCGGGGCCCCGCGCTCCCCGGCCCCCGCTCCCTCGGATCAGGCCTCCTCCAGCATCTCCTGCATCATGTCCGCCAGGGCGTCCTCCCGGGCCGCCTCCAGGACCCGCCCGGCGCCCCCCTCCAGCCGCGGCTCCGCCCACCGGAGGAAGGCCGCGAGGCTGCGCTCGCTCCGGATCATCAGCCGGAGCGCGGCGCCGACGACCTCGCTCTCGGAGCCGAACTGTCCGGAGGCCAGCATCTCGTCGACGAATGCCCGCAGGGCGGGGGCCAGGTGAACGTCCATGGGGGGACAAACGGTCCGGGGGAGACGAGACGCCGGTGAGGCGCAGCGCCCCACCCCGGGGGGAGGACCGGCGCTGGAGTCCCCGGTGTCACCTCGATTCGCTGAATCCCAGCCCGCGCCGGGCGTACAGATCGGTCGACTCGTCCATGGAGCTCGGACTCCGGGTCATCCATCGCGCGATTCGAACCCCGCGAGCGCCCCCACCTCGCCCCTCCCCCCCGATCTGCTATGCTCCCCGCCGCTGCGCCCGTAGCTCAGTAGGATAGAGCACTGGTTTCCTAAACCGGGGGTCGTGGGTTCGAATCCCGCCGGGCGTACCAGGGAGCCCGTTTCGGGCCGGCGAGCTATTCGCCCCCGAGCAGCTCCAGCATGCCCTCGCCGAGGGCGCGGCCCATCAGGTAGTAGGTCTTGCCGCTGCCCAGGTAGTGGTAGGGGCGGTCCGAGGCGATGCGGTAGAAGCGGTCCTTGTCGGGGCCCTTCCAGACGTCCTGGCGGAAGAGCTCGTCGGCGACGGGGTCGTAGAAGGGGGCCGTGTGGACGAAGCGGACCGTGTCCTCGAGGTCCGGGACCAGCGCCACCGCCTCCTGGGCCTCGCGGAAGCGGGCGACGCCGGCGGAAGGCTCGTCGCCGCCGACGCCCAGCTCGCCGATCACGACGGGCAAGTCCAGCGCGTCGAGCTCCCCGCGCAGGTCGCGGATCATCTGCGCCAGCCGGTCCGCGTAGGCGGCCGTCTTCTCCCCGTTCACCATGTCGTTCCAGCCCTGGAACCAGACCAGGCCGGCGAGCTCGAAGCCCCGGCCATCGTAGTCGGGGAAGTGGGCCTCCAGGTCGCCCAGCACCTCGCGGACATGGTTCAGCATGCGCGTGTAGTAGGGACCCGGACCGCCGGCGCCCGGCGGGAGGAAGTCGGACGCGACGTCCTTGCCGCCCCAGGCCGTCTTGATCAGCAGGACCTGGTTCTCGACGTGGTCGCCCACGACCATGCCGAAGCCGAGCTCCGGCCCGATCAGCGGACCGTGCGAGCTGCCCTCCGAGCCGAAGCCCACCGTCAGCTCGCCCTTCCGCCCCAGGTACCAGATCCAGACGTCCTCGCGGACCGTCCAGGAGCCGTCCTCCTCCTTCAACCCGTCGAGCAGGTGACCATGACGGGGATCCTCGCCCAGGTAGTCGAGGGTGTTGACCGCGCCCTTGCCCTCCATGTTCGACTGGCCTGCAAGGAGGAAGACCTTCAGCGGGGCAGGGTGATCCGAAGCGATCCGGTCCGGGTCCGTCGGGCCGATCAGCCCGAGAGGGATCAGCAGGGCTGCCAGCAGTGCGCACTCGCTCATGAACATGTTTCGGCCTCGTCGGAGGAGCCGACAGTATACGCGGCCGGCTCGAAGCCCGCCGCGTCCGCAAGCGCGGCGGTTTACCCAAAGCTGCCTGCGCTCGCGCCGCTTTGTCCTTTGACCGGGCCGCGCCGCCGGCTATCACCGACCATCCGTTCACTCCCTCCCCCAACCCAGCCGACGTCGCCATGAAGCTCCTCCGCACGGCCATCCTCGCCCTCGGCGCGGGCGCCATCGCGAGCGCCCAGGTCAACCTCGACGACCTCACCCCCCTCGAGATCGCCTACACCACGACCGTCTCCGAGGACCTGAAGAGCTTCCTCATCGAGGTGGACGTGGCGGGCATCTCCCGACCGAGCCTGCACCTGGTGATGCCCGACTGGACCCCGGGGGCGTATCGCATCGGAGAGTACGGCCGGAACGTGACCGACCTGAAGGTCCTCGGCGACGACGGGGCGGAGCTGGAGACGACCCGGATGGACTCGGGCTCGTGGAGCATCGCCTGCCCGGGACTCGATCACGTCCGCGCGACCTATTCGGTCTCCGCCTCGCGGAGGCGGTGGCGCAGACCGGGCGCGGAGGACGCCCCCGTCACCGGCTTGAGCGTCAGCGGGCCGAGGACCTACCTCTATGTCCGGGGCGCCAAGACCCTGCCGGTCACCTCGCGCTACGTCGTCCCCGAGGGCTGGCGGATCGCCAACGGTCTCCTGGCCACCGAGGACCCGAATACCCGATTCGCGCGCGACTACGACGTCTTCATCGACGCGCCGACCATCCTGGGGATCTTCGAGGAGCGGGGCTTCGAGGTGAACGGGACCCCCTTCGCCTGCGTGTTCTTCGACAACGCCCAGGAGTACGACTTCGATCTCGACGCCTTCGTCGAGGTGGTCCGCAAGATCGCCGCCAACCAGGGCCAGCTGTTCGGGAGCTTCCCCTTCCCCAACTACGTCTTCCTCTGCAGCATGAGCGGGGGCGGCGGCCTGGAGCACCTCAACTCCACCTCGATCGGGCTGAGCCCGCAGAGGCAGAAGGAGGATCCCGAGGCGGGCGCCTCCCTGACCTCGCACGAGTTCTTCCACGCCTGGAACGTCAAGCGCATCCGCCCGGCGACCCTGGGTCCCTTCGACTACCAGCGCGAGAACTACACCGGCAATCTGTGGGTGTCCGAGGGCTGGACCTCCTACTTCGGGGACCTCACCCTGGTCCGCGCGGGCATCTGGACCCCAAAGGAGTACCTGTCCCGCCGGGAGAGCGTCATCGCCCGCGAGATGAACAAGGAGCGGCGCAAGGAGCACTCGGTCTTCTGGGCCAGTCGCAACACCTGGCACCGATTCCGCGACGAGGAGGGCTCGCGGGTCGACTACTACGGCAAGGGCGAGCTCCTGGGCGCGCTCATCGACCTGAAGATGAGGCACGAGACCGACAACCGCAAGTCGCTGAACGACGTCATGCGCTTCCTGAACCGCTGGTTCGCGGAGCGCGGCGTGGGCTTCGAGGAGGACGACATCGAGCGGACCTGCACCGCGATCAGCAACTGCGACTTCGACGAGTTCTTCGCCCGCCACGTGCAGGGCACCCTCGATCCGCCGATCGCGGAGCACCTGGCCTACGCCGGGATCGACTACGAGGAGGAGGTGATCGACTGCGACTTCCCCTTCGACCTGTGGGGGACGCGCATCGCCGGTCGGCCCGCTCCCGAGGGCGAGGAGCCGGAGGGCCCCCGGCCCGGCGAGCAGATCCGCGCCATCGACGGCCGGGACTTCGAGGGCCGGCACGAGTTCCTGCGGGCCCACTCCGCGGGCGACGCGATCGTGCTCACCCTCGAGCGCGGCGAGGAGCAGCGCGAGGTCGACGTCACCCTGGTCGAGGCCTCGATCCTGATCCCCAGCCTGAGCTTCCGGGCCGATCCCACCGAGAAGCAGCGCCTCATCCGCGACACCTGGCTCTCCTCGGTGGAGTGACGACCGGACCGGCCCAGCCCGCTATGATGAGCCCCATGGTCGATCGCTTCGAGAAGCTCCTGGAGGCGGTCATCCGCTTCCGCGACGAGCGGGACTGGGCCCAGTTCCACAAGCCCAAGGACCTGGCGCTGGGGATGGGCGTCGAGGCGTCAGAGCTCTCGGAGCTCTTCCTGTGGAAGGACGAGGCCGAGGTCGAGGCCGCGCTGGCCGATCCCAGCTTCCGCGAGCGCCTGGGCGAGGAGATGGCCGACGTGCAGATCTTCCTGCTCTACCTGGCCCACGATGCGGGCATCGATCTGTGCCGGGCGGCGGAGGACAAGATCGCCAAGAACGCCGCCAAGTACCCGGTCGAGAAGGCGCGGGGATCGGCGCGGAAGTACTCCGAGCTGTAGAGGCGTCGACTTGAGGCCGGGCCCGGGGCAGTGCTAGGCTTCCGGGCGCCACCTCGGAGCTCCTCACCGTGCCCGCCTCGGACGCAGTAATTCGCAGCGCCGCCTTCTCCTGGCTCGCGGAGCAAGTCGCGGCACACGGCGACGTGCTCGAATGGAAGATGCTGCTGCGCGGGTTCGACTTCGAAGGACGTCGCGTGCCCATGGTCAGCCAGCAAGGGATCTTCAAGCCTGCCGTCTGCGAGCTACCGCTGAGCATCCGAACGAGCCCCAGCTCGCACTATGATGATGCCTTCTCCGGGGACCGGCTGGCCTACAGCTATCGCGGGACGGACCCTGATCACCGAGAGAATGTCGGCCTTCGCCGGGCATGGCAGGAGATGGTACCCCTGGTCTACTTGCATGCCGTAGTCCCCGGGCGGTATCTGGTGGAATGGCCGGTCTTCATCGTTGGGGACGAGCCGGAGCATCTGCGCTTCTGGGTGCAGGCAGATGAGCGTAGTCTGCAGCTTGATGGTGCCTCCCACACCGGGTTCCTGGAAGGTGCCGGCACTGCAGGTGAGAGCCCCAGGCGGGCGTACGCCACCCGGCATATTCGCCAGCGCCTCCACCAGAGGGGATTCCGCGAGCGCGTTCTGGCCGCCTACAGCGAGCAGTGCGCCATGTGCAGATTACGCCACCGGAACCTGCTCGATGCGGCGCACATCGTCCCCGACGGGGAGGGAGGTGAGCCAGTCGTGCCGAACGGGCTCTCCCTGTGCAAGATCCACCACGCGGCTTTCGATCAAGGAGTCATGGGTGTACGGCCGGACGATCTGCGCATTCAAGTGCGGCAGGACGTGCTCGAAGAGATCGACGGCCCGATGCTGCGATACGGCCTCCAGGAGCTCAACGAGGAGCGCATCTGGATTCCGCGGGCTTCTCGCCACCACCCGGATCCGGAGCTGCTGCGGTGGAAGTGGGAGTGGTTCCAGAGCGCGGGCTAGGTGATTTGAGCGCGCAACTCGTCGCGCACGCGCATCAGGATGCGGCCGAGGTGGTTGGCGCCGTCCCCGCGCCCGCCGATCCCCCAGAAGCGGTCGGTCGGCGAGTGCTCGATCAGGACCGCGTCCCCCGTCCGCAGGAGCTCCTGGCGCAGCCAGGCCGAGCCGGTGAACTTGGCCGCGACTCCCCGGTACATGACGCCGAGGCGGATCTCGTTCCAGTCCGGCCGCCACCGGGCCCGGTGCGCATTGGCGAGGCACTTGGTGCCTCCCGGAGTGCGGCGCGCCAGGATCCTCGCCACCAGCTCGGTGCCGGCGAACTTGCGCGACTGGTAGTAGTGCTCGACGGTCCGGAAGACCTCCACTCGACCGAGCTTGCCGCGCAGGAAGAAGCGGTACTCGTAGAAGTTGGAGAGGAAGCCGTTGGGCGCATGGGGCCCGTAGAAGCGGATCTCTTCGATGGAGGCCGTCATTCGTTCCGCTCCCCGCAGCCCGGCGGCAGCTCTGCAGCGAGCAGTATGCCGGAAGCGCGGGCGATGAACGGGGCGAAACGGCGACCGCTGCGAATCAGGGCGCCGCGATCCGCGCCTCCCGATCCCGCAGGATCCTCACCCTCGCGGCGATCGGCCAGGCCTCGGGGGTGCGGATCGTCTCCATGGAGGGCCGCACCAGTCGGCCCTCTCCGGTGGGCACCGCCTCGAAGCGGCACCGGCCGGAATCGTCGGGCATGGGCAGGCGCACGTAGACCAGATCGCCCGCGCCCTCCCAGAGGTAGATCCAGGGGGGTATGTCGTCCTCGGGGGGCTCGGTCGGGCAGCCCTCGATGAGCAGGGAGCCGGTGGCGAGCTCCAGGCTCCAGGGCGTCACCGGGTCGCTCAGGTGGACGTCGTCCGCGAAGACCTGCTCGTCCGAGGTGGAGGCGTGCTTGACCACCAGCTTGTAGCGGCCCGGCTCGAAGGCGCCGAGCTCGAAGCGGCCCCCCGGGTCCAGGGCGACCGAGGGCCACTGGCCGGAGTTGTCGAAGAAGAGGGCGTCGGGAGGGCAGAGCCAGGCGGTCCAGCCCTGGGCCGGGGCGCCGTCGAGGGTCAGGAGACCCTCCAGCTTGAAGGCCTCCGGATCGCCCAGGTGCAGGTCGAAGGCGGTGACCGCGCCCTCGAAGACCTCGCAGTTGAGATCGACCTCCTCGTCGAAGCCGCGATCGACCCGCGGAGAGGTCGAGGTGGTGGTGCGCAGGAACTCCTGCTCTCGCCTCTCGACCCGCCAGGAGCCGGGCATGAGGCCCGGGAATCGGAAGGCGCCATCGGGGCCGACCCGCAGGACGCGCTCGTGGGCGTCGCCCCGGTGCGCGGCCACGATGGTCCCGGTGGGATCCCCGCCCGCGGCGGGGATCACGCGGCCCTCGATCGTGCCGCCCGCGCCTACCGGAATCGTCAGAGGCTCGGGATGGGCATCGGGAGCGAGGGAGAGGGGGCCCGCCTCGGCCGGGGCGAAGCCCTCCGCCTCCACCCGGACGACGAACTCGCCCGAGTCGCGCACCGAGAGGACGAAGCGGCCCTCGGCGTCGGTCTCGGCCTCTTCCAGGATCTCGGGATCCAGCCAGCAGCGCAGCCCGTTGCGCTCGACGCGCTCGTCCGACGCCACCAGGGCGTACAGGAAGGCGCGGGCGCCCTCCACGGGCCGGTTCGCGGCCAGCACGCTGCCGGCGAGACCCGGGGCGGCGCTCATCCGGACCTCGATGGCCTCGGGCGTGGCGCCGGGATCCAGGGGGCCCATCGTCTCGATCCGGTGGAGCGGCGCGGTGACGCGGAGGAGGAAGGCCTGGCCCGGGACCGGGAAGCTCACCTCGTCCGCCTCGCCATCCACCGGGCGGCCCTCGTGCAGGCTGAGCTCTCCGTCGACCCCCAGGAGCTCGTACCGGAAGCGCTCCAGGATGCGGCCGTCGGCGCCCAGTGCCGTAAGGCGGACACGGCGCCCCTCGGTGAGGCGGAGCACGAGATCGCCCCGGCCGCAGGTCACGTCCTCGGCCGAGGCCGGGCCATACCAGCCCTTGGGATCCCGGGCGGTGATCGAGAGGCGGGTGTCGGCCGCGAGCACGAACTCGAAGCTCCCGTCCTCCTTCGCCGCGATCGAGTCGCCCACGCCCAGGCCGATGTCCTTGGAGCGGTGGAAGTACTCCAGCTGCGCGAAGGGGACCGGCTGGCCCTCCGGGTCGAGCACCGCGCCGCAGATCGAGTTCTCGGGAGAGACCTCGCTCAGGACGAGCTCCACCCCGTAGGACTCCTGACCGGTGCGGATCTCGACCGCCCCGGTGCAGCCCGGCAACCAGCCCGGGGCCCGCGCCCACACGCGCACGAAGCCCTCGGACACGCCCCAGAGCGCGAAGTCACCCCCCGTCTCGGTCGTCGCCTGGGGAACGCTCAGCCGGGTGGGGCCGAAGCGCGCCACCTCGATGGCCTGGCGGCGGAGGCTCGCCTCGCTCGCGGTGACCAGGGCGCCGGCGATCCCGCGACCCGCCTCGTCCACGATCCGGCCGCTCACCGCCCCGCCCGGGGCGAGGGCGATCGTACCCAGATCGACCGTTTGACCGGCGGCCAGACGGACCTTCTCGAGGCGGCTGGCGCAGCCCGGGTTGAAGGCCTCGACGTGGACCCCCCTCCCGCCCTCGTCGGCGTCGAGCTCCAGGTGCGCCGAGCCGCCGGGGCCGGCGGTGGTCGAAGCGAGCGGGCCTCCCTCGCTGACCTCGCGCAGGGTGGCACCGAAGAGGGCGCCGCCGTGCTCGTCGACGATCACCGCCTCGATCGCCGCGAGGCGGGTGGGCTCGGGTGATGAGGCGGCCGCCTCGGCAGGGGAGACCGGCTCGGCCGCCCGTCGCCCCTCGACCGCTGGCTGGCTCACCGCGGGCGCCGCGGCCTCGCTCCCGGGCGTCGGTATGGACCGGAAGGAGACCTCGACCGGCTCGGCGGCCGGACCCATGAGCGAGAAGACGTCGGGAAGGACGCCCGCCACCGTGAGGCCGATCGCGGCCACCACGACCACCGCCAAGGCGGCCACTGCCTTGAGCATCGCGTTCATCGCCAGGATCTCGCCGAAGGCGATCGTGGGGCCCGTGCCGACCGCGGCCCCCTCCGATCGCGTCAGGGGTAAGAGGAGCAGGCTGAGGGAGGAGCGGCGGTCCCCGCCGCAGCGCTCGTCCAGCCGGCGGCGGAGCCGCTGGAGACCCTGCTGGATCCTCCAGCGCACCGTTCCGGGCGGCGTCTCCTGGCGGCGCGCGATCTCGATCGGCTCGAGGCCGCGGAAGTAGCGCAGGAGCAGCGTCGAGCGGAAGGGCTCCTCCAGCCGGGCCAGCTCGCGGGTGAGGAGGCGCTCGCTCTCGAGCTGCTCGCAGAGCTCCTCGGGATCGACGCGCTCCGCCGCGGACGCCTCCGGAAGCGCCTCGGTCGCGCGCCGTCTCGCCGCCTTGCGCGCGAAGTTGCGCAGCGCCGTGGCCAGCCAGGGTCGAAGGGACCGATCCAGGTCCGGCCGGTGCGAGAGGGCCGCCACCCAGGTGTCCTGAACGAGATCCTCCGCGGCGGCCCCGTCCGCGACCAGGGAGCGGGCCAGGCGGCGGATCCAGCTCGCGTGCTGGAGGAGCCTCTCGGCCGTGGGGTCGGTGGGGTTCGCGCTCATGCTCGGTCGCCTCTCCCTGCATCCGCGGAGAGGGGAGGGGTTGGTAAGAAGGGGGAAAAGCGGGCGGCAGGCCGCGGTGGGGGGCCTCGACCCGCATACGCGCCACCGGGTCGCATCATTCCCGGCCGGGCCGCCTTTCCTCGGCCGGATCCGCGGCGCCCCCCCAGGCCCCGATCCGATAGGATGCGCGCCATCATGCCGATCGACCTGGAGGACGTCCGGCACCTGGCCCTGGACCTCGACGGCACGGTGTACCGCGGGGGGAGCGTCCTGCCGCATACGGCGGACTTCCTGGAGACCCTGCGCGAGCTCGGGATCGGGCGCTCCTTCCTCACCAACAACTCCTCGCGCAGCCGCGAGGAGTACGTCGGGCACCTGCGCTCGCTCGGCATCGAGGCGGAGATCGAGGACGTCTTCAGCTCCACCATGGCCGCGGTGGAGCTCCTGCGCCGCGAGCACCCGCGCGCCCGGCGTCTGTGGGTGCTGGGCGCTCCCGGCCTGCAGTCCGAGCTCGAGCGGGAGGGCTGGTCCCTGTGCGCCGACGATCCGGGCGACGCGCCGGACGCCGTGGTGGTGGGCTACGACACCACGCTCTCCTTCGAGCGGCTGTGCCGGACCGCTTGGTGGATCGGGCGGGGGATCCCCTTCATCGCCACGCACCTCGACCGCGTGTGCCCCACCGACGAGCCCACCCTGCGCGTCGACTGCGGGGCCCTGTGCGCCTGCCTGGAGAGCGCCACCGGACGCGGGCCGGACGCCGCTCCCGGGAAGCCCGACCTGGGCATGCTGCGCGGCATCCAGGAGCGCTTCGGTCTGGGCGCGGGCGAGCTCGCCATGGTGGGCGATCGGCTGTACACCGACATCCGCATGGCCAACGCCGCCGGGATCGGCGGGGTGCTGGTGCTCACCGGCGAGACCCGCGCCGAGGACCTGCCCGGGAGCCCGGACCGCCCCGACCTGGTGGTCGAGCACCTGGGCGAGCTCGGCGATCGGCTGCGGGAGGCCCGCGCGTGAGCGGGGGGAGCTGAGCGTGGATCCCCTGCTGTACCAGTACCTCCTGGGCGGGGCGGTCTTCCTGATCGGGATGGTCTTCGCCGCCCGGCAGGGATACGTGGGGCTCTCCGGCCGGCGCCTCTTCAACCTGGTGCTCATGCTCGGCGGCCTGCTCTTCTTCGCCGCCCTGCAGGGGTACCTGCAGTACGCCCCCATGGAGGAGATCCCGCCCGCGCTCTACCAGGGCGGCTTCGAGCGCAAGCCGACCCTGGGGACGGCGCTGGACTACGCCATCATGGGCGGCTACTTCGCCCTGATCCTGCTCCTGGGGACCTGGTTCGCGCGGCGCAGGAAGACCACCCGCGACTTCTTCTTCGCCGGGCAGCGCTTCAGCTGGTGGCTGATCACCTTCAGCCTGATCGCCACCACGGTGGGCTCCTACAGCTTCGTGAAGTACAGCCGGGTGGCCTTCGACTTCGGCACCAGCAGCTCGCAGACCTACCTGAACGACTGGTTCTGGGTGCCGTTGATGATCTTCGGCTGGCTGCCGATCCTGTACTTCTCGCGCATCACCTCGATCCCCGAGTACTTCGAGCGGCGCTTCGACCGCCGCGTGCGGGCGGCCGTGACGGTGCTGGTGCTGGTGTACCTGGTGAGCTACATCGGCGTGAACCTGTTCACCATGGGCAAGGTGCTCAACATCCTGCTGGGCTGGCACGTGATGACGGCGGCCATCGTGGTGGCCTCCATCTCGGCCATCTACGTCACCGCCGGCGGACAGACCAGCGTGGTGATGACCGACCTCTTCCAGGGGATCATGCTGCTGGCCACCGGGGTGACCATCATCGTGCTGGGGGCGATCTACCTGGGGGGGCTGGACGAGCTGTGGCAGAACCTCCCCCGCGGGCACCGCACCGCCTTCGACAACTTCAACCGGGACCCCTCCTTCCCCAGCGTGGGCATCACCTGGCAGGACGGCATGGCCAACACGGCCATGTTCTACTTCCTGAACCAGGGCATCCTGATGCGCTTCATGTCGGCCCGCTCGGTGCAGGACGGGCGCAAGGCCATGATCGCGGTGGTCCTGGTGCTGATGCCGGTGGCCGCCTGCGTGGTGGCCTCCGGTGGCTGGGTGGCCCGGGCGCTCTCCCACGCGGGCGTCCTGCCCCCCGACATCGACGCCCGCGAGGCCTTCTTCGTCGCCTCCGAGTTCCTGAGCCGGCCGGGCCTGTTCGGGCTGATCCTGGCGGCCCTGACGGCCGCGCTCATGTCCACCGTGGACACCCTGATCACCGCCGTGGCGGCCATCGCGGTGAACGACGTCTACCGGCCCTGGATCCGCCCCTCCGCCGACGACCGCCAGCTCCTGAGGGTGGCCCGCCGCACCTCGGTCGCGGTCACCCTGGTGGGCATCGCCCTGGTGCCGGTGTTCATGCAGTTCAAGACCATCTACGAGGCCCACGGGGCGATGACCGCCGCCGTGACCCCGCCGCTGGTGGTGGCGCTGCTGCTGGCCGTCTTCTGGCGGCGCTTCACCGCGGCGGCGGCGCTGTGGACCGTGGTGGGGGGGACCGCGGCCATCCTGCTCTCGATCTTCGTGCCCGAGGTGATCGCCCCCTTCGCCCACGGCGTCCCCGCCGGCGAGCGCGGCGAGGGCCTCCTGGGCGGAATGGTGCAGTACAAGTTCATGCGCGCCTGCTACGGCGTCAGCGTGAGCCTGGGGATCGGCGTCGTGGTGGCGCTCTTCACCCGAGCCGAGCCCGCGGAGCGGCAGAAGGGCCTGACCTGGGGCACGGTGGCGGCGGCCATCGAGCACTACAAGGGCTCACCCGGCCGGGAGGGTGACCGCCGCCGGGCCCTCGCCCGACCACGGCGGGGCGCGCTCGATCCCCCGCGGAGCGGCGAGGCCCAGCTCATGGCGGTGAAGCTCTCGAGGCCCCTGGCCGAGGAGCTCTCCGCGAAGCGGGGCGACCTGGTCTACGTCACCGACCGCCGCTGGTGGACGGGGGGCATGCGCTCGACCCACGCCCTCGTCGACGAGGTGGTGGCCGCCGACGAGGCCTTCGTCGAGCTGGGACCCGAGGCCCACGCCTCGGTGGTGACGGCCCGCCGCGGGGAGGAGCGCGTGCTGGTGGAGCGGCTGTACTGATCGCGGCCGGGGCGCGGCTACGACGACCTTCTCCGCTTGCTCCTCTTGCGCTCGGCCCGCGCCTCGTTCAGGAACTCCTCCAGCGGCAGGAGGAGGTCCTGGGCGGAGAGGATGCCGACCAGGGCGCCCTCCTTGTCGAGGACCGGGAGGGCGCCGTAGCGCTGCTCGCGGAAGAGGGTCACCGCCTTCAGGATCGAGTCGTAGGTCCGGACGACCTCCGGCTGGGTGGTCATCACGTCGCGGACGCAGGTCTCGTCGTCGATCTGGTAGTAGCTGGTCCAGTCGTCCAGGGCATCGACCCACTTGGGCCGGCGCAGGTCGCGGTCGCTGATGATCCCCACCAACTCCTCCCCCTCCACCACCGGCAGGTGTCGAACCCGGTGCGTGCGCATGATGAGGAAGGCGTCCTTCACCGGCGTGTCGGGGCTGGCGGTGATGAGCTTGGGGGTCATGTACTTGCTGACTTTCATGGGCGTCTCCCGGTCCGCGGCCCTCCGTCGGACGCACCCATGGTAGCGCGGATCGCGCGTCGGGGCCGCCCCCGGGACCGCCTCGGGCCAGAGGGGCGCGGAGGATCGCCGGGGAGACCGGGGCGGCCCGCGCGCAGCGCTTAGCCGATAGCATTTGCTTTGACGCCCCGAAGGGGCCCATTTACGGTTCAGAAACCCCTTCACAATGCAGGGCTCCTGACACATGCGCCCCGATTCATGCAACCATCCGCTCATGGCTCAGCAGGGAAACGGCGTGTCGGGCTCGCTCCCTGGTCGGTGTCGATCGCGGCCCCCGTCAAAGCGTTGCATACCTTATGACGCACCCCCTCATCGTGAATGAACGGCATTCGGCCAATGCCGCCACTCCACGCACCTATGTCAGGAGCCCTGCAATGACCCCCAGCTTCAGGAGGTTGCGCATGCGTTGCATCGGTCTCATCGCGATGGGCGTCGTCCTGCTCTCGGGAGCCGCCGCGGCCCAAGGCGTGGACTCGAGCCGGATCCACCCCGTCACGGCTCCGGTCCGGGACGCCGGCATCCTGGACTTGGCCACCGGGAACTGGCAAGGCAAGGGAGCCCGCCTCGGAGCGGGCAGGTCTACGGCCGTCTACGACAACACCTGCTGGTGGCTCCACCCCACCCACTTCTTCGCGACGGAGCACTGCGAGGACGTCTACGACGAGGGCCAGATTCCCAGCACTTCCTTTCCCGGAGCTCCCGCGGGAGCCGAGGACGACAACCGGATCGACAGCTTCCAGATTGGCTACTGCACCGCCTTTCCGACCGGTCTCGTCGACCTCAAGATCTCCTTCTGGAACTTCAACGACGGAGGCTGCATGGGCTGGGTCCCGCAGCGGGCGATCGCGCCGCCGAACTACAACGGAGCGACCACCTACATCGATCTAGCTGGATACGGTCTCCCGGGCGATAACAGCGGTGGTGGAGTCGTGGCCTGCTGGACGGTGACGATCGACCTGTCGAACACGGCGGCCGGAGGCTTCTGCCTGCTGTCCGATGGCGACGGGAGCTGGGATGGCATCTCCGACCAGTTCAACTGGGCCTTCCAGCACGAGATGGACAACAGCACCTTCGGATTGCCTAGCGGCCTGCTCATGGGCGCCTACCCGTGGGCCGTCGCCCGCGGGGACTGCACCTATGACAACCCCTGCCCCTACGGCTGCGGCACGGGCCTGGGGACCGAGGACATCATGTGGGTGAACGTCGACGGCACGCCCATCGGTGGGCCACCAAACGGGTCGCTCTGCCCGACGGGGCTCCCCTCCGGCAGCCACTGCTATTGGTTCGGAGGCTGGCCCTATCCGTATGCCAGCTTCTACCTGCAACTGACCTCCTCAGGCCCCTGCAGCGGCTGTGCCACGCCGCCCGAGGTGTACTGCGGGTATGCCGATCCCAGCACGAGCACGGGTTGCGGTTTCGATCAGTGTTCGAGCTCGAGCGGATGCGCGGCGAGGATCTCCACCTCGGACATGAACGCTTGCCCGGTGCAGGACGCGGACGACTACGACCTCATCGTGACCGGCGCCGAGAGCGGCAGGCCCAGCCTCTTCTTCGGATCCCTCTACGGGCGGGCCGCCTTCGCGCCCTTCGCCACCGGGACCCTCTGCTGCATGCCGCCCCTGGCGCGGACCCGGGCCCAGTCCACCGGTGGCGGCGCGGCCTGCACCGGCGGCATGGAGGTGCGTCTCAACGACCCGAGCTCGTGCTGTCTCCTCCTCAACCGCCCTCCGGGATCGACGGTCAACTACCAGGCCTTCGTGCGCGACCCGTCGGGCGTCGGCCTGGACGTGTCCGACGCGATCGAGATCACCTTCCAGTAGAACGGTCCCGAAGCCCAGGGTCCCGGCCCTCGGCGGCGTCGCCCTCGAGGCGGCGCCGCTCTCGTATCCTCCGGCGGCCCGCGCTGATCCGCCGCCGGATGCCCTCCTGGGTCAGGGGATGCTCCTCCCGATCGGCGCCGGGCAGGTGCTGCCGGCTCAGGTAGTCGTGCACCTCGCTGCGCAGGTGCGAGCGAGTGTCGTGACCCACGCGCCGCTCGCGCTCGGCGCGCAGGGCAGCCAGATCGATGGGGGCCACGACCACCTTCTCGCCCGGTCCCGGATCGGCCTGCGCCAGGACGCGGCCGTCATAGTCCACGACCATGCTGCCGCCCGGCCAGCTAAACGGGGGGTAGTGCTCCAGACTGGCCCCCTGATTGGCGGCCACCACGAACACCGTGTTCTCCGCGGCCCGGACCCGGTTGAACATCGTCCACCAGTCCATGGGAGGCGTGGCTCCCCAGGGATCCATGTAGGCCGAGACCCGGGCGATGACCTCGGCTCCGTTGAAGGCTATCTGGCGGATCGTCTCCGGGAAGAGCCAGTCGTAGCAGATGGCCACCCCCAGCCGCCCGATCTCCGTCTCGACCACGGGGAAGGGATTCGCCTCGTAGCCGGGGAGGTCGTGGGGGCTGGCGTGCAGCTCCCAGGGAAGCCAGGTATTGACCTTGCGATACCGGGCCAGCAGACCGCTGGGGCCGATGAGGGCCGTGGTGTTGAAGACCGCCTGCGGCCAGGCGGGATCCACCTCCAGGAAGGTCCCGGTCTGGATGTAGCACCCCCATTTGCGGGCCAGCTCGGCGTAGCGATCGGTGTGCTCGTTGGGGAGCTCGACGGCCAGGTGCTCCCGCAGCTCCTCGACGGTTTCGTATATCGGCGCCGCGTGGGCGAACTCGGGAAAGACGAAGAGGCGCACGTCGAAGAAGGGCTCGTAGCCGACGATCGTCTGCTCGATCAGCTCGCACATCCGCCGCGTCCGATCTCCGATCTCCGCGCGGGTCGAGGGGCAGGGGAAGTCGGTCTGACAGGCCGCAGCGTAGTATCGTTCGGTCATGATCCGTTCTGGGGGTGCGACGGTCCGGGCATCGGGTGCAGGCCGAGATGATAGACGCCGTCAGCGGAGGCACTGCCGACATGTTCTGGAAGAGCGTCGATCCGTCCCGTCAGCCAGCCTCGCCCCGCGGGCTGCGGCGACTCCGGCGGCTGGCCGGACCATCGGATACGGTGGTCAGCCGCCAGGCGGCCAGACCCGATGGGCATCGGCACCGGCGCGTCCGGCCTCCCCGAGATCGCTCTTGGGCGATTCGGGCCGCGATTCGGCGCCGATTCCCGGAATCGGGCATGCGGCGAGCGACCGGTCCGCCGATGCCCATTGGCCGGGTGTTCGCCCCGTGATCGGGATCCCGGGGGCTGGCGGCCTCCCCCATCGCCTGGAGGCCGGCCGCGCCCCTGCTATACTGCCCGCAGATCGGTCCGGACGGCTGTGCGCGCGGGGTTGCGAGGGGGCCTCGGCGCCTCCGGTCGGTCGCTTCCCACCCGCATCCCCTGGAGGATTCCATGCTTCGCATCACTCTCGGCGCGGCAGGCGTGATCCTGCTGTGCAGCATCGCTACCGGTCAGAACGCGGATCCGAGCCGCATGCACCCGATCACGTCTCCGATCCGCGACGCCGGCGTCCTGGACCTGGCCACCGGCAACTGGCTCGGCAAGGGAGCCGGCTTCGGAGCGGGCGCCTCGACGGTCGTCTACGACAACACCTGCTCCTGGGCCTTCGGGTCGTTCTACTTCGGGCCGGAGCACTGCGAGGACACCTACGACGAGGGCCAGATTCCGAGCACCTCCCATCCCGGGGCCCCGGCTGTAGCCGAGGACGACAACCGGATCGACAGCTTCCGGATCAGCTACTGCACCCCCTTTCCGACCGGCAGCGTGGACATCAAGATCTCCTTCTGGGATCACAACGGCGGCGGCTGCGTGGGCTGGATGCCGCAGCAGGCGATCGTCCCGCCGAACTACAACGGCGCCACCGCCTACGTCGACCTCGCCGGGTACGGCCTCCCGGGCGATAACAGCGGTGGTGGAGTCGTGGCCTGCTGGACGGTGACGATCGACCTGTCGAACACGGCGGCCGGGGGCTTCTGCCTGCTGTCCGACGGCGATGGGAGCTGGAATGGCGACTCGGACCAGTTCAACTGGGCTTTCCAGCACGAGATGGACAGCAGCGCCTACGGATTCGCCAGCGGCCCGGTCCTGGCCGCCGACCCGAACGTGGGCGCCCACGGGGCGTGCACCTACGACGACCCCTGCCCCTCCGGCTGCGGCACGGGCCTGGGGACCGAGGACTTGATGTGGGATAACGTCGACGGCACTCCCATAGGCGGACCGCCGAACTGGAAGCTCTGCCCGATGGGGGCCGGCGCCGGCAGCAACTGCTACTGGTTCGGAGGCTGGCCCGCCAATCCGTGGGCCAGCTTCTACCTGCAGGTGACCTCCGCCGGTTCCTGTAGCGGCTGCGCCACGCCGCCCGTGGTGTACTGCGGGTACGCCGACCCCAGCGCGAGCACGAGCTGCGGTTTCGACCAGTGCCTGAGCTCGAGCGGGTGCGCGGCCATGATCTCCACCTCGAACATGGGCGACTGCCCGGTGCAGGACGCCGACGACTACGACCTGACCGTCAGCGGCGCCGAGAGCGGCAAGCCCGCCGTCTTCTTCGGCTCTCTCTACGGACGGGCCGCCTTCGCGCCCTTCGCCACCGGGACCCTGTGCTGCATGCCGCCCCTGGCGCGGACCGAGGCGCAGCTCAGCGGCGGAACCGCGCCCTGCACCGGCAGCATGAAGGTGCGCCTCAACGACCCGAGCTCGTGCTGCCTCCTCCTCAATAAAGACCCGGGATCGATCGTCACCTTCCAGGCCTTCGTGCGCGACCCGGCGGGCGTCGGCCTGGACGTGTCCGATGCGATCGAGATCACCTTCCAGTAGCCCTTGACCTCCTGCGCGAATCCGACGCTCGCGGCCGCGATCCTGGCCGCGGGCGCCTTCCTACCGGGAGCCGGCGCTCGGCCGGAGCAGGAGCCGAGCGCGCTACCGGCGAACGCGGTCTGCGAGTGGGACCGCGAACAGCGCGACCTGAGCGTCTGGCCCAACCGCAGGAGCTCGGCCAACTCGGATCCCTGGATCTGGCAGAACCACGACCGGATCCGCGAGATGCGGCCCCGGGTGCTGGTGCTCAACTTCGCCAATGACGTCGACATGGTGGGCGTCCGCGATCGCACCGAGGGGATGATCGACGCGCTGGCGGAGGCCAGCCGCTACCACGGGTACCGGGACGAGTCGGCGCCGGCCTTCCTCGAGTACCAGGTCCTGCGCTACGTCGACCTGCGCGACGATCCGATTCCACCGGAGCGCCAGCGGCGCAACAGCCGGCGCTGCCCCTATGTCTCGGAGAGGAGACCCTCGGGCTGCGACTACGGCGCCTTCTATGGCGATGACTTCGCCGCGGCCTACGGCCTCCGGGAGGGGGACGGGACGGGCCCCTACCTGAACCTGCACGAGCTGATCCGCAGGGGGATGATCCACGAGCTGTGGTTCTATCAGATCCACGACGACTGGGGGGCGCCGCTGGAGACGATCGAGCTCAAGCAGTACTACGACGATCACTGCCGGCCCATCCCGGGGATCCACGGGCCCGCCGGGAACGGCCACTCCCCGACCATGCCCTGGAGCGGGCGCAGCTTTCGGATCACCTTCTTCAATCCCCACCGGGGGATCGGCTGCGGGATGGAGAACTTCTCCCACGCCATGGAGGGGATGGCCAACTTCGGCTCCATCGGCTACTTTCGCCGGTACTTCGACGAGTACGCCGAGTTCGATCTCGACCGGCGCTTCGGGCTGCCCTTCCGGACGCTCTACGCCTTCCTGGGGGGAGAGGCCCGGGCGGACTACCCCGCGCCCACCACCATGCACCTCGCGGGCAAGGGACGCGAGCACACGGTGGAGCCCTACGTCGCGCGCGGCGGCAGCGTCCACTTCCCTCCGGGCGCTCGCGGCCACTACGACCTGACCAGCCCCTTCACGGTCCGGAGCACCATCGAGAGCTGGCGGATGCGCAACGGACCCGGCGGCGGGGACCTCGCCGCCGACTTCAACCAGGACCGCTTCAGCCGGTGGCGCGACTTCTGCCCCGACTGCATGGGGCCCTGGCTGGTCTACTGGCGCCAGAACATGCCCGGCCTCGACAACCGCTGCCTGGACGACGAGGGCCGGGCGATGAAGAACTGGTGGCCCTTCCTCTTCTACTGAGACGGGCGCCGGTGCGGGGGTCGCGCTACCGGTCCTCGCCCTTCACCTGCAGCGCCTTCAGGCCGGGGTGGTCCGGGGAGTAGCGGGTCGCCCGGAACACGCCGCCGGAGCGGCCTTTGCCTGGGCCTCCGCGGCCCGGCGGCGGACCCCCGAAGCGGCCGCCCGGAGGCGGCCCCAGAGGTCGCCTGCCGCCGCGCTGCCGGCGCCCCTCCGGTGGAGGACCGCCGCCGCGCGGTCCGCCGGCCTCGGCCGAGCCGAAGGGGTTGACGTACTCCCACACGATCTCGCCGGAGGCCGTGACCTCGACCAGCCGTCCCCCCTCGCCCGAGCACATCAGGGTGTTGCCGTTGGGCAGGCGCTGGGCTCCCGAGATCCGCTCCGAGAAGAGCTCGGGGCGATCCTCGGCCGAGAAGGTCCAGACCGGGGCATCGGGCCCGAAGGCGGCGCCCGGCGCGCGCGCATAGCTCCCCTTCCCCTTCAGCGGCGGCACCAGCTCGTCCACCGAGGACCAGGCTCGGTCGCCGCGCCGCGAGCCGTTGTTGAAGAGCAGCAGGTGCCCGGCGCCCGGCCGTCCGGCGGGGATCCACTGCGCGTCGTGCTGACCGAAGAGCTGCTGATCCTCGGCGGTGCCGGCGCGGTGCATCTGCGGGTTCCCCCAGCGATAGAGGAGATCGCCGCCGCGGCCGCTGCGACCGCCCGAGTGCCCGGCGGCCTCATCGGTGGTGGTGCCGTGGTCGATCACCCAGATCTCGCTCAGGTTGCAGACGCTCAGGACGATCTGGTCGAGCTCCGCGTTGTAGGCCACCGAATTGACGTGGGTCCAGTCGGCGCCGCCGCCGCCGGGCAGGCGGCCGGGAGGACCGGCCTGGGGCTCGTCCTCCTCGTCCTCGTCCCCGCCGATGTAGCCCAGCTCCCGCAGCCGCCGCAGCTCCTCCGACTCCTCCTGCTGCGAGGGCCGCTCACGCATCCCGCCGGCGTTGACGTCCACCAGCTCGGGGTGCTTGGCGACCGCCCCCCAGTTGTCCTTGGAGGGATCGCAGTCCTGGATCAGGTGGTCCCAGAGGTGCCACTCCCAGACGACCTTCCCGTCGCTCGGCCGCTGCGGCTCGATCTCGACCACGCAGTCCGGCCAGAGCTCGTCGGAGTGCAGGCGCTCGGGATCGCGGCCGGCGGCGATGGCCTCGGCGGCGGTTTTGCGCTCCCAGGCGATCATCAGCACGTTGCCGTTGGGCAGCGGCTCGACGTCGTGGTGCTGGAGGTGCGACTCGCTCGAGTAGCGGAAGTCCCACACCACGCTCCCGTCCCAGGCGATCTCCTGCACGCGGCCGCCCTCTCCCCCGCCGTGGAAGGTGGGGTTGTCGCCCGCCCGGGCGGTGCGCAGCAGGTTGCCGTTCTCGAGCAGGTAGACCGACTGACCCGGCGGGGCGTCCGACTCCCACTGGTGGACGGCCTTGCCCTCCAGGTCCACCAGGTAGGTCGTGGTCGAGCGGATCGGCGCGAACAGGGTGTAGCCCTCGAAGGCACCCTCGGCCCGCGTCAGGAGCCCGCCCCGATCTCCGGGACCGGGACGCTCCTGGGCGGCTGCGCAGAGCGGGAGCAGGAGGATCGATGCGGCGAGGAAGCCGCGCTGTTTGCTGGCCATGTCCGTGGTCCTCGTGTTCAGTCGGTGTCGGCGCCGGCTCGACGTGGTGCCGGCGGGATCCAGGTTCAGGGTGGGATGCCCACGATGAGAGGCCGATGAGAGCGGATCGAATCGCGGGGATTCCCGGCCCGGCGCCCCCTCCGAAGGTGCCCGGAGCCGCTCGATCAGCGCCCCAGGTAGCCCGCGGGGGCGACCAGGAACTTGTATCCGCCGACATCGCTGAAGAACACACGCTCCCCGCTCGCCTCGTGCCACTGCCGCCACTCGGCCGCCGTATCGAAGTCCAGCTCGGTGTACCGGCGCAGCAGCCTGCCGGCGATATCGGCCTTGGAGTCGTCTTCGAGGAGAGCGATCAGGCGCTGCAGGGTGCGCACCTCGCGGTTGGACAAGAGGCCCAGGGACTCGAGCTCCGCGTCGATCCGGAAGACGCCGTCGCGATAGATGAGCTCGTAGCCCGCCTGGTAGTGCGCGACGAGGGCTTCCGGGTCGTCTTCGTACTTCCTCAGCTCCTCGGGAAACGCAGATCGAAAGAACCTCTCGTCGTCTATCCGGTCTACCAATGCGGCCAGTCTGAGCGCGTTATCCCTATGGCTCGCCTGGGCGCGGACCAGCGGAGGCTTGCCGGCGAACTGCTCGATGTAGCAGATGCAGTTCAGGAAGAGCTTCCGGCCAGGGTCGGTCATCTTCGAGGGGGGCATGGAGTATCCCCACTGAAGGACGTTGCCATGACGGCCGATACCCACGGCGCCGTACCCCTTGCCCTCGACGGCTGCCGTGGGAAGGGTGCCCACCAGGAGCGCCATGGCTGCGGCGGCCTGGAGCAGGAGATTGGTCTTCATCGAGATTGCCCGCATCAACGGACTCGGTACGTCTGGCTTCCATGCCGAGAGTACCAGGACCGCGGTCTTCGGGCCACGGAGCCGTGCCGCCGGCCGCCTTCGCGCGCCGAGCGTCGGCAGGTAGTGGTTCAGCTTGGAACGCCTGGATGAGAGGTCGATGAGAGCGAGTCGAATCGCGGGGAATCCGGTCGCGGCGCTGTCGCTCGAATGATCCGGGGGGGATAGACTCGAATCACCGCGCCCGCCGAGATCGGGCGCTGCGAGGGCCATCCCCGGAGCGAATCCCATGCGCGTGCTGATCGTCGAGGACTACGCACCCCTCCGCGCGGCGGTTGCCAAGGCGCTGCGGGAGAGCGGCTACTCGGTCGACGAGGCGGCCGACGGCGAGGCCGGCTTCTGGCGCGCCTCGAGCGAGGAGTACGACCTCATCGTGCTCGACCTGATGCTCCCGCGGCTGGACGGCCTGGAGGTGCTCCGGCGCCTGCGCGGCGAGGGCCGGGACGCCCACGTGCTGATCCTGACCGCGCGGGACCGCGTCGAGGATCGCGTGCAGGGGCTGGACCTGGGCGCCGACGACTACCTGGTCAAGCCCTTCGCCATGGACGAGCTCCTGGCGCGCGTGCGGGCGCTGGTCCGCCGGGGCTACGTCCAGAAGTCGCCCCTCCTGTGCATCGGCCACGTCGAGATCAACACCAACGATCACGGGGTGCGGGTGAGCGGCGAGCCGATCGAGCTGACCGCCAAGGAATACGCGCTGCTGGAGTACCTGGCCCTGCGCAAGGGGCAGGTCGTCTCGCGGATGGACATCTGGCGGCACGTCTACGACGAGCACTCCAGCGCGACCAGCAACGTTGTCGACGTGTACATCGGGTACCTGCGCAGGAAGATCGAACGTCCCGATCGGTCGAAGCTGATCCACACCCGGCGGGGAGAGGGCTACATCCTGTCGGAGGAGGGCGGATGAGCTCGCTGCGGACGCGGCTCATCCTGGGCACCCTGGTCGGCGTCACCCTGTCCATGGGGGGCACGGGAGCCGCGATGTACGCGATCCTGAAGCAGCGGCTGGTGGGGGAGGTGGATCGCTCGTTGGTCGCCATCGTCAAGGCCAGCGCGCCCGCCATCGCGCGCATCCCCCGGGGGAGCGCGCCTCCGCCTCCCAGGGAGCGGCAGCCGCCCTGGCCCGATCCCCGGCGGAACCCACCGCCCAGCCCGTTCCCGGAGCTCTCTCAACGCGCCGACCTCCTGTTCCAGTGCTGGAGTCCGACCGGCCTCAGCCTCGAGAAATCCGAGAGCCTGGGGGAGAGCGAGCTGCCGCGCATCGCCCGGGAGCTGGAGCCGGTGGGCTACGACGCGATCGATCGCGCGGGGGCCGCCTTCGACTCGATCGAGCTCCCCACCGACGGCTCCCCCGCTCGAGCCATCGGCCTGCGCTTTCAGCCCCCTTCCCCGCCCGAAGGGGCGGGAGCCGCGGGGCGACCCGGGCGGCCGGAGAGGCTGGTTCCCATCGAGCTGGTCATCGCCGTGGACGCGGTGGAGCTGACCGAGACCCTGCGGGACCTGCGCTGGCTGCTGGCCATCGCCTGGGCCGTCGCCAGCCTGGGTTGCGCGGGGATCCTCGCCCTGGTGATCCGCCGGGGCCTGCGCCCGGTCGACCGCCTGCGGGGGCAGATCGAGGACCTCCACGAGGGCGAGCTCGACCGGCGCGTCGAGATCCCCGGGGCGCCGGCCGAGCTCACCCCGGTGATCGACGAGCTCAACCTGCTCCTGGCCCGCATGCGGCAGGCCCTGGAGCGCGAACAGGCCTTCAGCGCGCACGCGGCCCACGAGCTGCGGACCCCGCTGTCGGGCCTGCGCTCGACGCTGGAGGTCTCCTTGAGCCGGCCGCGCAGCTCGGCGGAGTACCGGGAGGCGGCCGAGCTGTGCCTGGAGATCACCGCTCAGATGCAGATCCTGGTGGAGGACCTGCTCGATCTGGCGCGCCTGGCATCGCGGCCCCCATCGGCCGAGTGCGAGCGCCTCGCGCTGGCCGATGTGCTGCGCGAGTGCTGGGAGCCCTTCGCCGACGAGGCCGGGCGCCGCGATCTTCGCCTGGCGGTCGAGATCGATGCCGCGCTCTCGGCCACTGCGGACTGGCCGCTGCTCCGCCGAGTCCTGGGCAACCTCCTGGAGAACGCCGTCTCCTACGCCGACGAGGGGACGCCGATCGAGGTCCGGGCGGAGCTGGACGGCTCGCGCCTGGCGCTGTGCATCGCCAACCGCGCCGAGGGCGCTCCCCCGGACATCGCCGAGAAGGCCTTCGACACCTTCTGGCGCGCCGATCCCTCGCGCACCGACACCGGGCGCCACGCGGGGCTCGGGCTGGCGCTCTGCCGGCGCATCGCGGAGATCCTGGGGGGGAGCATCGAGGCCTCCCTCCGGGAGGGTCACTTCGTGGTTCGGCTGCGTCTCGAGGTCGACCGCTAGCCAGGTGAGCAGAACGCATGGACTGGCCCAGGAAGTGGAACGGTGTGCCCGTGCCCTACGGCGCCTCGCTCGCGGACCTGCGCGCCCGCGCGGAGTCGTCCGGTCCCGAGGCGTGGGCCGCCCTCATCGCCCTCAGCGCGTCCGCGGAGCCCGCCGCGCTGGAGGTCATCGTCGCGGCCACGCGGTCCCCGGATCCCCATGTGCGGCGCGCCGGCCATGTGCGTTCCGCCGCGGAGAGGGCGATCCGGGCGCTGGAGGGCCTCTAGCGTCGACGCCAACCCCCTCCCTCCGGCGCATCAGGAAGCTCCCTTCCGAGATCTGCACACCGCAGCTAGGATGCACCCGGACGTCGATGGACGGGACCGCCTCGGGCAGGACTGGAGGGGCGGCAGCCATCGCCGCTCGGATCTCGCGGCGTCGCTCTGGCGACCGCACACACCCTCCAAGAGGAGCGCTCCCATGCTGATCGCCACCCTGGTCCTCGCCTCCCTGGCGGCACCTGCGCAGGACTGCCACCAGCCCACCGCCGGACTCGGCGCCCACGGCGTCGCCTGGGGTCCCAACGGGGGCACCGTGTACGCGATGGAGGTCTTCGACGACGGGAGCGGCCCGGCGCTCTACGTAGCCGGGAGCTTCGACGCCACCCTGGGCCTTCCCCCCAACGGCATCGCCCGCTGGGATGGAGCGGGCTGGAGCCCGGTCGTCAGCGTGACGACCCAGTACGCCGGATTCTACGGCGTCACCGACATGCTGGTGTGGGACGACGGGGGCGGCCCGGCGCTCTACTTCTGCGGGACCTTCAACAAGGTCCAGGGTCAGCCGGCCGCCAGCATCGCGAAGTACACGGGGTCGGGCTGGTCGACCGTGGGAGCCGGGTACAGCGGCTCCCTGGCCAGCGCCATGGCGGCCTTCGATGACGGCAGCGGCGAGAAGCTCTTCGTCGCGGGTTGGAACTGGCCCAGCCTGCAGAACGTGCAGGTCTGGGACGGCGCGAGCTGGTCGGCGGTCGGGGGCGGAGTGCAGTTCTTCCCCTGGTCCATGAACACCTTCGACGACGGAGGCGGGACCCAGCTGTACGCGGTGGGTGGCAGCTACGCCTCCATTCCCCCCGCGGGCTGGGAGATCCGGGCCGCGCGCTGGAACGGCACCGCCTGGGACTACCTCGGCGCGGGGCTGAGCGCGGACGCCCACGCCTCGACGGTCTTCGACGACGGCTCGGGGCCGGCCCTGTTCGTCGGCGGCAACTTCACCCAGGCGGGGGGGCAGCGCGCCGATCACGTGGCCAGGTGGACCGCGGCCG
Source organism: uncultured Planctomycetaceae bacterium (assembly GCA_964615935.1). Taxonomy (GTDB): domain Bacteria; phylum Planctomycetota; class UBA1135; order UBA1135; genus CAZTTG01. The sequence continues at coordinate 58,590 of CAZTTG010000010.1, read as the reverse complement.
GGTGGGACGAGGTCTACACCAGCGAGGGCCTCGTCGGCCCGTCGGAGGCCATGTGCGTGTTCGATGACGGCTCGGGGCCGGCGCTCTACGCCGAGGGCGGCGGTCCCGAGTTGATCGCGGGCGGCAAGTTCCCCACCGCCGGCGGGCAGTCCATCTCCAATCTCGCGCGCTGGGACGGGGCCACCTGGAGCGCCTTCTCCGAGCCTCCCAACGGCCGCGTCGACGCGCTCCAGGTCTTCGACGATGGCAGCGGGGCGGGACCGGCCCTCTTCGCGGGCGGACGCTTCGATTCCCTCGGCAGCACGGTCTCGATGTGCACCGCCCGCTGGGCGCCGGGCTGCCCCTGCGATCCGGTGGTCTATTGCACGGCCAAGGTCAACTCGCAGGGATGCACGCCCTCGATCTACGTCACCGGCTCGACCAGCCTGACGCACAACACCCTGCGGGTGCACGCCACCAACGTCCTCAATAACAAGAACGGCATCCTCTTCTGGGGCTACGGGTCCCAGGCGCTTCCCTTCCAGGGCGGCTGGCTGTGCATCCAGCCCCCGATCGTGCGGACGACGGTGCAGTCGAGCGGCGGCAATCCCCCGCCCAACGACTGCTCGGGGAGCTTGCACTTCCACTGGAACCAGCCCTACGTCGCCTCCATGGGGCTGAGCCTGGGCGCGTGGTACTACACCCAGTACTGGTCGCACGACCCGGCCTCCCCCTCGACCACCAGCCTGACCGACGCGGCGCGCTTCCTGCTGTGCCCCTGATCTGGGTGGACCGGGTCAGCTCACGCTGACGGTCGCGCGAGAGGCGTGGGTCGAGAACCCCGGGCCCGCCGCGGCGGGTGCCGGGGGCCGGTGAGCTCCGAGGCGCGAGCCGGATCAGGCCAGGTGCGCCGACTCGGCGTACTCCTCCACCTCGACGATGGAGTCATATGGCGTGCCGACCTCGTCGAAGAGCCGGGCCAGCTCGGCCTTGGACGGAGCGGACCAGCAGCAGATGCCGAGGCCCTCGGACCAGTTCACAAAGGAGCGCTCGAACACCATTCCGCTTCCCCGTGAAGCGGTGAGCACGTCCAGTCAGCCCTTGCGGAGCTGATCCTCCGTCAACTTGGGCATGGTCACGAGCATCTTCATGATTCGTCTCCTCGAAGGGGACCGGCTCATGGGGGGGCGCCGACGCGCGCCCACATCCTCGATTTCCAGCCTAGCAGCGCCCCCCCGGCCTGGGAAGGCTCCGGCGGGGGTGCCTCGCGGCCCGGGCGGACACTATGCTCCCGGGGGGAGGAGCGCGCGATGAGTGGACGTCCCGGGACAGACAGACGAGGAGCTTCGGGCCCCATCAGCATCCTGAACCACGTCCTGGGGCCGGTGATGCGCGGCCCCTCCAGCTCCCACACGGCCGGCGCGCACCGCATCGCCACCATGGCGCGCTCGCTCCTGGGCCGCTCGCCCTCGCGCGTGGAGATCGCGCTCGATGCCCAGGGCTCCTACGCCCGGACCTTCCGGGAGCAGGGGGCCGACCTGGCCTTCGCCTCGGGACTCCTGGGATGGTCCCTCGCCGACGAGCGCTTCTTCTCCGCGACCGAGGCGGCGCAGGAGCGGGGGATGCGACTCGACCTGCGGATCGGCGATCTCGAGGACGCCGACCACCCCAACTGCATGGACCTCGCCCTGCACCCGAGCGAGGGGGCGGCGCTCGAGCTGCGGGCCCACTCGATCGGCGGCGGGGCCGTGGAGATCACCCGCATCGGGAGCTGGCCGGTGCGGCTCACGGGGGAGGGCCACGAGGTCCTGATGGAGCTGGAGGACGGCGTCGAAGGGGAGGCCCTCGCGCTCGCCGGCGGGGACGGGGAGCTGATGGGCGATTCCCGGCGGGAGTCGATGGGGCGGATCGCACTCCTCCACGTCCGCCGGCGAACGGCCCTCTCCGAGGAGGTTCGGGCGGCGATCGAGGCCCTGCCGAAGCTGCGCAGCCTGCGGGAGTGCGAGCCCGTGCTGCTGGTGCGCGGGGGAGAGGCCATGGCCTCCTGCGCGGCCGAGCTGGTCGGGCTGGCCCGACGGCAGGGCGGCGCCCTGGGCGAGGCGGCGCTCGAGTACGAGAGCGCGCTGCTGGGGATCTCCGAGCGGGAGGTGCGGGCCGAGGTGCTGCGGCGCTGGGAGGTGATGCGCGAGGCCGTCAGGCAGGGGCTCGAGGGTCCCTCCCGTCCGATGCAGCTCCTCGATCCCAGCGCGGGCCGGGTGCAGCGGGCCGAGGCCGAGGGACGCCTGGCCCTCGGGGGGATCCACAGCCGGGCGGCGGCCAGGGCCCTGGCGGTCATGCACGTCAACGCGAGCATGGGCGTGGTCTGCGCCGCCCCCACGGGCGGGTCGGCGGGGGTCCTGCCGGGCACGCTCGGGGTCCTGGAGGAGGAGCGCGGGCTGGACCGCGAGGGGGTGGCCCTGGCCCTGCTCGCGGCCGGCGCGATCGGGATGGCGGTGGCCGCGCGCGCGACCTTCGCGGCCGAGGTGGCCGGGTGTCAGGTGGAGATCGGCGCGGCGGGCGCGATGGCGGCGGCGGCGGTCGTCCAGGCGGCCGGGGGGGGCGCCGAGCAGGCCACCGACGCGGCGGCCATCTCCCTGCAGAACACCATGGGCTCGGTGTGCGATCTGGTGGGGGGAATGGTCGAGATCCCCTGCCACACCCGCAACGCGGTGGCGGCCTCGAGCGCCTTCGTGTGCGCGGACCTGATCCTGGGGGGCTATCGCAATCCCATCCCCCTGGACGAGACCATCGACGCCTCCTTCGCGGTGGGCCGGATGCTGCCCGGCGAGCTGCGGTGCACCGCCCGGGGAGGGCTGGCGGTGACGCCCACGGCCATGGCCATGAGGCGACCCTGACCGGCCCGTCTCAGAAGGCTCCCGCCAGCTCCGGCAGGGGGACGAAGGTCCTCTTGTCCAGCTCCTGGTCGACCAGGAAGAGGCCGCCCTCGGTCCGGTCCACCAGCTTGAGCTTCTGGAGCACCTCGTCGGCCGCGGACTCCTCCTCCACCTGCTCGGCCACGAACCACTGCAGGAAATGGGAGGTGGCGTGGTCGCTCTTGGAGAGGGTCAGGTCCATGAGCCGGTTGACCAGCGCGGTCACCATGGCCTCGTGCTCGCACACCGACTCGAAGGCCGCCAGGGGCGAGTCCCACTCGCCGGGAGGGGCGTCGATGGGCAGCATCCGCGCCCGGCCACCCCGATCGTGGACGTAGACGAAGAGCTTGTGGACGTGGGTCATCTCCTCCAGGGCCTGCACCCGCATCCAGTGGGCGAAGCCCTTGAGGCTCAGGCCCTCGAAGTAGGCCGCCATCGAGTAGTAGAGGTAGGACGAGTAGATCTCGGCGTTGAGCTGGCCGTTGAGTGCCTCCTCGACTTCCGCGTTCAGCATTTCTTCCTCCAGGATTGCGGGTGGCGAGCCGACCCGACGGGGTGCCGGTCGGCGATCGGAAGGTGGCAGCGCCCTGGCAGGACGCCTGTCCGTTGTCCCACGGGCGAGGGATCGAGGCTCGCTTCTCGATCCCAGGCGATCGACTGCCAGGGCAACTGCCTAGGGGAAAGGAGGATCCCCATATCCTCGGGCCGCGCCCCCCTGCGGGGGCGCGACCCCGCGGGCTAGTTCTGCGTCAGAACGGTGTCGTCGTACTCCACCTCGAACCTCAGCTTGTGCTTGGCCTCCTCCTGCGCCAGGCTGCGCAGGAGGCCCTTGAGCTGGGGATCGTCGGTGCGCTCGGACAGATCGGAGTACAGCCGGAAGGCGGCCTTCTCCTGCTTCATGGCGAAGATCAGCATGCTCTGGTAGTCGGGATCGTCGCCGAGATCCTCCTGGACCAGATAGTCGCCGATCTTGAGGTCCTGGACCGGCTTGAAGGAGCCGATCTGGTACTGGCCCTCCTTGGCGGCCAACAGCTTGGCCTTGTGGCCCCGCTCCTCGATGGCGAACTGCTCGAACGAGCTGCGGGCTGCCTTGGATCGGGCCTTGCCCGCCAGATGCACGTAGAGGTCCGCCGCGTTCTGCTCGTTCTGGATGGCGAAATCCAGGATCTCATCGACGGTGCTCGGTTCGCTCATCGCGTGCTGCTCCTGCTGTTGGGCCCGGGAGGGAAGGGGGAAGGGTGGATTCAGCCCTGGGACAGGTTCGCCGCGGCGAAGTCCCAGTTGGCCAGGTGATCCAGGAAGGTCTGGACGAAGTCCGGCCGGCGGTTCTGGTAGTCGAGGTAGTAGGCGTGTTCCCACACGTCGAGGGTCAAGAGCGGAGTCATGCCCGCGGTCATGGGGTTGCCGGCTCCGGTGGTCTGGACGATCTCCAGCTGGCTACCGTTGTCGACCAGCCAGGTCCAGCCGCTGCCGAAGAGGGTAGACGCCTTGGTCGTGAACTCCCTCTGGAACTCCTCGAAACCCCCGAAGGACTCCTCGATCCTCTCCAGAAGCCTTCCGGAGGGCTTGCCGCCGCCGCCCGGCTTCAGGCTGTTCCAGAAGAAGGTGTGGTTCCAGATCTGAGCGGCGTTGTTGAAGATGCCGGCCTTGGCGGGATCCCCGGCGGTTTCCCGGATGAGCTCCTCCAGGGACTGCTCGGCCATCGGAGTGCCTTCGACCGCCTGATTGAGCTTGGCCAGGTAAGTGGCGTGGTGCTTGCCGTAGTGGAACCCGATGGTACGGGCCGAGATGTGCGGATCCAGCGCGTCCTCGGACCACGGCAGTTCGGGAAGGGTGAAGGACATGGAGGTCTCTCCAAGAGGGGTTTTGGGTCGGGCATTCTAGCCGGCGGGCCGGGCCTTCGGAAGGCGACCCGCCGGGCGCGGCTGGGCTCAGCTGGAGTGGGTCGCCAGGTAGGAGGCGACTCCCTCGGCGGTGGGCTGCATGGCGTCCTCGCCCTCCTGCCAGTTGGCCGGGCAGACCTCACCGTGCTGCTCGTGGTGGCGTAGGGCGCGCACCATGCGCAGGGCCTCGTCGATGTTGCGACCCAGGCCCAGGTCGTTGACCACGGCGTGCTTGACCACGCCCTGCTGGTCGATCAGGAAGGTGCCGCGCAGGGCCACGCCGGCCCCCTCGAGGAGGACGCCGTAGTCGCTGCTGATCTGCTTGGTGAGGTCGGCCACCAGGGGATACTGGACGTTGCCGATGCCGCCGTCGGCGAGGGCGGTGTTCTTCCAGGCGAGGTGGGTGAACTGGCTGTCCACCGACACGCCCACGACCTCGGCGCCCAGCTCCTTGAACTCGGCCAGCTTCTTGTCGAAGCCGATGATCTCGGTGGGGCAGACGAAGGTGAAGTCGAGGGGGTAGAAGAACAGGACGACGTACTTGCCCTTGAGCTCTTCGAGGCTGAAGTCGGGCTTGATGGTGTTGTCGGGCAGCACCGTCGGGGCCGCGAAGGTGGGGGCTTGCTTGCCGATGAGGTTGGACATGACTGGGTTTCCCAATGGATTCAGAGTGGACTCGGAAAGGGAGCGCTCAGGCCCCCGAGGCGCGGGTCATCCCCGCCTTGATCTCTTCCAGATTGGCCAGGAGCGCGTCGTGCTTGCGCTCGTCGGCCAGGAGGTAGTCGAGGAGCTGCTTCTGCACCGGGGGCCAGGCCTGCTCCCGCAGGGACTCGGCCAGCTCGATGGTCTTCTTCTCCATCCGGTCGTGGGCCTCGATCTTCTCCCACACCTCGGCCACGTCCTCGCGGGTCACCGGCACGTCGGCCTCGGTGACGCTGTCGATGAGGAACTGCTGGACCCGGTGATGCATGAGGGAGTCGTGGCGGATGATCTCCATCACCAGGCGCACGAGGGGGCTGCGGGCCTCCTCGATGACGGCGGCGGTGTCGTCCATCGACTGGCGCTCGATGGCCTGCCACTGCTGGAGGACCTTCACCAGGCTCTCGACCTGCGGGCTTCGGGACGGATTCGACATGGGCTGACTCCTTGGCTCCGGGCCCCATAAGCAGATCCCGTGCCAAGGAGCTCCGGCCGCCCGAACCCCCGCCAGGGGGCCAGCAGCGAGGCTTCGAGCGCCACCGGAACAGCCTTCGCGACATGCCACGAAGGCGAATCGCGAATAGTCGCGCCGTGAGGTGAGTTCGCGATTATTCGCGACTCGATCGGGCCTCCTCCGGCGCCCGAGGCCCGAAACCGGGCCCCAGGGGGGCGAGCGCCCACTCGGGGCTCTTCGGGGAACGGATCTTGCACTTCCCCGAGGGTGGAGAGATGGTCTCCTCGGGAGCCTCCAGGCGGGGCCCGCCCTGGCGCCGACTTCCCCGCTCCCAATCCCCCCCCCGACCCGGCTCACAGGAAGGAAGCCATGAAGCTCGAAGAGGCGATCAAGACCGCCATCGACTACGAGACCCGCGTCCACACGCTCTACCGCGAGGCCGCCGAGAAGGCCTCCGACGAGCGAGGCCGGCGCGCCTTCGAGGTCCTGGCGGACGAGGAGCGCGGTCACCTCGAGTACCTGACCAGCCGACTGCGGGAGTGGCAGGAGACCGGCAGCATCAACCCCGAGGAGTTGAAGAGCGTCTTCCCCTCCAAGGAGGTCATCGAGCAGGGGCTGCAGAAGCTCAAGGACCGGATGGAGCCCCGCACCGGCGCCTACGACGCCGAGCTGGAGTTGCTGGGGCGGGCCCTCAACGTGGAGATCGAGACCAGCAGCTTCTACTACAGGATGGTGCACGAGCTGGGCGAGGAGGGACGAAGGCTCTTCGAGCGCTTCCTGGCCATCGAGGAGGGGCATCAGGCCATCGTCCAGGCGCAGATCGACTCCGTGAGCGGCCTCGGCTTCTGGTTCGATCACACCGAGTTCAGCCTGGAGGGGGCCTAGGCCCGCCGGACTGGAGAGTGAGAGATGGCCTGGCAGTACAGCGAGAAGACGACCCAGCTCTTCATGGACGCGGTCCAGGGGAAGCCCGGGACCCACATGGGCGAGATCGAGGATCCGGACGGCCTGGGTGAGCACGGCTCGATCGCCTGCGGGGACGCGCTGCGCTTCAGCTTCCGGGTCGAGAGGCATTCCACCGATCCGACCCAGGACCGTATCACCGAGGCGCGCTACCTGACCTTCGGTTGCACCTCGGCCATCGCCTCCTCCGAGGCGCTGTGCGCCCTGATCGAGGGGGGCGACTACACGCCCATCACCGCGCTCCAGATCACCAACGCCGACATCGTCAAGTACCTCGACGGGCTCCCGGCCCAGAAGATCCACTGCTCGGTGATGGGCGCCGAGGCGCTCGAGGCGGCGGTGTTCAACTGGGCCCAGCGGCGCGGCGTGGACCTGCGGGTGCTGGGCGTCGACCTGCCCAGCCACGAGGACCAGGAGGGACGGATCGTCTGCTACTGCTTCAGCATGGCCGAGCCCTACCTCAAACGGAAGATCGAGGAGCTCGAGCTCAAGACCATCCCGGACGTTACCGGCGCCATCAAAGCGGGTGGCGCGTGCATGTCCTGTCACCACGCCCCGGGCGGGCTGCAGGACGTGCTGGACGAGGTCTGGGGCCGACCGAACGTGAAGGTGAACATGGATACAGGATCGATCGAGAAGCGGGGGAACGAGTCCCCCGAGGAGCAGGGGCCCTCGCCCTACCAATTCGCCAAGGACGTGGAGCGGGTCGTGCAGGAGTACATCCAGCCGATGCTCCAGAGGGACGGCGGTGGCATCGAGATCGTGGACATCAAGGACCGCCAGATCTTCACCCGCCTGACGGGCGCCTGCGGCGGATGCCCCGGCGCCGCCATGACCCTCAAGATGATGGTGGAGGAGACCCTGAAGAAGCAGGTGGACGAGCGCATCCAGGTCATCGCCGTCTGAGCGGAGCCGGCGCGTCATGGAGACGGTCTACGCCGACAACAACGCCACCACCGCCGTGGCGCCGGAGGTGGTGGAGGCGATGATGCCCTTCCTGCGGGAGGAGTACTTCAATCCCAGCTCCATGTACGAGGCCTCCCGGCCCGCGGCGGAGGCCCTGGAGCGCGCGCGCAAGACGGTCGGTCGACTGCTGGGCGCCGGCGGAAAGCGCCAGATCCTCTTCACCTCCTGCGCCACCGAGAGCAACAACGCCGCCATCAGCGGGGCGGTGAGGGCCAACCCCGCGCGGCGGCACGTCATCACCACCGCGGTGGAGCACCCGGCGGTCCTGGAGGTGTGCCGCGACCTGGAGCGGTCGGGCTTCGAGGTTAGCTGGCTGCCGGTCGACCGCGACGGGCAGCTCGACGTGCGCGACCTGGTCCGCGCGCTGCGGCGCGACACGCTGCTGGTCTCGATCATGCACGCCAACAACGAGACCGGCGTGGTCTTCCCCATCGAGGAGCTGGCCCGGGTGACCAAGGAGACCGATCCCTCGATCCTCTTCCACACCGACGCCACGCAGACCGTCGGCAAGCTGCCCATCGAGCTCGACGGCGTCCTGCGGAACGTCGACATGCTGTCGCTCTCCGGGCACAAGATGCACGCGCCCAAGGGGATCGGCGCGCTCTTCGTCCGGCGGGGGACTCCCTGCCGCCCCCTCCTGATCGGGGGGCACCAGGAGGAGGGCCGCCGCGCCGGCACCGAGAACGTGCCCTACATCGTCGGCCTGGGTCGCGCCTGCGAGCTGGCCGAGGAGCACCGCCAGGACGAGGAGCGCGTCCGGAACATGCGGGATCGCCTCCAGGCGGCCCTGCTGGAGCGGGTCTCCCACCTGGAGGTGAACGGCGGCGGGACGGCGCGGCTGCCCAACACCCTGAACATCGCCTGCCACTACATCGAGGGCGAGGGCATCCTCTATCAGCTCAGCTCGCTGGGCATCTGCGCCTCGAGCGGCTCGGCCTGCACCTCGGGCTCCCTGGAGCCCTCCCACGTGCTCGGGGCCATGGACGTCCCCTTCACGGCCATGCACGGCTCCGTCCGCTTCAGCTTCAGCCGCTACAACACCGAGGCGGAGGTCGACCGCATCATCGAGGTCTTCCCCGGGATCGTGCACAGCCTGCGCCGCCTGTCGCCCTACTGGGACAGCGCGAAGGACCGGCCGCGCGCGAACTGAGGGCGCTGCACCCCGGGTTCACGCCAGCGAGCCCTCGAGGGGCTCGCGACTCATCCGCGCGATGGGGAGGCCGAGATGCTCCGAGGCCGGCGGCCCGGGAGCCGAAGTCCGAGCGGCCGCCATCACCGGATGGGCAGACCCAGCCGCCGCGACGACAGGCCTCACCTCTTCTGCGAGAACGACCACACCACGGCCGTCCGAGCGTTGTTGCCCTCGTCGAACTCCTCGACCACCTGAGCCTCGTCCACGACCGCGCAGACCGCCATCTCGGTCGGCAGATAGCCCGCCGGTTGCCACTGATAGGAGGCGTCCACGAACGCTCCCGGCGCGATCGTGTCGGGAATCGCGATGGTCGTGATCAGCCGGCCATCGACCGTGTTCTCGTGCAGAGCCATGGACACGCCGTTGACGTCGAGTGATCCCTGGTTGGCCACCCGGATGGTCAGTATGTGATGCCTCGGCCCGAGCTCGTGCACGAGCATCGAGTCGATCACCATGTCCGGCTTCATCACTCCTGCCAGCACCGCCGTGTTGTTGGAGAGATCATCGTCTTGCTGAACCTGATAGGGATCGACGAGGACGGTGATGTCGTGCGAGGCCGCCGACGCGGGAACGTCCCAGTTCACCAGCGCCTGTGCCTCGCCACCTCCGACCAATGGGCCGGTGACATCGAAGGACCCGATGACGGAGGCCCCATCCAGGAACTGGACCTCGATGTTCGCCGAGGCAATGTCTCCCAGGTTCCGGATGACGGCGCTGATCTCGACCTGCTCGCCCGGGAGTGGATTGGGGTTGCTCAATCCCACCTCGTCAGCGAACACCGCCAGGTCTCCGACTCGATCGTGGCGCAGGAAGTAGAGGTCGATGTCGTCATAGGCGGGCACCGGGACGTTGTCCACCTCGATGACCTCGCCGCTGACGTTGACGAACTGCGTCCCGTACTCCCACGGCATCTTGTCGTAGGCCATGACGAGCTGCCCCCCCGCCGTGAAGGCCGGAGCCACCGCATACTCCATCGGCGCATCCGTCGTGAGACGCTGAACCCTCGACCAGAGAGCCGTCCCCGGATCGTAGGTCGCGTACCAGAGATCCGACATGTCCTCGCTGACCTCCTGCCAGACCATGGCGAGCTCGCCCGTCGGCCTCGTGGCGAGTCGGAGGTCGGTCGCTCCGATGCGCGGGCCGCCTAGGTCGAGCACGACCTGGGGGTCGAAGCTCGCCGGATTGACATGGGTCTCCATTGCGATGTCGCCGTCTCGGTACCAGACGAGCAGGAGCGCACCCCCGGCGTCGTAGGCGACCTGGGGGCCGGCGTCGTGCACGGTGTCGGCCGTCAGCGGCAGGGCGGCGCCCCAGGCCCCCGCGAAGTACTCGATCGCTCTCAGCTCGCGGTCGCCCGGAGTCTGCGGGTCATCGTCGGTGTCCAGGGTGAAGAGCAGCACTCCATCCGTGCCGTCGTAGGCCAGGTCCATCTTCATGACCGCCCCGAGGCCCACCGCGACATCCGCCGGAGCCGACCAGGCCGCCCCGTCATAGTAGCTGTACTTCAGCGTGTTCGGTTCGGTCGAGCTTCCGAGCGTGCTACTGGCCGCGTTGGAGACCCATGCAAGCAGGGCCGTCCCGTCCGCTGCGGTTGCCAGGACGGGGCTTCGGTCGAAGATCAGGTCATCCGTCAGTACCGTGGCCGGAGTCGCGAATGCAGCGCCGACTCCGTCGAACCGGCAGACCGCGATCTCCGTCTTGCTCTTCATCTCGGCCAGCTTCTGCTCCACCTCCCCGGGGCCCGGTTCGGTCAGCACCTCCTTGACGTTCTCCCAGGCCACGAGGGCGTCGCCGCCCGAGAGAGGCGCCGCGCAGGGATGGAAATCGGCGGTCCCGTCGTCCTCGATCGCGGCAAATCCCGTCCACGCCCCCGTCGCGCCGTCGCAGTGCGAGAACACGAGCTCGAAGCGGTTGACGGGCGTGCGCAGCGGATCATCGTAGATCCAGGTGAGCAGCACGTCGTCACCCAGGGTCGCCAGCGCCGGTGTGGACTGTCCCAGCACGTTGAGCTGGATCGACTCCTCGACCGTCCCCCGGCCGATCCCGAACTGCGCCCGCGGCGCGTTGGCCACGAAGACGGCATAGCCCTGCGGGTTGTACAGGTAGTCGCGCGGCATGACGCGGGCGCGCCCGAGTCCCGGGTTCCCAGAGACCCTCCCGCCGGCGTCGCGGGAGATGTCCCAGGTGAACGGATCGGGCGGATCGGGCCACTCGTACTGCGCGAAGAGCACGTAGATCCGGAAGCCCCCCGCCAGGTACAGCTGCGCCTTGGTGAGACTCGATGCCCCGGGCTGGACCGGCGGAAAGTCGAGGATCATGCGGCCTCCCCCGCCGAGATACCCCTCCACGGCCATCACGTCCGCCGCTCCCACGCCCAGCATTCCCTCCGCGTAGGGCATCGGATCGAGATTCAGTTGCCCGCTCCACTCCGGCTCGCCCGTCGCCGACCACGGCGCGCAGTGGAGAATGCCGGCGGCTTCGACCTCCATCTTCCCCCGCAGGTAGCAGGGAACGGGGCCGACGAAGAAGACCCCTGGCGCGGGCGGCGCGCTGGCCGCCGAGAGGGCGTCGAACTCCGCCTGACCGCTGATCCTCCAGTCCTGCACCCCCGAATCCCATTCCCAGACACCCGTCCCTCCGACCGCAAGGTCGAAGGAGACCCCCGCCATCTTGGTCCTGTTCTCGGGGTCGCCGCTGACCGTGTAGAAGGGCGCCTCGGCGCGGGCGGCGACGTGGTTGGCATCCAGGGTCAGGGCCGAGTTGAACTCGGCTCCCAACTCGAAGGGAGCGCCGCCGAAGAGCGGGAAGTCCCCCGGTATCGCGGGGGAGCCTTCCACCATCGAGATGCTACCGCTCCGCAGCAGCCAGGACGTGCTGTAGATCAGATTGCCGCCCCTCGGGGCGGGCCGGAGAAGGAGCGCTTCGATCCCCGTGGGCGCAGGTATCACGTCGAAGTTCGCGAAGTAGGGCGGGGACGCCTGAGGAGGGTTGTCGCCCGTCACCGCCTCGAGCTGGAGATTCTCCCCCGCGATGAAATCGAATCCCATGTCAAAGCCGAGGGTCACCTCGTTCGTCGGGCAAGGAACGGAACCGGCCTTCGAGGGCGAGATCGTCCACCGCACCTCGCCCGGAGTGAGGCCGCCCCAGTCGACGGTGACGGTGAAGTCATCATGAACGCCATGCACGTCGGCGAGATAGTAGGCGTGCCGTCCTGGCTCGCAGTAGGTGGCCCTCGCCGACACGATGCGGGGGGCGCTGCCGCCCGCAGGATGAACCTCGAACGGGACTCCCACCCGCGAGCCTTCCCAGACCGTGACCGTCTTCTGGGCGCCGTGGTAGCCGGCCTTGCTCACCTCCACCAGCACGTTGCCGGCGTCGACCGCGGGGAACTCGAACGTGCCATCCGGCAGCGTCTGCGTGGAGTGGCTGGGAGTGCCCACGGCGGCGCCATCGACCGGAAGACCCGTGTCCGCATCATGGACCGTGCCGGCCAGGACTCCCGTGCCCGCGGAGACGACCTCGAAGACGTTCGAGTCGCCTTGCCCCTTGTCCGCCGCCGCCGGGCCGCACCACAAGGTCATGATCGGCACCAGGAGAAGCGCGGCTGCGTTCACGCGACGCATGAAGGGGTCCTCCTCGGAAGAGCCATGGTGTCCTCGGCATCGCTCCGGGGCATAGGGCAAGAGGTAAGGGCGAAGGGCAACATGATCAGTCCTTGACCAGCCGGAATCCGTAGTTGAGGTACTGGAGGTTGGGGGCGCGCCTGAGGCGGAGCGCGCTACGCAGGTCGTACTTGCTGTGGTAGAACGAGCCCCCGCGGAGAACGCGAGCCGTGCCGCTCGCCGGGCCAGTCGGGTTGTCGTAGGGGCTCGAGCTGTAGTAGTAGTATTCGTGCCAGTCGTTGCACCACTCCCACACGTTCCCGCCCATGTCGTAGAGTCCGTAGCCGTTCTTGCCATCCGTGGTCTGGTAGCTCGTCTGCCCTCCGGGCCAGTTGAAATCCACCTTCTGGTGGAGCGCGCCGGAGTAGAAGCCGGTCGGCGTGATCCAGGGGTAAGCCCCCACCTCGTACGGATCGAGCGAATCCCAGGAGTTGGCGATCGTGGGGATCGGATCATCGCCCCAGGGATAGCGGCGATAGGGGCTGTACTGCGCGCCCCGCGCAGCCTTCTCCCACTCCGCCTCGGTCGGCAGGCGATAGCCCCCCCCGCCGAGGGTGCAGTCCCATGTGCCCAGGTCGTAGCACGGGGTGAGCCCCGCCTGGGAGCTGCACCAGTTGGCGTAGGCCGCGGCTCCGTACCAGCTCACCTCCTGCATGGGGTGGGCCTCCTTGCCGGGCGCGACGGTGAAGGTGACGCCGTCCCAGCGGATGCGGCTGTCCAGATCGGAGGTGTGCGTGTCGCAGTACGACTCGCTGTCGTCCTTCTTGTAGACCACCCCGTCGATCACCTCGATGAGCCCCTGGGAGAAGGCGGAGTTCAGGAAGGCGCAGTACCGCACGTTGGTGACCTCGCGGACGTCTATCCAGAACTCGTTGATGTACACGGTGTGAACCGGCAGCGAGTACTGCAGGCCGTCATGGTGATCGCCCATGTCGTACTCGCCCGCCGGGACGTGGGCCATGACGCCGGTCGGCGTCGCGCCATCGTCCGCGATGACCCGGATCTTGAACTGCGTGCCCGAGATGCCCGGGATGTCCACCGCGGGGTTCCATTCGATCGTCTTGCCCGTTCCCGGAGCGATCCCGCCCCCCACATCGCCCTCGACCGCAGTGACGGGCACCGTCCACGTCGCGCCGCTGTCGTCGCTCGCCACGAGCGTGATCAAGCACAGGTCGCCGTCCCCGTCGGACAGGTCGTAGGTGATGTCCACGATCCTGCTGGCGTCCAACCTCTGCTGGGAGTGCACGTTGGTCACCGCCGGCGGGTCGTTGGCCGCCACCGAGGGTGCTCCGGCAAGGAGCACCCCCGCCATCACCGCCAGACGCGCCCCGACACAGGGCCTCGAACCCCGCCGGCCGAGACGCGCCGGCGCACGCCTGTCTTCGGATTCCCGAGCGAACATCTCGCCCTCCAAACACTATCCCTACTAATGGCGCGGACCACCGAGAACCGCGCTGATGCGAGCACAGAGAGCTTATCATGATGGATCGGTCGGGGTCGGGGAGAATGGACCTGGGCCGGAGGAAGGCGCCTCGAGGGGTCGGTTCGAGGCCCGAGCCGCGTGATCTTCCCCGCCGAACCGGATCCGCCCCGAGTGTCTTGATTCGAGACTCGGGAGGGCGGCCCTGCCGAGGAATCGGCACGCAGCCGAGCGGACCGTCCTCCGGTGGCACCACCGGCTGCTCCTGGCTTCCCGCCCTGCCGATCGCCTCTTCCGGCTACGTCAGCGAGCTCTTCAGGAACTCCCGGTTCATGCGCGCGATGTGCGCCACCGAGATGCCCTTGGGGCAGGCGGCCTCGCACTCGAACTCGTTGCGGCAGTTGCCGAAGCCCTCGGAGTCCATGGCCTCGACCACGGCCAGCACGCGGCTCTTCGCCTCGACCCGGCCCTGGGGCAGGAGCGCCAGGTGCGAGGTCTTGGCCGCGGCAAAGAGCATGGCCGCCGCGTTGGGGCAGGCGGCCACGCAGCCGCCGCAGCCGATGCAGGCGGCCGCGTCCATGGCCAGGTCGGACTTCTCCTTGGGAACCGGGATGGAGTTGGCGTCGGGCGCCGAGCCGGCCTTCACCGAGATGAAGCCGCCGGCGGTCAGCACGCGGTCCAGGGCCGAGCGGTCCACCACCAGGTCCCGGACCACGGGGAAGGCGTCCGCCCGGAAGGGCTCGATCCAGATCGCGTCGCCGTCCTGGAAGTGCCGCATGTGGAGCTGGCAGGTGGTGATCTCCGGCACCGGGCCGTGCACCTGGCCGTTGATCACCATGCTGCACATCCCGCAGATCCCCTCGCGGCAGTCGTGGTCGAAGCAGACCGGCTCGCGGCCCTCCTCGGTCAGCTTGGCGTTGAGCACGTCCATCATCTCGAGGAAGGACATGTCCGGGGAGACCTCGGGCATCTCGTGCGTCTCGAAGCCCCCGGCGACCTCCGGGCCCGCCTGCCGCCAGACGTGCAGGGTCAACCGCATGGTCCCCGCGCCTTCCGCCGCGCTCATTTGTAGCTCCTCGTGGTCGGGATGACGTGCTCGAACGAGAGCTCCTCCTTGTGGAGGGCGGCTGGCTCGCCGACCTCCTGGTGCTCCCAGGCGGCCGCGTGGGAGAAGTCCTCGTCGTTGCGCTGGGCCTCGCCCTCGGCGCTCTGGTGCTCCTCGCGGAAGTGACCGCCGCAGGACTCCTTCCGGTACAGGGCATCGACGGCCATCAGCTCGGCGAACTCGAGGAAGTCCGCCAGCCGGCCGGCGTGCTCCAGCGAGGGGTTGAGGTGGCTGGCCTCCCCCGGTACGCGCACGTCTTGCCAGAAGGCCTCGCGCAGCTCGCGGATGCCCTCGGCCGCCCGGGCCAGGCCCGCGGCGTTGCGGGCCATGCCGACGTTCTCCCACATCAGGAGCCCCAGCTCGCGGTGGAGGCTCTCCGCGCTGCGGCCGCCGCCCACCGTCAGGATGCGCTGGTTGCGCTCGCGCACGGCCGCCTCGGCCTCGACGAAGGCCGGATGGTCGGTCGCGATCGCCTCCAGGGCGCGGCCCGCCAGATGTGAGGTGATCGTGGCGGGGATCACGAAGTAGCCGTCGGCCAGGCCCTGCATGAGCGCGCTGGCCCCCAGGCGGTTGGCGCCGTGGTCCGAGAAGTTGGCCTCGCCCAGGACGAACAGCCCGGGGATGGTGCTCTCCAGGTTGTAGTCCACCCACAGGCCCCCCATGGTGTAGTGCACCGCGGGGAAGATCCGCATGGGCAGCTGGTAGGGGTCCTCGCCGGTGATCATCTCGTACATCTGGAAGAGGTTGCCGTACCTGGCCCGGACCACCTCAACGCCCAGGCGCTCGATGGCGTCGCGGAAGTCGAGGTAGACCGCCTGGTCGCCCGAGTGGGCGCTGCGCCCCTCGTCGCACACCGCCTTGGTGGCCCTTGAGGCCACGTCGCGCGGGACCAGGTTGCCGAAGCTGGGGTAGCGGCGCTCCAGGAAGTAGTCGCGCTCCTCCTCGGGGATCTCCACGGGCGGCCGGCGGTCGCCCGCCTCGCGCGGCACCCACACGCGGCCGTCGTTGCGCAGGCTCTCGCTCATGAGCGTGAGCTTGGACTGGTAGTGGCCGGAGACCGGGATGCAGGTGGGGTGGATCTGGGTGAAGCAGGGGTTGGCGAAGAAGGCGCCGCGCTTGTGGCAGCGCCAGGCGGCGGTCACGTTGCTGGCCTTGGCGTTGGTCGACAGGTGGAAGACGTTGCCGTAGCCGCCGGTGCACAGGAGCACCGCGTCGCCGGCGTGGCGCTCGTACTCGCCGGTGATCAGGTTGCGCACGACGATCCCGCGGGCGATCCCGTCGATCACCACGAGATCCACCATCTCGCGCCGCGCCAGCACCTGCACCGTCTTCGCGCGCACCTGGGCGATCAGCGAGGAGTAGGCCCCCAGGAGGAGCTGCTGACCGGTCTGCCCGCGCGCGTAGAAGGTGCGCGACACCTGGGCGCCGCCGAAGGAGCGGTTGTCCAGCAGGCCGCCGTACTCGCGCGCGAAGGGCACCCCCAGGGCGGTGCAGTGGTCGATGATCTGGTTGGAGATCTCGGCCAGGCGGTGGACGTTGCTCTCCCGCGCGCGGAAGTCGCCGCCCTTGACCGTGTCGTAGAACAGCCGGTGGACGCTGTCCCCGTCGTTGGGGTAGTTCTTGGCCGCGTTGATCCCGCCCTGGGCGGCCACCGAGTGCGCCCGCCGCGGGCTGTCCTGGATGCAGAAGGCCTTCACGCGGTAGCCCAGCTCGCCCAGGCTGGCCGCCGCCGAGGCGCCCGCCAGGCCGGTGCCCACCACGATGATCTCCAGCTTGCGGCGGTTGGCCGGATTGATGAGCTTCAGGTCGAAGCGGTGCTTCGTCCAGCGCTCCGCGATCGGCCCCGAGGGGCAGCGGGAGTCGAGCTTCGGACCGTTGCTGCTCATGCCTCGCCTCCGAAGAAGTAGACCAGCGGGAAGGCGACGAAGCCCAGGCCAACGAGGATGGCCAGGGTCAGTCCGACGCCGCGGATCAGGCCGTTGAAGCGCGGGTGGTTCACGCCCAGCGTCTGCAGGGCGCTGCGGAAGGCGTGGCTGAGGTGCAGGCCCAGGGCGCCGACCCCCAGGACGTAGATCGCCAGGCCACCCGCTCCGGCCAGCCGCGACTTCACCATCGGGGCCAGCGCGTCCTCGGGCCCCACCTGCAGGCGGAAGTCGTACAGGTGAACGAGCAGGAAGACCAGGACCATCGAGCCGGTGATCACCATGGTGGCCGAGCCGGCCGTCCGCCCGCCGTGGGAGGCGCGCCGGGCGTAGCGCTGGCTGCGGGCGCGCCAGTTCTCCAGGCTGACCATCACCCCCAGGGTGATGTGGGTCAAGAACAGCGCCGCCAGCCCGAGCTCGGCCAGGGGCAGGAGCGGGTTCGACCGCAGCGCGTGCGAGTACGCGTCGAAGGCCTCGCCCCGCGAATCGGCGAAGATCGTCAGGTTGCCCGCCAGGTGCGCGATCAGGAAGAGGACGAGCAGCAGGCCCGTCAGGGCCATGAGGGTCTTCTTGCCGATCGACGAGGCGAAGGTGCGTCGCAACCAGCTCAGCAGCGGCATGGTCGGGGCCTCACTGTCTCGGGGACGTCGGGGGGATCGGTGGGGCGTCGGCCGGCGCGCTCAGGAGCCCCTCTCCCCCAGCGAGGAGGCGTCCAGCCGGTCCCGGCTGAAGAGGGAGCGCGTGATCGATCCGGCGATCTGCGGGCTCTCTCGGACCCGCCGCAGGGCGTAGGCGTACCAGTCGTGCCCGAAGGGAACGTAGAGGCGCACAGGGTAGCCCTCGTCCCGCAGGCTTTCGAGGGTGGAGCGGATGGGCACGCCCAGGAGCGCCTGGAACTCGAGCCGACCCGCGAAGTCGCCGGGCTCGAGCACCTCCGCGCGGACGCGCCCGATAAGGTCGAGGTCGTGCGTGGCGAGGCCGACGAAGGCCCCGCCTTCCAGCAGGAGGCGCAGGACCTCCATGAAGGCCTCGCGGATCTCCTGCTTGCCCTGGAGGGCGTTGCTCCGGGACTCGGCGTAGATGCCCTTGCACAGGCGGATGCTGGCGCCCGTTCCGGCCAGCGCGCGGGCGTCGTCCGGAGTGCGCAGCAGCCGTGCCTGCAGCACGGTGCCGACGCGCGGCCAGATCTCCCGGGCGCGCCGGTGGAGGTCCAGGGTGACGTCGGTCAGGGAGGAGTCCTCCATGTCCAGGCGCACGAAGAAGTCGCGCTGCCGGGCGCTCGCCAGGACCTCGCGCAGGAGCTCGAAGGCCCTGCCCTCGTCGAAGCGTATGCCGAGCTGGCTGGGCTTCACCGACACGTTGCGGGAGACGCCGGCCGCCTGCATGGACTCCATCAGGTCGAGGTAGGACTCGGCCGCCCGGGCGGCCTCCTCCGCGTTGGTGACGTCCTCGCCCAGGATGTGCACGGTGGACTCGAAGCCCGCCTGCTTCAGGCCGCGCGCGAGGGCCAGGGCCAGCTCGGCGGAGTCGCCGGCGATGTAGCGTCCGGCCACGCGGCGCACCAGGCCGCGGGGCAGGGCCGGCAGCGAGCGGGCGATCATGCCGTTGACGAGCTGTCCGATCTCCATGGTCGTGCTCAGGAGGGCGCTTCCACCGGGACGAGACGGCACCGACCCGCGGGGGCGGGGGAGCCCGGGAGGGCGGGCGGAGCCAGGGTACGGCGGAGGTCCGCCACGAGGTCGTCGATGATAGGGACGGGGAGCGCCCCCATGAAGTCGGAGTGGGAGCGGCCCCGGCGCCATTCCGGCTCCCGGGGCGGGTGGGGGAGGTAGCGCTCGACGCGCTCGAGGTCGGGGTCGATCAGCAGGCTGGCGGTGTAGTAGAGCAGGTCCCCCGAGCGATACAGGCAGGCTCCGCCGACCTTGCGGTCGCCGAGGGCGAGGTCGCAGATCGCCTCGCGGCGGACGCCGCCGATCCCGACCCGCTGCAAGCCCTCGATGAGCCAGTCGCTCAGCGCGCTGAAGTGCTGCCGGTGGTGGCCCAGGGGCATCCCGGCGGCGGCCACCGACACGACGACGTTGCCCGGATCGATCACCACCGCGCAGCCCCCTCCGCGCCGGCGCAGGACGGGGACGCCGTCGGCGCGGCAGGCCTCCAGGTCCACCTCGGCCTCCGGGCGGCTGCCCCGGCCGAGGACCACGACCGGGTGGCGGAGGCGGTGGACGCGGACCCGCGCGCGGCCGTCCCGGCGGACCTCGCCGATCAGCGCGTCGTCGAACCCAAAGCGCGGGAACTCGTTCCAGTCGATCATCGCGTTGGCTCAGCCCTTGGGGGTCTGGACGTGGACGGCGGATCCCGCGGCCACCTCGCTGGCCTCCATGATCGCCTCCGACAGGGTCGGGTGGGGGTGGATCGTGACCAGCATGTCCTCCAGCGTCGCGCCCATCTCGAGGGCCAGGGAGCCCTCGGCGATGAGCTCGGAGGCGTGCGGGCCCACCATGCCGATCCCCAGGACGAGCTTCGTGTCGGGGTCGGTGATCACCTTGACCAGCCCGTCGGTGCGACCCATGGTTCGGGCGCGGCCCAGGGCCGAGAGGGGGAAGCGGCCCACCGCGATGCGGCGGCCCTTCTCCTTCGCCTCGCGCTCGGTGAGCCCCACCCAGGCCAGCTCCGGATCGGTGAAGACCACCGCCGGGATGGCGAGGTTGTCGAAGCTCGACGGCTGGCCGGAGAGGGCCTCGGCGGCCACCTTGGCCTCGCGGCTGGCCTTGTGCGCCAGGGCCGGGCCGGGCACGACGTCGCCGATGGCCCAGATGTGCGGGACGCTGGTCCGGCCCGCGGGGCTGACCTCGATCAGGCCCCTCTCGCACGTCCGGATGCCGACCTTCTCCAGCCCGATGTCGTCGGTGTTGGGCCGGCGGCCGATGGCGGCCAGCACCTGATCGAACTCCTCGGTGCGGCGCTCGCCCCCGTGCTCGATGGTGACCGCCACGCCCGCTTCGGAGCGCTCCATGCTGACCACCCGGGACTCCACCAGGATGGACTCGAAGCGCCTCTCGCAGCTCTTGAAGACCACCCGCGTGAGGTCGGGGTCGGCCCCGGTCAGGAGCTCGGGGAAGAACTCCGCCACCGTGATCCGGGAGCCCAGCCCGTGGTAGACCAGACCCAGCTCGAGGCCGATGTAGCCGCCGCCGACGACCAGGAGCCGCTTGGGGATCTCGGGGATGCGCAGGGCCTCGGTCGAGGTCCAGATCGGCAGCTCGCCGGCCGCGGGCAGCGGGTTGGCGCGCGAGCCGGTGGCGAGGATGCAGTCCTTGAAGTCGATGCCGGCCACGTCGGAGCCCTCGATGGCGAGCGAGCGGGCCCCGTCGAGCCGCGCCCGGCCGCGGACGACCTCCACCCCGCGGCGCTCCATGAGCTGATCGATGCCGCGGGTCAGGCCGTCCACGACGGAGTCGGTCCACTGGCGCAGCGCGTCGGGATCGATGGAGAGGCCCTCGAAGCTCAGGCCGGCCCGCGCGGCGTCGCGCGCCGAGGCGGCCAGCTCGACCACGTGGATGAGGGCCTTGGAGGGGATGCAGCCCTCCCGCAGGCAGACCCCGCCGAGGCGCTCCTGCTCCTCGACGAGCACGACCTCGCGGCCCAGGTCGGCGGCGCGGAGGGCGGCGATGTAGCCACCCGGGCCGGAGCCGACGACGGCCAGCTCGGTCTCCTGTCGCAGGCTGCCCATCACCATCTTCAGATCTCCAGGAGCAGGCTGTCGGGGTCGGAGAGCCGCCGGACGAGCTCGCTGACGAAGCGCGCCGCCTGGGCCCCGTCGGCCACGCGGTGGTCGAAGGCCAGGGTCAGCGGGAGCACGGTGCGGATGGCGATCTCGCCGTCCACGACGAGCGGCTTCGGCTGCACGCGGCCCATGGCGAGGATGGCGGCCTCGGGGTAGTTGATGGTGGGGATCATGGCCGTGCCGCCGTCGGGCCCCACGTTGGTGATGGTGAAGGTGCCGCCGCGCATGTCCGCGGCCGCGAGCTCGCCCCGCCGGGCGCGCCCGGCCAGCTCCTCGATCTCGGCCGAGATCTCGAGCACGCTCTTGCGGTCGGCGTCGCGGACGACCGGCACCACCAGGCCCTGCTCGGTGTCCACGGCCACGCCCACGTGGAAGTACCTCTTGTAGACGATCCGCTCGTTGAAGGGATCGACGCTGGCGTTGAAGGCCGGAGCGGCCTTGAGGCCGGCGCACACCGCCTTGATCACGAAGGGCAGGAGGGTGAGCCGACCGCCGGGCGCGCCGGCGCGGCGCTCGCGTTCCCGCCGGCGGAGCTCGTCCAGGGGGGTGACGTCCACCTCGTCCATCTGGGCCACGTGCGGGACCAGGATCATGGAGGTGACCATCCGGCGGGCGACCTTGCGGCGGATCGAGCGCAGGGGGACGGACTCGACCGGTCCCCACTCCTCGAAGTCGGGCAGGGGATCGAGGTCGAGGAAGGGGATGGCGCTCGCCGCCGGAGCCTGCGCGAGCGCCGGCGGGCGGTCCTCGGCGCCGGTCGCGGCCGGCGCCTCCTCGATCGGAGCCCCACCGCTTCGGGCGAAGAGCTCCACGTCCTCCCGCGTCACCCGGCCCGCCGGGCCGGAGGGGAGGACGAGCTGGATGTCGATCCCCAGCTCGCGCGCCAGGCGGCGCGTGGAGGGCGCGGCGACGGCGCGGCGGCGCGCATCCTCGGGCGCTCGGGCGGTGGCGACGGCGGTCGGTGCCGGGGCCGGCTCCGCGAGCGGCGCGGCCCCCTTCTCGCGGGCGACCGCCGGAGAGGCCGGAGGCTCGCCGTTGCCGGTGGTGTCGATGACGGCCAGGACCTCGCCCACCAGCACCGTGTCGCCGGCCTCGCCGGCCAGCGACACGATCCGGCCGGAGCCAGGGGAGGGCAGCGTCATGGCGGCCTTGTCGGTCTCGACCTCCACCAGCGGCTCGTCCTCCGCGATGACCTCGCCGGGCTGGACGTGCCACGAGAGGATCTCGCACTCGTGGATGCCCTCGCCGAGGTCGGGCAGCTTGAACTCGAGCACGGCAGCGCCTCCTAGCGGTAGTCCAGGGTCTCCAGGATCGCCCGCCGGATGCGATCGGCACCCGGCATGTAGGCGTTCTCCCGGCCGAAGTAGGGCATGGTGACGTCGTAGCCGGTGACGCGTGCGACCGGCGCCTCCAGGTACATCAGCGCCTCGTCGTTGATGGTGGCGATGATCTCCGAGGCGGGCCCGAAGGAGCGGTGGGCCTCCTGCACGACGACGCAGCGGCCGGTCTTCTTCACCGACTCGGCGATGGCGCGGCCGTCGAGCGGCGAGATGGTGAGCAGGTCGATGAGCTCGACCTCGACGCCGCGCTCCTCGCGGGCGGCGTCGACCGCCTGCAGGGTGGGCCGCATCATCGATCCCCAGGAGACGACCGTGAGGTCGGATCCCTCCCGGACGATCTGCGCCTGGCCGAGCTCCAGGGGCCGGACCTCGTCGGGCACCTCCTCCCGGAAGGCCCGGTAGGAGCGCTTGGGCTCCATGAAGACCACCGGATCGGGGTCGCGGATGGCCGAGACCAGGAGCGCGCGGGCGTTGGAGGGCGTGGAGGGGATCACCACCTTGAGGCCGGGGATGTGGGCGAAGGTGGCCTCGTGGCTCTCGGAGTGGTGCTCCAGCGCCCGCACGCCTCCGCCGTAGGGCATGCGCACGACCAGCGGCACGGTGAAGTGCCCCTGGGTGCGGCTGCGGAAGCGCGCGGCGTTGCCCTCGAGCTGCCCCAGCGCCAGGTAGGAGAAGCCGGAGAACTGCATCTCCGCCACCGGCCGCAGGCCGGCGATGGCCATGCCGATCGAGGTCCCCATGATGCCGGACTCGGCCAGGGGGGTGTCGATGACGCGCTCACCCCCGTACTTCGCCTGCAGGCCGTCGGTCGCGCGGAACACGCCGCCGTTCAGGCCGACGTCCTGCCCCAGGGCCACGACCGACTCGTCCCGGCCCAGCTCCTCGTCCAGGGCCAGGTTGATGGCCTGGACCATGTTCAGCTTGCTCATCGGCGAGCCTCCCGCTCGAGCTCGGCGAGCAGCTCAGCGCGCTGCTCCTCGATCCGCGGGTGGGGGGTGCCAAGGACGTGATCGAAGGGCGCGTCGGGAGCGAAGTCCGCGCGGGCCTCGAATCTGCGCACGGCCTCCTCGATTTCCGCCTTCGCCTCGGCCTCGAGCTCGGCCTCCAGCTCGTCGCTCCAGATGCCCTTGGCCTCCAGGTGGCCCCGCAAGCGGGGGATGGGGTCGCGCGCCGCCCAGGACTCGCCCTCCTCCTCCTGCCGGTACCGCGTGGGGTCGTCGGCCGTCGTGTGCATCCGCATGCGGTAGGTGACGGCCTCGATCAGGGTCGGGCCCTCCCCCGCTCGGGCCCGCTCCAGGGCCTCCTGGGTGGCCCGGTAGGTGGCCAGCGCATCGTTGCCGTCCACCTGGATGCCGGGAATTCCATAGGCGATCGCCTTCTGGGCGATGGTGCGGGAGGCGGTCTGCGCCTCTCGCGGCAAGGAGATGGCCCACTGGTTGTTCGCGCATACGAAGACCACCGGAGCCCTCCACACCGCCGCGAAGTTCAGGGCCTCGTGGAAGTCCCCCTCGGAGGTCGCCCCGTCGCCGAAGAAGGTGACCACCGCCGAGTCGTGCTCTCCCTCGAGCCGCATCGCGTAGGCGATGCCCACCGCGTGCAGGAGCTGGGAGGCGATGATCACCGCCGTCGGCAGGGTCCGCTCGCCACCGGGGAAGGAGTTCCCCTCCTCGTAGCCGTTGTAGTAGTAGAAGGTGTTCTCGATGGGCTCGCCGCGCATCAGCCGCGCCCCCAGCTCCCGGTAGGAGCCGACGAACCAGTCCCTGTCCGTCATCGCCAGGGTCGGACCGCAGCAGGCCGCCTCCTGGCCGGTGGCGGGGGCGAAAGTCCCCAGCCGCCCCTGGCGCTGGAGCTTGAGCAGGCGGTCGTCGACGCGCCGGGCCAGGACCATCGCCCGGTACAGCCGGACGAGCTCCTCTCCGGACAGGTCGGGCTCGAGCGCCGCGTCGAGCTTCCCGCGCTCGTCCAGGATCTGGAGGTGGTCGATCTCGAAGGACCGCTCTCCGGGGACGAAGCCGCCAGCCCCTCCGGGAGGCCGGTCGGGCGCGCTGAGCCGTTCGGTGATGGAGGTGTCTTTCATTCCATGGATCCGGATGGGTCCCTGAGTTCGTCCCGGCCTGCCCCGGGGCGCGGCGTGCGGCCCCACCTCGCGCGCAACCACCTTGCCTGCAACGGCTTGGGACGGGCGGCCCCGATCGTGTGGGCCCCGCCCCCCCCGGGGGGGCTGACCTCGGGCCGGTTTCCGCCTGGAAACGGCTTGAAGGCCACTTGTTATCGATAATAATAATCATTACTATTAGTCTTTCAAGGACAGGGACAGGGAAAAGTGGCCATCCGCAGGAACACCCGCCAGCGACAGGTGGTGCTGGACGAGCTGAGGCAGCTCACCACCCACCCCACCGCCGCCGAGCTGCACGAGATCGCGCGTCAGCGCCTGCCCCGGCTCAGCCTGGGGACGGTGTACCGCAACCTCGAGCTCCTGGCGCGGTCGGGGCAGATCCGCAAGCTCGAGGGCGGCTCCGGACAGGCCCGCTTCGACGGCTGCCTGACGCGGCACCACCACGTGCGCTGCGTCCACTGCGGACGGGTGGAGGACGCCCGGGGTCTGCCGGAGGATCCCGTGCGGGTGGAGGTCCGCGAGCTGGCCGGCTACGAGATCTTCGGCTATCGCCTCGAGCTCGTCGGCTCCTGCCCGGACTGCTCCGGCTCCTCTGGCGGGGAAGACGGCCGAGAGGGATGAGGAAGGCGAGACGGCGGCAGGATCATCACCCGCGTTCGGGGGTCGCTCACCGGATCCAGCTCCTCATCGGGCTGGCGCTGGGAGCGGCGATCCCGGTCGCGGCGACCCCGGGAAACCCCCGACGAGCGGAACGAGAACCAGACATGAGCTCACCGATGAAAGCGCAGGCAGGCACCCGGGACGAGGAGGCCGAGGAGGCCCGCACCAACCGGCTCGCCGAGGAGAGCAGCCCCTATCTGCGGCAGCACGCTCACAACCCGGTGGACTGGTACCCCTGGGGCGACGAAGCCCTTCGGCGGGCGCGCGAGGAGCGCAAGCCCATCTTCCTCTCCATCGGCTACGCCGCCTGCCACTGGTGCCACGTCATGGAGCGGGAGTCCTTCGAGGACCCGGCCGTCGCCGCCGTGCTGAACGAGCACTTCGTCTCCATCAAGGTGGACCGCGAGCAGCGGCCGGACGTGGACGAGATCTACATGACGGCGGTGCAGATGATGACCGGCAGCGGCGGCTGGCCGCTCACGGTCTTCCTCACGCCGGAGCTGGAGCCCTTCTTCGGAGGCACCTACTTCCCCCCCGAGGACCGCTACGGGCGCCCGGGCTTCAAGCGGGTGCTCGAGCACATCGCCGGGCTCTGGGGGGAGAACCCCGACGGGGTGCGGGAGAGCGCGCGCTCGCTGACCGGCGCCCTGCGCGACGCGGTCGCCCTCGCGCCCGCGGGCGAGGGCGGCCTGGATGCCTCGCTGACGCCGAGGGCCGCCAGGGAGCTGGCCGCCGCCTTCGATCGGGCCTGGGGCGGCTTCGGAGAGGCCCCCAAGTTCCCGCCCAGCGGCGCCATCACCCTCCTCCTGAGGGAATACGCGAGCACCGGCGACGAGGGGCTCCTGCGGATGGCCACCACCACCCTCGACCGGATGGGGCGGGGGGGGATGTACGACCAGATCGGTGGCGGCTTCCACCGCTACTCGACCGACGAGCGCTGGCTGGTGCCGCACTTCGAGAAGATGCTCTACGACAACGCGCTGCTGGCCCGGGCCTATCTGGAGGCCTGGCAGATCACCGGGCGGGAGCTCTACCGGAGGGTGGCGGCCGAGACCCTCGACTACCTCCTGCGGGACATGAGCGATCCTGGCGGCGGCTTCCACTCCTCCGAGGACGCCGACAGCGAGGGCGAGGAGGGGGTCTTCTACGTGTGGGGGCCGGACGAGGTCTCCGCCGTGCTCGGCGAGGAGGACGGCGAGCTCTTCTGCGCGACCTACGGCGTGACCGAGGCCGGCAACTTCGAGGGCCGGAGTATCCTCAACCTGCTGCGCGCGCCGGAGGAGACCGCGAGCGAGCGGGGGATCCCCCTCGAGGAACTCGAGGAGCGCTTGGCCCCCCTGCGCGCGAAGCTGCTCCGCGCGCGCGAGGGCCGCGTGCGGCCGGGGAAGGACGACAAGATCCTGGCGGCCTGGAACGGCATGGCCATCTCGGCCCTGGCTCGCGGCCAACAGGTCCTGGGCGACGAGCGCTACGGGAAGGCGGCGGCCCGCGCGGCGGACTTCGTCCTGACCGGCATGCTCAGCGACGGGCGCCTCCTGCGCAGCCACCCCGGCGCCGGGAGCCCGGGCGCGGCGCGCCGGATCCCGGGCTTCCTCGACGACTACGCCGAGATGATCAACGGGCTGGTGGACCTCTACGAGGCCACCTTCGATCCCGGCTGGCTGGAGGCCGCCGACCCGCTCTGCCGCCGGATGCTGGACGACTTCTGGGACGAGGAGCGCGGGGGCTTCTTCTACACCTCGGCGGACCACACCGACCTCTTGGTGCGCACCAAGCCCTACCACGATGGGGCCGTGCCCTCGGGCAACAGCAGCGCGGCCGTGGCGCTCCTGCGCCTGTCGAGGCTCTTCGAGAGCGAGCTCTACCGCCAGCGGGCGGAGGCGACCATCGGGTCGGCGAGCGCCCTGATGCGCTCCCGCCCCTCGATCCTGCTGAACCTGCTGTGCGCGGCCGACCGGCTCCTGCTCCCCCCGCACGAGGTCGTGATCGCAGGCGAGGCGGACGGCGAGGACACGAAGAGGCTCCTGGAGGTCGTCCGCTCCGCCTGGATCCCCAACCGGACCCTGGCCCTGGCCGATCCCGGGGGAACCCCCTTCCTGGAGCCGGGCCGGGAGATGCCCCTCCTGGAGGGTCGGACGATGATCTCGGGCCGGGCCGCCGCCTACGTGTGCGAAGATCTGGCCTGCCAGCGGCCCGTGACCGAGGCGGCCGAGCTAGAGGAGCTGCTGCGGGAGATCGGGAGGATCCGCTAGCGCACTCCCCGGAACCGAACGCGCATGATCGACCTCCTCCTCGAGATGGCGACCGAGAGCTGGCTCGTCCTCGAGCAGATGTCGCCCTATCTGCTGCTCGGCTTCGGGGTGGCGGGTCTCCTGTCGGTCTTCGTCTCCCCGCGGCTCGTGGAGAGCCACCTCGGCGGTGGCCGATGGAGCGCCATCCTCAAGGCCGCGCTCTTCGGCGTGCCGCTGCCCCTGTGCTCCTGCGGCGTGATCCCGGTCTCGGCCTCGCTGCGGCGGGCCGGCGCCAGCCGCGCGGCCACCACCTCCTTCCTGCTCTCGACCCCCCAGACGGGGGTGGACAGCATCGCCGTGACCTGGGCCCTCCTGGGCCCGGTCTTCGCCGTCTTCCGGCCCATCGCCGCCCTGGTGACGGGGCTCGTCGGCGGCGGGCTGGTGCAGCTCATCGATCGGCGCGACGAGGAGACGGAGGCGGCCGAGCGGGGCGCCGCAGCGTCCAAGCCCGCCGAGGATCGGCAGGGCGCGGCCCTCGGACGAGCCCTGTGCTACGGCTTCCGCACCCTGCCCCGCGACATCGGCCTGGCGCTGCTCCTGGGCATCGCCATCGCCGGCGCCATGTCGGCCCTGGTGCCGCAGGACGAGCTGAGCCCCTACGTGGGCGGCGGGCTGGCGTCGATCCTGATCCTGATGGCCGCCGGCGTGCCGGTGTACGTCTGCGCCACGGCCTCGGTCCCGATCGCGGCCGGCTTCCTGCACATGGGCGCCTCGCCGGGCGCCGCCCTGGCCTTCCTGATCGCCGGTCCGGCGACCAACGCCGCGGCCTTCACCACCATCTGGAAGCTGCTGGGCAGGAAGAGCGCGATCCTCTACCTGGCGACCGTCGCGATCGGCGCAGTCGCCGCCGGCCTGCTCCTGAACGCCCTGATCCCCGCCGTGGAGGCCGCCGCGCCCGGGCTGGGTCACGACCACGGCGCGATGGGAGTGAGCTGGCTGCACGCCGCCTCGGCGATCGTGCTCCTCGGCGCGCTCCTCCTCTCCTTCGTCCCGAGCGCGCCCCGCGCGGAGCGGGGCGAGGGGGAGTCCGCGGATCCGGCCGGCTCCGAGCGCCTCGAGCTGCGGGTCGAGGGCATGAACTGCAGCCACTGCACCGAGAGTGTTCGCCGGGCACTGACCGAGCGCCCTGAGGTGAGCTCGGCCCAGGTGGACCTGGCCGCCGGCCGCGCGACGGTGGTGGGCAAGGACCTGGACCCCCAGAAGCTCGTGGGCGCGGTGGCCGAGCTGGGATTCACCGCGAGCGCTGACGAGAGGGCGAACGCCTCCTGATCCCCGAGGTTCGGCGCGGCTGCCCATTTGGCGCACGCCTGCCATTTTGGCCCGCCGCCTTCCCGCCGTTCCGGGCCTTCACCATGGACGGGGGCCGG
Source organism: uncultured Planctomycetaceae bacterium (assembly GCA_964615935.1). GTDB lineage: Bacteria > Planctomycetota > UBA1135 > UBA1135 > CAZTTG01. The sequence goes on along the minus strand of CAZTTG010000010.1, from coordinate 29,875 downwards.
GATCGGGGATTCGCACCTACCAGGCGCGCTATTCGCAGGGGCTCCCGCTCGGCAGGGCGAATCCCGGGCCGCCGCGCGCATCGCCGGCGGGTGTCGCGGCTCGGGCCGCTATATGATCTCCGTCCCCCGTTTGCACCCACCCCTCTGGAGGAAGCCATGTTGGAGGAGCCCACGCTCAAGAAGGCCGTCGAATTCGCGATCACCACCGAGCAGCTCGGAGGCCGCTACTACCAGCGCCTGGCCGACAAGTTCGGCGAGGACGAGGAGATTCGGGAGGTCTTCGCCCAGCTGGCCAAGGACGAGGAGGTGCACGAGCGCCAGTTCACCGCCCTGCTCGGGACGGTCCCCGAGGGGAGCGATCCTCCGGGCTTCGCGGAGCAGTCCGGCATCCTGAAGGCCTGGTCGATGTCCCAGTTCTTCACGACCCGCGATGGCCTAACCGAGGTCCTCGAGGAGATCCAGACCCGGGAGGACGCCCTGCAGCGCGCCTTCGAGATGGAGAAGTCCACCCTCGGCTACTACCAGGCGCTGCGTGACGCGCTGGGCGAGGAGCCGATCCTCAACGCCATCATCGACGCCGAGAAGGGCCACATGCAGGCGGTGATGAGGGTCCTCGTCACGGGCGCGAAGTTCCGCGGGCTGGGGGACGCGCCGTAGGCCTCGGTCAGCGCCTCCCGCGGGAATCGCGTGACGTTTCGCCTGCCCGGGCCAAGGACCTCGCGAGGGTCCCTGGCCCGGGCGGTTTCGATGTCGCTGCTGTTCCTCCTCGCAGTCCTGTGTCAGGCGCAGGAGCCGCTGCTCGATCCCCCGGAGGTAGCCGTCCGGGTCGTGAGCCTGGCGGAGGGCGACCCGCGCGTCGTCATGGTGGAGGAGCTCGAGGCTCTGCACGTGCTCGACTACCGCTACGCGGTCGAGGACCCGATGAGCGACATCTACGACACCTTCGGGGAGGTCGTCGCCGGGCTGGGGGACCTGGACGGCGACGGGCACGACGACTTCGCCGCGGGGCCGCGACACCTGGGCATCTGGAAGGGCAACACCCTGCCGCTCTTCAGCGGGCGCACGGGCGAGGTGCTCGACGCCCTGCGGGATCCTCTCATGAAGGGCTCGGATTGGTGCGGCGTCGACTATGCCTTTCTCGATGCGGTGAGCATGGGGGATCTCGATGGCGACGGGCGGCCCGAGTTTGCCGTCTCTACTCCCGTGGACTCGGGCATCTTCGACGCCACCGGGGGGCGCGTCCGCGTCTACTCCGGTGCGACGCGGGACGTGCGCTTCGTGCTCGATCCGGAGACCGCCTACGATGGCTTCGGAGAGTCGCTCGCCTGCGCCGGAGATCTGAACGGAGATGGTGTTGCGGACCTCCTCATCGGATCGGCATCGCATGCCACGGTCCACTCGGGCGTGGATGGCGAGCTCCTTCTGACGCTGCCCGACTTCTCGTGCACCGAGGCCTGGTTCGGGGACGCCGTGTGCGCCGGACGGGACCTCGATGGAGACGGCGTGGGCGACCTGGTGGTGGGATCCCCCCTCGACGGCGATGATGGGGACGAGGTCGGGGCCGTATGGATCTTCTCCGGCGCGGACGGTTCCCGGATCGAATCGATCTTCGGCTCCACCCGCCGGGGCCACTTCGGCGCCAGCCTCGACTGGTCCGGAGACCTCGACGGGGACGGCCTATTCGATCTCGTGGTCGGAGCACCGGGAGCCAAGGGCGGACATGCCTTCCTGATCTCCAGCCGAAGCCGTGGCCCTCTGATGAGATGGGTGGGGATCGATCGCGTGGCCCGATTCGGGGCCTGCGTCTGCGGCGGCCCGGACCTCGACGGGGACCGCGTCCCCGACATCCTCGTGGGTGCGCCCGGACACTGCGCCCGGCCCGGCTCCATGGGGGCCGTCTTCGCGCTGTCGGGCTCGAGCGGTGAAGTCCTCGCCTGCATCGCGGGTCCTCGCAAGCGAAGCGAGAACGAGCCGGACGAGGCCTTCGGCGAGGCTCTCGACATCACGGCCGACGTGAACGCGGACGGCGTGGTCGATCTCCTGATCGGCTGTCCGCGCGATCCGCACCCGGAGGCCAGCTTCGGGGGCCGGGTGTACGTCCTCTCGGGCCGACGCCTCGCGCGCTCGAGAGGCCGGTGATCCCTCGCCTTCCGGCCGGTCCTGGGCGATCGGCGCATGGCCGGCCCGGCGTCACGGAGGCCGCTTCGTTCCCGTAACTCATTGTTGCGAATGCGGTTAGGGCATCCGCTGGCCGCGACCGAGTCCCCTCGCCGCCCCGGGAGCGTAACGCGCGCGTATGACTTGGGCTCGCTCGGAAACCCGCCCCTGGCCGCCTACTACACCTTGTAGTACTACGGTGCGTAGGAGACGACCGGAGACGGGAGAGCGATGTCCACACAGCCGCGCACGATCAGCGACACCGAGCTGGAGATTCTCAAGGTCCTGTGGGACCTCGGCCGGGGCACGGTCCGGGAGGTCCTGGAGCGCCTCAACGCCGACGGCCGCCAGTGGGCCTACACCACGGCGCAGACCCTGCTCGGCCGACTGCAGGAGAAGGGCTTCGTCGAGAGCGACAGGGAGGGTCGCGCCTTCGTCTTCCACCCGACGATCTCGCGCGACGACCTCCTCGGCCTGAGCCTCGAGGAGCTGGCCGAGCGGGTGTGCGACGGCGCCGCCCTGCCCCTGCTGCTCAAGCTGGTGCAGTCCTCCCAGTTCCGGCGCAGGGACCTCGATCGCTTCCGCGAGCTCCTCGACGAGCTCGAGACGGGAGGTGCGTGATGCTGGCCTGGATCCTCGGGAACACCGCGATGGCCGCCGGCCTGGCCCTGGTCATCGCGCTCGTCTGCCGCCTCTACCGCAGCCGGCCCGCCTTCTGCCACCTGCTGTGGCTCCTGGCCCTGGCCGCGCTGGTGATGCCTCCGCTGCCGCTGGGGGCCTACCGCCCCGGCCAGCCGCTGCGACAGGGCATCACCCGCTGGGTGGGATCGGAGGCCGGGGACCGCGAGGCCGCCGACACCCGGGCGAGCGAGCCGGCCGGAGCGACCACCGCGGCCGCGACGGTCGAGCCGGCAGCCGCCGAGAGCCCTCCCGCCGCGAGCACCCGCTCGCGCGCGGGGTCCCGCGGAGGGATCGCGCGCTGGCTCCTCTCCGTGCCCCTGCCGATCTGGGCGCTGGTCGTCTGGTCGCTGGGCGCCGGCCTCATCGCGGGGCGCATGCAGTTCCGCATCCTCTCCTTCCATCGAACGGTGCGCCGGGCTCCTCCGGCGCCGCGAGAGCTCAGGCGCTCGGTGGCTGCGGTCGCCCGGCGTCTGAACATCCCCCCGCCCGAGGTACGCCTGCTGGAGGGCGTCGGCTGCCCATCGGTGTGGTGCCTCGGACGTCCGCTTCTGCTTTGGCCGATCGAGAACGAGCCGTTCCGCCTCGCCCGCCGCGAGCCATCCCTGATCGCTCACGAGCTGGCGCACCTGGCCCGCCGGGACCACTGCAGGGCTCCTGACATAGGTGCGTGGAGTGGCGGCATTGGCCGAATGCCGTTCATTCACGATGAGGGGGTGCGTCATAAGGTATGCAACGCTTTGACGGGGGCCGCGATCGACACCGACCAGGGAGCGAGCCCGACACGCCGTTTCCCTGCTGAGCCATGAGCGGATGGTTGCATGAATCGGGGCGCATGTGTCAGGAGCCCTGCACTGGGTCTCGCGCTTCGAGACCCTGGCCATGGGCCTCCTGTGGTGGAACCCGCTCTTCTGGCTCATCCGAGCCCGGATTCACCATTACGCCGAGCTCTCCTGCGATGCGTGGGCCTTGTGGGCCTATCCGGCCGACCGCCGCGCATTCGCCGAAGCGCTCATCGACGCACAGGAGAAATCTGCGATCGCGCCGGTTGCCCTGCGGGGGCTGTGCGCGACCCACACGGAGTTCAAGGACTTCGAGAGGAGACTGAACATGATCATGAAGCAGGAAGCGAGCCGGGGGATTCCGAAGGTGGCCGCCGCCCTGGCGATCCTGGCGACCTTGCTGGTCCTCCCCGGCGCGACCGACGACGGGCAGAAGAAGCACTCCGAGGAGAAGTGCGCCCAGGCGCCCAGCGGGACCTGCATCGGGGAGCTGGTGGAGGCCAAGAAGCTCTACGGCCAGGCCGAGAAGCTCTTCGCCGCCAAGGACTGGAACCGCGCCGTCGAGGTCTACCAGAAGGTGCTCGAGCTCGAGCCCAAGAACGGGATGGCCCACTCGCGCCTGGGCTACATGCTGACCGGCCTGGGCCACTACGACCGTGCCCGCAAGCACTTCGAGGTGGAGATCGCCCTGGGCCACAATCCGGAGACCGCCACCTACAACCTGGCCTGCGCCAGCGCGCTCTCCGGCGACGGCAAGGCCGCCCTGGGTCATCTCCAGCGCTCGGTGCGGCGCGGCTTCGTCAACGCCAAGCTCATGCAGTCGGATACCGACCTGGCCTCCATCCGCGAGAGCGAGGCCTTCGAGAAGTCGCTGGAGCTGTGCCAGAAGAGCGCCGCGCTCCGCCAGAAGCTGGACCAGGCCAAGAAGAGCGGCGACCAGGGCGCCTCCCTCGAGATCCACGACGCGCTGTGCCGGATCGCATCGGAGGACGGGGTCCTGCTCAACCGCTACGGCCTGCTGCTCCTGCAGTCGGGCAAGACCGAGGTCGCGGCCGACGCCTTCCGCCGCCAGGCCGAGTCGGGCTACAACGCGCCCAACGCCTGCTACAACCTGGCCTGCGCCCTCTCCCTCTCCGGCGACCAGGAGGGCGCCATCCAGAGCCTGGAGCGCTCGGTGAAGCTGGGCATGAGCTACGCCGGGGTGCTCGAGGACAAGGACCTGGAGGGCCTCTGGGGCGATCCGCGCTTCGAGAAGCTGAAGGAGATGCTGGCCGCCCCCGAGAGGATGCAGAAGGAGATCGAGAAGGACATCCAGGCCGGAGACCTCGCCGCCGCCGTGGTCAACCTCGAGGAGCTGGCCGAGCGGCCGGCGAGCTCGGGCAAGCTGCGGGGCTGGGCGCACTTCCGGCGGGGCGAGCTGCTGTTGAAGCTGGACCGCCCCCAGGAGTCCATCCAGAGCCTCGAGCACGCCCTCCAGTCCAGTACGGATACCCGATCGAGCAGACCGCCTTCCGCATGGCCACGGCGCACGCCGTCATGGGGCAGCGGGAGGAGGCGCTGGTGCACCTCAGCCACGCCCTCGACGTGGGCTTCGCCGATCCCGAGCTCCTGGGCCAGGTCCTGAAGAAGTGGAATCTCGGAGACGAGGAGGCCCGGCAGAAGATGGTCCAGCGCGCCGAGATGCACGCCAAGAAGAGATCCCTGGAGGTGAAGAAGAAGCAGTCCCTCCAGGGCGTCTAGCCGAACGCCTGCCGCCGTCGTCCTCGACGGTAGGTGGGGGCCAAAGCAGATGGCCCGCTCGGCGCTCGCGCCGGGCGGGCCTCTCGTATCGGTCGGACGGCAGACGGCTTCCCTGGCGCCCGATGGCCACCTGTGGTAGCAAGGGGGACCGGCGCGCGGCGTGGATCGGGCGCCCCCTCGAGCCATCGGAGCCAACGCAATGCGCACGACAAGCCTCCTGACGCGCAGGCAGCTCATCCAGCGCGCGGGGGCGACCGCTGCAGCGGCGCCCTTCCTCCTGCCCTCGCTCACCCGTGGCGGAGCCCGGGCGGCACCATCCGATCGGATCACCATGGGGGTGATCGGCTGCGGCGGCATGGGACGCGGGAACCTGGGGAGCTTCCTGGGGCAGCGCGACGTCCAGGTCCTGGCGGTCTGCGACCCCGACGTCGTCCAGCGCGAGGCCGCCCGCCGCATGGTCGAGGAGCGCTACGCGAACGACGAGCGCTCCGGGAGCTGGTCGGGCTGCGCGTCCTACGTCGACTTCCGCGACCTCCTGGCGCGCGAGGACATCGACGCGATCGTACAGGCGACCCCCGACCACTGGCACGGCCTGGTGGTCGTCAACGCCGCCCGCGCCGGAAAGGACATCTACGGCGAGAAGCCGCTCAGCCTGACCATCCAGCAGGGCCGCCAGATGAGCGACGCGGTGGCGCGCTACGGCCGCGTGTTCCAGACCGGCAGCCAGCAGCGCTCGGGCGGCCGTTTCCGTCAGGCCTGCGAGCTGGTGCGCAACGGCCGCATCGGGAGGGTGCACAGCGTCACCTGCGGCCTGCCGACGGGGAACACGACCGACAACAAGCCGCCCATCCCGGTCCCGGACGGCTTCGACTACGACCTGTGGCTGGGGCCGGCGCCCTGGGCGCCCTACTGCGATGGTCGCACCCACTGGAACTTCCGCTGGATCCTGGACTACTCCGGCGGGCAGGTCACCGACTGGGGCGCGCACCACATCGACATCGCCCACTGGGGGCTGGGCCTGCAGGAGACCGGCCCCATCGAGGTCGAGGGCGAGGGCGAGTTCCCTCCCGACGGCCTGTGGAACGCGGCCGTGAACTACCGCTTCGAGTGCCTCTACGGGACGGGGGTGCGCATCCTCGTCACCAACCGCTTCGAGAACGGCGTCAAGTGGGAGGGCGACGACGGCTGGGTGTTCGTCAGCCGCGGCCGGATCGACGCCCACCCGAAGTCGCTGCTCGAGGAGGAGATGGGACCCGCCGACGTGCACCTGCCGCGCTCCCCCGGGCACCACCGCAACTTCCTGGACTGTGTGAGGAGCCGCCAGGAGCCCATCGCGCCGATCGAGCAGGCGCACCGCACGATCACGGTGGCCCACCTGGGCAACATCGCCATGCAGCTCGGCCGCAAGGTGCGCTGGGATCCGACCGCCGAGAGATTCGTGGACGACCCGCAGGCCGAGAGAATGCGCGACCGCGCCATGCGCGAGCCCTGGAGGCTGTGATGGAGGAGAGAGCGATGCAGTCCGGGAACGCCCGAGGATGGCGCGCGGCCGCCCTGGCGGCCGCGGTCGCCCTGGCCGCGTCAGCGGGCGTCTCCCAGGAAGTCACCCCCGATGAGGCGGCTCGCATCGAGGGGGCGCTGCCCGAGCAGCCCGCGGTGCGGCCCGAGAAGCCGCGCCGCCTGCTGGTCTTCACCCTGACGAAGGGCTTCGCGCACGGCTCGATCCCCATCGCCGCCGAGACCCTCGTGCGCATGGGCGAGCAGACCGGCGCCTGGGAGGCGGTGGTCAGCGCCGACGCCGCGATGTTCGCGCCCCGCAGCCTGGCCGGCTTCGACGCGGTGGCCTTCGACAACACCACCGGCACGCTCTTCGAGGATCCCGAGCTGCGCCAGAGCCTGCTGGACTTCGTCGCCGGCGGCGGGGGCATCGTGGGCATCCACGCCGCGACCGACTGCTTCTACGACTGGCCGGAGTTCGGCGAGCTGATGGGCGGCTGGTTCGACGGCCACCCCTGGGGCGCGAACGACACGGTGACCCTCGAGATCGTCGAGCCCGACCACCCCCTCAACGCCGCCTTCGAAGGCCGGCCCTTCACCGTCAAGGACGAGATATACCAGTTCAAGGCGCCCTACTCGCGCGAGTCCCTGCGCGTGCTCCTGCGCCTGGACGTCGAGCGGACCGACATGAAGAAGGGCGGCATCCGGCGCGAGGACGGCGACTTCGCCGTCTCCTGGGTGCGCTCGTACGGCGAGGGGAGGGTGTTCTACTGCTCGCTCGGCCACCGCCGCGAGATCTTCTGGAACCCGGTGGTCCTGAGGCACTACCTCGACGGCATCCAGTTCGCGCTGGGCGACCTGGAGGCGGACGCGACGCCCAGCGCGCTGCTGGTCGACGAGGAGCAGGAGGCGGCCGAGCTGGAGGAGGCCTTCGAGGCGCTGCGCGCCTACGAGGAGGGAGCCAGCCGCCGGCCCCTCTCGCTCATCGGCGAAGAGGTGCGGAGGGCCTTGCGCGAGCCCGCTCGAAAGCGCGCCGTGGAGAAGGGCCTCTTGGACGTGGTGGAAGACGAGTCCGCCACCTCCGCGGGCCGGGCCTTCGCATGCCGTCAGCTCGCGCTCATCGGCGAGGACGACGCGATATCGTTGAGCGGCCCTCAGGTGCCCATGGCGCTGGGCCGACTGCTCGGCGACGAGGAGCTGGCGCACATGGCGCGCTACGCCCTGGAGAGGATCCCCGGCGAGGCCGCCGGCGGAACGTTGGCTCGGGCGCTGGGCGAGCTGGAGGGCGATCTCCTGGTCGGCGTGATCAACTCGATCGGCGAGCGCCGCAGCGCCCTGGATCTGCCCCACCTCGTGCCGCTCCGCGAGCACGCCGACCCCCGCGTTCGCGCCGCCGCGATCGAGGCGCTGGGGAAGATCGGCGGGATCGCAGCGGGCGCCGTGCTCGGGGAGTCGCTGGACGCGGCCACCGAGGCCGCCGACGCCGATATGGAGGGGCTCGCGATGGTCGCCCTGCTGCATTGCGCCGAGGGGCTGGAGCGGGACGGCGAGGCAGACCTCGCGGCGAGGCTCTACCGGAAGGCCTGGGAATCGGACCTGGGCCGGCCCCTGCGCCTCGCCGGCCTGCGCGGTCTGGTGGGGCTCGAGCCGATCCGGACCGCGCCGATCGTGGTCGGGCTCCTCGCGCAGGAGGAGCCGGCTTGGATCGGGATCGCGCAGAGGCTGATCCGCGAGGCGCCCGGCGAGGCCGGCGTGCGGGCTATCGCCTCGCTCCTCCCCGAGCAGGTCCCCTCCGTGCAGGTGCACGTGATCGGGGCCCTGGCGCAGCGCGGGGATCCCGCGGCCCTGCCGGAGGTCACCGCCTGCACCGAGAGCGCCGACCGCGAGGTGGCCCGCGCAGCCGTGCGCGCGCTGGGCGCGCTGGGGGATGCGTCCAGCGTCCCCATCCTGGCCGCGCTCGCCGCCTTCGGCGACGAGGACGCGCGGAACAGCCTGGCCTCCTTGCGCGGCCCGGGCATCGACGAGGCCATCGTCGACAAGATGGCCGGCGCCGACTCGTACTCACGCCTCGAGCTGGTGCGCGTCCTGGGCGTGCGTCGCGCCCGGGGGCAGACCCCAGCGCTGCTCCGGATCGCCGAGGGGGACGGGGACGCCGACGTGCGCAAGGCCGCGCTCGCGGCGCTGGGCGAGCTGGCCGGCGGGGAGCACCTGCCGCGACTGGTCGATCTCCTGCTCGACGCACCTGGCGAGGAAGAGGCCGAAACGGCCGCCGACAGCCTGGTCTCGGTCTGCCTCGGGATGGAGGACGTCGAGGGGCGCTCGGCGCCGCTGGTCTCCGCACTCTCGCGGGCCGGAGCGGATCGCAAGCCGGCCCTCCTGCACGCCCTCGGCCGCATGGGCGGCGCCTCGGCCTTCGAGGCGGTGTGCGCCGCCCTGTCGGAGGAGGGCCGCATCGCCGATGCGGCGGCCCGGGCGCTCGCCGCCTGGCCCGATGGCCCGCTCGCCCCGGAGCTCCTGGCCATCGCGCGGCGCACCGCGATCCCCGGGCACCGCAGCGCGGCCATCGAGGGCTTCGTGCACGCGGCTCCCCTTCCGAGCGAGCGCTCTCCGCGCGAGACGCTGTCCCTCTACCGCGAGGCCCTGGAGCTCGCCGAGGATCCGCGAGTGCTCGAGGCCGCCCTGGAGGGTCTGTCGGCCATGCCCCACGCGGGCGCCCTGGAGCTGGCCGAGGGCTTCCTCGAGGACGAGGCCCTGCGCCGCGCCGCCGCGCGAGCCATGGTCGCCGTGGCGCGCGCCGTCGGCGACCAGCACCGCGACGAGGCCCTGGCCGCGATCGAGCGCGCCCGGGCGGCCTGCCCCGACGACGAGGCGCTGCGCCGTGCCGCGGACGAGGCCACCGGCCACGTCCAGCGCAACGAGGACTTCGTGCGCACCTGGCTCTTCGCCGGCCCCTACACCAAGGAGAAGACCGGCGGCGGACAGCTCCTGGACGAGGCCTTCCCGCCCGAGATCTCCGGCGCGTCCGGGATCGAGTGGCGGCCGGTTCCGCCCGAGGCGCTCTCGGCGCCGGGGACCTGCGACCTCCTGAAGATGGGCGCCGGCAGCGACCGCTGCGGCTACCTCCTGGCCGAGATCCTCTCGGACACCTCGCAGGACGTGCGCTTCGAGATCGGAAGCGACGACGGCGTGAAGCTGTGGCTGAACGGCGACCTCCTGCACACCAACAACGCCATGCGCGGCCTGAGCGTCCACCAGGACGAGGTCAGCGGCCGGCTGAAGGCCGGAGCGAACCGCCTGATGCTCAAGATCTCCCAGGGCGGCGGCGACTGGGCCGCCTGCTGCCGCGTTCGCTCGACCGAGGGCCTCCACCTCGAGGGCCTCCGCATCCGCCGCCCGGAGTGACCGGACCCGGCCGGCCACGCGCTCACCTCTCAGACCGCCGAGTAGACGAGCTGATCCGCGCCGAATCCCTCGTACGGGACGCAGCCCTCCCGGATGAGCCCGGCCTCCAGCATCTCCGCGATCAAGCGCTCCGTGAGCGCCACCTTCGCCAGCTTCGGCTCCTGTCCCAGGGCCTCGACTGTCAGCGGGCCCGACTCGCGCAGGCAGTCCACGATGGGGGCGGTCTCCTCGCGCAGCCTGGCCCGCACGCGCTCCCAGGCGCCCTGCACCAGGGGAGCGAGAGGCTGCATCGACCAGAGGGCCTGGAGGTCGCGATGCTCGGGGAAGGAGGCCACCTCGGGGTGCTCCCAGGTCCCGCGCGGTGGATAGATGCCGCGCTTCGCGAGGCTGGCGGCGGCCAGCCCCCGCAAGGCCTGCGCGAGCGCGACCCTCGCCTCGTGCTCCTCGCCGGCCACGAGGTGCCGCTCGGCCACGTGCAGATCGGCCACGCCCTGACAGAGCTCCCGGCACGCCCTTCGAAGCGTCGCGGGCGGAGCGAGGGAGCGAGCCTTGGAGAGGGCCTTCGAGAGATCGCCGGTGCGGTCGAACCAGACCTTCACCTCGGAGAGGGCGTCGAAGAAGGGACCGCCGCTGCGGTCGGCGACGGCCTTCCGCAGGGACGGAAGGGAGAGGACCTGCAGGTGCACGAGGACGCCCCCGCGCCGCAGGTTGACGCCCTCCCAGCGCTCCTCCTCCCCGTCGGTGATGGCGAACAGGTCGACGTCCGAGCGCTCCCACGTGTCGCCGCGGACGGCGCTGCCGAAAACCCCCACGGCGACGAGGCCGCGGGCCTGTTCGAGCTCCGATCGGAGCGCATCGAGGACGTGGGGGAGGTCGACAGGCATGGGCTCACAGACCCTACACGATCCCCCTCCGCGGGGCTCGTGCCGATGACCGTCGGGGCCTAGTCTGTGGTCATGTTCGACCTCGACTTCGCTCGTGCCCAGTTTCCCGCCCTGCAGACGCCCTGGATGCTCTTCGACAACGCCGGCGGCAGCGCGCCGGCGCGGTCGGTGATCGAGCGCGTCCGCGAGCACCTCTCCTGCGCGCCGGTGCAGCTCGGAGCGAGCTACGAGCTCTCGGTTCGCGCCGGCGAGGCGGTGGCCGCGGGGCGCGCCGCCGCGGCCCGGCTGGTGAACGCCGTGCCCGGCGAGATCGTCCTGGGGCCTTCCTCGACCGCGCTGGTCGGCACCCTCTCGCGTGCCCTGCGCCCGCTGTGGAGCGAGGGCGACGAGGTCATCGTGACCGATCTCGACCACGAGGCCAACATCGGCGCCTGGAGGGCGCTGGAGGCCAGCGGGATCGCGATCCGGGAGTGGCGCTTCGACGTCGAGACCGCGGCCCTGCGGATCGAGGACCTGGAGGCGCTGCTCACGCCGCGCACGCGGCTGGTCGCCTTCACCCACTGCTCCAACGTGGTGGGCCAAATCCACGACGTCCCCGCCATGGCGGCGCTCATCCGCGATGCCGGCGCGCTCTCCTGCGTCGACGGGGTCGCCTTCGCTCCCCACCGGCGCGTGGACGTCGGGGTCCTGGGCGTCGACTTCTACTTCCTGAGCCTCTACAAGACCTACGGTCCCCACTTGGCCATGCTGTGGGGTCGCCGCGAGCTCCTCGAGCGGGCGCGCGGCCAGAACCACTTCTTCTTCGGCGAGGAGGAGGTGCCCGCCAAGCTCGAGCCGGGCGGCACCTGCTACGAGCTGGTCGCCGGCCTGCCGGGCATCCTCGACTACTACGGGGCGATCGACGAGCGGCACTTCGGGTACGAGGCCGATCCCTCACAGCGGCTCGACCGGGTCTTCGGCCTCTTCGCCCGTCACGAGATGGACCTCGCCCGCCCGCTGCTGGGCTTCCTCGACGAGCACCCCCGGGTGAGGCTCTACGGCTCCGCCGCGGCCGACTCCGCCTGGCGCGTGCCGACCATCGCGTTCAGCGTGGACGGCCTCGACTCCGCGAGCCTTCCCCCCAGGCTGGACGAGCGCCACATGGCCGCGCGCTACGGCCACTTCTACGCTCACCGCGCCATCGAGCGCCTGGGGCTCGCCGAGCGCAACGGCATCATCCGCATCAGCCTCCTGCACTACAACTCGGCGGGGGAGGTCCTGCTGCTGATCGGCGCGCTGGAGGAGCTGATCCGAGGCTCGACGGATCTGGACTCCGGAGCCATCGAGCTGGGCTAGAATCTCGGCGCCCCTCACCCCCCCCTCCCAGGCTCATGGCTCTCGCGTACCTCGTTCCGCTCCTGCTCTTCGCGGCCCCGATCGCCCCGGACCGGACTCCCGAGGAGATCCTGAGCGAGATCCGCTCGCGCAAGAACGAGGTGCCCTCCAAGGTGTTCGACGAGCTCGCGAAGCAGAAGACGCCGGAGGCCTTCGAGGCGCTCGTCGAGGGCTTGGAGGTCGTGACCAAGGCCGCGAAGGCGCGCATCGCCTACCTCTCCTTCCAGCACTTCCGCGGCGTGCCCGGCGTGGAGGGCGACGCCGTCGAGTATCTGGCGGGTTGCGCCAGGAAGCTCCGGGACCAGCGAGGGGTGCACGCCGCGATCGGCCTGGGAGGGCTGCTGCCGGCGGCGGGGGGGGAGCTGGCCGATCTGGTCCTCGATCCGCCGACCGAGGACATCGGCACCGCGGCGCTGCTGAGGTTGGTCGAGGAGGGGATGCCCCTGGAGGACGCGGCGCTCGACCGCCTCGCGCGCTCGAAGGAGCTCGCCGTGCGCTACGAGGGCCTGCTGGAGGCCACGCGCCGCATCGAGGACGAGGCCGGGCGCGCGCGGCGGATCGCGAAGCTCGCCCGCTCGAAGGCGGAGGTCGATCGGCTCGTGGCGACCGAGCTCCTGGCGACGATCGAGGTGCCCGGGCGCTTCGAGATGCTGGGCGAGGGCCTCGGGGACCGGTACGCGCCCATCGCCCGCAAGGCGGTCGACTCCCTCGTGAGCGCGCACGATCCGCGCGCGGTCGGCGTCCTGGTGGAGCGCCTGGGCGTGGCCGAGCGCGGCGAGGGGTACCGCATCGCGCGCGCGCTCGAGCGGCTCACCGGGCTGTCGCTGGGCACGCAGGCCGAGACCTGGACGCGCTGGTACGAGAAGGAGGGCGAGACCTTCGAGCTCCCTGAATCCACCGGGGAGGCGGCGCCGAACTCACCGGGAGGGGGCGCGGCCACCACCGTCTTCTACGGGCTGCCCATCCACGCCGATCGCGTCGTCTTTGCGATCGATACCAGCGATTCGATGAAGGCGGTCGACGAGCGGAAGGACGGCGCCCGGCGGATCGACGTCGCCAAGGGCGAGCTGACCAGGGCGATCGAGTCCTTCGACGAGTCGAGGGCCTTCGACATCGTTCACTTCGGCGCCGATGCGGCGAGCTGGCAGGGCGAGCTCGTCCCGGCCAGGCGCAGGAGCAAGCGCGAGGCCCTCGAGCACGTCGAGGATCTCCGCCTCACGTGGGGCACCGAGATCCACGGCGGCCTGCGCCAGGCCTTTCGCGACCCCGCCGCCGACGCGATCCTCTTCCTGACCGACGGCGACCCCCAGCTCAGCGTCCTGATGGATCGCGGCACGATTCGGCGCATGCTCGCCCAGTGGAACCGCACGCGCCACACGGCGATCGACTGCCTCTCGATCGGAACCGAGCGCCAGTGGCTTCGGCATCTGGCCCGGGAGTCGGGCGGTCGCTACCGGCGCATCCAGTAGATGGGGAGTCCGCCACGAGCGGACCCGCGTCGGGTCGGGTCGGTGCCTTGGCCCTCCCCCGGCTTGACACTCCGCCCCGCCCGGCTACCCTCTTCGGCTCCCATTACCCGAGACCACCTGCCGATCCGGAGGAAGCATGAACGTCGACCAGCACCTGAAAGTCGCCCAGTGGCACATCGAGAAGGCCCGCCTGCACGCCACCGAGGAGGGCTACAAGTGCGGCTGCCCGATCAACGACGAGCACAAGAAGGCGATCGACGAGGTCGAGGCCGGCCTGGTCAAGATCACCAAGCCCGAAGGTGAGTGACCGCCTCCCACGGCCCGGAGCTCGGCGCGGAACGACCGCCGCCGCCTCCGGGCCGCTCCGTGTCCGGGGGGAGTCCCTTCCCCGGGCCCCTCACGCCTCCTTGGCGTGAAGCATCCCGTAAATCAGGGGGACCACCAGCAGGGTGAAGGCGGTGGAGGCCAGGATGCCGAAGATGAAGCTCCAGGCCAGCCCCGAGAAGATCGGGTCGAGGGTCATGACCCACACCCCCAGCAGCGAGGTCGCGGCGGTCAGCAGGATCGGGCGCAGGCGCACCGCCCCCGACTCGAGCACCGCCCGAGCGACCGGCAGGCCGCGGGCGCGCTGCACCTCGATGAAGTCGATCAGGATGACCGAGTTGCGCACCACGATGCCCGCCAGGGCGATCATGCCGATCATGGCCGTGGCCGTGAACCATGTGGGGTCGGCGAACTCGCCCACCCTCCCCTCGCGCACGGCGTTGATCAGCGCGAAGCCGGGGAAGATGCCGATGGCGGTGATGGGGATGGCCACCATCATCACCACCGGCAGGAGCAGCGAGCGCGTCTGGCCGACCAGCAGGACGTAGATGCCGATCAGCGCTGCCGCGAAGGCGAGCCCCAGGTCGCGGAACACGTCCAGGGTGATCTTCCACTCGCCCTCGCCCCGCAGGCTGACCTGGTAGCCGTCGGGCAGCGGGTCGTCGCGCAGGGAGGCCTGGAAGGCGAAGACCGCGTCGGCCGGGCTGATCCCGGCGGTGTCGGCGGTCACGTAGACGACCCGCTTCATGTCCTTGCGGGTGATCGAGCGCGGCGCGGGATTCTCCTCGTGCCGGGTGAGCTGACCGACCGTGAGGGGCGCGCCCTCGGGTCCGAAGCGCAGGGGCACGGCGGCCAGGCCCTCGGCCGAAGAGCGCTGCTCGCGGGGGAGCTGCAACACCACCGGGACGGGGGCGCGCTCGCCCGGACGAGGCAGGGCGATCAGCGGCTCGTCGCTGGCGGCCAGGGCCAGGGTCTCGACGATCTCGGCGGTGGCGACCCCGTGCTGGGCGGCCAGCTCCTTGTCCACCGCGAACTCCAGGCGACTCGGTCGGGCGGTCACCATCCAGTCGGCGTCGACGATGCCCTCGATGGCCTCGAAGCGCCCCAGGACGTCGGCCGCCACCGCCACCTGCTCTTCCCACCTGGCGCTGGGGGGCGCCTCGAGCTCGGCCACCACGGTCTGCAGCACCGGCGGCCCGGGCGGGCTCTCGGACAGCCGCACCCTCGCGCCGGTGCGCTCCGCGATGGCCTCGACCCCGGGGCGGATGCGCAGGGCGATCTGGTGGCTGGACTGCTCGCGGTGGTCCTTGGGGATCAGACCCACGCGCAGGTCGCCCACGTGGTCGCCGCGGCGCAGGAACTCGTGCCGCACCAGGCCCTGGAAGTCGTGGGGCGAGGCGCTGCCGGCGAAGCTCTCGACGAAGCTGACGTCGGGCTGCTCCAGGAGGAAGGCCGCCAGCTCCCGGACCACGGCGTCGGTCCGCTCGAGCGTGGTGCCCTCCTCGGTATCGACCACCACCTGCAGGCGGTCCTTGTTGGCGAAGGGCAGCATCTTCAGGGGTACGGCGCCTGTGAGCGGCAGGGCCACCGAGCCGAGCAGCGCGAACGCCATGAACACCAGGAAGGACCAGGCCAGCCAGCGCCGCCGCAGGAGCGGTCCCATGGTGACGGAGTAGGCGCGCCCGATGAGGGTCTTCATCGGGTCGAGGTCCTCCCCGTCGTGCCCCGCGTGGGGCTTGAGCAGCCGGTAGGACGCCCAGGGGGTGATGGTCAGGGCCACCACCAGCGAGGTCAGCATCACGGTCGTGATGTTGAAGGGCATGGGCGCCATGTAGGGCCCCATCATGCCCGTGATGAAGTACATGGGCAGGAAGGATATGATCACCGTGAAGGTGGCCAGGATCAGCGGCGGCCGGACCTCGTTCACGGCGTTGACGACGGCGTCCCGGGCCGAGAGCTTGCCCATCTTGAAGTGGCGGTGGATGTTCTCCACGTCCACGATGGGGTCGTCCACCAGGAGCCCCAGCGAGAGCACCAGGGCGAAGAGCGTCACCCGGTTGATGGTGTAGCCGGCGATCAGGTCCAGGAAGAGCGCCACCGAGAAGGTGACCGGGATGGCGATCGCCACCACCAGCGCCTCGCGCCAGCCCAGGCCCACCATCAGCACCAGGATCACCGTGACCACGGCCACGCCCAGGTGCTCGACCAGCTCGTTGACCTTCTGATCGGCGGTGGCGCCGTCGTTGCGCGTGACGGTGAGCTCGATCCCGTCGGGGAGCACCGTGCCGCGGGCCTCGGTGATGGCCGCCAGGGCCTCCTCGGCCACCCGCACGGCGTTCGAGCCCTTGCGCTTGGAGACCGCCAGCGAGACGCTCGGGCGCTCGTCGAAGGACTGCCCGCTCTCGCGCAAGCCGGCCTGCTCGGCGGTGCGGCCGAAGGCGATGCGGCTGTAGGTGGCCGGCTCCAGCGGGCCCTCGCTCACCCGCGCCACCTCGCGCAGGTGGACCGGCCGGCCGTCCCTCAGGCCGACCACCACCGACTCCAGGTCGGCGGCCGTGCGCAGGAAGGGCCCCGCCCGGACCGAGAGCTCGGCTCCGGCCTCGCGCATGCGTCCGATGCGCGACTCGGCGTTGGCGCCGCGCAGGGCCTCGGCCACCCTCGCCGGCGAGACCCGCGCCGCCGCCATCCGGGCCGGGTCCAGCTCCACCCGCAGGACCAGGGGCTCGCCCCCGATCACCCCGGTGAGCGAGATGTCGTCCAGGGTCTCCAGGCGGTCGGCGAGCTCCTCCGCGATCCGGCGCAGCTCGAAGGTGTCCAGGCCGTCTCCGTGCAGCGCCAGCGTGAGCAGCGGCACGTCGTCGATGTCGATCGGGCGCACCAGCCAGCCCGAGAGCCCCGCGGGCACGCGATCGACGTGCGCTTCCACGCGGGTGTGGGCGTCGACCAGCGCGCGCTCGCGGTCGTGGCCGACCTCGAAGCGGATGGAGACGATGGCCTGCCCCTCGCGCGCTTCCGAGTACACGTGCTCGACGCCGGGGAGCCCGCGGACCAGGCCCTCAAGCTCCTGCACGACGGTGCGTTCGACCTCCTCCGGGCTCGCGCCCGGGTAGGTGAGCAGGACGTCGACCAGGGGCACCACGATCTGCGGCTCCTCCTCGCGGGGCGTGAGGAAGAGGCCCGCCGCGCCGGCCAGGAGCGCCCCGATCAGGAACAGCAGCGACAGCTTCGAGTCGACGAAGGTCTCGACGATCTTCGCCGTGAACCCAGCATGGCGGTCGTTCATCGGAGCGCCTCCAGGGCGACGCGCTCGCCCTCGGCGAGGCCCGTCAGGACCTCGACCCGCCCGCCCTCGAGCGGGCCGGCGGTGCGGACGTGGCGGGCGATCGGGCGGTCCTCGTCGCCGAGGACGCGCACCAGCTCCACCTGCCCGGTGCGGGAGACGGCCGCGGCCGGGACGCTGAGGACCTCGCGGCTCCCGATGACGTAGCGCAGGCGGCCGTACTGCCCGGCGCGCAGGCCGATCCCGGCGGGGACGGAGACCTTGACCAGCACCGTGCGGCTGGCGGGATCGGCCATGGGCTCGATCTCCTCGATCTGGGCCTCGAGCAGCAGATCGGCGGCCGGGACCTCGACCTGGACGTAGGCGCCAGGGGAGACCAGGTGGGCGTCCCCCTCGGGCACCGCCGCCTCCAGGCGCAGGGTGGAGGGGTCGTAGATCAGGACCAGGGGCTTGCCGGGGGAGGCCAGCTCCCCCTCCTCGGTCGGCCGGTCGGCGATCACGCCCGCCTGCGGGGCGCGGATCTCGGCCCAGCCCAGGGCGATGCGCGCCCCCTCGACGCCCTTGCCCGCCGCCTCGGCCGCGGCTCGCGCGGCCTCCACCGAGGCCTCGGCCGCTCCGACCGCGGCGGCAGCCGCGCGATCGGCGGCCTGCGCCCGCTCCAGCTCGCGCTGGGTGCTGGCGCGGCCCTCCAGCAGGCGCTCGGTGCGCCCCAGCTCGGAGCCGGCGCGCTCGCGCTCGGCCTTCGTCCGGGCGAGCTCGGCGCCGGCGACCTCGACCCGGGCCCGGGCCGCCGCGTGGGCCGCCTCGGCGGCCGAGACCCGGGCGGCCAGGTCGCGCTCGTCGAGGCGCGCGATCAGGTCGCCCGCGGCCACCAGCTCGCCCTCGGCTGGGGCGAGCTCGATCACGCTGGCGCTGACGCGCGGCGAGACCCCGACCAGGCGGCGCGGCGCCAGGGTGCCGATGGCCGCCCGCAGCTCGCGCACCTCCTCCACCCGCACGTCGGCGGTCTCACCCGTCCAGGGCTGGGCCCGCTCCACCTCGCGGGGGGGAGGATTCTCCGGGCCGATCCGCTCGGTGAACATGCCGGTCTCGTGCACGACCAGGTAGCCGAGCACGATGGCGGCGAAGACGAAGAGCAGGAACTTCTTGGGCAGTCGAATGCGTTTCATGGCCTCTCGTCCTCCGACGGGGATTCGCTCGCGGCCAGGGGGCGCAGACCGTGCGCCCGCCGCAGCTCGACCCGCGCACTCAGCGCGTCGTAGCGCGCGCTCACGTGCCTCGCCCGTGCCGCGCTGAGCGCGGCCTCGGCCTCCAACTCACGGGCGATGGTGGCCGCGCCCTCCGCGTACTCCAGCTCCACCAGGCGCAGGGCCTCCTCGGCGCTGCGCACCGCAGCCTCGGTCGAGGTCAGCCGGGCCAGCGCGTCCTCCTGCATCAGGGCGGCGCGGCGGATCTCCTCGATCACCTGCTGCTGGAGCCCCTCCAGGCGCGCCATGGCCTCGCGCATGCGGGCGCGAGCCACCTCGGTGCGGGCGCCGCGGGCGCCGCCGTCGAAGAGCGACCAGTCGAGCGAGAGGCCGGCGAGCCAGCTCCCCCGGTCGACCTCGAGGATCGGGTCGCCGCCGTCCAGCCAGCCGTTGGCGATGAAGCTCACGCGCGGCCGGTTGGTCCGGCTGGCGGCGCGGACCCCCTCCTGGGCCATCTCGATCGATCGGGCGGCCGTGCCCAGCTCGTCGCGACCGGAGAGCGCCCGCTCGATGGAGGGCTCCTCCATGGGCGGGATCGGCCAGGTCTCGGGGACGGGGCTCACCTCGACGGGCTCGTCGGGGGCCGCGCCGACCAGGCGCCGCAGCCCCTCCAGGGCCAGGCGTCGCGCGTTTCCGGCGCGGATCACGGCCTCCTCCGCCTGGCTCCGTCGCACCTCGAAGGACAGCGCGTCGGAGGCCAGCCCGGCTCCCTCCCGCTCGCGCAGGCGGGCCACCTCGAGCTCGCGCTCGGTCCAGACGAGCGAGCTCCGGGCCAGCTCCAGGCGGGCCTGCGCCTCGTGGACCGCGAGCCAGGCGCTCACCGCGGCGGCGCCCAGCTCGCGCTCGGCGATGGCGCTCTGGAGGACGGCCACCTGGCTCGCGAGCTCGGCCGAGCGCCGGGCCGCCGAGCGCTGGCCCCCGTCGTACAGCAGGGCCGAGAGCGCGAGGCCCAACCGCAGGTGGGAGGTGGCCTCGGGGTCGTTGGGATTGGCTCCGGGGTCCCACTCGCCGGCGTTCAGGTTCCCCATGAAGGCCATCACCGGGTTGTTGGTGTGGGTCAGCTCGGAGGCGAAGTCGACGCGGGGGAGCCAGGCGGCGCGGCTGGCGCGCTCGGAGGCCCGGGCCGCGTCGATGCGCGCCACCGCCTCCCGCAAGGAGGGGTTGTCGCGCAGGGCGCGGCCGACCGCCTCCTCCAGGCTGAGGGGCCCCCTGTTTGCATCTCGAACCGGGGCATCCCGAACCGGCGCCTCCCGCATTGGGGCCGCCGGGGCGGCCCGCTCAGGTGGAAGGGCGGTGCTCTCCCCGCAGGGCAGCGGCGCGATCGTCGCGCAGGCCGCCGACAGAAGGAGCAGGGTGCCGGCGAAGAGCCGCCGGCCGCGGACGCTCATCATCCCGTGCTCGCTCATTGGACTTCCCCTTTCCCCCGGATCGTCCGTGCGAGAGCCGGAGGAGTGTCGCCGCGCCTTTTAAGAGTTGTGCGCGACGCCCAGCCGCGCCAGGAACTTCTCCATCAGGCACCACCGCGTGAAGGCCGACTGCAGGAGGTTCAGGCCCACGAAGGCGGTGAACAGGTGCCAGTAGGGGCTGTGCGCATATCCCAGTCCCAGGGAGAGCAGGACGAAGGTCCCGGCGATGGCGCGGATGTATTGCTGCATTCCCATGGCTCACCTCAAAACGTGCGGAAGCGGTCCTTCCTGGCCTTGCACAGGGGGCACTCGTCGGGGGCCTCTCCGGTCCCCGTCCAGCCGCACACCTCGCAGACGTGGACCTCGCCCACCTGGGCGTCCTTGCCCGCCTCGGCGGCCTCGAGGGCCTGGGCGTACAGCTCCGCGTGGACCTTCTCCGCCTCGAGGGCCCAGTCCATCGGGCGCTGGGCGCCCTTCTCGAGCTGCAGCTTCGCCACCGCCAGGAAGGCGGGGTACATCTCCTCGATCTCGTGGATCTCGCCGGCTCGAGCGGCCTCGAGGTTCTCGGCAGTCTTGCCGACGCCCTTCAGGGCGCGCAGGTGGTTGGTGGCGTGGACCTGCTCGGCATAGGCGGTGGCGCGGAAGAGCCGGGCCACCTCGGGGAGGCCTTCCCGCTCGGCCTTGTCGGCGAACACCAGGTACTTCAGGTGCGCCTGGCTCTCGCCGGCGAAGGCGGCCTCGAGATTGTCGCGGGTCATCGCATGCATCGTGCTTCCTCCTGGCCTTCGCGTTCGTTCGGATCCCCGGCCGGGCGAGGTCGCGGGATCCCGAGCCCGGTCTCGGGCGGGATCCGCGCGCCTCGGTCCCAGGCGGCGGCTCAGCCGGAGTGGGTCGCCAGGTAGGAGGCGACTCCCTCGGGGGTGGGCTGCATGGCGTCCTCGCCCTCTTGCCAGTTGGCCGGCTGGCCGATGAGCGCAGACATGGGACTATCCTCCGGCAGGGTGGTGGGGGCGGGGTGGATCAGGCTCCGGAGGCGCGGGTCATCCCGGCCTTGATTTCCTCGAGTTGAATCAGGAGCGCGTCGTGCTTGCGCTCGTCGGTGAGGAGGTAGTCGAGGAGTTGCTTGTGCACCGGCGACCAGGCCTGCTCCTTGAGCTGCTCGGCCATCTCGATGGTCTTGCGCTCCATCTTGTCGTGGGCCTCGATCTTCTCCCACACCTCGGCCACGTCCTCGCGGGTCACGGTCACGTCCTCCTGGGTGACGCTGTCGACCAGGAACTGCTGGACCCGGTGGTGCATCAGGGAGTCGTGGCGGATGATCTCCATGATCATCCGGACCAGGGGGTTGCGGGTGTCCTCCATGATCGCCGCGGTGTCGTCCATCGACTTGCGCTCGATGGCTTGCCACTGCTGGAGGACCTTGACCATGTTCTGGACGCGCTCGGGGCCGGTGCTCTTCGACATGTCGTATCTCGCTGGTGGAGGGGCCCGCTCGTGGCCCCGGTGGTTGGCTGGCTGTCACCTCGGAGGGTCCGCCAGGTGTCGAAGCGGCGCCTCCAGGCGTAGGGATAGCAGATCCCGTGCCAAAGAGCTACGACGACCTAAAGTGCGCTCAAAAAAGCACTTACGGTTTTCCCCCTGAGCAGGGGGGCAAGGAGAACGCGATACTTGGCGGACCTGGAGCTTGAAATACCGCGACCGCTGGGCTTCGTTGTGAAATCTCGCGATTCCCCACACCCCCCGGGAGGCACCCGCCTTGGCCGCATCTCCGAACATCCTCGACCTCACCCGTGACCTGCAGACGGCCGCCAGCATGGGCACCTCCGTGGAGCGGGTGAACGAGATCCTGGGCCAGGCCATGGACACCCTGGGCCGCCTGGTCCCCTTCGATCTGGCCACCATCATGGAGCTCGAGGGGGACGAGTTGCGCGTGCGGGTGGCGCGCGGCGAGCTGGCGGGGCCGCGGGTGGAGAAGCACCGACTGCACCTGCAGGAGTTCCCGGCCATCCGCGAGCTCCTGCGCACGGACAGCGCGCGCGCGTTCACCGACGACGACCACCGGGACGGCGACGGCGACGCCTTCGACGGCGTGCTGGATCTGCCCCACGGCCACTCCTGCATGGTGGTGCCCCTGCGCGCGCGGGCCGGCTCCCCCGGGGGGGCCCTGGGCATCATGACCTTCGACCGCCAGGTCTGCAGCGTGTACCCCCCTGCGGTGGTGGAGCTGGCCGACGTCTTCGGCAAGCTGCTGGCCATGGCCATGAACTACGGCGAGCAGTCGACCCTCCTGGGGAGGCTGGGAGAGCAGTTCCAGGAACAGAGCCGCCTGCTGGGCGAGCGGGTGGGAGGGCGGGCCGACGCCTGCCGCCAGATGGAGGCCGCTCGGAGCCCCGCCATGCGCCGGGTGGTCGAGCTGACCCGGCAGGTGGCGGTGACCGACACGCCGGTCCTCATCACCGGCGAGACCGGCACCGGCAAGGAGGTCCTGGCCAACGCCATCCACGGCTGGAGCCCGAGGGCCGACCAGCCCATGGTGGGCATCAACTGCGCCGTCCTGCCGCCGAACCTCATCGAGAGCGAGCTCTTCGGCCACGTCAAGGGGGCCTTCAGCGGAGCCACCAGCAGCCGCATGGGGCGCTTCCAGGCGGCCAACGGCAGCACGCTGTTCCTGGACGAGATCGGCGAGCTGCCGGTGGGCCTGCAGGCCAAGCTGCTGCGGGCCCTGCAGGAGGGCTGCTTCGAGCCGGTGGGCAGCGATCGCACCATCCGGGTCGACGTCCGGATCCTCGCCGCCACCAACCTGGACCTGGTCTCGGCGGTGGCCGACCAGCGCTTCCGACAGGACCTGTACTACCGCCTGGCGGTCTTCCCGATCCACATGCCGCCCCTGCGCGACCGACGGGAGGACATCGGCGTCATCGCCCAGAGCGCCCTGGCGTCGCTCGCCCGGCGCACCGGCCGGGGACCCTGGCGATTGAGCGAGCACGCTAGCACCTGGCTGGAGGGGCGCGAGTGGCCCGGCAACGTGCGGGAGCTGGTCAACGTGCTGGAGCGGGCCACCATCCTCAGCCGGGGCCCCGACCTGGAGTTCGACCCGGACGGCGAGCCCCGGGCGCCGGCCCGGCTGGCGCAGGATCCCGCCGAGGAGCCGGAGCCGCCCGTCCTGACCCTCAAGGAGATGGAGCGGCGCCACATCGCGCTGGCGCTGCGGCGGACCGGCGGCAAGCTGTACGGCCCCGGCGGCTCGGCCGAGCTCCTGGGCATCAACCCCAACACCCTGCGCAGCCGCATGCAGAAGCTCGGCCTGGGGGGCGCCCGCGCCTTCCGCTCGAAGGACTGAAGCTCCCGGAGCCGGATCACCGCGAGCGGAGCAAGGTCGCTATCATGTGGGGCTCAGGCGCACCCTACCGAGGCCGTCCAGCAGGAGATCAACCAGGATGTACGAGAAGAGCATCGAACTTCTGAATCGGGCGATCGGCGACGAGATGTCGGCGGTCCACCAGTACATGTACTTCCACTTCCACTGCGACGATCAGGGCTACGACCCGCTGTCGGCGCTCTTCCGGCAGACGGCCATCGAGGAGATGATGCACGTCGAGCGCCTGGCCGAGCGCGTCCTGTTCCTCAAGGGCGAGGTGGTGATGGCCGCGGCGGATCCGGTGGCCGCGATCCAGGACATCCGCGAGATGCTCGAGAGCGCCAAGGGGATGGAGCAGGGCAGCATCCGCGACTACAACCTGTGGGCCAACGAGTGCAGCGCCAACGCGGACTCGGCTTCGAAGAAGATCTTCGAGGACCTGGTCGCCGAGGAGGAGCGGCACATGGACCAGTTCGAGACCCAGGTGGACCACCTGGAGCGCTTCGGCGAGCAGTTCCTGGCCCTGCAGTCCATCGAGCGCAGCAAGAGCCTGTCCGGGCCGGGGGGAGCGACGCCCTAGCTCGGCCCCTGGCGCGGCTTGGCGGGGCGCTCGCAACAGCATCGGGGCGGTTCGCTCCAGGAGCGGCAACCCGCCGGTCCGGGCGGGGTTCTACCCGGGAGCGCCCGTGTCACCCCCCTGCGAGCGGGGCGGAAGCGCCCACCTGAGAACGCTTCGAGACACGAACCAGACCCCTAGCGTAGAGTCGGGCCGGGCGATCACCTCGACCGGCCGGCCCGCATGGGAGCCGGGCGCGGCCCTCTCCTCGCCACCCACCACCCCGAGAGCAGCCGATGAAGACTCGAATCCCAGTCGCGGCCCTGGTGGTCGCCGGTCCGGCCCTCGCCCTCCTCGGCGGCCGCATCCAGTGGGAGGCCACCTTCGACGGCGCCCTGGAGCGAGCGGCGCAGGAGAAGAAGGTCGTCTTCATCGCCGTCAACATGGACGGCGAGCGGGCCAACGACCGCATGGCGGAGAAGGTCTACCGCGACCAGGACGTCGTGGACCTGACCGAGTGGACCGTGAACCTGGTGGCCTCCACCTTCGTGCACGCCAAGGGCGCGCGCGTCTGCCCGCGCTTCGGCGGCCTGAGCTGCGACGAGCACCGCAGGGTGGACATCCAGGTGCGCGAGGAGGTGCTCGAGCCCAGCGACGACGGCTACGTCGTGGCCCCCCAGCACGTCATCCTGGCCCCCGACCGCTCGGTCCTGCTCTCGGTGCCCTACCAGATCTCGGCCGAGGAGCTCCAGTGGTGCCTGGTCACCGCCCTGCAGGAGGCCGATCCCTCCTTCGACGGCAAGATGCCGGCCAAGGCGCGACCGCCGCGGCGCCTGATCCTGGGGGGCGTCTTCGACGGGAAGGAGCTCGGGCTGGAGGATCGACCCCCGACCCGTGAGGAGGTTCTCGAGCTGCTCGACCAGATCAAGCGGGGCGCGCTGCGCGGGGGCGAGCGCATGCGGGCCATGCGCCGGATCATGACCGCCGACGAGCCCGAGGCGATCGAGTTCATCCGCACCGAGCTGCGGCGGGGCACGGGCCGGCGGCCGGCGGCGGGGGGCCGCGGAGGTCGTGGAGGCGGCGGGGAGCCCGAGGATCCCGACGAGCGCCGGGCCCGGCTGATCCGGCTGATAGGAGTCGTGTCGCCACCCACCTACTGGGACATCGCGGCCGAGTACGCCACCGTCTCCAGCGCGGTTGTCCGGGCCGAGGTGCCGGTGGCGCTGGAGCAGCTCGGAGCTCCCGAGGCCCTCAAGGCCATCCGCGCGGCCCGCAAGAAGGAGAAGGACCCGGCCATCGAGAAGAACTGGCTGCGCGCCCTGGGCGCCGCCGGTGCCGAGGACAAGAAGGCGCGCAAGACCCTGCTGGGGGAGGCCACCTCGGAGAAGGACGGGCTCCTGCGAGCCAACGCCATCGTCGCCCTCGGCTCCCTGGCGCCATCGCCGGAGGTGGACCAGGCGCTGACGGAGCTGCTCTCGGATGGAGCGGGCTCCGATCGGGCGGCCGCCGCCCTGGCCATGGGCTGGTCCCGCAGGCCCGACTTCAAGGAAGGGCTCCAGGCGATCGTCGACGATCCGGAGCAGACCGACGAGGAGCTGAAGGCCGCCTGCCAGGCGGCCGCGGGGGTCCTCGAGAGCGGCGATCTGACCGGCCTCCGCCAGCCGCTGCGGGACGTGGCCGGCGATCGGATCGACCGCAGGCGCTTCTTCGGGAGGGAGCCTCGGGAGGGCGAGCGGGACGGGTGAGAAAGGGCCCCCGATCCGGATCCATCAGGGTGGGTGCCTCCCGGCGCCCCCGGTAGAGTGGGGAGTCGGAGCGAGCCGTGGAGTGCGCGTATGGGGGCCCCTGAGCCGGATGATCTCGGTGACCTGATCCAGCGAGCCAGGGCTCAGGACGAGCGGGCCATGGCCGAGCTGCTCCAGATCCACGCTCAGCGGCTGCGGGAGTCCATCCGCTCGGAGCTGGGCGATCGGCTGCGGCAGCGGCAGGAGTCGCAGGACGTCATGCAGCAGGTCTACCTCGACGCGCTGCGCAGCATCGCTCACTTCGTGGACCGGGGGCACGACAGCTTCTTCGCCTGGCTGCGCCGCATCGCCCTGAACCGCATCTGCGATCTCGATCGCCAGGCCTTCCAGGCGGCCAAGCGCCGGGGTGAGGTCCGCCTCGCCGACCTGGCCCTCGACGCGTCCAGGATCCGGCTCCTGGACGATCTCTCGAGCTCCGGGACGAGCCCCAGCATGGCGGCCGATCTGGGCGACCGGATCCGGCTGCTGGAGGGTGCGCTCGCACAGCTCACGCCGGCTCAGTCGGAGGTCCTCGACCTGCGCTACATGGAGAACCTGAGCGTGGCCGAGACCGCCGAGAAGGTGGGGCGCTCCGAGCGCGCGGTTCGCAGCCTGTGCGTCCGGGCGCTGATCCGCCTGCGGGAGCTCCTGGGCGATGCCGTGTGAGCGGGCCGGCGAGGCCCCATGCGCGGGAGACCGCCAGCGGGAAGCGAGCCGGCCGCGGCTCGACGGCTGGAGGGTGGCCCTCGGACGCGTTCTCATACCGGAGCAGTCGGAAGATCCTGCCCGGCGGTTTGCACCGCCCGCCTCGACTCGATCTTCCCCGTCGTCTCCTTGATGGGACACGGCGGTTTTTGGTAGTTAAATCGATGTCCCTGCCAAGTGGGACCCCCCTCCTCTCAGCAGGGGGTCGGTGGGGCGGATGCGACCCATCGAGATCGAGTCGCAGTCACATTCCGGGCCCCGAGCAGCCGGACAGGTAAGGAAAGACGAGGTAGCCAACGTGGAAGCGCTTCCGTACGTGATTGCCTACGTCGCCATTGCGGTCTTCGCCATCGCCGTGGTGGCGCGATTCCTCATGTGGTCACGGATGCCCCTGCACCTGCGCTGGGAGCTGTACCCCGTGGCCCATGACGCCAAGCGCGCGCACTACGGGGGCTCCTACCTGGAGGAGGTCGACTGGTGGAAGAAGCCCCGGGAGATGTCGCTGATCGGCGAGCTCAAGGTGATGGTCCCGGAGATCCTCTTCCTGGTGGCCCTCAAGGAGCACAACCCCAAGCTGTGGCTCCGGTCCTTCCCCTTCCACTTCGGGCTCTACCTGGTGATCGCCTGCACGGTCCTGATGATGGGGACCGGCGTCCTGGGGGCCCTGTCGCCCTCCTTGGTGGACGGGTCCTTCGGCTCCTTCCTCCAGTACTCGAGCCTCATCTGTGGCGTGGCGGGACTGATCCTGGGCCTCCTGGGAGCGCTGGGGCTGCTGCAGCGCCGGCTCGTCGACCCGGCCCTGAAGGACTTCACCGCGCCGGCCGACATCTTTAACCTGGTCTTCTTCGTGGTGGCCTTCGGCTTCGCCCTGATCAGCATCCTGGCGGCGGATCGCGACCTCACGGTGTTGATGGGATTCCTGAAGGGCCTGGTGACCTTCTCCATGCCCGCCATCGGCGGCGAGGGCATGGCCGGCGCGCTGACCTCGATTTCGGTGGTGCTGCTGGCCGCCCTGGTGGCCTACATACCCCTGACCCACATGTCGCACTTCGTGGGCAAGTTCTTCGCCTACCACTCGATCCGCTGGAACGACGAGCCCAGCCTCCGGGGAGCCGAGGAGGAGGGCAAGATCAACAAGCTGCTGAGCCAGCCGGTGAGCTGGTCCGCCCCCCACATCAAGGGTGATGGCAGCAAGTCCTGGGTCGACGTCGCCACCGAGAAGATGGAGAAGAAGTAATGAAGAGGCCCAGCAGCATCCAGGACATCTCGAAGGGCGACGAGCCCCTGGCGCACATCGACCTCGCGGACCAGATCCCCCTGCCCCCGCCCTTCGACGATCCGGCCCTGGTGCCCCAGTTCAAGCCGCTGGAGGACAAGGCCCGGGAGAGCTTCGTCTGCCTGGACGACACGGTGGCATTGAACCTCCCCGTGCCCAAGACCAAGGAGGAGGAAGAGGAGCTGGTCAACAAGTTCCTCACGGGCTTCCGGAAGCTCTTCAACGAGGCCGACAACTGGACCTTCCTGCAGCCGCTGCTGATCACCCTCGAGCACTGCGCCAAGTGCCAGACCTGCTCCGAGTCCTGCCACATCTACGAGGAGAGCGGCAACAATCCCCTCTACCGGCCCACCTACCGCTCCGAGATCTTCCGGCGCATCTACTTCAAGTACGTCAAGGGCGGCTCGACCTGGGTCCACGGCGACATCGACCTCAACTGGAAGACGGTGGCGCGGCTCATCGAGCTGTCCTTCCGCTGCAATGTCTGTCGTCGCTGCGCACAGACCTGCCCCATCGGGGCGGACAACGCCCTGCTGGCCCGGGAGATACGCAAGGTCGCCAGCCAGGAGATGGGCCTCCAGGCCAAGGAGTTGCACGACGACGGCTCCGTGCTCCAGCAGGCCGTGGGGTCCTCGACCGGCATGAACGCCCTGGTGGTCAAGGACAACTGCGAGTTCATCGAGGAGGACACCGCCGAGATGACCGGGCTCCCCGAGGAGGCGACCAAGATCCCCTGGGACGTGGAGGGAGCCGACATCCTGCTCATGCACAACGCCGGGGAGATCATGTCCTGGCCGGAGAACGTCGGCTCCTTCGCCGTGATCTTCAACGCCGCCGGCCTGAACTGGACGATGTGCAGCGACCTGGCGGCCTATGACAGCATCAACTACGGCACCTGGTACGACGACGTCCAGTTCGCGCGCACGGCCATCCTGCACGCCAAGGCGGCCTCCAAGCTGGGGGTGAAGAAGATCGTCCTGGGAGAGTGCGGGCACGCCCACAAGGCCCTGACCGTCATCGCGGACAAGGTCCTGACGGGTGACCTGAAGATCCCCACCGAGAGCTGCATGCCGGTGCTCCGGGACATCGTCCTGTCCGGGAAGATCAAGTTCGACAAGAGCCGCAACGACTTTCCGGTCACCCTCCACGACCCCTGCAACTACGTCCGGCTCATGGGCGTGGTGGAGCCCCAGCGGGAGGTCATTCGCGAGATCGTGCCCGAGAACCGCTTCCGCGAGATGGCCCCCCACGGGGTCGAGAACTACTGCTGCGGCGGCGGCTCGGGCTTCGCCATCATGTCGGGCCACAACTTCGCCGACTGGCGGCACCACGTCTCGGGGCGGCGCAAGCTGCGGCAGGTTCTGGAGGCCTTCCAGGACGAGCCCATGGACAAGGAGCACCCCAAGTACATCTGCGCCCCGTGCAGCAACTGCAAGGGTCAGCTCCGCGACATCCTCAGCTACTACGACGCCTGGGAGAAGGCCGGCATCTACTACAGCGGCCTGGTGGAGCTCATCGTCAACGCCATGGTCGACGTGAAGCCGGGCTTCATCGACTGGGAATGGCACTAGGCCGCTGAGCCGAGCTCCCTCGGGGGGCGCCTAGGGACACGAAGAAAGCGCCCGGGACGAGCCTCCCGGGCGCTCTTCGCATCAGTCAGGAGGTGCTTCGCCTACTTGACGGCCTCGGCCATGTAGTACTCCTTCAGGATCGCCGCGACCTCGGGGCGACTGAACTCCTTGGGAAGGTCCTCGCCGGCGGCCAGCATGGCGCGCACCTTGGTGCCGGACAGGAAGAGCCAGTCCTCCTTCGTGTGGTCGGGAGCGTCACGCATCATGATGATCTTCTCGAGCTTCTTAGACCAGCAGGTGTGGTCGGCCTCGAAGATCTTGATCTCGAGATCGCCGTCCTTCACCTCGTCGTGGAAGATCGCCTGCGCGTCGAATCCGCCGTAGT
>CAZTTG010000009.1:23960-91439 GCA_964615935.1 uncultured Planctomycetaceae bacterium | reverse complement strand
CCCCGGGGGGGGGGGGGGGGGGGGGGGGGGGGGCGGGGGGGGCCCCCCCCCGGCCCCCGCCGCCCCCGGGGCCCCCGGAAAGCCCGGCAGAGGGCAAATACCCCCCCAGAAACCTACCCCCCGTACCGCAACCGATACCAAATCCGACCCAGCCACTCGTGGCACGCGAAGGCACTCTTTCGCAGGGCCTTGCCCGAGGGCACCAGCTCGCGCGGGCTCCAGCGCGGCGCGCTCTCGTACACCGTCGGCGCAGGAATCACCCTGAGACCATTCGCCTCGAAGGCCGAACGGGCGCGCGGCATATGCCAGGCGTGCGTCACCAGAAGCACGCACTCAATACCGTCCGCAATCAACAACGGAGCCGTGCGACGCGCATTCTCGAAGGTGTTGGCCGAGGCCGACTCGACCCAGCGCACCCCGACCCCCAGCTCCTCCTCCAGGGCGCGGCGCATCAGCTCGGCCAGGGGGACGGAACCATACCGGGGGAGGCCACCGGTGACCGCCAGGGGCAGACCGGTGACGCGCTGCAGGTGCGCCCCGTAGCGAATGCGCTCCAGGCTCATCGGCCCCAGCGTCTCCCCCACTTGGTACTCGGGCGACCTCGGCTGGTGATCAGCGCCCAGGACGATGATGGCCTGCGCCCGCAGGGGCCGGGCGGTCGGATCGAAGGGCTCCGGATGCTCCAGGCCGCGCAAGAGCTGCGTGGAGAGAAGGGGCGTCGACAGGAGGTACAGCAGGATCGCGCTGCCACCCATCAACCCGCGCGCGAGCCGCGGCCGCCGGCGCGCCAGGAGGAGGCCCGCCAGGGCGAGGAGAAAGAGGGAGGCCGGGGGCAGGACGAGGGACTTGAGGAAACTGACCATGGCCGCCGCCCGCGTAGACGCCGCCCGGCGCGCGCCTGCGGGACGCGTCGCGAGTCTAGCCGCCTCGGCGACGGCCCGTACCCCCGGTGCCTAATTCTCCTCGGACAAGGTCCGCAGGAGATCGCTCAGGTACTCCCTCTGCTCCTCGCTCTCCGCCCTGCGGATGAGCTGCTCGAGCTCCTGCTCGCCCAAGCCGTCCGTGCAGGCGAGATCGCCCGCTGACAGTTGCTCGAGCACACGCCGGTAGTCGAGCTCCTCCACACCGCGCTCGTGATCCACTTGCATGGCTGCGCCTCGGAATCTCGGATTCAAGGACTCGAAGCGGGAAGGCAGGCTGCGGGGCCCACCGGCCACGCCCGGGCGATCCTCGGTCGAGCATGCTGCGAGGAAGGGGTGCGAGGACCTCCCCGGGAGACGAGGCTCCGCAGCCGCATACCGTTCCACCCAATCTAGTCGACCCGGCCCGAGACCGCGAGGCCCCCCGGGGCGGATCCCGCGACCCCGCCCGTCAGGCGTCCGAGGGGCCCTCGGCGCCCCTCTCCAGGGCCTCGCGCAGGCGGGTGTTCGCCTCGAAGATCGCCTCCAGGAGCTCCCGCTTGCGAGCGAAGGCCGCGTCGCTGGGGGAGAGCCCCTGTACCGACCGGTAGACCGAGGATTGCCCGGGATCGACCATCCGGGCCCGGTGGAGGTCCTCCAGCTCGGTCTCGGTGGCGCCGAGCTGGTCCACCAGCTTGGCGATGCGGCGCCTCAGGAGCTCGACCTCGCCCTGGTGCTCGCGCTCCTTGTCCTGGATGGCCTGCTCCAGCTCGCCGCGCATCTCCTCGAAGGCGCGCTCCTTCTCCCACTCCTCCTGCTCCGGAAGAGCCGCCATGAGGGCTCCCGCACCGGCCGCCCGGGGAGGGACCGGCTCCACGGCCAGCGGCAAGGCCGCCGGCACGTCCTCGAGGGCCAGCTCGCGCTCCACCAGGCCGTACAGGTCGGTCTCCCCCACCCGGTCTCCACCCGCCCCGAGCGCCACGTCGAGCCCGGCCTGGGCCACGCGCAGCAGGGCCTCAAAGGAGCGCCGGCCCTCCACGCCATCGTGGGCCAGGCCGATGCTGAGGCTGAGGCCCACCCGGCGGTGCATCAGCTCGAGACCCTGCTCGCGCACCCGCGCGATCACTCGCCTCGCCAGCGGTCGGGCCTCCTCCACCCGCACCCCTCGCAGGAGCGCTACCAGCACACCCGAGGGCGTGCGCCCGATCAGGGTGGCCGCTCCGGCCTCCTCCAGGACGCCGCGCGCCACGCCGTCGAGGGCCTGCTCGCCGGCCTGCGCGCCGAAGCGCTCCACCAGCCGCTCGAAGGTGTCGAGGGCCAGCGCCAGGACCACCACCGGCTCGCCGGCCGCGCGGGCCTGCTCACGCGCAGCGCGCAGGGGGTCCGCGGTCGGGGGGGAGGCGGTGGACACGGCGTGGGCGCTCGGGTCGCCGGGGAAGAGCGCGGGCATGCGGAGATGGGGTCTAGGGGCTGGGGAGGGCCCGCCGGAGCGCGGGCCGATCCCGGGAGGAGAATCGACCGTCCGGGAGAGAAGCTTGACCCCCAGGGGGGTGGAGATGCCCCGCCAGGGCCGGGAGCGACCCTGGGGATCCCCGGCTCAGAAGCGGGGCTCCTCGACCGGGCTCTCGGCCAGGAGCTCGAGCGCCACCTCGATGGCCCGGTCGAGCTGGGGATCGAGGCCGGCGCCGGCCGAGGCGGGATCGAGCTCCACCTCGACGTCGGGCTCCACCCCGCGGTTCTCCAGGCCCCAGCCGACGCCCTCCAGCCAGCAGGCGTGCTCGGGCTGGGTCACCACCGTGCCGTCGGCCAGGGCGCCGTCGACGTCGATTCCGACCACCCCGCCCCAGGTGCGCACCCCCACCAGCGTCCCGATGCCCAGGGCGCGGAAGGCGTGGCAGAACAGGTCGCCGTCCGAGCCGGCGTACTGGTTGCAGAGGGCCACCACCGGCCCCCGCACCGCGTCGGGCGGCCAGGTCTGCCACCGGCCGTGGCGCGGTCGCTCGTAGCCGATCGGCCGTCGCCTCAGGCAGTCGAGGACCAGGGGGGAGACGTAGCCGCCGGCGTTGTCGCGCACGTCCACGATCAGCCCCGGGCGACGGCACTCGGCGCGGAAGGCGCGGAAGAACTCCGAGAGACCGGCCGCGTCCATGTCGGGGACGTGCAGGTAGCCCAGCCGACCCTCGGACGACTCCAGCGTGCGCGCGCGGTTGCGCTTGACCCAGTCGCGGTAGCGCAGCGGCGTCTCGGTGGCGAGCGAGCGCACCGGGACGCGCCTCCGCTCGCCGCCCTCCGGGCCGACGACCTCGAGCTCCACCCAGCGCCCCGCCTGATCGACCATTCGCGAGCCGGGCGGATGGCGCTCGTCGAGAGGCCGTCCCCCGATGGCCAGGATGCGCTCACCCTCCTCCACCCGCGAGCCGGGTCGGGCCAGGGGCGAGGCGGCGTCCCTCCGCCAGGCATCGCCCTCGAGGACCCGATCCACCCGGTAGCCATCCCCGTCCCAGGAGAGCTCCGCGCCGAGCAGCCCCACCGGCCAGTCGCTGGTGGCCGGCCAGTCGCCGCCGATCTCGTAGGCGTGCGAGGTCGAGAGCTCCCCCTGCAGCTCCCAGATCACGTCCGACAGCTCCGATCGAGTGGCCACCCGCTCGAGCAGCGGCAGGTAGCGGTCGCGCATCGCCTCCCAGTCCACCCCGCCCATGTCCCGCCGCC
Organism: uncultured Planctomycetaceae bacterium; assembly: GCA_964615935.1. Lineage (GTDB taxonomy): Bacteria > Planctomycetota > UBA1135 > UBA1135 > CAZTTG01. Next base: position 87,831 of record CAZTTG010000009.1, on the reverse strand, counting down.
AGAAGCGATCGCGCTGCAGGCGCCAGGCCTCCAGGTACATCTGCCGCCACTCGGCCTGGGGCCGGATCTCCACGCGCGCGCGCTCCAGGTCGACCCATCCGGTCTGCGGGTTCTTCCCCTCGCGTCCGGGCTCCTCGGGGGGCTCCTCGCCGGTCTTGAGGATGCGCAGGCCGTCGCGGGTGCGGATCAGGGTCTTCTCGCCGCGGAGCTGGTAATCCGAGACCTCGGCGCAGATCTCGGTGCGCTTGCCGCTGCTGAGCTCCAGGTGCTCCAGCCGCGGGAGGGGCCCCTTGCCCCCCCGCTCCTCGTCGGCGAGATCGAGCAGGCCCGCGCGGGGCCAGTCGAGGAAGAGCACCCCCCCCGAGCAGGCGCGCAGCCTCGAGTAGCGGCCGGCGGCCACGTCCGGGAAGACCACCAGGCGCTCGGCCAGGCCGGCCAGATCGATCTCCACCGGGCGCGGCCGCTTCTTGGCCTCCTCGTCGGCGCCCTCGAGCTTCTTCTCGCGCTCCTTCTCCTCCCGCTCGAGCCGCTCCGGCCAGCGCGGGTCGAAGGGCGAGAGCCCGTCGCGCCGCAGCACGAAGGCGTAGGGGCGCGTGGCGTCCGGGCAGACCGCCCCGAGCTGGATCGAGTCGACCACCGGGTTGAAGGTGCGCTCGGAGAGGACGTATAGGAAGCGGCCATCGGGGTCGAAGGAGGGCGAGCGGACGGGCAGCTCGCCGTCGTTCAGCTCGGCGAGCTCGCCGGTCCTCGCGTCGTAGAGCTGCAGCCTCCCGCCCTGCGCCTCGCCGCCCACCCACTGGACGAAGGCCAGCCAGCGCCCGTCGTGCGACCAGCTCGCGTCCCGCACGGGGCCGTACTCGCCGCGCGCCAGGAGTCGCGGGGCGTCCGAGGAGTCGGCGTCCACGAGGAGCAGGCGTCCGGCGACGTCGGAGAGCGCGAAGCTGCGCCCGACGGGACAGGGAATCAGGTCCACGATCCGTCGCACGCCCGAGAGCTCGACGCGCTGCGCGGCATCGATCGCGCCCGGCCGGTGGATCTCGACCGCCTCCTCCCCGCCCTCGTCGCTGACCAGCAGCAGCTCGCGCCCCAGCCAGCGTGGCAGTCGGTAGCGGACTCCGAAGCGCCGCCCGTGCCCGCTCACCGCGGCCCCCCAGGGCTCCATGCTGACGGCCTTGCCGCGCACGCCGAGGGCCAGGGCCTTGCCGTCGGCGGAGAGCTCGTGCTCCGCCAGGCTCTCCGCTGCGGTGACGAAGCTGCGCCGCAGCCCCACCGCCACCTGGCGCAGCTCGACCTCCAGCCGACGCTCCTCTCCCGTGCGCGCGTCGAGCACGAAGATCTCCGCTCCCCTCCCCAGGACCAGCTCGTCCCCGCAGGCGCGCAGGCTGCGCACGTAGTGCTCGCGTCCGCGGGTGTGCTGCCGCAGGTCCTCGCCCTCGGGCGTGCACGACCAGACGTCGCCGCATCCGTCCCGATCGGAGACGAACCACACGCGGCCGGCGGCGAAGACCGGCTGCACCGGCCCGCCCTCCATCCGGATCAGGCGCCGGAGCTCGCCCCGGGACAGGGAACCGATCCACAGGTCTCCGGCCTGCCCCCCGCGGTAGCGCTTCCACAGGGCCGCGTCCGAGGCGTTGAGCCCCAGGACGACGCGATCTCCCTCCGCGTCGAGGAAGTCGATCTCCCGCGCGCGCCCCACGGGCAGGCGGCGCGGCGCGCCTCCCTCGAGGTGAACCTCGAAGAGGCCCTCGCAGCGCGGGACGTGGCCCCGGGCCGTGGTGCGGAAGACCAGGCCGCCGCCCGGGCGGAAGGCCACCGGCACGCAGGCCTCCGCCTCCCAGCTGAGCTGTCGGGGGATTCCCCCCCCGGCCGGGAGGACAAAGACCTGGGCCGTGCCCTCCGCGTCCGAGGCGTAGGCCAGCCAGCGGCCGTCCGGGGAGAACCGCGGCTGGAGGACCTCCTCCTCCCCGGCGGTCAGGCGCTCGGCCGGGCCCCCTTCCCGGGGCGCGATCCAGAGGGCGTCCCGGCTGACGAAGGCCAGGTGCTCCTTCGAGAGCACGGGGGTGCGCAGGTAGTCGGCCATGGTTCGGGGGCGATCCGGGGTGCGCTCGGGGGGGCCTGGGCCTCCCGAGAGGGGGAACGGTGGAGAATTCTAGCCAGAAGGGAGTTGGGAAGGGGCGCTCGAGCGTCTATGCGCCTGCGAGAGTCTGGACCCCACATGATCGAACCCAAGACCGGAAAGGGGCGGGCCACCCGGGATCGGATCCTGGCGGCCGCCTCGGAGCTGATGGTCGAGCAGGGCATCGGCGCCAGCAGCCTCGACAAGATCCTGGAGCGCTCGGGAACCGGTAAGAGCCAGTTCTACCACTACTTCCAGGACCGCAGCGACTTCCTGAAGGCGCTCCTGGACTACGAGATCTCGGGCATACGCCGGCTCCACGCCGACCACCTCGAGCGCCTCGACTCCCTGCAGGGCATCCGGAGCTGGTTCGAGGCCATATCGGGCTGGAACCGCTCCCAGGGGTGCCGCGGCGGCTGCCCGCTGGGCAACTACGCGGCCGAGGTGGCTCCCCGCGAGGAGAACCTGCGCCCCACCGTGGCCCGGGCCTTCGCCGACTGGTCCGCGCCCCTGGTGCGGGGCCTGGAGGCCATGAGGAGCCGCGGCGAGCTGCGCGAGGGCGCCGTGCCGGCCGAGCTGGCCGAGTTCGTCCTGGCCAGCGTGCAGGGCGGCTTCCTGCTGTCGCGCACCTCCCGCGATCCGGGTCCGCTCGATCGGGCCCTGGGCCACGCCCTGGCCTACCTGAAAGCGGTCGCGATCGTCGTTCGGCAGCCGAGCGTCTGAGACCTCGCGGCGGGTCTCCTCGAAGAAACCGCCAAGAGCGCCAAGGGCAGCGCCCTTGGCGGTTTCTTCGAGAGGACATGCCGCGCGTGCTACCGCCCCCGCGACTGCGACACGAGGTGCCCCGCCTCGGCGAGCACGATCTCTTCCATGGCCAGGCGCAGCGCCTTGGGCGAGCCCGGCAGGGCCAGCACCACCTTGCCGTCGAGGAGGCCCCCGATCGCGCGGGAGAGCATGGTCGCGCTGCCGATCTCCCGGTGGGAGAGCCAGCGGAACAGCTCCCCGAAGCCGGGGATCTCGCTGTCCAGGACCTCGCGCAGCGCGTCGTAGGTCACGTCCCTCGGCGAGATGCCGGTGCCGCCCGTGGTCAGGACCAGGTCCACGCCCTCGTCGTCCGCCAGCTCCCGCACGGCCCGCTGGATCTCGACCGCCTCGTCCCGGACGAGCCCACGGCGCGCCACCCGGTGACCGGCGCCCTCGATCGACTCGACCAGGAGGTCGCCGCCGGGATCGCTCCCGGGCGTGCGGGTGTCGCTGATGGTCAGGACTCCGAAGCGCACCCTCTCGGGGGCTTCGCGCTTGTGCTCTTCGAGGCTCACGGTACTGGGGGAGGCGGGTCCCGAGGGTGCCGCGCGCGATGCGCGGGCGCAAGGGGCGCCGGAGGGTAGAATGCGGACCATGAACGCGAGGCACCTGCTGCCGCCGGCCGTCCTGCTGGCGGCGGCCTCCTGGCTCGGCGCGCAGGAGGGGCCGGCCCCCCGGGACGGGCAGATCGGCCCGCCCGCGGCGCCGCCCGGTCTCGAGGCGCACCGGCTCCCCGAGGGCGGCCGGCTCGTGCTCCTGCCCGCGGAGGGGACGGAGTGCGTCGAGGGGCTGCTGGTCTTCCAGGCGGGCGAGCGCACCGCCGCCCCCCGGCCGGCGGGCACCCCGCGCGCGTTGGGCCCGACCCTGCGCGCCTGCGGCAGCACCAGCTCGAGCGCGGCCGAGCTCGAGGCCTGGCTCGAGGAGCACGATGCCGAGCTCGCGATCGAGTCCGGTCTGACGACCCTCCGATTCGCCTTCTCCTGCCGGCCGGAAGACCTGGGGGACCAGCTGGCCCGCCTCCGCGACCTGGTCGCCTCGCCGGCCTACTCGCGGGAGGGGGCGAGGCTGGTGGCGCCGGCACGCCGCGCGGGTCCCGCGGACGCCGCCGACCGTCTCCTCGATGAGCTCGGCTACGGCCGCGACTCGATCGTCGCGCGGCACCGCTGGGGGGGCGCCGGGGTGACCCTGGCCGGCGTGGCCGCTCACCATCGGCTGCACCTGGGCGGCGAGCGGCTGTGGATCGGGCTCTCCTGCCCGCCGTCGATGGGCGACCCCGTCGCGACGGTGCGCGGCGCGCTGGTCGAGCTGCCCGCGACACCTTCGCTGCCGCGGATCCGGCCCGTCGAGGGTTTCCGCAAACCCGCCGGGCCGAGGATCTACCTGCTGGACGCCCCCACCGCGGAGAGGAGCGAGCTGCGCGTCGGCGGTCCCAGCTCGTCGGGCGAGGGGAGCGACTCGACGCTGGTGCGCCTGTGGCTCGCCGGCGTCCGGGAACTGGGGATGGCCGCGGTCTCGCGGCCCGACTGGAGCGGCCACGGCGACTGGAGGATCGCCGCGAGCGTCCCCCACCAGGAGCTCGCACCGCGGATCCGCGCCCTGCGCGCGCGCTTCGCCGACGCCGACGGGATGTGGGAGCGGCTCCGGGCGAGCCTCTCCGACCGGAGTCCGCGACCCGACCACCGGGCGGCCAGCCCCCTGGAGCTGGCCTGCGCGGGCCTGCGCCCGGATCATCAGGAGCGCGAGCTCGAGCGCCTCCGGGCAGCCTCCCGGACGGAGCTCGAGACCGCCCTGCGGCCGCTCCTCGACCCCGATCGCTGGCTGATCGTCGTCGTCGGCCCGGCCGGGCTCCTCCGCGGCCCCCTCGAGGAGATCGCGCCGGTGACCCCGCTCAACCCCACGGGCGCGGCCGGCCTCGACCTGGCGGCTCTCGACCAGCTGCAGCGCATGTTCGAGGCCCTCGGAGGCCACCGGCGCTGGGCGGCCCTGCAGAGCTGCGAGAGGTCGGGGATGATCCGCCTGGAGGCCTCGACGCGGAGCATCCGCTCCCGGGTGCTCCAGCGCTTCGAGCCCCTGGCCGCCATCATGGAGCAGGACTTCGGCGGTCAGGCCAGCAGCCGGCTGATCAACGAGACCGGCGCCTGGGAGTGGCGCGAGGGCATCGTCAGGCTCAGCTCGAGCCGGGAACATCGCGACCAGCTCGCCGCCATCCGCCGCACGCTGTACTACGTCCTGCACCGCCTGGCGGGCGATCCCGAGGTGCGCGTGCGCCTGGGCGCAGGAGGGCGCCTCGAGGTCGTGGCCGACAACGGCTTCGACTACCTGGTCTGGCTCGAGCTCGACGAGGAGGGACGCCCGCGCCGCATGGGAAGCCGCCTGCCCTCCGAGCAGGGGGACCTCGAGGTGACCTACGAGGCCTGGGCCCGGATCGACGGGTACGTCTACGCCAGCCGCACCCGCATGCCCGCGCACGGAATCCTGCGCGAGATGACCTTCCGGCCCGATCCGCCTCTGGCCGAGGACGCCTTCGAGCCGCCGCGGTAGCGCCTCAGGCGGGGGGACTCTCCACCGTCTCGCTGCCGGCCAGCTCCTGCAGGGCCTCGCTCAGATCGCTCCCCCCGGTGGAGACCAGGTAGTGCTGGGCCCCCGCCCGCAGGGCCTCCTCCCGGTACATGGAGGAGCGGAAGATCCCCGCCCGCAGGATGATCGGGAACTGCTCCGGGCCGTGCTCCTCGCGGATCTGCCGGCAGGCCTCGAAGCCGTTGGGGCCGTCGAGGAGGACGTCCATCACGATCACCGTGGGGTGCTCGCCGCGCAGCCGGTTCAGGCACTCCTGCACGCTGGTCATGTAGGTCACGTGGAACCCCAGCGTCTCCAGCAGGACGCCGCTGGAGGACTGACTCTCCTCGAGATCGTGCACGATGTAGGCTGACTTCATCCTTCGGCTCACCTCGAAGTTACGGCCAGGACCTCCTCCAGGGTGGTCAGGCCCTGGCGGGCCTTGCGCAGTCCGTCGCCCCGCAGCGTCACCACCTCGAGCTCCGCCATGACCCGGCGCAGCTCGGCGGTGGTCGATCCGCGGGCGACCGCCTCCGCCAGCTCGGGGGTGACCTGCACCACCTCGAACAGGCCCGGGCGGCCCTTGAAGCCCGTGCCGCGGCAGTGAGTGCAGCCGGCCCCCTCCTGGAAGCGCGTCTCCTCCGAGGGGTCCAGGCCCAACCACTCCAGGAGCTCGGGCTGCACCTCGGCCGGCCGCCGGCAGTGGTTGCAGATGCGCCGCACCAGCCGCTGGGCGAGGATGCCGCGCAGGGTGTCGGCCAGCAGGTAGGGCTCCACCCCCATCTCCGTCAGCCGCACCACCGTCTCGGCGGTCCCCACCGTGTGGAGGGTGGAGAGCACCAGGTGGCCGGTGAGGGCGGCCTGGACGGCGATCTGGGCGGTCTCCTCGTCGCGCACCTCGCCCACCAGCACCACGTCGGGGTCCTGCCGCAGGATGGAGCGCAGGCCGGTGGCGAAGGTCAGCCCGATCTTCGGCTGGGTGGCGATCTGCGACACCCCGGGGAGCTCGTTCTCGACCGGATCCTCGAGCGTGATGATCTTCAGCTCGGGGGTCGTGATCTCCTTGAGCAGCGCGTACAGGGTGGTGGTCTTGCCGCTGCCGGTGGGCCCGGTGGTCAGGATGAAGCCGTTGCGGCACAGGATCATCCGGCGCAGATCCTCGAGCTGCCGGGGCGCCAGGTTCACGGCCTCCAGGTCGGGCACCTCGCGGCCGCCGTCCAGGATCCGGATCACGGCGCCCTCGCCGACCAGGGTGGGCGTGGTGGCGATGCGCAGGTCGACCCGCTTCCCCCGGATCCGCACCTGGGCCCGGCCGTCCTGGGGCAGACGCCGCTGGGCGATGTCGAGCTGGGCCAGCACCTTCACCCGGGAGACCGCCGGTCGAGCCCAGCTCCGCGGCGCGCTCAGACGCTCGTAGAGCGCGCCGTCGAGCCGGAAGCGGACCAGGAAGCCTTCCCGGCGCGGCTCCAGGTGGATGTCGCTGGCGCCCATGCCGTGGGCCTCCTCCAGGACGTTGCGGATGAGGCTGATCACGGGCTGGTCCAGGCCCGCCTCCTCCTCTTCCTCCTCCACGGGGGGCTGGTCGAGGTCGAGCCCGCCGGCGAGGCCCCCCACCTGGTCGACCAGCTCGTCCAGCCGGACGGCGGCCCGATCCCCATCGCTGAGGAACACCTCCTCGATGCAGTCCAGGATCCTCGAGGGCGGGGCGTGCACCGCCATCACCGGGGTCTGCAGTTGCCGCGCCAGCTCGTCCACCGCGTAGACGTCGCCCGGGTCGGCCATGGCGACCGTGGTGATCCCGGCGATGCGGTTGACCGCCATGGCCACCAGCTCCTTGGACCGCTCGGGGCCCAGGTCCTTGGCGACGGCCGGATCCACGATGCTCGGGCGCAGGTTGATGCAGGGGATCTTCCCCTGCTCGCGCAGGGACGCCGCGAGCTGCTCCTCGCTCACCAGATTCAGGAACAGCAGGGCCTCGCCGAGCTTCACCCCGTGAGCGCGCTTGTGGGCCAGCGCGGACTGCAGGGCCTCCTCGTCGATGCAGCCACGATCCTTCAGGATCTGGCCGATCAGGACGTGCGGCTTGCGGGTCATGCGGCGCCGGCCTCACGGCCGCATTGGCAGTCGGAGCAGGGGTGCTCCTCGCGCTCGCCCGCCTCCAGCAGGGGCGCGGTGGCCCGGTTCAGGAGCGCGCAGAGATCCTGCAGCTCGTCGTCCTTGCGGATCCGGCAGGGCTCGGTGCGCTGGCCGGCGGCCACCTGCTCGAGGAAGAGCTGGAACTGGTGCAGGGGGCCGCACAGGCGGAAGGTCGACAGGATGCCGGCGATGATGGTCAGGGGCGTCAGCACCGCGAAGGCGATCAGCAGGTTCGTGATCAGGATGGCCGGCAGCTGCCGCATCAACAGGTGGCCCTCGGCGGGCAGGCCCTCGGCCACGCGCGTCAAGGCCCAGTACAGGATCAGGGTCTGGAGCACGACCGAGAGTCCCGAGGCGGACAGGAACAGCAGGGCGAACCTCAGCTGTATCCGCGGGTTGATCAGATTGCGTCTGCGTCGGTTCTTCATGGGAGTCGTCTCACCTCATCCATTCCGTCCAGTCCTGAACGTCCCCGCGCTCCTCCTCGCCGGTCCAGGCCCGCAGGTGCTCGAGCGCCAGCTCGCGCGCCTCGGGGTTCCTGTCCTCCAGGATCCCCACCAGGATCGGCAGGGCCTCCGGCGATCTCATCCGCCCCAGGGCATCGATGGCGATCGGCAGGAGCTCATCGCTCAGGTCGACGAGCGCGCTGCCCATCTCCAGGGTCGCCTCCCGCCGCGCGATCGGGTGCTGGGAGAGCTCGCGGATCGCCGCCAGCACCCGGGCCGCCTCGGAGGAGTGCAGGGCCTCCAGCAGCCCGGGACTCCGCCCCGCCATCCACTCCCGCTCGGACGCGTACCACGCGTCCCAGCGCTCCGGATCGCCCGAGCGCGCGAGGCCGGTGATGGCCGAGAGCGCCTGCCGGGCGGCCGGCACGAGGTGCGGCTCCGCCTCCCGCAGCATCACCACGAGCGCGGGGATCGCCTCGAGGTCCCGCAGGGCGCCCAGGGTGTGGGCGGCCTGGCGGCGGACCTTCCAGTCGGCGCTGTCGAGGTAGGGTCGAACCAGCCTCGCGCAGTCGTGGCCGCAGTGGGCGGAGTCGCGCAGCGGCAGCTCCCCGAGCGCCTCGATCAGCGGCAGCTCGAGCCGGGAGTCGCGCAGCAGGCCCCACGTCAGGGCCGACAGGCCCTCGCAGCCCGCAGAGCGGACCAGCGGGGCGGCCAGGATGGTGACCTCGCGCTCGGAGAGGTCCTGCAGGCGCGCGCAGAGCAGGGTCGCGGACCTCGGATCCCGCTCCAGCGCGAGGTTCACGGCCTCGATCAGCCGGGCGCGCACGAAGGGTCGCCGCAGGTGGCTCTCCGGCAGTTCCCCGCAGAGGTCCAGGATCCGCTCGAGCGCCGAGGCGCTGCCGATCCCCGCCAGGACGCGGATGCCCATGAGCTGATCCTCGATCGAGCCGTGCTCGTCGAGGCTCTCCGAGACGGCCCGGATGACCTCCCGCTCGGGGAGCTCGGCCAGGACCTCCTCCAGGAGAGGCCGGATCTCGAAGGCCGGAGCCATGGAGAGATCGCTCGACTCCGACTCGATCGGCTCGAGCCTTCCGGACAGGATCGCCAGGTACGCCGGCACGGCCGGGACGCCCAGGTCGGCGAGCGCCCGGAGGGTCCCCTTCCGGGAGATCCCGTCGGCGCCCTCGGCCGAGTAGAGCAGGTCCAGCACGCGCTGCTCGATGGTGCTGGCCGGCTCCTGGGCGTCCGACTGGCGGGCCGCCGAGTGCTCCGCGGTCATCGCCAGGAGCGCCGCGACCACCAGGAGCACTCCGAGCCGGGCTGGTCGGGCCCTCGGTCCGCAGCGCCTGCCTGATCTCGGGCTCGTCATGGATCGCGTCCCCTCACCCGCCTCAGGCGTCGGGAGAGACCTCCCGCCAGGACGCCAGCGACAGCCCGCCGGTCTGCCCCGTCGACTGCGGAAGCCCGGGGAGCACCAGGGCGCCGGTGGCGATGCGGTCGTCGAAGTCCACCGTGAGCTTCGAGTGCTGGACGTTGCCGTACTTGTCCACGTAGTCCCGCTCGATCAGGACCTGGTTGCCGGCGGTCATGTTGCCGTTGACCCGGACCTTGGCCGAGCCCGAGGCGTCCAGGTTGAAGTCGTGGAAGTCGGCCTCGGCGTACATGAGGGCGTTCATCTCCACCAGGGTCCCGAAGACCGGGTCACCGAAGTAGATGTTCCCGCTGTCGGGCACGGTCTCGTCCTTGATGGCGACGAGGGCGGTCCCCTCCTTGTTCTTGTTGAAGTAGAAGAGGTTGTCCGAGAAGTAGATGTTCCCCTTGACCACGAAGGTGACCCGGGAGTGCCCGCTGGCCTTGATCTTGAAGGAGTAGGTCTTCTTGTTGTGGAGCCACAGGTTGCCGTCGATGTAGTAGACCTTGTCCGACCCGTTCACGCCCGGCTTCCCGGGTGCCCCGCTCAGCGTGACCTTGGTCGCGTCCTTGCCGTTCTGGTTCCGGTCCACGTGCACGTCCTCGTAGGGATCCTCCAGGAAGTAGTCGTCCTTGGCGGTCAGGTTGGTCTGCGACTTGCGGTCGCTGGGATTCCTGCGGAAGATGTGCGCGGGGTTGCTCTGCGCGACCTGCCAGGCCTTGCCGCCGAGGGCGTCAGACTTGTAAGACGCCCCCGAGAAGAGAGCCGCCACGTCGTAATCGTGGTTGATGTCGTACTCCATGCCGGGGATGTCGGGGGGAGACTGCGCCTCGCCCACCTCCCCGTTTCCGCCGACGATCCCCTACAGGGCCCGGATGGTGCCGTTGACCGCGGAATCGCCGGTGAGCTCCACGACCCCGCCCGAGTAGACGTCGCCGGTCACCTCGTCCGCCTGCCCGCCCACTCCGCCGAAGGGCATGACGTAGGCCGGGTCACCCGAGTCGTTGCCCGCGAAGAGCGCGTTGGCGTAGACGCCTCCCCCCTGCCGCTCCATCACCACCTGGATGGCGCGGGTGGCGTTCATGTACCTCCCCTGCGAGGTCAGGGTGAAGAAGCGCTCCTCCGCATCGGCGGTGATGCCGATCCAGTACCGGTCGCCCACGGTCCCCAGGGGGGCCTGGGGCGAGCCCAGCGCCGCGGGGACGTCCTCGCCCTGATCGATGGCCTGGACGACGGCGACGATCGCCTCGCTCACACCGCTCTCGGCGGCGGACAGCGCCCGGTCCTGCGCCCGCCGGCTCTCGCCCTCGTGGTGCCGGGCCAGCCCCAGAGCCAGGGTGGCGGAGGCGATCGAGCCCAGGAGCACGACGACCACCAGCGAGGGGATCACCGCCGATCCCCGCCGGGTCGGGTCTGGATTTCGGGCTCCGAGCAGCATGTGGGCCTCTCAGTTGCGGATGAGGACGGAGTCCTGAAGGGTGCAGAAGATGACCGCTCCTGCCCGGCCTGCCCGCGCCAGGCTCAGGCGGACGACCAGGTGGTCCCCCTCCCGGACGAAGGCAGCCCCCGTCTCGTCGATCAGACCGTTCCCGTTGTCATCCACCCCGTTGAAGAGCTCTCCCTCGAGAAACTCGGCCACGCCCCGCGCGAGCACGACCCGCCTCTCCCCCGGCAGGCCGGGGTTCTCGGTCCAGCTGATCAGACCCTCGTCGATCAGGCCGTTGCGGTTGTCGTCGAAGCCGTTGTCGATCTCGGAGGGATCGAGCTCCCACGTCAGACGCGTGCTCGGGCTCCACTGGATGGCCGTGCCCGTCCAGCCGATGTTCCGCTGGTACTCCACGCTCGGGCTCCACAGGGGAGTCAGGGGGAAGGGCGTGGGCTGCAGTCCCGCCACGCCGGCGCTGCCCAGCTCCCGGGCCACGCGGTCGATGACCCGCTGCCCCCGGGCCTGGAGGTCGGCCGTCACGATCCCCTGCTGCAGAGCGCCGGTGCTCGAGATGGCCACCCCCAGGACTCCCCCGAGCACCAGGGTGAGCACCATGCAGGACACCGTCAGCTCGACCAGGGTGAGCCCCGAACGACGATGGAAGCGCCTCTTCATCCTCATCACCGCGCGCTGAGCAGCGCTCCCAGCTCGATGTTTCGGTTCCCCGAGGGGCTGCGCCACTCCACCATGACGCGCATGGGCAGGATGATGTAATCCCCCGAGTGGTCCTCCAGGTCGATCACGCCATCGCCGTTGAGATCGCGGGGCATGCCCAGTCGCGGATCCGCGAAGTCCTCGCGAAGCTCGAGCGCCGTGCCGCCCCCCGGGGACGGTATGACGGGCATCAGAACCCTGCCGTGGGTCCCGCCCGCGTTGCCGACGGTCAGGTTGAGGCCCTCCACCACGAAGACGTCGCCGGGCGCCGTGCCCACCCCGCCGGGATCGTCCTGCGGATCCGAGTTGAAGGTGACGAAGGCCTCGGCGAAGGGGACGTCCTGAATCTGCTCGAGGGCCGTCCGCGCGGCGATCCGCGCCCGATCCGCCTCGGCCTGAGTGCGGATCAGCTTGGAGCTCGAGACGATGGCCGCCGAGAGCCCGATCAGGGCGATCAGGAGGACCGCCATCCCGATGAGTGCCTCGAGGAGGGTGAAGCCCCCCCGACTCGGGTGCTCCTCCCCGCACGCGGCTCGTGCGGGCTTTCTGGCCCGGTCGCAGGTGTGGATCGCGCGGATGCTCTTCAAAGGGGGCGCCTGAGTACGAGGGGACGGCAGCCGGGCCGCGCGGCGCCCGCGCTCCACCCCCGCCCGCGTCGGCTCAGCCCAGGATCCCGCGCATCCGGGCCACGCGCTCGGCGTCCACCGGCCGGGTCACGTCCCCCTCACGCTTGAGCTGCGTCCCGACGATGGCCCCGTTGGCGAGCCGCAGGAGCTCGCGCGCGTTGGCCTCGCTGAGGCCCGAGCCGATCAGGATCGGTGCCTCCCCCACCGCCTCCCGGACCTCGGCCACCCGCTCCGCGCTCGGGGGCTGGCCGGTGGCGGGCCCGCTCACCACCACGGCGTCGGCCAGGCCGCGGTGCACCGCGTCGGCGGCGGCCCGGCCGATGGGCTCGTCCGCGAGGGGGACCGCGTGCTTGACGTGCACGTCCGCCAGGATCCTCGCGCCCGGGCACAGCCGCGCGCGCTCCCGCAGGGTCTCGGCCGCGCGGCCGCGGATCAGGCCCTGGTCGGTGAGCATGGCCCCGGTGTGGACGTTGACCCGGAGGAAGTCGGCGCCGGTCGCGGCGGCGAGCCCCAGGGCGGCGCGCGCGTCGTTGCGCAGGACGTTGACGCCCACCGGCCCGGAGGCGACCGCCTGCACCGCCTGCACGGCCAGCGCCATGGCGGCCAGGGTCTCGGCCGGCACGCGCTCGGCGAAGAAGGGCGCGTCGCCGAAGTTCTCCACGATGACCGCGTCGCAGCCGCCGGCGAACAGCGCCTCCGCGTCCGAGCGCGCTCCCTCGAGCAGGGCCCCCATGTCCCCCGACCAGCGCGGCGCACCCGGCGTCGCCGCCAGGTGGACCGCGCCGATGAGGAGGGGGCGGGAGGGGAGGAGGTCGAGCATGGGGAGGGTGGGCTCACTCGTCGTCGAGCTCGAACTCGAAAACCTCCTCGGGCGGCTCCTCTATCTGGGCCTCGAGCCCGGACTCCCAGGCCGGCTCCGCGACCCGGGCCAGGGCGAAGGTGCCGAGGCCCATGGCCGCCAGGATCATCGGCCCCGCGTTGCCGGCCACGGCGGTCGCGTTCACCATCCACGAGCGGTCGAAGCGGAACCTCATGGCGTAGTCCTCGCCCTCGATTCGGGCCACCGCCACCCAGGGATGCGCGTCGCGCACGAGCTCCGAGAGGGGCGGCAGGAGCAGGCCGGGCTCGCGGTCGGGATCGACCGGGCTGCGCAGTGCGTTGGCCACCGCGCTCATTCCGAGACCCATCAGCCCGTAGCCCCGGCTCACCCACCAGCCGGTGTCCGAGAACTCGAAGGCCACCAGGTCCTCGAGCTCCCCGGCGCCGTTCTCGCGGAAGTCCGCCCGATCGGAGAGGTCGGGCCCCTCGCCGAGCTGCTGCTCGATCGCCGCCACCAGGGCCATGGGCGTGGCCGCCGCCAGGAGCCAGCCCTTGGAGATGGCGAAGGAGGGCTCCACCGGGACGGGCAGGCCGGGGAAGCGCAGGCTCATGGCCTCGGTCTCGCCGTGCCGCCAGGTGCGCAGGGCCACGCGGCCGTCGGCATCGCCCTCCGACCACTGCCGGACCAGCTCCTGCACCGCGGTGAGGGTGTCCCAGAGGTCGTGGGGCCCGGCCACCTCGAGGAAGACCACCAGGGAGGTCAGGCCCCCGCCCCCGGTGCTCATCGAGCAGTAGCCGCCGGCGGTGTGGCCCAGGTGGTCGAGGAGGTCGTACTCGGGGTGCAGGCCGATCTGCGCCTCGATCATGGCGAAGACCCCCTCGAGGTCCGCGCCCCTCTGGTCGACCAGCATCTCGACCATCCCCAGGAGTCCCGAGAGGTCCACGCGGACGGCCTCGGCCCAGGTGGCGTCGGCCGGGATCAGGTGGAAGGTCTCGGGCGGCAGGGGGGAGAGCACGGCCGGCGTCGTGTCGGCCAGCTGCCGCGCGTAGCCCTCCACTCGCAGGCTGCCGTGTCCGCCCTCCTCGTCGAAGCCCACCGCCGCGAGGATCGAGCCGATCTCCGGGCCCAGGCCCACGAGCTCGAGGATCGCATGGAGCTGCTCCTCGTCCACCTCGGGGTGACGCGCCACCAGCGGAACGAGCTGGGCCAGGTCGGCCTTCATGGCCAGCACCGGCTCCACGCCGCCCGGCAGCCCCATGGAGCCCAGGCCCAGGGCGCTCGTCTGGTGGTCGCCGATGCCCACCACGAAGGCGCGGCCGTCCTCGCCCTCCAGCACGCCGTGCCAGGCCGGGCCGGGCGGCAGGTTCACGACCTGCAGGCCGTCCACCGTACGGTGGGGCTCGGAGGGCAGGGGCGCGTGGAGCGACAGCAGATCGGCGAAGCGCGCCGCCAGCTCCTCCGGGCGCTCGTGCTCGAAGGCGAGCTGCGCGTAGAAGGGCGGGCCCATGTGCGCATCCGAGTGGGTGGTGCTGCCGTCGTCCGGCCCTCCCCGCAGGCTCGCCGGGCAGGCCAGGAGCTCGAAGAGGAGCTCCAGGGCGGGCCACGGGATCTCGGAGGCGCCGAGCTCGGTCGACAGCTCGTAGGCGCGGTCGCCCAGGAGGTCGAAGGCCCGCTCGAGGCCCTGGTCCCGCTCGTCGGGAAGGAGCGCGTCCAGGCCGCCGCAGTAGAGCACCAGCCCGTCCTGATTGGTGGTGGGTATGGGCTCCTCGCCGGGCCCTCCGATCGAAGCGCAGCCGAGGAGCGGAAGCGCGCTCGCCGCGGCCGCCAGCAGATGGATCGCTTTCATGGTTCCTCGCGTGTTCGGGTGGAGCCCCTTGTACCGGCGCTCGGGGGGGATCTTCACGCTCGGTCCCTGGAATCCCCGCGGGGAGGCGCGGAATGAGCGACCCGGGGCACCGGTCGGCGGCGGGCCGAGCGGTGCCCCGGGCCTTTCGATTCCCGGGTCATCCGTCTCTGCGGGTGTCCCCTGCGATCAGGGCCCGACCACGAACTCCACCGCGTCGGTGAGGCCCGTGGTGGATGGCGAGGCTGGATCCCGGTACCAGTACTGGCTGTCGACCGTCGTCCCGACCAGGATGTTCGGGTCTCCGGGGGCGATCGTGTTGAAGTCGAGGGCGAAGGTCCCGGAGCAGTCGTTGGGCGGCGGGTTGCCGCCGGAGTTCTGCACCGGCGTCCGCTTGATGGGCGGCTGCACGCACAGGTAGCCGCCCTGGAAGGGGATCGCCGCCGGGGCGAAGCCGTAGAAGCAGATCCCGTTCTTGTTGTTGATGACCTGGCTGGCGGTGAGGTCGAAGGTGCCGGTGCCCGCCTTGCTGGGGGTGCCGGCGAAGGCCATGGCCGGGGTGCAGCCCAGCGAGTTCATCTTGGCCGTGCAGTAGACGATGGGCCCACCGCCGCAGTTGCCGTACAGGCGGAACTTCCAGTGGCGATCGGCGAACTGGAACGGGCCGCTCCAGCTCCCACCGCCGTTGAAGGAGCCCATGTAGGGCTGGCCGAGGAAGGTCTGGGGCAGATCGACGCTGCACTGGGAGCCGTTGATGCAGCCCCACACCATCCAGTAGACGGTGCCTGCGGTCAGCGAGGTCGGGGTGGTCAGGTCGGCGCCCTGCCAGTCGTTGGCGGCGCTCATGGCCCACGAGCCCTGGCCGCCGAGCTGCGCGCCGGGCTGGTTGTTGCCCGAGTCGTGGCTCCATATCGACAAGGTGTTCGCTCCGCTGCCCTCGCCGGTGAAGATCTCCATGCGCGTCACGTCGAAGGAGATGGGCGAGGTGAACTGGACTCCCAGCAGAAGTCCGGGGCCGCCCATGGAGACGTTGTCCATGAAGTTGGGGCCGTCGTTCTCGGCGTGGCAGATGGTCTGCGCCGAGGCCGTGCTGGAGAGGAGGGCGGCGAGAGCCACCGCCCACAATGCAGGGCTCCTGACACATGCGCCCCGATTCATGCAACCATCCGCTCATGGCTCAGCAGGGAAACGGCGTGTCGGGCTCGCTCCCTGGTCGGTGTCGATCGCGGCCCCCGTCAAAGCGTTGCATACCTTATGACGCACCCCCTCATCGTGAATGAACGGCATTCGGCCAATGCCGCCACTCCACGCACCTATGTCAGGAGCCCTGCAATGAGCGTCGGATCATGATGGTTCCTCCCGAAGTGCCTTGGGGTCGCGATCGAGGGGGCAACCCTAGCCTATCATGGCGCCCGGTGAGCGGGGCCGAGGATCGCGATTCGGGACCGCTCAGCTCGCGTCGGAGCGCCTCGCCAGAAACACAAGGGATACCCCGAACCGGATCGGAAGGCGCTGGCTCAAGGCCCGCTCCAGGCGGAAGAGCGGGGTCATCGCCCGGTCGAGGGGGCCCGGCAGGGCGAAGAAGTCGGTGCGGCCGCCGCGGGCGCCCCGCAGGCGCGCCAGCCCCCGGCGCAGGAGCCGCACCGCGGCGATCGGAGGCAGGAGGAGGAAGTTGAAGCCGCGAACCCGCTCCACCTCGAAGCCCGCCTCGAGCAGGCGCGACTCGAGCTCGCGCGGGCGGTAGCGACGCCGGTGGCCCAGGGCCTCGTCGTGGGGCGACCAGAGCCAGGGGCCGGCCGGCACGCTCGCCACGAGCTTCCCTCCCGGCCGCAGGACGCGGCGGATCTCTCGCAGGGCGGTGCGATCGTCGTCGAGGTGCTCCAGGACGTCGAGGGCGGTGACCAGCGCCAGGCTCGCCGTGCGGATCGGAAGGGCCGCCGCATCGCCGCGCAGGAGCCCCGCGCCGAGCGAGCGCTCCCGGCACAGGGAGAGGGCCGCCGGGTCGGCATCCAGCCCCACCGCGCCCAGGCCGAGTTCCTCGGCCAGGAAGCGCAGGTTTCCCCCGGTCCCGCAGCCCAGGTCCAGGGCCGGGCCCTCCCGGCAGGCCGATCGAGCCTCGGCCAGCAGTGGCTCGAGCGCGAGGCGCCGGCCGCGGAACCACCAGTGGCGGTCCTCGAGCTCGCGCATCTCCCGGAGGGCCGCGGCATCCATCAGCGGTAGCGCCCCGCCAGGCGCAGGATCAGGATGCGCGCGAGGTCGCGGGCCGAGGTGAGGGACGCGCGCAGGAGCCGCACCTTGCCCCCCTCGACGTGGCTCCAGACCACGCTCACCTCCTCGAGGCGCAGGCCGAGCGCGCGCGCGATCACCGCGATCTCGGCGTCGAAGGCCCAGCCGTCGATCCTCGAGCGGGGGAAGATCCGCTCCGCGGCCCGGGCGGTGAAGCCCTTGAAGCCGCAGGTGAAGTCCTGCACCGACGGCGCGAGGAGCGCCTTCGACATCCGGCGGAAGCAGCGGCCCAGCATCTCGCGCGCCGCGGGCTGGCGCCGGGCGATCCGCGCGCCCGGGGCGTGTCGGCTGCCGAAGACCAGGTCGGCTCCGGCCTCGAGGGCGCGCAGCACGTCCTGCGTGGCGGCCAGGTCGGTCGAGAGGTCGGCGTCGAGGAACAGGCGCAGGCGCCCGCGCGCCGCCAGCATGCCCTCGCGCACCGCCGCGCCCTTGCCGCGGTTCCGGGGCAGGGTCCGGACGCGCAGGCGCGGATCGCGCGCGGCCCGCTCCTGCAGAAGCCGCGGCGTCTCGTCGCCCGAGCCGTCGTCGACGCACACCACCTCGAAGTCGGGATCGATGGCCTCGAGGTGCGGGATCAGGGCATCCAGCAGCGGCTCCAGCAGCCGGGCCTCGTCGAAGAGGGGCAGGACGACGCTGATGCGGGGCTCGGACATCGCACGGAGGGCGCGCAGGCCACCCGCCGAGAGGATACTGGGCCGGGCACCCCGGACCGGGTCCTCTTTGGAGAAGAAACCGCCAAGGCGCCAAGGAGCGCCTTTCCCAGGCGTCCATCACCTGAAGCCACGCGCGCGTCTCGCCGCTATGCTGAGGGCATGGGAGATCGCGACCGCGCCGCCGATCGCTTCGCGGAGGCCCTGCTGGAGCTGGAGGCGGAGCTCGACTGGGTGCTCCTGGGCCGGCTGTACTGCTCGGACGGCGGGGAGCATCGCTTCGGTCCCGCCGACCGCGAGTCGGTGCGGGAGACGGGGCTCCACTTCGCCTCGGACGTGGCCGGGAGCCTGGCCGGTCTGGGCGGCGAGGCGCCGCGGGCCCTGTACGTGGGCGCGGCCGTGGCCGAGCTGGCGCCGATCCTGTGCGAGCGCACGATGCTGGGACGCGAGGTCGCGGTCCTGAACCTGCCGGGCCCCGAGTGCGACGAGCTGAACCGGGCGCTGGAGGCGGTCTCGGACCGGCTCGAGCTCCCCCTGCCGCGCATCTCGACCGAGGACGTCGCCCGGCTCCCGCAGGCGAGCTTCGACCACGGCTGGATGGTGAGCGTGCTCACCGACCCCGAGGCCTTCCCGGCCCTGCACGACCACCTC
This sequence comes from uncultured Planctomycetaceae bacterium, assembly GCA_964615935.1. Taxonomy (GTDB): domain Bacteria; phylum Planctomycetota; class UBA1135; order UBA1135; genus CAZTTG01. Next base: position 69,346 of record CAZTTG010000009.1, on the reverse strand, counting down.
TACGGCCGGACGGGGAGCGAGCTGTCCGCGGGGGGCGGCGATCTGGAGTGGGAGCGGATCCGCGCCCGGGCCCTGATCGAGGCCTTCCTCGGCGCCCTGCGGCCTCCCTGCGTGCTGACCACGACCGACGACGAACTCGAGCTGATCGCCCCCGCCTGCTCCGATCGCGGCCTGCGGCTGGAGGTCCCCGAGACCGCGCGAGTCAGCGCCATCGTCGGAGATCCGGTGCGGGTGTGCCGCCTCATGCCTGGGCGCCCATGACCCGGATCCTCTTCGCGACCGACCTGCACGGAAACCGCCAGGCCTACGCGGAGCTCCTCTCCGAGGCCGAGCGGCGCGCGGTCCAGGGCGTGGTGCTGGGAGGGGACCTCCTGCCCCACGGGCGGGGGAGCGACCCGGTCGCGGGGCAGACGGGCTTCCTGCGGGAGATCCTCCGCCCGACCCTCGAGGCCTTCCGCGACCGGGGGGGCTGCCGCGTCTTCGCCATGCTGGGCAACGACGACTTCTCCGCCTGTCTCCCCGAGCTCGAGCGGATGGAGCGCGACCGGCTCTGGGTCCACGTCCACCGGAAGGCCGTCGCCCTGGGCGAGGAGGGCTGGAGCATCGCCGGCTGCTCCTTCGTTCCGGTCACGCCCTTCTGGATCAGCGACTTCGACCGCTTCGACCACCCGGGCTGGTGGCCCCCGGAGGCGCCCGACGAGATCCTGCTGAGCGGGCCGCAGGGGCTGCGCAGCGCCAGCCTGGACGAGCTCCTCTCCCGACCCACGATCCAGGAGGAGATCGAGCGGCTGGCGCGCCTCTCCGATCCCGCCCGCACGCTGTACGTCTTCCACACCCCTCCCCACGGCACGGCCCTGGACCGCATGGCGGGAGGCGTGCACGTCGGCAGCCTGGCGCTGCGCCGCTTCCTCGAGGAGCGCCAGCCGCCCCTCTCCCTGCACGGCCACATCCACGAGTCCCCCGCCCGCTCCGGCCGCATCGCCGAGCGGCTGGGCCAGACCCTGGCGGTCAACCCCGGGGCGAGCCTGGCCGGGCTGCGGGCGGTGGAGCTGGACCTCGACGATCCGGGTGAGGTCGAGCTGCTGACTCCCGGAGAGTAGGATCGACGCCATGAAGAGCCACCGACGCGAATTCATGGCCGGCGCGGCCGCGCTGCTCGCCGGCGGAGGGTCGACGGGCTGCCGCGCGGGCAAGGCAAAGGAGGCCGGAGAGGCTCCGGTGCCCGGGCCGCAGCGATCCGGCAATCCCATCGCCGTCTCGACCTACTCCTACTGGCGCTACCGGGAGGACTCCCGGCTCCCCGTCGAGGACTGCATCGACCTGGCGGCCGAGACCGGCTTCGACGCGGTCGAGATCCTCGAGATCCAGATTCCGCAGGAGCAGCGCGACGACAACGCCTACCTGCAGGGGCTGCGGCGGCGCGCCTTCCTGGCGGGGATGAGCCTGTGCGGCATGAGCACCCACCAGGACTTCGTCGATCCCGATCCGGAGGTGCGTCGGGCCAACGAGCAGCGCACCATCGCCAGCATCGAGCGCGCCGCTCGGCTGGGCATCCCCACCATCCGCGTCAACACCGGGCGCTGGGGCACGACGGCGAGCTTCGACGAGCTGATGGCCAACCGCGGCATCGAGGACCCCCTGCCGGGGTACACCGACGAGGACGCCTTCCCCTGGGTGATCGAGTCGCTGGAGCGCTGCCTGTCAGCGGCCGAGCGCTGCGGGGTGGTGCTGGGGCTCGAGAACCACTGGGGGCTGGGGCTGACCCCGCAGGGCGTGCTGCGCGTCGTCGAGGCGGTCGACTCGCCCTGGCTGGCGGTGACCCTGGACACCGGCAACTTCCTGGAGGACCCCTACGAGCGCCTGGAGATGCTGGCCCCGCGCACGGTCTTCGTGCAGGCCAAGACCTACTACGGCGGGGGCACCTGGTACACGCTCGACCTGGACTACGACCGGATCGCCGCCATCCTGCGCCGGCAGTCCTTTCGCGGCTTCGTCTCGCTCGAGTTCGAGGGGCAGGAGGATCCCCGCACGGCCATCCCGAAGAGCCTGGCCCGGCTGCGCGAGGCCTTCCGCTGGTAGCCGCGGCGCTCAGCGCGCGAAGAGCTGGATTTCGTTGATCGTGGGGCCGTCGCTGGCCTCGTGGACGTACAGCCGGAAGCCGTCCGCCTCGACCGCATCGAAGCGGACCTCGGCCTTTCGCCCGAGCTTCCTGCCGATGTGGACCGTGCGCCATTCGCCCTCCACCCGGCACTCGATGATGAAGTTCTGGATCCGCGGCTGCCACTCGTCGATGAGCGCGCGTCCGATCGGCTGCACCTCGCCCAGGTCGACCTGGATCCAGCAGGACGAGATGCCCGCATCCGTGGCCCAGCGCGTCAGGAAATCGTCGTCGAAGGCGTTCCCCGGGCCGTACTTCTTCGCCAGGTTCCGGAAGACGTTGGAGGCGCTCGCCGGCCGGTCCGCGGCCAGCGAGCCCGAGCGGTTCTCCACCCGGATGGGCGCGATGACCGCGGCCTCGCCCTCCAGGCTCAGCTCGACGATGGTGTCGATCGCGTCCTGTCGGGCCCTGGGCACGGACAGGCGGAGCAGCGCGTCCGTCTGCTCGAAGCGCACCTCCTCGCCGCCCGGCAGCAGCCGGGCCCCGGTGATCGCGAATCCCTCCAGGGGCAGCTCCAGCGACTCGCCCCCGCTCCAGTCGAGGACGTGCAGGAAGATGCGCTGGCCCTCATGGGTGGAGGCGCCCCAGCCTCCGGGCCGATAGGGGCCTCCGCGCGTGCCGTAGAACGCCTCCCCGCGCGGCTTCAGCCAGGCGCCCTCCTGGCGCAGGCGCTCCGCCTGTCGCGGCTCGATGCGCCCGTCGGGCATGGGCCCGACGTTGAAGAGCAGGTTCCCGCTCCCCCCCGCCGTCCGCACCAGCGTGTGGATGCACTGCTCCAGCGACTTCATCCTGTCGTCGGGCTTCCACGACCACTGCTGGCAGAGGGTCATGCAGGTCTCCCAGGGGCGCTCCCGGTCGAAGCCCCGGATGCGCTGCTCGGGGGTGTCGAAGTCCCCCGGAAGGCCGCCGCGGTTGTTGAGCAGGATGCGCGGCTGCAGGCCCCGCAGCATCTCGAAGGACTCCTCCGGCGCGTCTTTCCAGAGCTCGCGGGGGCTGTCGAAGCCGTCGAACCACAGGACCAGCAGCTCGCCGTAGTTGCTGGCCAGCTCGCGGAGCTGTCCCAGGTAGAACTCCAGGTAGCGCTCGTGCCTCTCGGTGGCGAAGTCGGGGTGGTACCAGTCGCGCGGCGAGTAGTAGACCCCGAAGGCCAGGCCCCCCTTGCGGCAGGCCTCGGCCAGCTCCCCCACCACGTCGCGCCCGAAGGGCGTGCTCATGACGTCGTAGTCGGTGTGCTCGCTGGCGAACATCGAGAAGCCGTCGTGGTGCTTGGAGGTGATCACCATGTACCGCATGCCGGCGTCGCGGGCCAGCTGCACCCACTCGTCGGCGTCGAAGCGCACCGGGTCGAAGGTCTTGTAGAGGTTGTCGTACTCCTCCATGGGGATCGTCCCGGTTCCCGAGATCGCCCGCCCGCGGCGCGGACCCTTGCGGGACCACCCGATCTCCCCGCCCAGCTGGCAGTTGGGCCCCCAGTGGATGAACATGCCGTAGCGCATGTCCTGCCAGCGCTCGATGCTCTCGGGCGCGGGCTCCAGCCAGGGTTCCTCGTCCTCTTGGGTGGACTGGCTGGCGACCACGGTCGGGCAGGTCAGGGCGAGGAGGGCGAGGAGGAGGCTTCGACGCGGCTTCATCAGGGGGCTCCTTGGACGGTGAGGGGCTGCGGGTGGGATGGTACCAGGATGGACGCCCGGCGGGCTTCGCGGCCGGCATCGAGCGCCATCGTGCCCGCCCCGCTAAGCTGCGGGGATGAGGACGCCTCTCCACCTCGCGCTGCTCCTGACCCTCGCCACCGCCGCCACCCCCCAGCAGGGGACCCTCGATCCCTGGCCCCCCGGCCAGGGCATCAACGGCTCCATCGGCGAGGACGCCGCGGTCGTGCGCACCCCCTACCTGCAGGGCTTCGGCGAGGAGGCCCACGTCATCGGGGTGGCCCTCGACTTCACGGTGGAGGAGAGCGGGCCCCACCACCTGGAGATGTGGTCCTGGTTCTTCGACTCCTACCTCGTGCTCCTGGACGAGGGGGGAGACGTCCTGGCCGAGGACGACGACGGCCTGCTCCGGCCCCACGCGCGCGTCGGCGCGGTCGAGCTCGAGGCCGGACGCACCTACCGGGTCCTCCTGTGCAGCGTCCCCGGCGGGTGGGGTCCCTTCGAGGCGGCCCTCTTCCAGGGCGCCCCCCCCGAGCGGGACGACGAGGCCCTGGCCCGGATCGAGGGCGGCCGGGCCCTGGCCATCGTGGACCACCTGCGCTCCGAGGGGACGACCGATCCGGAGCTCTTCGCGCGCCTCGCCAGCCGCGTGGGCGTGCGCCTGCGGGCCCTGGGCTTCCCCGAGGAGGCGCGCCCCCTGCTCGAGGAAGCCGCGGGCTGGCTGCGCGCCAACCTGGGCGCGGACGACGAGGAGACCCTGCGCAACCAGGCGGCCATCGCCCGGACCCTCGCCGTGCTGGGCGAGCTCGACGCGGCCAACCGGGCCTTCGCCGACGCCTGCACGCGGGCGGCGCGGGTCCTGGTCCCCACCCCGCTGTGGACGGTCGAGGCCATCGAGGACTGGGGGCTCCTCCTGCTCGAGCTGGGAGCCATCGACGCGGCCATCGAGCGCTTCGAGGTCGCGCTGCAGTGGCGCGACTCCACCCTGCCCCCGGATGCGCCGACCCTGATCGCGGCCGAGCGCCTCGCCAGCCTGCTGCTCTCGCAGTCCCGCTACGCCGCGGGCATCGAGCGGGCGGAGCGCGCCATGGCCCTGCGCGAGCTCCTGAGACCCCAGGACCCGGTCGCGATCCCCCTGCTGTACGACCTCGCCCGAGCGCACCTTCGAATGGGGCAGGCCGAGGCCGCGGAGACGCTCTTCGCGCGGGGCCTCGAGTGGCTGAAGGAGCACATGGGCGAGGAGCTGGACCAGATCGCCGACGCTACCGAGGCCCTGGCGATCGCCCGATCCGGTGCAGGCCGCATCGACGAGGCCGCGCCGCTCTTCGACGAGGCGCGCAGGCTGCGCGAGGCGAGCCTCGGGCCCGCGCACCCGAGCGTGGCCGTCGGCCTGGGCAAGCGGGCCGAGGCGGAGATCGCGGAGGGTCGTCACGAGGCCGCGCAGGCACACCTCGAGGAGGCCCTGGACCTGGCTCGAGCGGCGGACGACCCTGCGCGCCGCGCGCGCTCGCGCCTCCTGCTCCTGCTCGCGGACCTCTTCTACCGCCGCGACGAGACGGAGCGGGCCCTCCCCCTGCAGGAGGAAACCCTCGAGGTGCTGGACTCCATCGAGGAGCCCGAGCCGAGCGACCTCGAGACGCGCATCTCGGCCCACCACACCCTGGGGCGCTGTCTCTTCGAGCTCCGCCGCCTCTCCGAGGCTCGCGCCGAGCTGGAGCGCGCGCGGGAGCTCGCCGAGCGCGGGCTCGAGGCCCGGGACCCGCTCGTCGCCTCCGTGCTGAGCACGTTCTCGAGCCTGGCGCGGCACGAGGGGCGCCTCCTCGAGGCGGCGCAGGCGGCCGGGCGCGTGGTGGCGATCCGCGAGGGCGCCTTCGGCGCCGAGAGCCTGGAGGCGGCCGACGCGCGGCGCTCCCTGGGCCTCGTCCGCCTGGAGCGGGGGCAGTACGAGGAGGCCCTGGCCGACTTCGGCCGCGAGCGCGCCGTGCTCGAGGCCCACGCCGCGGCCGACGCGGAGGACCTGGCGGACGAGCTGGCGAGCGCCTCGACCAACCTCGCCACGACCCTGCACAAGCTCGGCCAGGTCGCCGGGGCGCGCCGCGCCTACGAGCGCGCTCTCGGAGAGAGCGAGGCCGCCTTCAGCCCCACGAGCGAGCGGGTCCTGGACCTGCTCAACAACTACGCGATCTTCCTCTTCGAGCAGGGCTTCGAGGAGGAGGGCCTGGCCCACATGCGGCGCGCGGCCGCGATCGGCGAGGAGGTCCACGGCCCCGACTCCCGCGAGATCGGAAAGCTGCTCCACAACCTCGGCACCATGGCCCACACGAGCGGCGCGGTGGACGAGGGCCTCGCCATGCTCGAGCGCGCGCAGGCGATCCTGGATCCGATCCTGGACGAGCTCGATCCCTACCGCGCCCTCATGCTGCGCAACCGCGCCGCCATCCTGTGGGGCGAGCGCCAGCGGGAGCGGGCCTTCGAGCTCCTCGAGGAGGCCCACGCGATCCGCCTGGCGTCCCTGGGAGCGGAGCACCCGGACACGGCCGAGGGGCTGGGCCATCTGGGCACGGTCCTGGTCTCCGTGGGCCGCCTCGACGAGGCCTTGGAGCGGCTCGCCGAGTCCCACTCGCGGCTCGCCGCGCAGCTCGGCGCGAGCCACGCGGCGACCACCTTGACGCTGCACAAGATGGCGTCGACCCGGATGCTCGCGGGTGACGCCGAGGGCGCGTGGGAGACCGCTCGACGCGCCCTGGCCGACAGCCGGGCCGAGCTCGAGGCCAACCTCTTCGCCTGGAACGAGGGCGAGCAGCTCCGCTACCTCGCGCAGGCGCGCGGCGCGCTGGATCTCTTCCTCTCGATGACGTTGCTACTCGAGCCCGGCGACGCCGCCGAGGCCGGCCTCGATGCGGTGCTCGCCTGGAAGGGCCAGGCCTCGCGCCTGGCGCGGGCGCGCAGAGCCGTGGTCTCGGCCGAGCAGGAGACCCTGGTCGAGGAGCTCCGCGAGGCCCAGGCGCGCCTGTCGCGCCTCCTCTACCAGCGCGAGGGCGAGGGACTCGAGTCGCGCTCCGCCCGCCTGGACGAGCTGCGCGCCGAGCGCGGGCGGCTCGAACGAGAGCTCTCCTCCCGCCTGGACCGGGTCGCGATCCCGCGGCCCGCGAGCTGGACCGAGCTGCGGGAGGCCCTGCCCGAGGGCGCGGCCGCCCTGAGCTTCCTGGTGGTCGAGGTCCGCGCCCGCGAGGACCTCGAGGGCGGCCTCACCCTCTGGAAGAGCGACGGCTGGCCCGCGCGCGTCTTCGCCTGGGTCCTGCGGGGCGGCGGAGAGCCCCCCCGGATGATCGACCTGGGCCCGGCCGAGGAGCTGGAGCGCCTGGTGCGGCCCTTCCTGGAGGAGCTCGAGTCGAGCCGTGGGTACGGGCGGGTCGAGACCGAGAGCCACAACGACCGGCTGCGCGAGCGGCTGTGGGATCCCCTGGCGGAAGCCCTCGCGGGCGCGCACATGGTGCTGCTCTCGCCCGACTCCTTTCTCGGGACGCTCCCCTTCGAGACGATCCAGCTCGAGGACGGGAGCTACCTGCTCGAGCGCCACGCCTTCGTCTACCTGGCCGACCTTGGCTCGCTTCCCGAGCTGCTCGCCCGCGAGCCGACCCGCGGGAGCGCGCTCCTCACGGTGGGCGGCGTGGACTACGGCAAGCGCCCGCGCGAGGTCGAGGGCCAGCTCACCCCCTACCGCAGCGGCTTCCCCACCTGGCGGCCGCTGGCGGGCACGGCCGACGAGAGCCTGGCGATCGCGGGTCTGCATAGGCAAGCCTTCGGCGAGGAGGCCGCGCGGGTCTCGATCGGATCGGGCGAGGCCACCGAGGAGCGGGTCAAGGAGCTGCTCCCGGACCGGGCCGTCATCCACCTCGCGACCCACGGCTTCTTCCGCCCCAAGGGCCTGCCGGCCATGGGCGAGCGCGTGGCGCGCGGGGGCGGCGACTTCGAGAGCCGCATGCGGGAGCCCGAGCGCCAGCTCACCGGGTACCACCCGGGGCTGCTCTCCGGCCTGGTGCTCGCCGGGGCCAACGCGCCCTCGCCCGAGGATCGCGACGAGGGCCTCTTGACCGCCGAGGAGGTCTCCTGGCTCGACCTCTCGGCCGCCGAGCTGGTGGTGCTCTCGGCCTGCGAGTCGGGCCTGGGCCGCCCCGAGTCGGGCGAGGGCCAGATCGGCCTGCGCCGCGCCTTCCGCCTGGCCGGGGCGCGGACGATCCTCTCCTCGCTCTTCGAGGTCAAGGACGTCGAGACTCGCGACCTGATCGGCGCCTTCTACGAGAACCTCTGGCTCGGCGGTATGGGGCCACTCGAGGCCCTGCGCGCGGCCCAGCTCCGGATGCTCGAGGACAACCGCTACGACTACGAGGACGGCAGGCCCTCGACCTGGGGCGCCTTCGTGCTGTCGGGGGACTGGCGCTAGTCAGTCGGTGCTCTCGACCTGCACGCGGTCGATCGACCAGGAGGCGGGGACCGGCCGCGGCGCCGCGCGGGCCGCGCCGTTGAGGCCCTGGAGCAGCCAGGCGAGCGGATCCTCGACCTCCTCGCGCAGGACCGCGCCGTCGGCGGAGCGCTTGACCGCCGACCACTGCAGGGACCAGGGATCCGGCAGGGGCGTCTTGGTGGTGAGCAGCACGAAGGTGTCGACCCCGAAGGGGGGCTTGACCTCGCCGGCCTCGACGGGCAGATCGATGCGCGTGGGCAGGTCGCCGAAGTCGGCGTGGAGGGAGGGAAAGAGGTTCTCGGCGGTGGGCGCGTCGGGGCTCGGGAAGAGCAGGGTGCTGGCGCCGCTCGAGTCGACGACGAAGAGGTAGACGTAGCGCTGCTCGCCGGTCTTGTGGCGGCCCGAGGGGTCGAGCTGCTCGGGATCGCGCACCAGGGCGAAGCGCAGGATCTGGCCGCGGCGGGCGGTGAGGCCGAGGGGCGCGGAGGCGTCCTGGCGGTCCTCGAGGAAGAGGCCCAGGCGATAGGGGAAGCGGCCGTTGTCGGGCGGAGCGCTCAGCGTCAGCCATGCGCGGAGGCGCGCGAGCTCGAAGGCGCTCTCGCGCAGGCTGCGGGCGCTGCGGTCCGTGGCCGTTCCGGCGGGCCTCCAGCGCGTCCATCGGGTGTCGGCCGGAAGGGAGCCCGGGCGGAACCGCCGCGGCCCCTCGAGGTCGGGCGATCCGTCCGCGCGCACCCAGCGGTAGAGCCGCTGCTCCCCGTCCGCCCCACCCTCGAGGCGGTAGTGGGCCAGGGCCGGATCCTCGACCAGCTCGACGCGACCGTCCTCGCCTCCCAGCCCGAGGCGCTCGAGGAGGTCCGCCTCCGCCGGGGGAATCCAGACGCGCAGGTGCGCCCCCTCGGGTACGACCCAGCGCTCGACCTCGAAGAGATCCTCCTCGGGGCGCAGATCGCCCGCCTCGCCCTCGATGATGCGCGCCAGGCAGTTAGAGAGGCCGCTCACCTCGGTCACGAGCAGGCGCAGGGGCCCGCGCCCGTCCTCCGAGACCCTCGAGAGCTCGCAGCCGGGCGCCAGGCCCACCGCGCTCCCGCCGCGCAGCCGCACCTCGCCGCTGCCGACCACGACCCCGACCGCGGGCAGGACCAGGCCACCCGTCACCCCGGACGGCGCCAGCCCGAAGGGCGCCCGCCCGTTCTCGCCCGGCGGCACGCCCTCGAGCCCGGGATCCTGGACCAGGCCGCTGGCGCGCATGCGCGCCTCGGCGCGCAGGAAGACCCGCCGCGCGCTCTCGCCCGGCGGAGCGCTGGCCAGGACCTCGTGCAGGGCGCCGCTGAAGAGGCCGTGGATCTCGCCGTCCTCCCCCTCCAGCTCGCGCGCCACCTGGATGTCCTGGGAGGCCGCGAAGACCAGCGCGCCTCGCCGGGCGGGGCTGGGTCCGTCGGCCGCCGGCACCTCGGGGTAGACCTCGCTCGCCTCGCGCTCGTCCCAGGGCGCGGTGCGCGCGCCCTCCTGGCCGCGGGTGATCGAGCCGCTGAAGCAGCAGTCGAAGAGCGCGGTGACCCGCGCCTGCCGGTCGAGCAGCTCGTTCAGCAGCGCGCGCAGCTCCTTGTCCCAGACGTCCCGCGCGCCCGCGCCCGCGTCGAAGGGCACCAGGGTCTGGTCGAGGCCGTGGGGCGAGGCCGAGGTGCTGCTGGCGATGCGCGAGCCGTGGCCCGAGAAGTGGAAGACCGCGAGGTCCCCCGGCCGGCTGGGCTCGATCAGGTGCTCCCGGATGGCCTCCAGGATGCCCTCGCGGGTGGCCTCCTCGTCGATCAGGAGCCGAACGTCCTGGGGCTCGAAGCCGAAGCGGATCTCGAGCAGGGCCGCCAGGGTCTGCGCGTCGCGCACCGCCCCCCGCAGGTCGGGGATCGACGCGCGCCGGGCCCCGCGCGCGCCCTCGGCGCGGGGGCCGGCCCGGGAGTAGGCGTCGATGCCGACGATCAGGGCGCGGCGCGCCGGCTCCCGGGTCTCCTCCTCGGGCGCCCGCACGTTCGAGCAGGCCAGGGCGAGGACGCCGAGGAGGAGTCCGGACGCCAGCCTGCGCATGGCGGCCTCAGCTCCCGAGGTTCAGGTAGCCGCGCATGGACTCGCCCGCCCGCTGGCCGGCCACCTGGGGGATCTGGACGCTGCCGATCTGGGTCAGGACGGGCTCCATCAGGGCCTTGGTCTCGTCGAGCAGCTCGACGAAGGTGGACTCGGCCGGCATGGCCCGGATGGCCTTGATGAGGTGATAGGTGAAGAGCCCTCCGGGGCCGCCCATCTCGGCCAGGCCGTCGATGTCCAGGCTGGGCTCGATCTCGCGCGAGCTGGCCAGGAGCACGTGGTCGGCCGGCGCGTCGGCGCCCCCGAAGCTCGCGGCTCCGCTGGTGGCCACGTAGCCCGCGGGCGCGCGCAGCCAGGCCTGCACGTCCTCGTAGTCGAGGCCCTTGGTGCGCACGTCGCCCACCAGCCGCGTGCCGGTGCCCGAGAAGCAGCTGTCGAATATGACCAGCACGCGATCGGCGGCCAGCTCGTCGATCAGCACGCCGAGCTCGTCGTCCACCAGGTACAGGGCGTCGTCGAAGCCGTCCTCCTCGTCGGCGGCGGCCACGTCCTCGATGCGCGTGCCGTGGCCGGTGTAGTAAAAGATGGCCGTGCCGTTCGGACCCGCCTGGGCCAGGTGCCGGCGGAAGCCGTCGATCAGGTTGCGCCGGGAGGCGCGGCCGTCGAGCAGGGTGACCACGTTCTCGGCAGGCACGCCGAAGTCCTCGGTCAAGAGCTGCTGCATCCGCGTCACGTCGTTGGTGGTGCCCTTGAGGTCGCCGTCGGTACCGATGGGGTAGTCGCCCGCGCCCACCAGCACGGCGTAGGTCTCGTTCGGGCCGCCGCCCTCGGTCCACTCCTGGAGTCCGTAGGTGGTCACGTCGAGCTCGTAGCTCCCGGTCTGGCCGGCGACGGCGCTGGTGCAGACGACCGTGTAGATGCCCTCGATGGGCGCCTCGACGGTGACGCGCGAGTTGAAGCCCTCGCCGCCGTCGTCGATGTCGGTGGAGTCCAGCTCGCCGGGGTTGGCCTTCTCCCGGGCAGCAGCGGCCTCACCGGCCCGCTCGCCGGGGATCGCTATGGTCGAGAGCTCGTCCTCGCCCTTGCCCTGAAAGAGGACCTCCATATCGCCAGAGGACGTGGTGCACTCCTGGCAGCAAGCGGAGAACAGGAAGGCCGCGGAGGCCGCGGCGAAGAGGAGCGGGCGTCGGGTAATGCTGCAAGGAATACTCCATGTCCAAAATGGGGAGGGGGGTCGAGTCGATCTCGGAATGTTAGGCCATGAGGCCCGCCCATTGAACGCCGCCAGGCCCGGGCTTCCTGGTTTGTGGGTCGATTTCGGCGCGGAGGGCCATTGGAGGCCGCCCCGAGGTCGATCCGGGGCCCGCTGCGCGGCCGGGCTACCGGGCCCCCAGCACGTACAGCGCCATGGCCGTGCCGTAGGCCCGGCCCAGCATGGCCTGGTCGATCCAGGTCCCATCGAACTCCCGGGCCATGGCCAGGTGGGTGGCCGCCAGGCGCAGGAAGCGGGCGCGCCGGCGGTCGGTGAGCGCCCCGGACGCGTCCACCGCGTTGCGCCAGGCGAAGAGCTGGTAGTAGCCGCCGTGCCCGCGCGCGTTGAAGTAGTCGTAGAGCTTCTTGGTGGGCTCCCTCAGCTCGCCGCAGTGGTCCTCGAAGCGCTCCAGGGCCTCGCGCACGAGCTTCTTCGAGCCGCGCCCGGCCGCCAGCAGGGTCGACTCGCACAGGGGATCGCGGGCGATCGCGCCGTGGGGGGTCGTCATCCACTCGTGCCCGGCCTGGGTGGAGTAGGGGAAGAGGCCGGCCGAGGTGCGCATGGCCTCCAGGGCCTCGAGGCCCGAGGCCAGGACCTCCTCGGGCACCTCGAAGCCGGCCTCGCGCGCCGCCAGGAGGGCCCGGAGGTTCAGGGCGGTGTTGAAGCTCGTCGGCCGCTCGGGCTCGTAGACCGTCCAGCAGCCGTCCGCCTGCTGGGAGTCGGCGATGGACCGGATGAAGCGCTGCGCCGTCTCCGGTCGCCCCACCTGGACCAGGTACAGCAGGGCGTAGGGGTCGTTGAAGGCGGCCAGGTGGTGGCTCGGGTTCCTCTGCGACCACCCGTCCAGGAAGAGGCCGATCTCCTCCAGGCACTCGTCGAGGGGCACGCGCAGCTCCTCGGGCGCCCGCTCGCGCCAGCGCAGGAGGGCCTCGCCGACGATGCCGCTGATGGCCGCGTCCCACGAGCCGCCTCCGACGGCGCCGGTGTGGCCTCCGAAGGAGCCGTCGTGCCGCTGCTGTTCGAGGAGGAAGCCCAGGGCCCGCTCCAGGTCGAGCTCCACCTCGGGGTCCAGGTTCTCGGTGCTCTCCGCCTCGAGCAGGCGCGGCGCGAGGGGGCGAGTCGTGGGCCGGGCCCGCGCGGTCTCGGCCAGGGGCGGGCGGGGCCCCTCCCTCAGCAGGCAGGCCGCCGCCTTGCGGCCGAAGCGGCTGTCGCCGGCGATGGCCTCGAAGCGCTCGTGCGCGTCCTCGTGGAGGCCCAGGCGATGGGCGCACCAGGCGGCGCGGAAGGCGGCCTCCTCCCGGCGCGGACCGGGCTCCAGGGCGATGGCCTGGTCCAGGATCTCGATCGCGGCCTGGTGATGCCCGCGGGCCACCTCGAGCAGACCCCGCTCGAGCTGGGCCTCGCCGCCCGTCAGGCCCTCGAGCTCGGCCTCGGCCGCGTCGAGCGTCCCCCGGCGTCGCAGAACGCGCGCACGCAGCACGCGGGCGGGCTCGTCGGAGCGATCCTCCAGGGCCTCCAGGACGCCGTCGAGCTCTCCGACCAGGTAGAGCTCCAGCGGATCGTCGAGGTCCTCGGGGGGTCGCGAGCGCGAATCCAGCAGCGCCACCCGCAGCACCTGGTCCACGAAGGGAGCGCTGAGGGTCCCGATGCGGTGCAGCTTGTGCACCCGCTCCCCGCGGGGGTCGAGCACGATGAGAGCCGGGGTCACGGTCTCGCAGGCGGCCTCGCCGATGGCCCGCAGGGGGTCGTCCGCGCTGGGGCCCATGCCGTGGCGGGAGAGGTCGTAGGTCAGGATCAGGGGCACGAAGCGGCGCTCGATCAGGGCGCCCACCTCGGGATCGCTCAGGGGACCGGCGCGCATGAGGAGGTCCTTGCGCAGGCCGTCGTCGAGCAGCCGCACCCCATCGAGGTCGAGCGCCAGCCCCGAGGCCAGCGCGTCGTCCTCGTCGATGCATCGCACGTAGGCCAGGATCGGCCTGCGCTCCCTCCTGGCGCGCGCCAGCGCCTCCTCGGCGTCGAACAGCCAGGGGATCTCGCCGGCGCAGCGGCGGGCCAGCCGCTCCCAGCCGGAGACGTGGGGCGCCTCGTGGGAGGAGCGCGGCTCGCGATCGGTCTCGATCAGGGCGATGTCGTCCACCCAGATCCGGCCCCGTCCCACCAGGTAGACCAGCACTCGCAGCGCGACGCAGTCCTCGGGCACGTCGAAGACGGCGTCGACCCGGTGCCAGTCCGAGTCCTCCACCGTGCGGTCGGTCCAGGCCCCGCCGGTCATCCCTCCATCCGCGTCCCAGAGCTGGACCATGGCGCAGGCCTGGGCCTCGGGGTGCATCTCCTGCGCTCGCACCCGGGCCGAGAGCTCCAGCCGCGCGGGCCGCGTCTCCTCCAGCTCGATCCGCTGGCTCCAGTTGTGCGGGCTGCGGCTCTTCGGATCGGTGCAGTGCAGCGCGAGGCACCGCCCGCGGCCCTCGGGGGCCAGCTCCCAGGTGAAGCTCACCCGCTCGGAGCCGCCGGTGTTGGCCCAGTGTTCGGGCAGTCCGCCCTGGCCCGCCTCGAGGTCCCCGTTCCGGATCCAGTTCTCGTCACCCGGCGCCGCCGCGAGCAGGAGAACGGCGGCGAGGGCGATGGGCAGGGGATCGGGCATGGGGCTCCTCTCGGTCCCGGGGCTGCGCTGGCACGAGCGCGGGGCGGGTGGGCTCGCGGTTCGACGCGATGGGGGGCGGGCTATTCCAGCATTCTCGCGATCCGACCCACACCTGTGTTACGGGGCGGCAGGCGCTGTCGGGGGCTCGCTTGCCTGCATCCCATGTCAGCGCGATTCGGGCCAGCCACTTCTTGCCCATGGTAGAATCGCGCTTGCAGGACGCCAACCCGCCCAAACGTCCGATCCCTGCTCACCCTGCGGTCGACCACCACGAGAACTCTCTGCCGCGCCGACCGAGAGACGCAGCCCAGCACATTCCCCTCGCCAATCTACGCGGACATGGAACTCTCCACCATCGATGACCTTGCGGCTGCTCTGATGGAGTTCAACGGGCGCATGGCCAGGCCGGGTATCGGTCCACTGTGGCTGTCTGAGCCCTGTCGCCTCGACCAGCCCTGGGAGGAGGAGTACTGGCCCTACGCTACACTCCCAGGTGTGTATGTGGTCTACGACGGACACAACAGGCTAGTCTACATTGGCAAGGCCTCGCTCGATGCAACGCTGGGAGCGCGGTTGGGGGCCCACTTCAGCAAGGGCTCCGACGGCCTGGCCAAGGGACCGCAGGGATGGGAAGGCGCGAAACACGTTCGCACCATTCCCGTCCCCCGCGTGCACGCGTTCGAGGCCCCAGCGATTGAGGAGTATCTTCTGGGACGACTCACTACCAAGATGAACGAACGAGGACAGAAGAAGAAGCAGACCCCATAGGCCCGACCTACTTCACTCCCCTGTGCCTCAGCTGATCCAGCGCCACCGCCGCCACGATGATCCCGCCGATCACCATCTCCTGCACCCACTTGGGCCAGCCCATCTGCTGGCCGCCCATGTAGAGGATGGTGATGATCAGGGCGCCGATCACGCTGCCCAGGATCGAGCCCTCGCCGCCCATCAGGCTGCCGCCGCCGATCACCACCGCGGCGATCACGAAGAGCTCGTAGGCCACCGCCGTGGAGGGCTGGCCGATGCCGCCGATGAAGGAGAACTGCATCAGGCCCGCCAGGGCCGCGAAGAAGCCGGCGAAGCCGTAGACGATGATCTTGGTGCGCCTCACCGGGACCCCGCACAGGCGCGCCGTCTCCTGGTTGGAGCCGATGGCGAAGACGTGTCGGCCGAAGCGCGTGTAGCGCAACAGCAGCGCCGCGAAGATCGCCGAGACGATCACGATCCAGACGCCCGGCGGCAGGATCATCCAGCTCCGCGAGGCGTCCGGGCTGGTCAGCGTGGGATCCATGATCGCGCTGATCCAGGTGTCCTGCGGCGGGTAGATGTCCTTCTCCTCCGCGATCCCCTTGGCCAGGCCGCGGATCATGCCCATGGTGCCCAGGGTGACGATGAAGGGCACCAGGCGCAGGCCCACGATCATCAGGCCGTTGGCCATGCCCGCCAGCGTCGTGACCAGCACCCCGGTGAGCACCGCCAGCATCGGCAGCAGCACCGGCCACTCCGCGATCAGGAAGACCTGCTCCAGCTCGCCGCCCGCGCCCACGACCTGGTGGCTGAGGTTCAACACCCAGGCCACCACCACCACCGTCAGGGCGATCATCGAGCCCACCGAGAGGTCGATCCCCGCGGTGATGATGACCATCGTCATCCCCAGGGCCGCGGTGGCGTACACCGCGCTCTGGCGCAGGATGTTCTCGAAGTTGCGGGCGCTGGTGAAGCGGTTGTCCTCCACCATGACGGCGAAGAAGGCGAACACCAGGAAGAGCGCCAGGAAGCGGCCCAGGGTGTTGACCCCCCGGGACTGCCACAGGGAGGCGCGGAGCCCCGGCTCGGGCGCGGGGATGCGATCGGGCTGACTCAAGCCGGCTCCTTCCCGGTGGCGGCCAGCATCAGGCGGTGCTCGTCCCACTCCTCCACCGCCCGCGCCCGGCCCAGGCGCCCGCGGCACATCACCGCGATGCGGTCGCACACGCCCAGGAGCTCGGGCAGGTAGCTGCTGACCATCAGGACCGCCTTGGGCTCGCGCCCGGTCGCCGCGTCGCCCAGGGCCAGCTCGTCGATGAGCCGGTAGACCTGGGCCTTGGACCCCACGTCGATGCCCCGGGTGGGCTCATCGAGGAGCAGCACGTCGCAGTCCGCGTGCAGGAGCCGGGCCAGGGCCACCTTCTGCTGGTTGCCGCCCGAGAGCGCGCTCACGGCCTGGTGGGCGGAGGCGCACTTGATGGGGATCTTCTCGATCCAGGGTCGCGCGGCGGCCTCCTGGCGCGAGGGCCGCACCAGCCGCCCGGGCCCCAGGCCGTCGAGCTTCGGCAGGGTGACGTTGTCGGCGACCGAGAGCGAGAGGGCCAGGCCCTCGAGCTTGCGGTCCTCGCTCACCAGGCCCACCCCCTGCGACCAGCGGCGGCCGGGGGGGAAGTGGCCCTCGCTGGACATCACCCGCACCCGGCCGCCCAGCGCCCGGTCCAGGCCGAAGAGGGTCCGGAGGAGCTCGGTGCGGCCGGCGCCCACCAGGCCGGCGATCCCCAGGACCTCGCCGCGGCGCAGCTCGAGCGAGGCCTCGACGGGCTTGCCGACGCCCCGCAGGCCACCGAGTTCCAGCACCACCTCGCCCGGCGCGCGGGGCGAGCGGGGGTAGAGCTCCTCGACCTGCCGCCCCACCATCAACGCGATGATCTCGTCCGCCCGGGCCTCGGCGGTGGCGCCCCCCCCCACCGTCTCGCCGTCGCGCAGCACCGTGAAGCGGCCGCTGATCTCCAGCACCTCCTCCAGGAAGTGCGAGATGTAGACGACTGCCAGGCCCCGGTCGATCAGGCGGCGGATCAGGGCGAAGAGCCGGGCCGCGTCCTCGCGGGTCAGGCTGCTGGTGGGCTCGTCCAGGACCAGGACCCGGCACTCGATGGCCACCGCCCGGGCGATCTCCACCAGCTGCTGGCGGGCGATGGGGAGCCGGCGGACCACGGTGTCGACCGGCACGTCTGACACGCCCACCTCGGCCAGGGCGGCCTCGGCCCGGCGGCGCAGCTCGCCCCAGCGCAGGAAGGGGCCGGCGACGGGCTCGACGCCCAGGAGCACGTTCTCCATCACCGTGAGGTGCGGCGCGAGCGAGAGCTCCTGGTAGATCATGGCCACGCCGCTCTGGCGCGCGTGCAGGGGATTGCGCGGGACGTACTCCTCGCCGTCCAGCCACATGCGGCCCGCGTCCGGCGAATGCGCCCCCGAGAGCACCTTCATCAGGGTGCTCTTGCCGGCCCCGTTCTCCCCCACCAGGGCGTGCACCTCGCCGGCCTCGACCGACAGGTCCACCCCCGCCAGCGCGCGCGTGGCGCCGAAGCGCTTGTGCACGCCCTGCATCCGCAGGCGGGGCGAGGGCGCGCGGGGGGCCGGCGCCGGCATCACTCTTCCTTCAGCCCGACCAGCTCGCGGATCTCCGCCTCGTTCTCCAGTCGCTCGGCGGTCACCAGCTCCACGCCGGTGTCGATCACCTTGGGCACGGTCTCCCCGCGCAGGTGCCGGCACATGGTCTGGACCGCCAGGTAGCCCATGCGCTTGGGATTCTGCACCACCAGGGCGTCGACCGCGCCCTCCTGCACCGCCCGCACCAGCTTGGGCGAGGAATCGAAGCCGATGAAGCGCAGGTCCACCTCGACGCCGCCCTGGCGCAGGTCCTCGAGCGCCTCCAGCATGCCCAGGGTGGAGTAGAGGTTGCAGGCGAAGATCCCGTCGAGCAGGAGGCGGTCCTCCTCCACGTAGCCCTCCAGGGTGTTGGAGGCGGTCTTCTTGGCGCCGGCCACGGTCCCGTCCTCGGGGTAGGGGTGGTCCAGGATGGGCAGGCCCGCCTGGTCCAGGGTGCTGATGAAGCCCTGGGCCCGGGCCTCGGTGCTGCCGGCGCCCTGGATGTAGCGAAGGACGATGACCCGGCCCCCTTCGTCGCCCAGGAGCTCGACCATGTGCCGCCCTCCCAGCGAACCGCCCTCGGTGTTGTCGGTGGCCACGAAGCTGAGGTGGGCCTGGCCCTCCACCGCGGAGTCGAACACCACCACCGGGATGCCCGCGGCGACCGCCGTCTCCACCGACTTGCGCATGGCCTTCTGGTTGAGCGGAGCGAGGACGATGCCGTCCACCTCCAGGTTGACCATGTTCTCGATGATCTTGTTCTGTTCGGCGATCTCGGTCTCGGTGAGGGTGCCCTCCCAGCGGATCTCGATGCCCAGCTCCTCCGCGGCCGCGAGGGCGCCCTGCTCGACGGTCTCCCAGAACTCCCCGCCGGTGCTCTTGGGGATCACCGCCAGGGTCAGGGTCTCGGCCTCGGGCTCCGGCCCGCCCGGTCCGACGGGCGTCTCCGGGTCCCCGCAGCCGAAGAGCCCGGTCCCCAGGCCCGCCAGCGCCAGCGCAAGCAGTCTTCTCACGGTCTCCGCTCCTTTGCCGGCCCCCTCCGGGCCGTGGCCGGATTCTACGCCTCGCCGGATCGGGCATCCAGCGGGCGGGCCGGGGGTCCGCGCGCGCCGACCCCTCAACGACCCGCCCCGGCCTCCAGGTCCAGCAGGAAGGCGTACTGGAAGGCCTGGTCCCGGTACTGCCGGTAGCGCCCCGACACCCCGCCGTGACCGGCCTCCATGTCGCACTTGAAGAGCAGGCGGTGATCGTCGGTCTTCGTCGCCCGCAGCCGCGCCACCCACTTGGCGGGCTCCCAGTACTGCACCTGCGAGTCGTGCAGGCCGGCCGTGACCAGGAGGTGGGGATAGGCCTGGGCCTCGACCCGGTCGTAGGGCGAGTAGGACAGCATGTAGTGGTAGTAGGTCGGATCCCGCGGATCGCCCCACTCGTCCCACTCGGAGGTGGTCAGGGGGATCGAGGCGTCGAGCATGGTGGTCACCACGTCCACGAAGGGCACCTCGGCGATGACGCCGGCGAAGAGCTCCGGAGCCATGTTGACCGCCGCGCCCACCAGGAGGCCGCCGGCGCTGCCCCCCATGGCGTAGAGGCCGTCGGGGCGGGCGTAGCCCTGCTCCACCAGGTGCTCGCCGCAGGCGATGAAGTCGGTGAAGGTGTTGAGCTTGCGCAGGAGCTTGCCGTCCTCGTACCAGTGCCGACCCATCTCCTGCCCCCCGCGGACGTGGGCGATGGCGAAGCAGAAGCCGCGGTCCAGCAGGGAGAGGACGTTGGCGCGGAAGCGTGCGTCCATGCTGGCGCCGTAGGAGCCGTAGCCGTAGAGCAGCAGCGGCCGCGGGCCGTCCGGCTCCGCCCGGCGGCGCCCCACCAGCGAGATGGGCACCCGGGTGCCGTCGGGGGCCGGGGCCCACAGACGCTCGGCGCGGTAATGCAGCGGGTCGAAGCCGCCCCGCACCTCCTGGCGCTTGCGGGGCGTCATCTCGCGGGTGCGCATGTCGTAGTCGTAGACCGAGTCGGGGGTGGTGAGCGAGCTGTAGCCGATGCGCAAGACGGCGGTGTCGAACTCGCGGTTGGAGCGCGGCCGGGCGCTGTAGGCCGGCTCGCCGAAGTCGACCTCGTGCTCGCCCTCGCCGGAGAAGGGTCGGATGCGCAGGCGGACCAGGCCGTCGCGGCGCTCGCGGACCACCAGGTAGTCGCGGAAGAGCTCGATGCCCTGCAGGAGGACGTCCTCGCGGTGGGGCAGCACCGCCTCCCAGTGATCGCGGCCCGGTCGGTCCACCGGCGCGCGAACCAGCCGGGAATTGGGAGCGTCCAGGTTGGTGCGCAGGTAGAAGTGCTCGCCGTGGTGATCCGCGTGGTACTCGTGCCCGCGCTCGCGGGGCTCGATCACGCGGAACTCGCCGGTCGGGTCGTCGGCCTCCAGCGCGCGGTACTCGGTGGTCAGGGTCTGGGTGGAGGCGATCAGCAGGTACTCCCGCGAGCGCGTCTTGCGGATCCGGCAGCCGAAGGTCTCGTCGTCCTCCTGGTACACCAGGGCGTCCCGCGCCGGATCGGTCCCCACCTGGTGCCGCCAGATCTGCCAGGAGCGCAGCGTCTCGGGATCCTGCCGCGCATAGAAGAGCGTGCGGTCGTCCTCGGCCCAGACGATGTTCGAGGTGACGCCGGGGATGCGCTCCAGCACGCGGCCGCGCTCGAGGTCCTTGATCTCGATGGTGTAGAAGCGCCGCCCGCGGGTGTCGACGCCGTACGCCAGGAGTCCCCCACCCGGGCTCACCTCCCAGCGCCCCACCGAGAAGTAGCCCTGCCCCGGGGCCATGGCCTCGACGTCCAGGAGCACCTCCTCGGGGGCGTCCATCGAGCCCTCGCGGCGGCAGTGGAGGGGGTACTGCTTCCCCTCCTCGTAGCGGGTGTAGTACAGGTAGTCGCCCAGCGCCCAGGGAACGGTCGAGTCGTCCTGCCGCACGCGCCCCACCATCTCCTGGTAGAGCTCCTCCTGCAGCCCCTCGGTGGGCGCCATGAGCGCGCGCGTGTAGGCGTTCTCGGCCTCGAGGTAGGCGATCACCTCGGGGTCCTCGCGCTGGCGCAGCCAGTGGTAATCGTCCACCCGGACGTCTCCGTGGGTCTCCAGTCGCTCGGGGACGACCTTGGCGACGGGCGGGCGCGGGATGGATCCGGCCTCCTCCGCGGCGTCGGGAGCGCGGCAGGCGCAGAGCGCGAGGAGCAGGATGGACGGGATCGTGATCGTACGGGTGTTGCGCATGCTCGCCTCCCTTGGGCGTGGAACCGCCGGCGATCCTAGCGCCCCGCGCATCCTTGTCGCAGCACCTGGGGGGGAGTAGCTTGCAAGGGATCCGTCAGGCAGGCCCTGGAGGGCGATGGGACGCCATCGGGAGGGGCAGCTCGACGTCGGTCCGGGCCGGGGCGGCTCGGCCGGGACCGCACAGCATGCTCGACTCCCCCGATCACCGGCGCGACTTCGTCCACGTCCTCCTGGCGACGCTCTTCTTCGGCGGGGCGGCGGGCATCTTCCAGGCGACCATCAACAACTACCTGGCCGAGGTGCACCGCTTCGACGCCGAGGGCCGCGGCTGGCTGGAGTTTCCCCGAGAGCTGCCCGGCTTCCTTCTGATCTTCGTCGCGGGCCTGATGCTGATCCGCCTGCGCGAGACGCAGATCGCGGCGGCCGCCATGGCCCTGGCCGCCCTGGGCGCCCTGGGCCTGGGCTTCCTGGCCCCGGGCACGGTCGCGCTGGTGGGCTGGATCATGCTGTGGTCGCTGGGTGACCACATCCTCTTCGCGGTGCACGGCCCCATCGGCCTGAAGCTGGCGCGCGAGGGCGGAGAGGGCCACCGCCTGGGTCAGCTCGGCGGCGCCGCCAACCTGGGCACGATCCTGGGCGTGGGGACCATCTGGCTCCTGGCCCGGGCCCGGGGGGACGACTTCCGCGCCTTCTTCATGGTGGCGGCCGCCTGCTCGCTGCTGGCCGGCTGGTTCTACCTGCGCCTGCGGGTGGGCCGCGGCGATCCGCCCTCGCGGCGCATCGTCTTCCGGCGCGAGTACGGGCTCTTCTACGCCATCAGCGCGCTCTTCGGCATCCGCAAGCAGATCTTCCTGGTCTTCGGCTCCTGGGTGCTGGTGTCCCTGCACGGCGTCTCGGTCTCGACCATCGCGCTGCTCTACTTCGTCGCCGCGAGCCTGGGCGTGGTGCTGCGTCCGCTCCTGGGCGACGTCATCGACTGGCTGGGCGAGCGCCGGGTGCTGGCCGCCGACGAGCTGTTGCTGCTCCTGGTCTGCCTCACCTACGCCTTCGCCACCGACCTGCTGCCGAGCCCCTGGGCGCTCTGGGCCCTCTACGGCGCCTACGTCCTGGACCTGGTGCTCTTCGCCCTGCGCGTGGCGCGCGTCACCTACCTGAAGAAGATCGCCCGCGATCCGTCGGACATCACCCCCACCATCTCGCTGGGCATCACCATCGACCACGCCGTGGCCATGAGCCTGCCGATCCTCTCGGGCTACATCTGGGAGACCTGGGGCTACCGCTGGGTCTTCATCCTGGCCGGCGCCATCGCCGTGGCGGGCTTCTTCGTGTGCCTGCGGATCCGGGTGCCGGAAGTCCGTCCGACCTAGGGCCCGTCCAGGCAGCCCGACTCCAGCGGCCAGGTCCGGCGCGCTCCGGTCAGGTCGTCGAGGACCTCCCAGATGAGGTCGCCGCTGCCGATGATCGCTCCGGAGGCCGCGGGCGTGGCGTCGCGGCGGGTGGCGTCCCAGGCGAGGTCGACGAAGTCGCTCAGACCGTTGCCCTGGAAGAAGCCCGCGGAGGTGCCCGTCACCGGGCCCAGGACCACGTTGCCGGCCACCTCCACCCCCGACGAGCCGCCCGAGAAGCGGATGGACTCCAGGTTCTGGCTGTAGACCACGTTGTTGGCGAAGACCATCCCGGGGCGGCCGCTCCAGGAGGAGAGGGTGGCGCCCAGACCGGAGTTGACGAGGGTGTTGTGGATGAAGGTCAGGTCACGCACCTGCCCCTGGTGGTCGTGGCTGGAGAAGCCGCGCACGCCCGACATGATCAGGTTGTTGCGCACCACCGCCTCGCCCTGGACCTGCATGACGTTGTCGTTCGAGCCGTAGCAGACGTTGCGCTCGATCAGGTTGAAGGGGTTGCCGTCGGTCCCGTAGACCAGGATGCAGGGGTAGTTGGTGTCGTGGACCAGGTTCTCGACGATCCAGTTGCCGTAGGAGCCCTGCTTGAGCTCGATCCCGTCCCCCTGGTGGCCCCCGCAGTCGTGCACGTGGTTCAGCGCCACGATCGAGTCGCGCATGATCCACAGCGAGTTGTTGGCCCCCAGGTACATGCCCTCGCCATAGCCCGAGGTGTGGTGGATGTGGTTGCGCGTCAGGTACAGCCAGGCGGTGTCGGCCGTGTTGGCGGTGATGCCGCAGCCCCCGCAGTGGTGGATGTGGCAGCCGTCGACCCAGACGTTCTGGCAGTCGTACAGCCGCATGGCCGTGTCGCCCCCGGTGATCTCGAGGCCCCGCATGCACAGGTAGCGGGTGGGCCCGCCGGAGCCGACGTTCACGGTGTTCTGCCCCGCGTCGGGTCGCGTGATCACCGGCGTGGCCCCGGGCTGGGGCGCGATCCAGATGGGGGCGGCGGCGGTGCCCTGCAGGACGATGCTGAAGTAGGAGTTGACCGAGAAGGTGCCCGTTCCGATCTCCAGGCGCTGGCCCGGCGTCAGGCCCTGGATGGCCTGCTTGAGCAGGGCGCCGTTCTGCACGTCGGTGAGCTGGGAGTCGTGGTCCAGGCTCAGGACCTTCGCCGGGGTGACCCCCGCCCAGGGCGGATCGTAGGCTCCCGAAGAGGCGGGGCCGGGGGTCGCGCTGACCTCCGCCGAGAGGGTCCCCTCCCCGGAGGCGTTCACGGCGGCCACCCGGTAGTGGTACGCCTGCCAGGGCGTCAGGCCCAGGTGCACGTGGGGGCTCTGCGCCACGGGGATGACGGCGGCGGTGGCGGGCGACACCCCGGGCTCGAGGCTCCAGTAGACCCGGTAGCCGGTGGCCCCGGGGACCTCCGACCAGCTCAGGGTGATCCGGGCGGGCCCGGGCTGCGCCTGCACGCCGGAGGGGGCCGCGGGCGCGCCGGTGCCCCCCTTGCCTCCCGCGCCTCCCGAGCAGGCCGCCGCGCCCAGGCAGACCGCGAGCAGGAGGGAGCGCCTGGCCCCCGTCCACAGTCCTTCCATCGCCGATCGAGCTCGCATGCCCTGAAACGCCCCTCTCAGCCGCAGTCCAGACCCTACCGCCCCAGCTCCAGGCTCTCTCTCGGCGCCCGCGGACGGCGGACTTGACCGCTCCCGGCGCCTAATCCGAGCGTACCGTGCGGTCCGGTAGCGAGATCAGCCCGCCGCTCCGGGCCACGGCCGGGCCGACGAAGCGCCCCCCCACCTTCTCGATGTGGACCGAGGCCCCGGTGCGGGCCTCGACCTTGGGGACGTCGCCCAGGAAGCGGCCCACGAACATGGATCCGCTGGAGGCCCACAGGGCGTGCCCGAACTCCCCCTCCAGGGCGATGTCGTTGCAGGTGAAGGTGCTGGCCTTCTGGAGGGCGATGGCCGAGTGGTTGGAGCCCTGGAAGGTGATCTTCGCGTCCTCCGCCAGCACGTGGCCGTCGTGCTCCAGGCCCAGGGGGGTGTTGGACTCGAGGTGCGCCCGGAGCACCGTGGGCGTGTTGCGCAGGTCGATGCGCCCGCCGTTGTTGACGGCGATGTTGTTGGACTTCGTCCAGCAGGTGATGCGCGCCTTCTCGCAGCCCAGGCGGATCGAGCCGTAGCTGCGCACCGACAGGTTGCCGTTGCCCAGGCTCAGCGAGGAACCCTCCCGCTGGTCGAACTCCACCACCCCGCCGTCGGTGGCGAGGATGCCGCAGAAGGTCTCCTCCTCGGCCTCCTCGTGCAGGTGCTCGTTGAGCTCGATGGCGCCGCGCAGGCTCACCCTTCCGGCGGCGGTGGCCCAGATACCGGCATCGGAGTGGCTGCGCAGGCGGAAGCGGACGTCCTCCAGGTGCGCGCGGCCGGGCCCCGTCGCGGTCAGCCCGCGGCGTTGGGAGGTCGAGAAGCTGCCGATCTGCAGGTGCGAGAGCCGCCAGCTCCCCTCCCGCAGGTCGATCATGTTCCGCTCGCCCCTCCAGGCCAGGATCGCCGGCTCGCCCTCCTCGGGCCCCGCGAGACGGACGCTCACGCCCGGCCGCATGCGGACCATCAGCTCCAGCGTCCGCTCCGGCATTCCCTGCCCGCCGGTCGAGTCGTAGGTGCCCGCGGCGAGGCGGATGGTCACCGACTCGTGCAGGGGATCGGGGAGCCGGGCGAGGGCCGCGGAGATCGTCTTCAGGGGGCGGCCCCGGCTCCCCGGGGAGCTGTCCCGGCCCTTCCTGGGGTCGACGTGGATCTCCTCCGGGGCCGAGGGGCTCGGGCCGGCCCCGGCCTTCGCGCGGCCGGCGAGGAGAGCACCCGTCGCGAGGCAGCACACCAGGGCGACGGCGATGGCGGGACGATGGGGCATGGTTGGGCCCTCCGGTGGGTCCGCGGGGTGGTGGGGCGGGCTCCAGGATACGCGGTCGCCGACGGCCCGGCGAGTGGACCCGCTCGCGGCGCTCCGGTATAGTTGAGATGTATGTCCCCTGAGGATCGAAAGCCCGTATTCGACGGTCCCGCCGTCCTCGCCTTCGGCGGCAACGCGCTCCTGCCGGATCCCTTCCACCCCGAGGAGCAGGAGGAGCGCGCGCGCGAGCTCTCGCGGGTGGTGTTGCAGCTCCTGGAGCACTCGCCCGGCGTCGTCCTGGTGCACGGCAACGGCCCCCAGGTGGGGATGATCCTGCTGCGGGTGGAGGAGACCCGCGATCGCCTGCCGGCCGAGCCGCTGGACATGCTGGTGGCCGAGACCCAGGGCAGCGTGGGCTACCTGCTGTCGCGGGCCCTGCACAACGCGCTCGTCCGCCAGGGTTCCTCGCTGGAGGTGACGCCCATCCTGACCCAGGTCACGGTCGACGCGGGGGACCCGGCCTTCGCCGATCCCAGCAAGCCCATCGGGCCCCACTACTCGGGCCGGACCGCCCGCAAGCTCCGCGACCAGAAGGGCTGGACCATGGTCGAGGAGAAGAAGCGCGGGTGGCGCCGGGTGGTCCCCTCCCCGCGCCCCCTGCGGGTGGTGGAGATGAAGGCCATCTCCGATGCGGCGCGCGACGGTCGGGTCGTGATCGCCGGCGGAGGGGGAGGCGTGCCGGTGTGCGAGACCCTCCGCGGAACCCTCGCGGGGGCCGAGGCGGTGATCGACAAGGACCGCACCGCGGCCCTGCTGGCGATCGCCCTGCGCGCCGAGAAGTACGTCATCCTCACCGGCGTCCCCCACGTGCTGCGCGACTTCGGCAAGCCCACCGAGCGGCGCCTGGCCGAGGTGACCGTAGACGAGGCGCGCCAGCTCCTGGCCGCGGGCGAGTTCCCGCCGGGGAGCATGGGGCCCAAGATCGAGTCGGTCTGCGACTACGTCGAGGCGACGGGCCGGCCGGCCCTGATCACCGACATGCAGAACCTGACCCCCTCCCTGGAGAAGCGGGAGGGGACCTGGATCGTGCCCTGACCCGTCAGCGGACGACCAGCTCGCCCGGGGCCGCGGCCTTGCCGGCCTTGACCCTGACCTGATAGGTGCCGGCCTCCACGCGCGGGGCCTCCTCCTCCTCGCCCTGGGCTTCGCTCCGCAGGTCCCAGCGGACCGCGTTCAGCCCGCGCGTGCCCTCGTGGACGAGCTTGCGCACGCGCTTCTTTTTCGCGTCGAGGAGGACCACCTTCACCTTGCCGGCCTTCTTCAGGAAGAAGCGGATGGTGGCCGGGCTGCCCCGGTCCCACCGGCTCTGGGGCAGGCGCGCCTCGGCCAGGGGCAGGAGATGGACGTCCTCCTCCAGGGCCTCGCGGTCGAGCCCCTGGATCGGCCGGACGTCCAGGGCGTACATGCCCCGGCCGTGGGTGGCGGCGACCAGCACGTCGTCGCGGGGGTGCACCGCCAGGTCGTGGACGAAGGTCGTGGGGAGATCCCCGCACAGCGCCTCCCAGCGCCGGCCGCCGTCCACCGTGACGTAGACGCCCAGGTCGGTGCCGACGTAGAGCACGTCGGGGTTCTTGGGATCCTCGCGGACGACGTTGACCGGTCCGCAGGGGATGTTGCCGGAGATGTCCTGCCAGGAGAGGCCGCCGTCGGTGGACTTCCACAGGTAGGCGACGAAGTCGTCGTCCCGCTTGCCGTTCTGCGAGAGGTAGACCGTTCCCCGGTCGAAGGCCGAGGCGACGATCCGCGAAATCCACTTGCCGTGCGCCAGCCCGCGGGTGACCTCCATCCAGCTCCGGCCGCCGTCCTGGGTCACGTGGGCCCGGCCGTCGTCGGTCCCGGCGTAGATCAGCCCGAACTCGAGGGGCGACTCCGAGATGGCGAAGAGCGTCTGGAAGGGGATGTCCCCCGAGCGCTCGGGGTCGTCGTAGGTGAGGTCGGGGCTGATCCGGTCCCACACCTCCCCGCGGTCCATGGAGCGGAAGAGGTGGTTCATCCCGTGGTAGATGATGCGCGGGTTGTGGGGGGAGATGATGAAGGGCGCCACCCACTGGCCACGCAGCGGCGGCTCGTCCTCGCCCGCGCGGGGGACGATCTGCTCCCGCTCGCCGCTGCCGAGGTCGGTCCGCGAGATGCTCCCGTAGAAGCCGGCCGAGTACACGATGTCGGGATCGGTGGGGTCGATGGCGTGGCTGCTCCCCTCGCCGCCGGGCGCGTCCTCCCACTCGACCGCCGGGATGCGGTCCCGGCCGCGGGAGAGGTCCACCACGCCGCGGCGGCTGCCGTGGTCCTGGATGGAGCCGTAGGCGTGGAAGGGCTCGTCCATGTCCAGGGCCACGTTGAAGAACTGCACCGCCGGCAGGTTGTCGGTGAAGCTCCGCCAGTGCTCTCCTCGGTCGTAGGAGACGGACAGCCCCCCGTCGTTGGCGTTGACCAGGTAGCTGGGGTTGTCGGGGTCGATCCACAGGCCGTGGTGGTCACCGTGCATGCCTCCGAGGCGCCGGAAGCTCTGGCCCCCGTCCTCGGAGACGTTCAGGCTGAGTCCCATCACGTAGATGCGATCCTCGTCGGTGGGGTCCACCCGGATCTGACCGAAGACCCAGCCGTAGGTGGCCGAAAGCCTGGTCATGTAGCGGTCGTTCTCGCTCACCTGCCTCCAGCTCCCGCCGCCGTCGTCGCTGCGGTAGACCGTGGCGCCCTTGATGAGCCCCTCCCTCCCGCGGCCGTAGGAGTCGGTCTCGCCCTCGTCGGCATCGCCGGCGGGCTCGTAGTTGTCGATGAAGGCGTAGAGCACGTCCGGGTTCGAGCGGGCGACGTCGATGCCGATCCGGCCCCGCCAGCGGGCCTTGGGCAGGCCCTTGGTGATCTTCTTCCAGCTCGCGCCGCCGTCGGTGGTCTTGAAGATGGCGCTGCCCCGGTAGCCCTCCTCGTTGCGGGGGTCGTTCCACTTCCGGCGGATCCGCTGCCAGGTGGCGGCCCAGAGGGTCTGGCTGTCGGTGGGGTGCATGACCAGGTCGATGGCCCCGGTCTTCGGGCCCCGATCGAGCACCTTCTCCCAGCTCTGGCCGCCGTCGGTGGTCTTGTAGACGCCGCGCTCCTCGTTGTCGGTCCACTCGTGGCCCGAGGCGGCCACCCACACGGTGTCCGGATCGGTGGGATGGACGATGATGCGGGGGATGGTGTGGGTCCCCGCCAGCCCCATGTGCTCCCAGCTGTCCCCGCCGTCGGTGGACTTGTACACCCCCGCGCCGGCCATGGAGCTGCGGAAGATGTTGGCCTCGCCGGTCCCGATCCACACGATCTCGGGATCCGAGGGGGCCAGGGTCACGTCGCCGAGGGAGGTGGAGGGCCCGTGCTCGAAGACCGGCTCCCAGGTGGTCCCCTCGTTGACCGTTCTCCACAGGCCGCCCGAGGCGGCGGCGGCGTAGATGACGTAGGACGCGCCCCGCGGCGTCACCACCGCCACGTCGGTCACCCGGCCGCTGATGTTGGTGGGACCGATGAACTGCCACTCCAGCCCCTGGAAGAGGGAGTCCTCCTTCAGCGCCACGTGCTCCTGGTACCACTCGAGGCGAGGCTCCGGCGGGGTGGAGCGGGCCGACTCCTGGCCGGAGGCCGCGGAGGGGCTCGAGAGGAGGAGGGCTCCGAAGAAGAGGGCGCTGGGTGCGGAGAGCATGCTGTCACTTCCCTTCAGGGGGGATCGGGCGCCTCGCGATCGATGAGCGAGATCAGCCATCCCAGGGGAGACCGCCGTTCCTGTCAAGCCGCGCTGACGGGCTTCGCCGGCCCGCCGCTGCGCGCGCCTCGCCTGCGTGAGGGCAGGGAGACGGGCATACATCGATCTTTCACGATCCCCGCTTGAGACGCGGGGCGCCGGCGGCGGCACCCGGCGCGAGCCGGGTGCCTTCGATGAGACCCGCGCGCGGATTCAGCTCACGACCGCGAAGCGCGGCGCGCGGGTCTTCCACTGGCCGCGGGTGAAGTCGGGGCACTCCACCGGAGCGCTGCCCTTCGCGATGGACTCCCCGGAGAGTCCCACCACGCAGCTCATGGAGACCGAATCGTAGACGTCGATCGGCGTCTGGGTGCGAGCGCGCACCGCTTCGACGAAGAGCTTCAGCTCGAGGTAGTCCGTGCCCCCGTGGCCGTACTTCGCGCCCGCCTCCTGCATCGCCTTCCACCAGACGTGCTCGTACTTCTCCTGGTAGGGCGGGAAGGGCTCCCACTGGTGGTAGTCGGGGCTCTCGCCGTGCAGGTAGACGGCGTCGCGCTGCTCGTTGTACAGGCCCAGGGTCCCCTGGACGGTCCAGCGGTTGTCGTAGGGCCGCGGGAGCTGCATGTCGTAGTTGACCACGATGGTGCGGCCGCGGTGGGTCCGGATGACCGAGGTCACGATGTCGCCCTGGGCGTACTCGCGCCTGGCGTTGGGGTGGTCGGGGCCGAACTTCCGCGCGAAGTAGGCGTTGATGCCCTTCGAGGCCGAGGCGGTGGAGGTGATGGTGGCGAAGTTGTCGCCGCAGTTGATGTCCAGCCAGCTGATGACCGGCCCCATGCCGTGGGTCGGGTACTGGTCGCAGTTGCGGTCCACCAGGAACTGCCCGCCCCAGCGCATGTTGCCGGCGGGATCGAAGAACCAGTGGTCGACGCAGTCGTGGGAGTGGGCCGCGTGGCAGTGGACGATCTCGCCCAAAAGGCCCTGGCGGATCATGTTGAGCACCGCCAGGTTGTCCCGCCGGAAGCTCCAGTTCTCGAGCATCATGCAGGGGACGCCGGTCTCCTCGTGGGCCTTCACCAGATCCCAGCACTCCTGCACCGAGATCGCGGCGGGCACCTCCACGCCGGCGTACTTGCCGTGCTTCATGGCGCACACCGCCATGGGGGCGTGCCACTGCCAGTAGGTGGCGATGATGACCGCGTCCAGGTCCTCCCGCGCCATGAGCTCCTCGAAGTGGTGCTCGTCGCGGGAATACCCCTCCGGCCGGGGCTGCCCGGCCTGCTCCACCAGGTCCTGGGCCCGCGCCAGGTTGGCGGGCTGGATGTCGCACAGGGCGGGGAAGACGACCCCCTCGACTTGCAGCAGGGTGTTCATGAGGGATCGGCCCCGGCCGCCGGTCCCCACCACGCCGATCCGCACCGGCTCGCGGCCGCGCGCGGCCGCCCGCGCGGGGCCGCCCAGGGCCAGGCTCATGCCCAGGGCCGCTCCGGTGCCCCTCTCGATGAACTCGCGCCGATTGATCCGATCGCTCATCGCTCCTCCTCTTCGAATGCGTGCGGGGATCGCGCCGCCGCCGGGCGGCGGTGGGGTTCCAGATGATACACGAGGATCAGTCCGCACTGCGGAGGATGAGGTGAGCGCAGTCGAAGGCCGCCGGGCTCCGGCGCACCATGTCGATCTCGCCCTCGTAGCGGCCCAGGCCCCTCGGGTCCCGCGCGCCCGCGCTGCTCACCCGCAGCTCCTCGATCCTCCGCTCCAGGGGTTCGTAGTAGTCCGTCCACCAGCACCCGCTCGCCCAGGGGATCCTCCCCACCTCCTCGAAGCCGAGGCCGGGGAGTCGGGAGAGCAGGCGCTCGATCCACGAGACCGTCTCGGCCAGGATCAGGTGCCCCCCCGGCGCCAGGATCCGCCGGCACTCCTTCATCCCGGCGGCCTCGTCCATCAGATGCAGGGAGCCCTCCGCCCAGACGAGATCGAAGCTGCCGGCCTCGAGCCCGGAGTCGAGCAGGTCGCTGCGGCGGACCCCGATCCGATCGCCGAGGCCGGCCGCCTCGATCCGACTCCTCAGCACGCGCAGGGCGCCCTCGTCGAGGTCGATCCCGAGAATGCTACCCTTGGAGAGGCGGGCCAGCTCCAGCGTCCCCTCCCCCCGGCCGCAGCCGACGTCGAGGATGCGCCGCGGCTGGCGATCCGCGACGCGCGCCCAGGCCTGACGGCTGTACTCGAGGAAGCCGGCCCTCAGCTCCGGGATGCCCAGTCGGTCCTCGAGGTCCTCCTCCATGATCGCGGTCGGTCCGCGCTCGAAATGGTAGCCGACGGTCCGTTCTCATCCCGCTCTCACCTTCCTCGATCCATAAGCACGGAACCCCCGCCCGGCCAACGGGTTCCATACCGCTCATGCCCCGCCCCTCACCCCCCCGTCGAGCGATCGCCCGCCCCCTTCCCCGCGCCTCGCTCGCCCTCGCCGCGCTCCTCTGGGCCCTGATCCTCCCGGAGACCGCCCCCGCCCAGAGGGGCGAGCGGCGGCCGGGGCCCGGGCGCGGCCGGATCGCCGCCCAGGACCTGCCCTCGCTGCAGCCCGCGATCGACGAGGCCATCGATCGCGGGATCGAGTATCTGCTCTCCGGTCAGCTCCGCGACGGCTCCTGGGGGGGCTACGCCGGGGACTACGGCAGCGGGCAGACCGCGCTCTCGCTGTACACGCTCCTGGAGTCCGGTATCCCTCCGGCGCACCCGGCGATCCAGCGGGGCTTCGCGTGCGTGGATTGGCGCACGCCGGACAAGACCTACACGGTCGCCTGCCTGCTGCTGGCCTACCACGAGCTGCGCGATCCAGGCCGGAAGGAGCGGATGAAGGAGCTCCTGGAGATGCTCCTCGAGTGGCAGGAGGGCTCCTTCAGCTATCCCGATCCGCCCGAATCCAGGGGCGGCATGGGCCCGGGACCTCCGGATGCGCCCGACCCCAGGGGCGGCATGGGCCCGGGGCCTCCGGATCGCCCCGACCTCTCCAACACGCAGTTCGCCGCCCTGGGCCTGCGCGCGGCGCGGCTGGCGGGGCTCAAGGTCCCCCACAAGGCCTGGAGCCAGCTCCTCGAGGCGACCTACGAGTACCAGGAGGAGCCGCGCTCGGTCCCCGTCCGCGTCGCCGGCGGCCGCACCTCGAGCGGCGTGGAGGAGGTGGCGGGCTTCCGCTATCGCCCCGGAGGCCCGATGCCCCCCATGGGCGGGGGCGTCGGCGGCCGGCCCGGGATGCCCCCCGGAATGGAGCCCACCGGCTCCATGACCGCCGCGGGCATCGCCGTGCTCGAGATCTGCCGCGACGGACTGGGCCGCCGCCTCGGGAGCCGGGAGTCCCTGGCCATCGACCGCGCCCAGAAGCGCGCCCTGGCCTGGCTGGCCGGGAGCTTCTCGGTCGATCGCAACCCCGGCGGGGGCGCGTGGCTCGAGTACTACCTCTACGGTCTGGAGCGAGTGGGCGCGCTCCTGGAGCTCGACGAGATCGGCGGGCACGACTGGTACCTGGAGGGCGCGCGGCGCCTGGTCATCGACCAGCTCGAGACCGGCGAGTGGCCGGCCCGCGACCCCGAGTCGGCCTCCTGCTTCGCGCTCCTCTTCCTGCAGCGCGCGACCGCGCCCCGGACCGGCCCGCAGCTCCGCAGCGAGCGGGTGCACGTCTCCGAGGGGGCCGTGCGCCTGCGCGGCACGGGCAGCGGGACCCTGGCCGTGTGGATCGACGGCTTCGACGAGGAGGTGCTGCGCGAGCACGGCCACGGCGGCCGCGGACCGCGCGTGACGGAGGTGGTGTACCTCGTCGATGGCAAGCCGGTCGCCACCGTCGAGGGCGATCCCGCGAGGGGCTGGGAGGGCGAGAAGTACCCCACGCAGCACGTCTTCGACCGGGCGGGCGCCCACCGGGTCCGCGCGCTGGTGCGCGTCGTGCCGGGCGGTCAGTCGCCGGACGCGCCACCAGTGGAGCTCGAGGCGGACGGCTTCGAGCTCGTGGTCGAGGACGTCCTCTCGGACTGGATGCTGCCCTGCGCGCTGGATGCCTCGCGGAACCTGCTCGGCGGCCAGGAGGTCTCGATCGAGTCCTCGTCGGCGAGCTCCAGTGGATCGGCGAAGCAGGCGGTGGACGGCCTGCAGTCCACCGCCTGGGTGGCCAGGAGCACCGACCTGCAGCCCTCCATCTCCCTCGCCTTCGGGAAGCCGATTCGGATCGACGCGATCACCCTGGGGGGAGCCGACGCCCGCCCGCAGGACCGGGGGCGGTACGACGCGATCGCCCGCGCCGAGGTCGTCCTGGACGGGCGGGACCGCTTCACCGCCCGCTTCTCCCGCGACTCCCTCGAGCCCGCCGTCCTGCGCCTCGACCGCACGCGCAGCATCCGCCGCCTCGAGGTCCGCATCCTGGAGCGCATCCCGCGCAGCGGGCGCACCTCCGCGGTGGGCCTGGCGGAGATCGGCCTGCTTCGAGGCCGCGCGAGGGGCCGGTAGCCCGCGCAGTGGGGTGAGTCAGAGATTCGGTGCATATGCCGGGCCGAATGGGCGTTCCTGGCAAGGCGCGCCGACGACGCGTATTCGCTGTGATACTCGGAGAAGGCGCAACGCAGCCAGGGGCGTCCAGGCGGCTCGACATATGTGCCGAATCTCTGACTCACCCCACTAGGGGCACACCGAGAACTCGATCGCGTCGGTGAGCCCGGTGGTGCTGGGACTCTGCGGATCCCGGTACCAGTGCTGACCGTTCACCTGAACGCCGGGGACGAGGTCCGGGTCGGCGCCGCCCTGCATCCAGGCGTTGAAGTCGAAGTGGAAGGACCCCGAGCAATCGTCGGGCGGCGGGTTGCCGCCGGAGCTCTGTATCGACGTCCGCCGCAGGGGAGGAGTGGCGCAGAGGAGGCCGCCCTGGAAGGGAAGGGCGCAGCGGCCGGCGAGGCCGTAGAAGAGGAGGCCGCTCTTGTTGTTGACGACCTGGACCGCGCCGATCACGAAGGGGACGGGGGCCGTGGCGCTGGGATGGCCGGAATGGCCGATGGCCGGCAGGCAGCCCTGCGAGTTGAGCTTGGCGGTGCAGTAGACGAGCGAGCCGATGCAGGTGATCGGGTAGCCCTCGTGGCGCTACGCCTGGCCCGAGTCCTCGGCCAGGAAGACGCTCGCCGCCCCTCCCGGGCAGCAGGGAGCCAGGGCCACGCCCTCCTGGTTGTCGCCGGGCAGGGAGTACTCGCGCAGGAAGACGTCCTGGCCGTCGTACTCGACGATCACGTCGTGGCCATCGTGGATGGCGTAGAGCACGTCGGCCTCCGGCTCGTAGTGGAGACCGGAGAGGTCGTCGCGGCCGAGGTGGGAGGCGAAGGTGCCCCCGGGCACGACGACGCCTCCCGGCTGGAGGTCGAAGCGGAAGATCCTCCCGTCGGACTGTCGCCCGGCCAGGAACAGGCCGTCGGCGAAGGTCAAGCCCTCGAGCCCTTGATCGGAGGAGCTCCCCATCCAGGGCGTCAGGTTCCACTGCTCGCCGGTGAGCAGCCCGGTGGCGAGGTCGAGCTCGAGCACCATCTCGGGCTTCTCGTGCCCCAGGTAGACCAGAGTGGAGAGCGGGTCGGCCACCGCCACGGACTCCAGGTCGCCGAACACCGTCCAGACGGTCACTTGCTGCCCGTCCCGGTCCATGGCCGCCACCCGACCACCGTCGCCCACGACCACGAGCTCCTGTCGCCCGGCGTGCCAGGCGGCGCCGCTCGGCTCGAAGCCCGTCGGGAGCCCGCCCGGCTGGCCCACCCCGCCGATCTCCACCCCGGAGCCCCCGGGCCAGCCCTGCGCGCGGGCGGCCGGGCCGAGCGCGGGAAGCGCCAGGGCCAGGAGGAGGAGGCGACCGGCGCGAGCGCGGGCGTCGAGGTCCGCGGCGTGCCGCCCATGAAGGGCTTCTCGTCGCCCCTTGGCGGCAGAAGGCGAGCAGCCGGTTGCGGATGATCTCATGGCCACTGTTTCATCGATCGGGGTGTCCCTTCCGAGAATCCCCTAGAGGGCCCTGGAGGACCGTACGGAGTTTTTGGGAGGCACACCCGAAGATCGGTGAACCACTTCACTCCAAGACGACTCAGTATCACTCCGTCAGTCAGGGCTTGACAGGTCCATCCATATCAGGGGCAGAAGACCACCTCCAGGGCGTTCGTCAGGCCCACGTCGTAGCCGCTGGGGTGGCCAGGGTCTCGGAACCAGCCCATGTAGTTGCGGGTCTGGCCCACCATCGAGACGTCGATGTCGATGGCATAGACGGCCTCGCCAGCGCCGCTCAGCTGCTGCGGGCTCATGCGCTGGAAGGGCGCCGAGGTCCACAGCGTGCCGCCCATGAAGGGCTTCTGGTCGCGGCCCTGGCCGTAGAAGGCCAGCACCGGCTTGAGAGGAACAGCCTTGGTGATCAGAAGGTCGAGGTCGTTGGTGGACGCGCTGGGAGTCCCCTCGTAGTAGAGGAAGGGCACGGTCCCGATTGAGTTCAGCTTGCCAATCCCGTAGGGCAGCGGGCTGGTGCAGGATGGCGCGTTCGTGGCCTCGGGCGTGGGCTCGGTGAAGAAGACCCAGGACGCCGCCCCATCGCTCTCCCGGCCCTCGCTCACGTCGGTCGTCTGCCCCCCGAAGACGTAGCTGTCGATCAACGGGTTGCCGGCGGTGTCAGGCCCCGTCAGGGCGATCTCCTCGCCGCTGGCGCCCAGCTTGAAGTTGGCATGCAGGGGACCCTGGCTGACTTCGTCGTCGCACCACACCAACAGAAGGCCGTCCGCAGGGATGGAGACCGCCGGGAAGGTCCACTGGAGCGGAGCGGAGAGGTCGTCGGTCAGATGGTAGCCGGTCAGGTCGACAGCCGTGGTGCCGGGGTTGTACAGCTCCACCCAGTCGTCATAGTCGCCGCTCTCGTCGAAGTTGGTGGTCTCATTGCTGGCCAGGAATTCGTTGATGAACAGCTCGCCGGTGCCCACCTGCTGTAGGTTGGCCGCTCCCGGTGTGGGCATCAGGCCGTAGGTCCAGTCCCCGGTACCATCCTCGAAACGGCCGTAGGCCTCGTCGTTGCCCAGGTCGTGGAAGGTGGTGGTGTCGATGAGATGGGCGCCGTCGTACAGGTAGACGCTCTCGCCGTCCCCGCTGAGTTTGAAGGGGGCGTGCTGGGCGCCCTGCGTGGGCTCGTCGTCGGCCCACACGATGTAGTGGTCTCCCGGGTTCAGGACGTCGGCCGGGAAGGCATAGGCGGTCGGATCCCCCGGATCGTCGCTCATGGTCAGCCCCGAGAGCGAGATTGCCTGGGTTCCCGTGTTTGCGATCTCGATCCAGTCGTCGTAGTCCCCCCACTCATCCGCGATGGTGGTCTGGTTCATGGCCATCATCTCGTTGAGCACGATGTCATCGGTGGCGCTCCAGGCGCCCAGCTGCCCCTCGAGGTAGGTGTGGCGCATGCGGATGAAGGGATCCAGACCGGGAACGGAGCCACCGGGCCCGACGCTGATGTCGAGCTGCATGGCGTCCTCGAACTGCTGGTCGCTGTACATCTTCTGCGTGTCGGCCACCACGTAGGGGCGCACCAGGTCGCGCAGCTCCTCCATGCGCGCCAGCAGCGTGTCCGGGTCGGCTCCATGGGCCATCAGGCGGCGGATGTGGCCGTAGTAGAGGTCGACGAACTCCGACACCGCCCAGCACTGGTTGCCCAACGGCCGCGAGGTGGATGGGTTGTTCAGCCACAGGGGAGACAGTGTTCTCAGGGCCGGGATCGACATTCCCATGCTGAAGGCACCCCAGGCCTCGTTTCCATCCCAGGGATTGAAGGCGAAACGATCATCGCTCTCGCGGTGATACAGGTAGTGGTTGTGACCCGGGCCGGCGTACGAGTCGAGATTGACGGTCAGGTTGTTCACCGCCAGCATGGCCATGGCCAGATTGGTGTCCATGAGCGGGTGCAGGGTGTCCGCCAGATTCGAGATGGGAGTGTTGTTCAGGGCGTCGATCAGCTCCACCAGCGCCGTCCAGTCGTTGACCGAGGTGTTCGTCTGCAGCTCGTAATCGTTGTAGTAGGCGCTGGGATCGCTGCCCTTGTACTCCAGCGTTCCGCGCGGATCGCCCTTCCAGAGATTGCCGTCCTCGGCGTCCCCGAAGCGGCTCTCGATGTACTCCTGATCGACGTCCTCGACGAGGCCGTACAGACCCCAGTAGATGCCATTGATATACAGGGCGGCGTAGTTGGCCCGGCTGGCGGGAAGCCCAGCCTCCGCCGCCAGCTCGTAGAAGCACTTCTCGCGCGCGAAGCTGGGGTCCTTGAAGGCATTGTTCAGGTTGACGAGGTCCAGACCGTAGACCTTCTGGCCCGAGACGTACTCGTCGAACTTGAGCTTGAAGGGCTTCTTCTGGCCGGGGTAGCTGTTGTAGCTGCTGTGACCCTTGAAGCGCACGCCGATCTGGTCGTAGTGCACGTTCTCCCAGTCGAACTGGGCCTCGAGGTAGAGGGGATCGGGCTGTCCCTCGAAGTTCGCGACGAGCAGATTCCACCAGTTGGGCTGCAGGAAGGTCAACTGGATGGTGTGGACCGCGTCGCCTTCGAACCTGGGGTGGGCGTGGGGGGTGAACTGTGCGGTGGCGTGAGAGCTCGATAGCACGACGGCCAATGTTGCTGCTGCCAGGCAGCTGGTTGCGGATGATCTCATGACCACTTCATCTTCGGTCAGGGGGTTTAGCGGAGGGAAGTGATGTCAGGCGCACTGCAACGATCTCACCGGGTTGGAGTTCCAGGCCAGGTGCCGCAGCCAGGAGCAGGGGGCGCCCGTGCTCGGGGAGGCTCGTGTTGCGCCACAGGCGACGCGGAAGCTCCTCCACCGCCGGGCCCAGGCGCTCGAGGCGGGTGGCGGCCACCTCCTCGGGGGTGGAGGGGCGGAATACCTCGAAGAGGGCCTCGGGGGCGGGTCGCCGGCTCTCCTCCGGCCACCAGGCCATGATTCCCCCCGGCGTCGAGGCGGTGATCGTGAGCAGCACCTGTCCCTGCAGGACGGCCTGCCCCGGCGAGGCCAGCAGCGCCGCCACGCGCCCGTCGGTCGCGGCCCGTGTGATCAGGCCGGCGCTCTCGATCTCGATCTCGGCCAGCCGCTGGCCCTGTACCTCCACGGCCTGCCGCAGTGGCTCGAGGATCGGGTCCGGTCCGGGCTCGGCGGCCATCGTCCCCTGGAATGCCCCGCGGCGCGCGCGCGCCGCCTCGAGGGCCGATTCGCGAAGCGCGAGGAGCCGCTCGTTCTCCTCGAGGCCGCCCTTCAGGGCCTCGTGTTTCAGTCGAAGGTCCTGGAGCTTCGCCGCCTCGCCCAGGCCCTCCTCGACCAGCACCGCCTGGCGAGCGGCGGCCACGGCCCGGCGCTCGAGCTCGATGCGCTCCTCGGCCAGCTCCGCGCGGAGCGCGAGCAGGTCCAGCTCCCGAGCTTCCTCGTCCACCAGGAAACGTCGCAGCTCGGCTACGTCCGAGGAGGTCTCGGCCAGGAGCGTCCGCTCCAGTTCCGTTCGCCGCGCCGAGAGGTCCGCCCGTAGACGGACCAGCTCCGCGCGAGCCGTCTCCAGCCGTGCCACGAGCTGCGCCTCGTCGAGCTGCACGAGCACGTCGCCCGCCCGCACCTCCTGATAGAGGTCGACCAGCACCGCAGTGACGGTCCCATCGCTTCTGGCCGACACCGTGTGCTCCAGGGGACGCGCAATCCCCAGGCAGGTGGCACGCTGCGAGCGACGCTCGAGCAGGACCACGCACAGACCCGCGGCGATCAACCATACCAGCAGGCTGACCGGCCCTCGGCGCAGGTCATCGAGGCGACGGCTCAGGGGTATGGGTACGCGACGTCGGGGGCCGGCCACCTCACACCTCCATCAGCTCGTCGCGCAACACCAGCGCCGCGTTCCGCACTCCTGGCAGCCGCTCCAGCTCCTCGGTCAGCTCCCGCGCCCGGCCGGGATCCCGCAGGCGGACCTCGACCACGTACTCGGAGGGGGCACCCGGCCCGGCGTGGTGGGCCGAGAGCCGGCGCAGCCGGCGGCAGAAGGCGCGCAGGAGGTCCGCCAGCTCGTCCCCGCTCGCCGCGGCCGGGTCGAGGGAGTAGCTCAGGTGCCCGTCGAAGCGCCCGCGGCTCCCGAAGTCGGTCAGGTACAAGAGGATCGTCACGGCCAGCAGGATCGGGACCCCCACCGCCGCCATGTGGTAGCGGCCCGAGCCCACGGCCATGCCGAGGGCCAGGGAGAACAGCACGAACACCGTGTCACGCGTGTCCTTCAGGACGTTGCGGAAGCGGATGACGGCCAGGGCTCCGATGAGACCCACCGCGGTGACGATGTTGTTGCCGATGACATGGATCACCAGGGCCACCACCATGGCAATCAGCACCAGGGACTGGGTGAAGCTGCGCGAGTAGGACAATCCCCCATGGGTGCGGCAGTAGACCCAGGCGCTGAGCTGCCCCAGGACGAATGCCAGCAGTACGGCCAGCAGGCCCGCCATCAGGCTCTCCTCGCCAGGCCAGGTTCGCGCTCCTTCCAAGAGTCGATCGAAGAAGTTCACCAGCGTTGCCTTGGGAGTTCAGAAGCCGAGGGCCGATCGAGCACTGCTGCGACGCAGATGGTCGCCGACCGAGAGGCAGTACTTGGGTACCGACTGCCGATCGAGCTCGAAGGTCTCGATCAGGCTGTGGACCCAGGAGGGGAAGTGGTCGGTGAACTTGACCTCGAGGATGACGCTGCCGACAGGCGTGTCGGCCCAGATCCCGCTTCCGTATTCGAGAGCGGCGCCGGGCGAAGGCGAGTAGGCCACCTCGGTGTCGAAGGTCAGGCGGACCGGGTCGCCACCGGCCGATTGGTACGCCTCGCGCTGATAGCGCACGCGCAGGCGAGGAAGCGCGCCGATGTCGCGCGACAGTCGCGCGAACTCGGTCGCGGTGAGCCCCCCGGGAGGGGACGGGCCGCTGCAGCCATCTCGGAGCCAGCGGCGGACCGCGGCGCGCTCTACTCGGGTACGCCGCTTGCAGATCACTCCGTTCACGCGGCGCTTGATCTCCAGCCATACGGGATCCTCCTCTCGGTCGGCGTAGGAGCGGATCCGCAACTTGAAGCGGTTCTTGTTGCCCTCCTCTGTCTGGCGGTAGAGGGCCAGGCTGCTCGAGTCCAGGTACAGGCTGCAGATGGGATAGCGCGGGTCTCCCCGGGTCGGCGCGTGCTCGTCGGGGCGGACGAAGGGCCGGATGAACTCCCTCAGGTCAGACAGTCGCCTCTCGCCAATCAGGTACTTGCACTCGTAGCGGGAAGCAGCCCCCCCCCCAGGGGAGCAGGACGGATCCCACATCGAATCTCTAGAGCGGCGGAACCTCGAGAAGTAGCTCATGGGGGGAGCGCGTATGTAGAGAGCCTCGTTGGGAAGGGAAGGGAGTGGCTCCGGGGTCGGGCTGGCACTCCATCACACTAAGCCGGAAGGCAGGTGAGAGGAGAATGAGCTCGGGCCAACAATCGTCGGCTAGTAGAAATCGATCGTCAGGCCGTCGGACAGGTTCGATCCGCCCTGGTCTCGGTACCAGAACTGGAAGTAGAGCGTGGCCCCGGCCGTGATGTGGGCCGAGTACGGCTCGTTGAAGTCGACCGGGCGGGAAGCGCTGCCCGTGCCGTCGGTCACCAGGGGCGGCCGCATCCGAGCGATGCCTCCGGTGACGCAGAGGTTGCCGAAGCTGAGCGGCACCTGCGTCGGGGCGTAGCCCAGGAAGAAGATGCCCGGCGTGCTGGGGTTCGCGTCCTCGACGTGGAAGGTGAGGTTCTCGGTCGAAGCCTGCGCGCTCCCGGTGGCGGAGATGCTCGCGATCGTGCCCGACTGGTTCGGGAGGGCGGTGCAGTAGTTGGTGCCCAGCGGGCCGCTGCAGGGCACGGTGGTGTAGGAGCCCGGCGTGCCGACGTCGCCGCCGGTCGAGGCCACCGATCCCCACGCATCTCCCACCTGGGAGAGGACCCAGAAGAAGGGGTCATTGATGCCCAGCGCCTCGTGGCACGTCTGGCCGCTCTCGCCGTTGGTACGGATCGACCCCGGGAAGCTCTCGTCGCCATAGCTCAGGCGATCGATGAGCTCCCCGGTCAGGTTGTAGATGTTGATCTCGTCGTTCCGGCCGAGGTTGGCCGTGGTGTTCGGCCCCAGAACCGTCACCCCGCTCAGGCCCCAGGCCGCGGCGAAGAGCCCCGGATCGCCCTCGGTGACCACCACGGACTCGCCCGGGGCCAGGATCCCCGCCGGCGAGAGATCGAAGGTGCCCGCGATGGCGCTGTCGTCGTCCATGCTCCAGCCGGTGAGATCGATCGGGCTGGCGGTCGTGTTGGTGAGCTCGAAGAACTCCCCGTCGGCTCCCTTGTACATGTACTCCGAGATGCGCACTCCGCTCCAGCCGAAGGCATAGTTGACCTCGAGGGCACCCAGCTCGGGGAGGATCGGCGCGAAGCTCAACGAGGCGTAGGAGTTGCCGGAGGTCGCGGCGACGTAGTACTTCACCGTCTGCCCCGCGCTGGCCGTGATGGGGATCATCCCGCCGTAGACGCCGTCCCCGGCCGCGCCGTCGTGCGAGAGGCCGTCGTCGCGCATGTCCGTGCGCGAGAAGGTGCCGGGCGCCTCCTTGTAGAAGAGCTCCACCTTTGCCACCGAGTACCCGTTCCCGTCCACCGCGGCGGTGACCCACACCTCATCCGTAGCGTACGGGTTCGCGGGATCGTGCATCACGTTGGTGATGATCGGCGCCGGCGACGAGACCTCCGAGTTGGCGTTCAACAGCTGCTCCCGCTGCTGGACGAACTCCCTCAGACCGACCACCGAGCCGCCACCGGGCCCGCCGCCGCCCAGGTTCACCGTGGAGTTGAAGTTGGTCAGGAACATCGAATAGGTGTACAGCTTCTTCGGGTCGGCCTGGACCGCCGCGTCGATCAGGTTGCGATAAGCGGTGAGCTCGGCGTCGAGCAGCGTCCAGTTGAACTCGGTCAGGGCCTCCCGCAGGTGCGCCATGTAGCGCTGGCGCAGCTCGGGCACGGCCAGGACGTGGCTGAGCACCGGCTTGCTGCTCGAGCCGAAGTTGTACGTGGGCGACCAGGTCGGGGCGTGGAAGGACTCGTTCCCGTCGGTCTGCTGCAGGTGCATGCGCCCGTCGGCGGGATCGCGGTACAGCACGAAGTCGGAGCCCTTGTTGATGTAGCTGTCGTCGTCGGTGAAGAGGTTTTCCAGCGCGACCGACCAGATGGAGGGATCGATGGCGAAGACGTCGTCGATGTTCTCCCAGGTCGAGAGGGGCTCGTTGGTGACCGCCCAGCACACATCGATCAGCTTTCCCCACGGGTTGGCCAGCCCGCCGTCGTCCTTGATCTCGTAGTGGGGCGTGTACAGCGAGGTGCTCGAGCCGAAGTAGCGCAGGCCCGGCCCCTGGGGGTTGTTCGGGCACTTGATGCGCAGGCCGTCCTCATCGGCGAACCACTCGCGCAGCACGTCCTTGTTCCACTGCTGAATGTTGGCGTACACGCCCCAGTTCCCGCCGTTGAGCGTGACGACCACGTGGTTCCCGCGGCCGTGGGGGATGTAGCGCGCCAGGAAGTTGCTGTAGGCGACTTCCCGGCAGAACGTCGGATCGACGAAGGAGTTGTTGAGGTTCAGGGTGTTGTACCCCATCAGCGTCTGATAGGGATCGACGAAGTCCATCTCGACGTTCAGCGACACCTTTTGGGAACCCGGAGGAAGCGCCATGTACGAGGTGTTCCCCCGAATGCGCACCCCGACGCTCGGGTAGATGACGCCCTCCACCTCGAGGTCCGCCAGGATGTTTGTCTGCGACGAGTAGTTCTGCCTGAGCTTGTCCCACCAGTTCGCGTCGTGGAAGGTGAAGTTGAGCGAGCGGAGCACCGTGGTGTCGTACAGGTCCTGGGCCTGTGCCGCCGAGGCGAGGACCGCGACCGCGGCGATGAGGAGTTTGCGAAGCATGGGGGGCGACCTCCGAGTGAGGGGGTGGATGACGCTGACGTCGCGAGACCTGGCTGTGCCGTATCTCGGCGGGCCGGGTTCGGGGCACCCTGGCCCTCCGCCATTTCCACAGTAACCCCGCGTGCCGAATTGGTTTCGGCCCTTCTTTACATTCAATTTGCGTTCTCATGAGAAACTCATGAGAGGCTCGACGCGCGACATCTCCGCTTCGAGCGCCTCCCCTCCCCCGTTTCACCACTGCACCAGCGCGAGGGTCGCATCGGAGGGCCCCCGGCCGCGCCAGGGGGGCGATGGTGGCGGGCGCGCCCCCCCCTCCCTCAGCCGTAGAAGCCGAAGTCCCAGGCCGCGTCGTACATGGCCACGACGTTCTCCGGCGGCACTCCGGCCTGGATGTTGTGCACGTTGTTGAAGACGTAGCCGCCGCCCGGCTTCCAGATCTCGAGGTTGCGCCGCACCTCCTCGCGGACCTCCCCCGGCGAGCCCGAGGGCAGCGCGTGCTGGGAGTCGATCGCCCCGCCCCAGAAGGCCAGCTCCTTCCCCCAGCGCCGTTTGAGCGCGGCGGGGTCCATGTCCTCGGCGCCGATCTGCACCGGGTTCAGGACCTGGATGCCATTCCTGAGCAGGTCGGGGATGAGCCGGGAGCAGGCCCCGCAGGTGTGGTACCAGATCCGGGCTCGCGTCCGGGAGCGGACGGCTGCCACCAGCTCCGCGTGGCGCGGCTGGACCACCTTTCGGTAGAAGTCGAGCCGGAAGAGCGGGCCACGCTGACCGGCGAGGTCGTCGCCGATCATGATGACGTCGACCAGGTCGCCGACCTCGTCGAGGAAGAGGCGGAACCAGTCGAGCCAAAAGCGCAGGGTCCGGTCCAGGAGCCGCGCGCAGAAGTCGGGGCGCTCGATGGTGTCGCACAGCCACTGCTCCAGGCCGCGCAGGTACCAGCAGATCTCGTACACCACGCCGGAGATGCCGCCGACCACCGCGTAGGGGGTCTGCTCGCGGATTTCCAGGGCCCGCTCGCGCAGCCCCTCGAAGCGGCCCGGATCGTCCCCCCTCGGGAAGGGATGGTCGTCGATGTCCCCGATCTCCGCTTCCGCCAGGGGGTGGTGGGAGATGTCCATGTAGTACGGCGCGTCGTCGGGCATCGACCAGGTGACGCCGAACTCGTCGGTCAGGTCGTGCCACAGCCGGCCGTCGCGCTCGGCGGTCACGATGCCCCCGGTGAAGTTCGAGGCCGCGCCGGCGGCGATGTAGCGGGTGTCCACGCGCAGGCGCTCCAGCACCGCCTCGCTGGGGCGGGCGAGCTGCTGGACCGCGTCCATGACCTCGATCTCCTCCTCCAGCCCGAGGTGGTCGAGGAGCGCCCGGTAGGCGAAGCGGTGGATCCCGGTCTGGTTCCCGCCCAGGTCGATGGGGATCCGATCGGGCTTCTCGTGGTCGAGCGCCCGCAGCAGGCGCTCGCGCGAGCTCAGGGTCTCTCTCTTCACGGTGCTCCCTCCGACGAGCTCCCCACGCCGCGCATCAGTCGAGGCTCCGCCGCAGCGAGGGGATGATACGGACGGGCCCGAGCAGCCCCGACTCGACGAGCGGCTCGTCCCCCTTCCACAGCCGCCAGGAGGTGAAGCTCGTGCGGCCGGCGGGGCTGGGCTCGCCGCGCTCCAGCCACTCCGGCCACGACCTCAGCCAGCCCGCCGGATCGCGATCGCTGTCCTCGGGCAGGCGCTGGTCGCCGATCATCCGGTTGATCCACAGGTTCACGACCTCCACCTCGAGCCGGTTCTCGCCGGCGCGCAGCACCTCGGTGACCTCGACGCGATAGGGAGGCTTCCACAGGATGCCCAGCTCGATCCCGTTGAGCCGCACCTCGGCGGCCACCTGCACGTCGCCGAGGTCCAGGTGGAAGCGGCGATCGGGGGCGATCGCCTCCGCCGGCACGTCGAGG
The DNA here is from genome assembly GCA_964615935.1 of uncultured Planctomycetaceae bacterium. Classification (GTDB taxonomy): domain Bacteria; phylum Planctomycetota; class UBA1135; order UBA1135; genus CAZTTG01. The sequence continues at coordinate 24,481 of CAZTTG010000009.1, read as the reverse complement.
ACCGCGGAGTAGGTCGCCGCGCCGGAGAAGTGCCGCACGCCCTCGTCCCCGTGCTCGGACCAGGAGACCAGCTCCTCCAGCTCGATCCGCTCCGGAGCCCCGCCGCCGGCCGCGAAGCGCAGCTCCCAGGGACCGGCGACCTCCAACGGAGCCGGGACCAACTCGATCATGACCTCGCGCGCTCCCCCGTCGGCGAACTCCAGGAAGTAGGTCCCCGCCTCGCCGATGCAGGCCTCGAGCGCGCCCCCCGGCGCGCGCCAAAGCTGGATGCCGGGGGGGTCCACGGCCATCGGCGATCCCCAGCCGGTCCCGAGCAGCTCCCGCCCGCCGCGCCTCGCCGAGACGACCCGCCGGGAGGCCGGCGCCGAGGGCTCGCGGAAGACGACGAAGACCGAATCGGCGGGGCCGAAGGAGATCGGGACCAGGGTCGAGCCGTCGCACGACTGGCCCCCCGCCCCCCCCGCCCCCCCCCCCCGGTGCGGCCCCCCCAACCACCCCGGCCACCCCCCCCCCCCCCAACC
>CAZTTG010000009.1:0-23950 GCA_964615935.1 uncultured Planctomycetaceae bacterium | reverse complement strand
GGGCGTATGACGACGAAGCCCGACTCGGGGGGGCCTATGGAGTTCGGGACCAGGGTCGCGCCGTCGAGCTCGACCTCGAAGCCGTCGAGCACGACGCGGCCGGTGTCCGGCCACCACAGCTCCGGCTGCATCCCCGACACGCGGAAGCGGCACAGGGCCCGCTCCGGCCGTGGGAGCCTGTTCGCCACGAAGTAGATGTCGGTCTTCCCCGCCCGGCGGTGGATGAAGCGCAGGCTCCGCTCGCCGCTCGGCGTCCGGTAGTCGAAGTCCATCGGCACGCCCAGCGCCTCCATCACCCTGGCGACGGGCTCCTCCTCGGCGTACATCTGCGGATCGTAGGACATCTCCCGCGGCTCGCCCCACGGCGCCATCCCCAGCGCGCCCAGCGGGCTGGCCGCGGACCAGGCGCCCGCGGCGGCGTTAGTCGTCCAGTCCTCGGCGCTCGACTCCTCGAACTCCCAGCCCTCGTCGGTGATGAGGGTGAGGCTCTCGCCGCCCCCGTGCTCGACCTGCAGCGCCCCGATCAGCGCCGCGGGGTTGGGGCTCTCGGTCCAGTTGTCGACCTCCACCGCCAGGAGGTTCGAGCCGCTGCGGAGGGCGCCGGAGACGTCGAGCTCAAAGAGGCGCTGGTGGTCGCGGCCCTCGCCCACCCGCTCCCCATTCAGCCAGCACTCGAAGGCGTTGTCGGCGGTCATCACGAGGCGCGCGGACTCGATCGATTGCGGGTCCGAGAGCTCGAAGGCGCGGCGGAAGCGGGTCTTCCCGGGCGGGGCGCGCATGGCCCCCCGCCCCGCGGCGCTCCAGATCCAGCGGGCCTCGCGCAGGAGCTCGCCGGCCGGCAGAATGAGGTCCAGGCGCTTGTCGAAGGCTCTCCAGGCCACCACCGTGCCCTCGCCCAGCGGGCGCATCTCCAGCGTCTCGGGCAGCTCGCCCGGGCCGAAGAGCTCCCGCGCCAGCGCGCGCACCTCCTCGTCGCAGCGCGGGTGGCCCTCGAGGCTCGGCGATCGGACCGGCCTGGGTCCGACGACGGTCGCGCCCGCCTCGACCAGCTCCATCACCCTGCGCAGGAGCTCGGGCGTCATGGTCTCCACCGCCGGCAGCACCAGCAGCCGGTAGCTCATGCCGTCGGGCAGGACGAGCCGCCCGTCCTCGACCGACATCCGCGTCAGGAGCGCCTCGGGGGGACAGGCGTCGAAGTTATAGCCGCCTCGCTCGCGGGGGACGTAGACGTCTCCGGGAGTCGCCAGGAAGCGGTCCTGGAAGGCGATCGACTGGGGCGCGCCCTCCGGCCCGAGGTAGCAGACGTCCGCGACGAAGAGCCCCTGGCGGAGGAGGAACTGGCAGCGGGCGAGGTACTCGTGCCAGGCGACGGACGAGTCCCACCAGGTCTGCGTGCGCTCGTAGTGCAGCCCCCACGGGCCCATCGACATGCCCGGCGGCCGATCCGGCCAGGGCTGCAGGGCAAAGCGGTGGAAGACGAAGCGGTTGATCCCCTCGCAGAAGGCCCAGTCGCCGAGGGCCTTGATCGATCCGGGGTGGCTCTGCCAGCGCTCCGCGTCGGTGGCGGTGAAGGCCTCGGCGCCGACGATGCGACGGCCGTAGACGTGCGCCGCGGAGGCCATCTCCGTGCAGCTGAACGACATCTCGTAGCCGGCCGTCGGCCACCACCACGACCAGAACTCGCCCATGGGCTCGTCCGCGCGGCCGGCGTAGGCCATGTCGTTGGTCGGGCAGGTGTGGTAGGCCTCGATGGAGAGGCGCAGCCCCTCCTCGTGGGCCAGCTCCCGGATCCTGCCCGCGTAGTTCTCGAGCAGGAGCTCCGAGACGGTCTGCCGCAGGTCCCAGAGGAAGCGCTCGGAGACCTCCCGGCGATCGACGATGCGCCCGGTGAGCACCGGGAGGAACGGCAGGGGGTCGTAGCCGCGCAGCCGGAGGAACTCCTCGCGAAAGCGCGGGGTCCAGTTCTGGCTCCCCACCTCCCAGCTGTCGATGTGCGTCCCGACGAGCGCCTCGCCGGTGAGCGGGCCGACGTCGTCGACGAGCTTCCCCATCAGGCCGTCGAAGTGCGCCTCGGCGGCCTCCGCGCTCAGCTTGTCGCACTCCAGGCCCCGCCCCGCAGCGGGCGCGGGGTGATTGGTGCGGCCGGTGCTCGTGTGCCCGAAGCGCAGGAGGGTCCACTCGCCCTCGGGCACCTCCCAGCTCAGGCGGCCGCCCTCGTCCATCCCGTCCGTGAGGTCGAGCAGGCCCGCGCGGGGGATCGCCTCCCCCTCCGGATCCTCGGGCCAGCCCGTCGGGACGGCCAGCGAGGGCATCCCCGCGTGGAAGCCGGCCTTCACCGCCAGGTTGGTGATCCGGGCGTCCCCCGCGGGCGTGGGGAAGGCCAGCACGGCGATGTCGCGGTAGTGGTCCCGCACCGCCTCCGGCCGGGGCAGCTCCCCCTCGAAGCGGCTCGGCCCGGTGCAGGCGGTCTCCGTCCAGACCACCTTCTGCATCGACAGCTCCGGCGGGATCCACGGCCCGCCGCTGCCGCACCAGCCGGCGTCGTTGTTCATCACCACCTCGAGCCCGAGGCGGTCCGCCTCCGCGCAGACGTGCCGGAAGAGCTCGCGCCAGGCGCCTCCGCCGAAGGGAGCCGGCCCCGCCGGCGTGCGGATGTCCACCTCCATGATCAGCACCCCGCCGATGCCGACCCCGGCCATGGCCTCCAGGTCGGCGGTGATCCCCTCGCGGGTGATGTTGCCGTTGACCCAGAACCAGTAGACCCAGGGCCGCGCCTCCGCCGGCGGCGAGCGGAAGCCCGCCTCCAGGTCCTCGCCGAGGCGCACGAAGACGATCTCGGTCGCCTCGCCGCCGGTCACCCCCTCGCCCGGGCCGCCGTGGGTGTACAGGAGCGAGGGGACGCCCTCGAGGGGATCGGGGCCGTGGGGTCGCTCGATGCTCGGAAGCCAGGCCGGCAGCTCGGGATCGGGCGGGGAGATGGGGAGCAGGTCGAAGCTCTCGCCGCCGTCGTCCGAGCACAGGAGGACCACCTCGCCCGAGGGGTGCCCCCAGCCACCGGGCGGCGTCTGAACCGCCAGCGCGACGTACAGCCGCCCCCGCGCGTCGAAGCTCAGGCTGGCCCCGTCGCCGATCTCGCGCTCGGGCATCGCCGCGCGGACGAAGGGCAGGAGCTCGGTCGACCGCCAGGCGCTCCCGTCGTGCCGCCACAGCCTCGCGTCCTGCGGCTGCGCCCCCCGGTGCAGGACGATCACGTGGGGGCGCCCCCGCGGGTCGAGCGCGAGGCTCCCGGCGCGCACGTCCAGGTCCTTTCCCTGCTCGATGAAGCACGGCGTGGACGGATCGGCGGGCAGCTCGACGGCGAGCCCCTCGGCGGTCTCCCAACTCGAGCCGCCGTCCCGCGAGCGGAGGTACCCGGCCGCCTTGCCCGCGGCCGGGTGCATATCGTAGACGTGGAAGGCCAGGTGGAGCGTGCCGTCCGCGCCGACCGCCAGCGGGTTGCCGTACTGGGTGTAGCCGCTGGGCACGTCCGCGCTCACCAGCTCGCGCGGCTCGCTCCAAGAGCCGCCCGCGGGCCGCCGCTGGTACATGAGGCGAGCCGGCATCGGGTTGCCGCGGTAGGTGAGGTGCAGCGCGTCGTCCGGTCCGCAGGCCAGGCTGGGATAGGTCGCCCTCGCGCCGACCGGCTCGGCGGGCGACCACTCGCTCGCGTCGCGGGGGCGCAGCGATCGCCGGAGCTGGAAGGGGTCCCGGCCGTGCGGCCCGAAGATCGCGTAGAGGTAGCCCCCGGAGTCCATGGTGAGCGCCGGCCCGCTGTGGTTGTCGACGCCCCGGCCGAGCAGCAGCGGCTCGCTCCAGGTCCCCTCCCCGAGGTCGCAGGTCGCGATCCGCGCGTCGGCGACGTGGTCGAGCCAGGCCGCGAAGATCCTCCCCCGCGAGGTGATGATCTTGGCGCTCATCCCGTACGCGGTCCCCCGCGTCGAGCCCCTCGTGGAGAGGGTCTCCCGCCAGAGGACCTCGACCGGCGGGGGCTCCCCGCCGGCGAAGACCGGGGCGACCGGCAGGGCCAGGGCCAGGCCGACGAGGCGCGCGAGCAGTATCGAGGCGGTCATGCGTCCAGTCTCCTCTCCTGGGAACGATGACGCTGCAGAGACCAGCGCATGGTACACGGAAGCGCGTGGAGCGGTCGAGGTGCGCGGCGAGAGCCCCCCGGGTCGCGGCTCCTGTAATCGTTGACAAGGCGGCGCGCGTGGAGTACTCCCGCCGGTCCTCGAACCGGGAGGTGCACGACGATGAGGGAGCATGAGGGACTCTGCCGCGGGCTGTGCCTCGCCCTGTGTGCGCCGCGCCGCTCGCCGGGGCGCAGGGCGCGGCCCCCGCCTAGGCGATCGGCGTCGAGCGTCTCCTCGAGGAGATGGTGGACCTGGAGGAGCTGTCGCGGAGGCCCGAGCCGTTCTTCTCGAGCGCCTCGGCCAGCAGCTACAGCCGCAGGAGCCACGAGGGCGGCGCGGCCTGGTTCGACAACCACGACGTGGGCCAGTACGTGCGCACCGAGACGACCGACGGGCGCAGGGAGCACGTCCTCGCCGATCTCCGCGGACCCGGCGCGGTCACGCGCATCTGGTCGGCCAATCCCACCCGGACGAACGCCGCCCGCTTCCACTTCGACGGCGAGGAGGTGCCCCGGATCCAGCTGCCGCTCTCGGCGCTCTTCGATGCCTCGGTGCCGCCCTTCGGGCCGGCGTTCTCCTACGTCAGCGGCACGGGCGGTAACCTCTACTGGCCGCTCCCCTACGCGGAGTCGCTGAAGATCACCGTCGAGGAGGCCGCGGGAGGGAAGCCCCTCCGGCTCTACTACGAGATCGGCCATCGCACCTACGCGGCCGGGACCGCGGTGGAGACCTTCGATCCCGGGGAGGCGGCGTCCTGGGAGGCGAGCCGGATCCGGGTCTCGCGGGCGCTCACGCGCCCGGGCCCGGCTCCCGCCTCGGCCTCCTCTGGTACGCCGAGCCCGGCTCCCCCGGGCCCCGCCCGGTGGACCGCTTCGGGCTGGAGCCGGTCGATCTCGGCATCCGCGCGGACATGCTGGAGCCCTTCGAGGGCGAGGTCCTCGAGTTCGAGGCGAGCGGCGGAACCGCCGGGAAGGAGCGCCTGGCCAACTGCTCGCGGGCCGAGCACCTGGTCTGGCGCGACGCCGAGCCGGGCGACCGCCTGGAGGTCCGCTTCGCGGTGCCGCGGGCGGGGAGCTACACGGTGGAGCTCAACCTCTGCATGTCGCCGCGGCACGGGCGCCAGGGGTTCCGCCTCAACGGAGCGCCCGCCGGCGAGCCCGTGGACTGCTACTCGCCCGAGATCTACTGGCTGCACCCGAAGCTGGGGCGCTTCGATCTCCCCGAGGGCGAGAACGTCCTCGAGATCGAGGCGCTGGAGCCGCGGCCCGAGGTCTCTCCCGGGAACCTCTTCGGGCTGGACTACATCTTCCTCATCCGGCAGTGAGGGCCGGGCGCGAGCCGCTCGACCTCGCATGAAGGCGCATGGCATGAAGACGACCGCCCGTCGCTTCCAGACACGTCGTTCACCCCGGTCCCCGAGGAGCGGATCGGCGCGCCCCGACGCGAGGCGGGGCCATGCCCCCGGCGCCGGCGCCCGGGGCGCGCCGGCCCTCGGCGCTCCGCCGGCGCAGGCTGGTGAGGTCGAACTTCACGAAGGTGGTGTCTCCGAGCGCTTCACTCGGTGACAGGGGCTTCCAGTCTTCCTTGGTGGCCAGCCGCCGGCCGAGGCGGGCAAGCTCGAGGACCGAGGGCACCACGGCGGTCACCGCGGGCCCGCTCTGCGGACGCGCCCAGTGCGCCGCGGTCTCGACGACCTCGAGCCCGAAGAGCTGAGCCAGGGCGACCCACTCCGCGGTGAAGGTCGGCCCCCCGCATCGAGCTCGTTGTGCGATCGCGCGCGCGGCGTGCCGACGAAAGCCGATCAGACCCGCGAGGGTATCGCGCACTCCGGGCCGCAGGAACGCCCGAGCGAAGAGGCCGAGCACCCATTCGCAGATCCGCTGGGGCCACCCCGGCTCCCGATCGAGTCGCGCGCCCGACAGTCCACGAGACGGCACGATGACGCTCACGCCCGATTCGAGCGTCTCCACGAGCGGCTGCAGCTCTCCGAGGTCGATGGGCAGGGCCGGGTCGCTGACGAACACGTGGCGCCCGCGCGCGACCATGACGCCGGTTCGAGCGGCCGTGCCCAGCCCTCGACGCGACCCGTGGCGCAGGACGACCAGGTCGAAGAACTCCTCCCCCCACCTCGCGGCCAGCCGGTCCCGCCGATCGCCGCTCGCATCGTCGACCACGATGACCTCGACCTGCCCCATCGACCGCAGCGGTCGCGAGATCGCGAGGCGCCTCAGGCACTCGTCCAGCGAGCCGCCGCGCGATCCGACCGGAATGACGATGGTGACGTCATGGCTGCTGCGCGGAGCGCACGGATCCTCGGATCCATCCGATGTGATGATGCCCACTCTTCCCTCCCCTGCAGGCGATCCGGCCCCGCGCCTCGATCCGAGGCCACCGCCGGACAGGGCATGCCGAGTCCGCCATCGCCCGCTTCGATGCCTCCGCCTCCCGTCCTCGGATCCCCCCACTGGACCCGAGGTGTCGCGCCTCCGAGAGGCTCGTGCCCCTGCCTCGGTCGGCTGGACGCGGCATCTTGAGGCCGGGCGCGGCTTCCGGCGATTCTGGACCGATGCGGCCAGGGCTGCCGAGGCCGCGGAGTCGTTCAGCGCGGCGCCGTGGGCGCTCGCAGGCCGTTCTCTTCCCCCCCGGGCGGCGTCCGCTGCGGGCTTCCCCCGCCCCTCGGCCCGGGCTCAGCCCCCCACCGCGTGCCCCGCGACGAAGGCGTGCAGGGCGCGCACCACCTCCAGGCGGTGGCCGGGCTCCAGATGATAGAGGATGGTCAGGTCCCCGCCCCCGTTTCCCTCCAGCGCCCGCCGCGCCCAGGCGAGGATCCCGGTCGGGGAATCGCTCGACAGGTCGCTCGTCAGGGGGGCGATGCTGATCGGGAGGTCGCGGCCGAGCGCGGCGCGGGCCCGAGCCACCGAGGTCTCCCCCCCCAGGTCGACCGACTGCAGGCGCTCCAGGCGGGAGATGGGCTCGAGGAGGTGGTCGCTGGAGCCGCAGGAGTGCAGGCGCAGCGGCCCCAGGGCCTGCGAGATTCGCGCCAGGGTCGGCGAGACGAACTCCTCGAAGTGCTCCGCGCTCACCAGGCAGGCGGAGCACTCGCCCACGTGCACGCAGTCCACCGCCGTCTCCGCCAGGCGCGAGTAGTGCCGCACGAGGGCGATCCAGGCCTCGGCGATCCAGGCCAGGAGCCGACGGCAGGGTTCGGGGTCGAGCAGCAGGTCGGCGAAGATCCCCTCGCCCGCCAGCTTCTGCGCGGTGGTCAGCGCGCCGTGGACCGCGGCCCGGCCGGAGGTGTCCCAGAAGAAGGGCGGGATGGGGCGCAGACCGGCGGATCGGTCCCGGAGCAGGGCCTGGATCTGACCGTCGAAGCGCTCCATCAGCGGGTGGGCCAGCAGCTCTTCTGGATCGGGGAGCTCCGCCGGATCCCGGCCGGCCAGGCACCGGGGGGTGACGTCCGCGTCCATCTCGGGGTGCGCCACGAGCTCCGCGCCCAGCAGCAGGCCCAGGATCAGGTTGGGCTGGATCCCCCCCACCAGCACCTGGTCCGGATCGATCCAGCGCCGACGACCGAGGTTGGACTCGGTGCAGGCGATCTGCAGATCGGCCAGCTCGCGGCGCGCGTATTCCCCGCAGCGCCGGTCGATCTCGCGGCGCCGCCGCGGGTCGAGGTAGTAGTCCCGGTCGAAGCGGACGCCCAGGGCCCGCGAGAGCCAGCCCTTGGAGATCGAGGCCTCGATCGAGATCACGGCTGCCCCCGGCCGAGGTGCAGGTAGAGCTCCCCGCTCGAGTCCGTCCCGCCCCCGCCGCGGGCGAGCGCGCGCAGGACCCAGCGGGCGTCGTCGTGACCGGCGGGGACTTCCAGGGAATAGAGGTTGTCCACGTCCCGCGCGCCGGTCACGCCCTCGTGCTCGTCGCGGGAGACCTCCTCGCCGTCGCGCAGGAGCGCGACCCGGCGGATCTCCAGCCGGTGGGCGCCCCCCGTGTACTGGAAGAGGACCCTCAGGGAGCCGCCGCCCTCCACGGCCGCGCCCACGTCCCACTCCATCTCCTCGAAGCCCTCCGGGGTCCCCTCCGGCGTCCAGCGCCCCGCCGGCTCGAGCAGGGCGGGGAGGTGCCAGCGGACGCCCAGCGCGTCCAGGCGGGCGCGCTGATCGAGGAGCCGCTCGCGGAAGGCCGCGAAGTCGCGGGCCGCGGCGGGCGACCAGGCGCGCTCGGCCAGGGCCAGGAGGCGCGGGAAGAGCTGCGCGTCGACCCGCTCGGGGACGCGGTCGATGTGCGACCAGAAGTTGGCCTGCAGGCCCAGGACGTGCCGCGCCTCGGCCTCGCTCAGCTCCGCGGGGACGGGCTCGAAGTCGAAGACGCGGCGGGTACTGGTGGTCCGGTAGGAGTAGTCGAAGTAGCAGTGGCTGGTCGGGCTCATCACCACCGCGTGGCCCGCGCGGGCGGCGGCGATGCCGCCCGCCGTGCCCCGCCAGCTCATCACCGCGGCCCGCGGCGCGAGTCCCCCCTCCAGGATCTCGTCCCAGCCGATCAGGCGCCGGCCGCGGGCCTCGAGCAGGCCCTCGGCCCGGCGGATGAACCAGCTCTGCAGCTCGTGCACGTCGGCCAGCCCCTCCTCGCGCATGCGCGCCTGGCAGCGGGGGCACTCCTTCCAGCGCCGCTTGGGCACCTCGTCCCCGCCCACGTGCACGAAGGGCGAGGGGAAGATCCCGACCACCTCGTCGAGCACGTCGGCGAAGAACTCGAAGCTCTCCTCGCGCCCGGCGCAGAAGATCTCCTCGGTGATGCCCGGGCCCTGGAAGAAGGGGTAGATCTCGAAGGGGCCGCCGGTGCACGAGAGCTCCGGGTAGCAGGAGAGCGCCGCCAGGCTGTGCCCGGGCATCTCGATCTCGGGCACGACGCTCACGTGCCGCTCGGCGGCGTAGCGGACCAGCTCGCGTATCTCGTCCTGCGAGTAGAAGCCCTGGGTCGACTGGGGCTCGCCGAAGCGCTCGGGGAAGCGCGCACCCTCGCGGGTGAGCGCCGGACGCTTCTCGATCTCGAGCCGCCAGCCCTGGTCGTCGGTCAGGTGCAGGTGCAGGACGTTCAGCTTGTAGAGGGCCATCCGGTCGACGGTCCGGCGCAGGTAGTCCATCGACTGGAAGGTCCGGCTGCAGTCCAGCATCAGGCCGCGCCAGCCGAAGCGAGGGCGATCGCGGATCTCCACCGCGGGCAGGGAGCAGCCGCGGCTCCCGTCCGGCCGCGCGCCGGCGGCTTCGACCGGCAGGAGCTGCCGCAGCGTCTGCACCGCCCAGAAGGCGCCGGCGGGATCGGAGGCGGAGATCCGCACCGCCTCGGGCCCGATCGAGAGGGCGTAGCCCTCCGGGCCCAGCCCATCCGGCGACTCCAGGATCGAGATGCCGATGGAGTCGCGGGGCGGATCGCCGGGCTCCGCCTCGAGCACCCCGATCGCGAGACCCGATGCCCGCGAGAGCTCCTCCGCCAGGAGGCGGCCCGCGGCCTCGGTCGGCCCCTCGACCCGGATCGCGGTGCGCTCGCCGATCCGGAAGGCGCCCTCGGTCCAGCGGATCTCGGCCGGGAGGGGCACGATGGAGGGTGGGCCGGTCCGATCCTGGATCGGCGGCTCGGCGCCCATCGGCCCAGCCACGAGGCCGGCGAGGAACAGAAGGGGGATGGCCATCGCGATCGGGCCGTGACGGTACATCATCTCGCTCTCCTCCGCTCGATCAGGAGCCCGGCCCGCGCAGACCGAAGGGGTGGAGCCAGGCGGGCTCCTCCACGCCCAGCCTGCGCGCGGCCTCGCGGCATCCGAGGATCAGGGCGCCGGCCCCCGGGGGCGCCATGAGCCAGGGCCGGGCGACCCGCGCCCACGCGGGGTGGGACATCGGAAGGCTGACCACGGTCTCGGGGTGGATCCGAGGGGGGGCGCTGTCCTCCAGGAGGAAGCGATCGTCCACCGCCAGGGGTCGCAGGCCCTCCCGCTCGGCGGTCGAGGCGTCCCTCTGGCGCTCGTACCAGGACGGGTCCCGGATGAGGAGGAGGGTGCAGATCTCCGGCCGGTGGTTCAGGAGGTCGAACACCAGCGCGACTCCCCGGAGCTCGGCCGTGCCCGCCTCCAGCATCTCCTTCAGCAGCAGGAGGTTGGGGTGTCGCAGGAAGTAGTCCGGCGCGACGCTCCCGGGCTCGTGCTCCACCTCGGGCATGCCGAAGATCTCCTCCAGGTACTCCCGGAAGACGTTGTGCCGGACGCTCCACTCGACCTCGAGGCCGCGCTCCGAGGTGCCCGTGACGGGCTGGAAGTACAGGGCCGGCACGACGTGGTGGATCTCGTCGTGCTCGGTCTTCCGCCTCGAGCGGACGTCGAGGAGCATCCAGGGGCTCCCCTCGCGCGCGTACACCACCAGGGTGGAGATGGCCAGGGCGGCGTCCACCCCGCCGCCGGAGGTCAGGCACTCCAGGGAGCTGCGGTGGCGAGACAGGGCGGCGCGGCGCGCGGGCAGATCCCCTAGCGACAGGGACTCCGGCGAGCGGCTCAGGGCCGCCAGGCACTCGTACTCCAGGTAGCCGGCCGAGGCGACCATGTCGAAGTAGGACCCGATGCGGGCCTCGATCTTCTCGACCGCGCCATCGCGGTCGCGGCAGAGGCGGGTGAGGGAGAAGGTCGGGCAGTCCCAGATCGGCGCGCCGCCCCGCTTCAGCGCCTCCACCAGCTCCGGCCACAGGCGGGGCGGCTCCTCCCGGGTGGGATCCAGGGCGCCGGTCAGTCGCTCGGGATCCCGCGCGCCGGCCGGGCAGAGGGGCAGCACGCCCAGGGGAAAGGGACCCTCCGGAGCCTCCAGGATCGCCAGGTCCGCGTAGGTCCCGGCGAGCAGCCGGTGGAGGTGTCCCAGCGCTCCCGCCTCGCCCGCATCGAAATCGCATCGGCGCAACCGCGCCTGCAGCGAGCGCGCGTCCAGGCCCTCCTCGACCAGGGCGATCACGTCCTCGGGAGCGGTCATCGCGGGTCGCGCGTGGGCCTCACTTCAGATAGCCGGTGAGCCCGGTCAGGAAGAGCTGGACCGCCAGGGCGACCAGGACCATCCCCATGAGCCGCTCGATGGCCACCAGGCCGCGGCGGGTGAGGAAGCGCAGGAGGAAGGTGGCGCTGACGAGGACCAGGAAGGTCGCCCCCCAGGCGATGGCCGCGGCCGCCATGAGGTTGGTCAGCCCGCCCTCCTCGGCGGTGGCGAAGAGCAGCAGCGCGGCCAGGAGGGAGGGCCCGGCGATGAAGGGGATGGCCAGCGGCACCAGGAGCGGCTCCCCCTCGAAGTCCTGCTCGCCGTGCAGACCGGACGAGGGGAAGACCATGCGCAGCGCGATGAGGAAGAGGATGATCCCGCCGGCGATGCTCACGGACTCCTGCTGCAATCCCAGGAAGGTCATGGCCGGCCGGCCGCCGAGGATGAACAGCGCGATGACGATCAGGGCCAGCAGGAGCTCGCGCACCAGCACCCGGCGCCGGCGCTCCACCGGCACCTTCTCCAGGATCTGCAGGAACACGGGCACGTTCCCGAAGGGATCCATGATGAGGAAGAGGGCGATCGAGATGCGCAGGATTTCCACGGGCTCGGCCTCGGCACGGCGGCTCGAGGGTGGGGTCAAGGTGCCCGCTGCGCGCGCGGCCGTCAACCGGGCCGGGCCCTTGCCGCGGCGGGCCAGCGCGCGCCGGAGGGGCGCGACGGGCAGACCGGATCCCCGGAGCGCGGCGCGACCCCCCCGGGTGGGATCGATCCCGCTGCGCGCGGTTGCGGAGAATCCCGGAGAAGCTCCCCCGCCCCGCGCCGAGCGCGCCCGCACCGGGCCCCGCCCTGGCGGGTTGCAATCCACCGGTTGGGACACCACGGTGGCCCCATGGCCCGAGCCGCCCCCTCGGCCGGGGAGCCCCGCGGCCCCACCCTCACCGGCCCGCCCCTTCGAGAGTCCGCCCTGGCGGGCCCCCTCACCCGCGTCTTCGAGGAGGCCGCCCGCGAATCGCCCGATGGCGTCTTCCTGCGATCGCGCGACCTCGAGGGGGAGGATCGCACCTTCGCGGGCTTCCTCGAGGAGGCCGAGCGGGCCGCGCGCGGCCTGATCGCGGCCGGCCTGCTCCCCGGCGAGCGCCTGGGCCTCCTCTCCGAGAATCGACCCCGCTGGTGCGTCGCCTACGCGGCGGTGCTCCTGGCCGGCGGCGTGGTGGTGCCGCTGGACGCGGAGCTCTCGGCGCCCGCCCTCTCGCAAATGCTCGACGACTGCCAGGCCCGGGGGCTCTTCGTCAGCGCGGAGCTCCTCGAGCGCGTGGGGAGGGACCGTCCCCTCTTCTGCGAGGAGGGACGCCTGCTCTTCTGCCTGGACGGGCCGAGCGGGGCGGTTCCGGGTTGGAGCGAGCTCGGGAGCGAGGCCGGGACGACCCCGCTGCCGCAGATCGAGGGCGGGGATCGGCCGGCGGCGATCATCTACACCTCGGGGACCACGGGCGCGCCCAAGGGCGTGATCCTGACCCACCGCAACCTGCTGGCCGAGATCGAGGGCACCCGGGGCGCGCTGCGCGTCGAGCCGGACGAGGTGGCCCTGATGTTCCTGCCCCTCAACCACGTGTTGGCCCAGCTCGGCAGCTTCCTCCTGGCGGCGGCCTACCGGGCCGAGGTGGTGCACGCGAGGATCGGGAGCGGCGAGGAGCTCCTGAAGTCCGTGCGCGAGGAGGGCGTGGCCATCCTGCTGGCCGTGCCCCTGCTCTTCCACCTGATCCGCGACCGCATCGTCGAGAGGATCTCGGCCGCCTCGCCGCCCAGGCGCTGGCTCGCGCGCGCGGCCATGCTCGCCAACGGAGCGCTGCGCCGGACCCTGAAGTGGAACGCGGGGCCGCTCCTCTTCCGCGAGGTGCACCAGCGGGTGGGCCCGCGCCTGCGGCTGTTCGTCTCGGGCGGCGCGCGGCTGGATCCGACCGCGCAGCGGGACCTGATGCGCCTGGGCTTCACCGTGGCCCAGGCCTGGGGGCTCACCGAGAGCTCCGGCGGCTCGACGTTCACGCCGCCGGAGGCGATCGAGATCGGCTCGGTGGGCCGCCCCCTCGCGGGCGTCGAGATCCGCATCGACCGGCCCGACGCGGGCGGCGTGGGCGAGGTCTGCCTGCGCGGACCCGCCCTCTCACCGGGCTACCACGGGCGGGAGCGGGAGACCGCGGCCACGCGGCGGGGCGAGTGGTTCCTCACCGGCGACCTGGGCCGCCTGAGCGGCTCGGAGCTCTTCATCACCGGCCGCAGCAAGGACGTGATCGTCCTGCCCTCCGGCAAGAACGTGCACCCCGAGGAGGTCGAGGGCCACCTCGCGAGCTCGCACCTGATCCGCGAGATCTGCGTGATCGGCCGGCGCTCGGGCTCCGAGGAGGCCGAGGAGCTGCACGCGGTCGTGGTCCCCGACTGGGATCGCCTGCGCGAGCTCGGCATCGCGAGCGCCCATCCGGAGATCCACGACGAGCTGCAACGCCTCGCCCAGGACCTGCCGCCCTGGCTGCGCGTGGGCAGCTTCCAGCTCTCCCGCGATCCCCTGCCGCGCACCGCGACCCGCAAGCTCAAGCGCTTCGAGGTCCGCGCCCTGGCCGAGCGCGGGGACGAGGGGGACGCGCTGGACGAGGTAGACCCGACCCGGCACGACCCGCGGGAGGCGGCGCTGCTCGAGAGCCCCGAGGGTCGGCGCGTCGTAGACCTGGCGCGCCGGTACGGCCGCCCCCGCCGCCCCCTCCGCGCGGGCTCCAGCCTGGAGCTCGACCTGGGCCTGGACTCCCTGGCCCGCGCCGAGCTCCTGCTCGCCGCGGAGAGCGACTTCGACCTGCGCCTGGAGAGCGCGGAGATGTCCGCGATCCAGACCCTGGGCGATCTGATCGAGGCGGTCCGCGCGCGGGCCGGCGCGAGCCGGAAGGCGACGGTCGAGGCCTCGACCTGGAGCGAGGTGATCGCCGCGGCCGGCCCCTCGGACCTGCCGCCCTGGCTGCGCGAGGGCCCCACTCCTCTGGCCGGCCTGCCGGCGCGCGCGATCCTCGCGCTGGCCCGCGCCCTCTCGCGCCCGCTCTTCCGCCCGCGGGTGCGCGGCCTCGAGCACCTCCCCCCCACGGGCCCCTATCTGATCTGCCCCAACCACCTGAGCTACCTCGACGGCGTCCTGCTGGGCGCCTTCCTCCCTCCGCGCGCCCGCGGCCGGCTCTTCGGCCTGGGAGCCACCATTCACGTGCAGGGGGGCCTGCGCTCCCGCCTCGCCCGGCTCTTCGCCATCGTGCCCACCGACACGGCTCGCAACCTGCTCCCCTCGATGCGGGTGGCCGCCGCGGGGCTGAAGCGCGGCCTGATCCTGGGGGTCTTCCCCGAGGGCCGGCGCAGCTTCGACGGCGCCGTGGGAGAGCTCCGGCGAGGCCCGGCGATCCTGGCGACCGAGCTCGCCCTCCCCTTGGTCCCCTGCGCCTTCGCCGGCACCTTCGAGGCCTGGCCGCGAACCCGCCGGTGGCCCCGCCCGGCGCGGACGAGCATGACCTTCGGCGCGCCCCTCGAGCCCGAGCCCGCGGGCGGGGATCCGAACGGGGCCTACGAACGCCTGAACGAGCGGCTGCGGCAGCGGTGGATCGAGCTGGGAGCGCTCGAGCGGGCGGGGGGCTGAGCCTGCCGGCGGCTCATGCCGGTTTCTCCAGCGAGGCACGCACTCGTTTCTCGATGGGATTCCACGGGCGGGGACCCCGAGTAGAATCGCGGCTGCCCATCGAGCCACGGCAGGATTCGCAGCCACGCCGTTCCCCTGATGGGCAACCAGGGATCCAAGCAGGATGGAGAGTAGAGCCGCTGCCGCTGTCGTCATCGTCCTCCTTCTGCTCGTGGGCTGGCTCGTGCTCTTCCGGCATCCGTTGAAGGCGCCCGACGCGTACCCCGAGGATACGGAATTGCACTATCTCTCCTGGCTCGATCATGGCCGGTCCTGGGAGAGGGCAGCCGCTGCGCGGAAGCTCGTCGACATGCCTGCCAAAGTAGAGTACGAGATCACTTGGATGCTGCGCAACAGACGCCGCGGTCTCGTTCGACACATGCTCACGCTGTGCCTTTTCGACATGCGACCCGCGTCCCATGAGCGGGAGGTGCGGGATCTCGTGAGCCTGAGGTGTCCGAGATTCGGCGGGGAAGGAACGTGGATGAAAACAGACTCCACCTTCAAAGGCCAACTCGTGGACTTCCACTTCGACTGGGGTGGAGAGGCGGCGATACGCCTTGCCGGGCAGGGATACGCCGGCCCGGAAACGCTGGACGTCGTGTATCAGCTCGCGCACAGCTACTACCCGGCGGACCGCGCAAGGGCGAAGCGCGTCTTCGACGCGTTCGAGGGGATTCCCCACTACGATCCGGTACCGCAGCCGAAGACGATCAACGACACGCCGCAGAAGACCGAGAGGCAAATGCGGGCAATCCGGTCATGGCTCGATCGCAACCTGTCGAGGTTGCGCTGGTCGCATGCGGAGAAGAGGTACCGGCTGGCAGGTCGATCGGATTGACGGCCAGCGTCGGACGGACGAGGCGCCCCTCACGCCTCGATCCCCAGGAGCTCCGCGATCGCCACCAGCGGCAGGTGGTCCGAGGCCTCCCGCGCCAGGGCCAGGCGCGAGCGGAAGCCCTGGACGGCCACCAGGTCCCCCCGCACGAAGATCCCGTCCAGCGGTCGCATCGGCAGCCACGCGGGATAGGTGTTCACCCGTGACCCCACCCGGCGGAAGCCGGCCGGCTCGAGATGGCGCCGCCCCAGCGTGCCCCACACGTCGTTGAAGTCGCCGGCGAGGACGATGGGCGTTCCGGCGCGCAGGCGGTGGAAGGGCCGGCTCTCGAGGAAGCGCCGGAGCTGGACCTGGCGCTCGATGCCCGAGAGACCCAGGTGCAGGTTGCACAGGATCACCGTGCGGGCGTTCGCGCCCACGCGCACGCGGGTGCGCGCCAGGAGGACGCCGCGCGCCTTCTTGGGCTTGATGGTCAGGTCGATGTTGTGGACGCCGTACAGGGGCCAGCGCGAGAGGATGGCGTTGCCGTACTGCCCGACTCCCTTGCGCAGGCGGTGGTTGACCCCGTACTGGCGGTGGCGGATGCCCAGGGCCTCGCCGATCGCGTCCACCTGGCGGTGGAAGCGGGTGCGGCGGGCCCCCTCGTCCACCTCCTGGAGCAGGAGGACGTCGGCGTCGTAGTGCGCCAGGACCTCGACGATCCGCCCCAGGCGATAGCGGCGATCCACGCCCCCGATGCCCTTGTGGATGTTCCAGTTCAGGATGCGCAGGCGCATGGGGGCAGGTTAGGCCGCCCGGAGGCCGACCTCCACATCCGCTCTAGCGGGGGGCGTTCCGGAGCTCGAGGGCGCGCCAGAACACCTCGCCCCCCCGCGCGGGGCCGTCCCCCAGCCGCTCGGCCAGCTCTCCCAGGCGCGGGGTGGGCCCCTCCCGGCCCGGGGGCTCCTCCGCGGCGCCCGCCGGCCGGACCCCGCCGATGCTGCGCAGGACGTCGCGCCGCACTCCCTCTCCGAGGGTGGCCAGGGTCTGCGCTCCGCCCAGGAGGTCGGAGAAGGGCGAGGCCTCCTGGATCTGGTCGCGCAGGCTCTCGGCGGCCTCCACCGGCCCGATCGCGGCCACGACCAGCACGCTCTCCCCCCCGCCTCCCTCGGAGTCGACCTTCCAGTGGTGGTCCTCGCCCCCGTGCGGGCCGGGCAGGCACACGCGCTCGCCGGCGGGGCGGGCCGGAAGCGGGTTCGCGAGGTCGAAGCCGGTCAGCGGGAAGAGCGTGTACAGGCGCCCCTCCCGGTCCTCGTTGAACACGTAGACCCAGGCCTCCCGGCTGCAGCGGACGTCCATGAAGAGGCGGTCTCCCGGATGGACCGCGTCGCCGTCCGCCAGGCGGACCTTCTCGCCGGTCCGAAGGGCGTAGAGCTCGGCCTCGAGCTCCAGCGCGACCGGGCTCGCGGGCCCCAGCCACTCCGGCGCCAGCCAGGCGAGGGCCGCGAACAGGAGGACGGCCGCGGCCGCTCCCAGCCACAGGCGCCGGCCGGCCGGGGCGGCCGGCTCCTCAGCCTCCCCCAGGAAGCGGCGCAGCTCGCCCTCCATGGCTCCGGCCGAGGGCTGGCGATCCTCGGGCTCGCGCGCCAGGGCTCGCGAGACGAGCTCGTCGAAGGCCGGCGGCGCGTCGGGCAGGTGATCGACCAGCAGCCGGGGCCTGCCCTCCAGGACGGCCTCGCGCAGCTCCGGCGCGGTCTCCGCCTCGAAGGGGTGCCGGCCGCTGACCAGCCAGTAGAGCAGGACGCCGAGGGCGTAGAGGTCGGTGTGGGGGCCCTGCTCCCCGCCGGCCACCCACTGCTCGGGCGCCATGTAGAGAGGCGTCCCGCTGCCGGCCTCGAGCTCGTGTTCCCCATCGGGCGCCAGCTCCCGGGCGATGCCGAAGTCCAGGAGCACGATCCGCCCACCCTCGGCGCGCATGACGTTGGCGGGCTTGAGGTCGCGGTGCACGATGCCGCGCCGGTGCAGCTCGGTCAGGGCGCGGCACAGGTCCACGCCCACGCGGGCGGCCTCCTCCGGGGGCAGCGTGCCCGAGTCGCGCACCACCTGGTCGAGGGTGCTCCCGTCGATCCACTCGAGGCTGATGCGCAGCCGACCCTCCCACTCGTCGATGGCGTGCACCTTCACGACGTGGGCGCAGTCCACCGCGGCGAGCAGGCGGGCCTCCTTGACGAAGCGAGCCCGCGCCTCGGGCGCGATCGCGCCCTGTCCGCGCAGGACCTTGAGGGCCACCGGGCGCTCCAGCGCCCGGTCGATCGCCCGCCACACCCGCCCGTGGGCGCCACGCCCGACCTCCTCGATGCCCTCGAAGCCGGTCTCCAGGGGGGCGGACTCGGCCGAGGCCCCGCCCGCCTCCGTGCTCAGGCGCATGGCCGCCAGTACCCGCAGGCTCTCCAGCGCGGACTCCGAGAGGAGACCCCGATCCGACCACGCCCCCCAGTCGATCTCCCTACCCTCGGCGATCGCCCGGGTGATCTCCTCGACCGCCTCGTCCTCCGTTTCCGCCAAGGTTCATCTCCGCAAAGACGCGCTGGAGCGCACGATGCACGGCCATCCGGGCCGCCGCCTCCGTGGGAAAGCCGCACTCGACCGCGATCGTCCGGAAGTCCAGCCCGAGCTCGAGGCGCATGAGCAAGGCCTCTCGCTGCTTCTCCCCAACGCGCTCGAGGGCCCCCTCGAACGCCTCGATCGACTCTTTTGTGACCAAATGGGCCAGCGGCGTGGTGGCCCGCGCGGGCGGGGCTCCACGGGAGTCCTCGCCGAGGGGCTGGACCCCCCCCCGCCGCCCCGCGCGCCGCCCGGCGTCGATCAGCTGCCTCAGGGCGATCTGGCGCAGGAATCCCCAGAACGAGCCGATGCCCCGGTGCTCGAAGCGGTCGATCGCCCCGAAGGCCTTGAGGCAGACGTCCTGGACCAGGTCCTGGGTCTCCAGGAGGTCCCGGGCCCCCAGCGGCAGCCGGGAGCGCAGGAAGCCCTCGAGCCGGGGCCGGAAGCGGCGAAAGAGCTCCTCGCGGGCGATCCCCTCGCCCACTCGCGCCCGGCTCAGGAGCTCCCCGGTCTCCTGCAGCACCGCCACGTCAGCCTCGGGATCCGGATCCTGCATCGTCTCGCCCGTCGGCCCATTCTAGGGTCGAACCCCCCGGCCCGCTACGGGGCCCGACGGCTCAGCGGCGCCCCCCGCCGCAGGGCCTCGATCGTGTCCTCTCCTCGGCTGCGTCCTCTCATCGATCGCCTTCCTTCGAGTCTCTCCGGGGCGCGAGCGCCGTGCTCGCTCGCCGCCCTCAGCCCCGACAGGGGCCCCCGCCCGGGGGGAGCACGGCTCCGGACAAAAAAAAGCAAGGTAAGGGGAGGCTTCACCCCGGTTTCGGCGCTCACGGGGATGGAGGGGGTGTGGAGCTCGCGCCGGCTCCCACCCTTCCGCCTCGGGGGCCACCAGCCCGTGCTCATCCGAGGGGGAGAGTTGCGGGGCGTCGCTTCGAGGAAGCGACGCCCCCTTTCCTTGGGCTCGGGCCGCGGGAGAGCGGCGCGGGTCCGAATGCGCCTTCCCGGGAATCGCCCTGCCCTGCGCGGATTTCCGGCCCCCGTTCCACCTGTAGGGACGGTTTCTCCGGAGCGCGATAGTCCTCGTCGCGAGCCTCGGATCCCCAGAGCCCAGCATCCGTGTGTCCCTCTCCCCCCCCTCCCGAGGCGAGGTCTCGCGCTCGAGCCCGGGTCCCCACCCTCGGCCCCCTGCCGCAGCCCGCCATCCTGATCACCGGCGGTCCCGGCGGGCTGGGCCTTCCCCTGCACCCGGCCTGCGTGGGCCATCCACCCGGCGTGCCCTGCGGCGTCGAGGTGGACGCCCTGTCCTACGGCATGGACGGCAACGGCTTCCGCAGCGCCTCGGGCTTCGCCTACCCGGGGATCGGCCTCCTGGAGTGGAACCCGCCCATGATGCCGCCCGATCTGGGCGACAACGTGGACGCCCTGGACGCCGACACCTTCCTGGCCGGGGCGGTCACCTACTTCTCCCTGGACTCGGCCTTCCCCGACCCCTTCACCGGGATCCCCAACTCCGCCTCCGCGGTGCTGAACGGCCCCTTCGTGGGCAGCGACGTGCTGGTGACGGTCGCCGGCGGCCCCCCGGCCGTCTACGCCCCGGCCCTGGCCCTGGGGCTGGACCTGGTCGCCGGCCCGGACACCGACGACCTCAACGCCCTGGCGCTCTTCGAGAACGGATTCCCCGGCTATCAGCCCTCGGTCGCGCCCTACGACTGGCTGGGCGGGGCCACCGACATGCTGTTCTTCTCGGTCCGGCGCGGCTCGGCCCTGGTGGGCGCGCCCGACAGCTTCTTCGGCCTGCCCATCGAGGAGGGCGACCTCCTGGTGCCGCCGGTGGCGGGGGGTCTCTCGCCCTTCCCGGGCATCTTCATCGCCGCCGAGAACCTGGGTCTGGCAACCATGCGCTCGGGCGCTCCGATGGGCTTCGCCGACGACCTGGACGCCCTGGACATCACGCGCCTGCCGATCATGGACTGCAACGCCAACGGAATGGAGGACGCCGTCGACATCGCCAACGGCGTCGATCCCGACTGCAACCTGAACGGGGTGCCCGACTCCTGCGACATCGCCACAGGAGCCTCCGCCGACATCAACGGCAACCTCATCCCCGACGAGTGCGAGTTCTCGGCGGTGGCCCCCTACTGCGCGGCCAAGCTCAACTCCATGGGCTGCACGCCGATCATCGGCGCCTTCGGGACGCCCAGCGCCACGCACTGGGGCCCCTTCGCGGTGGGAGCCGTGAACATCGTCAGCAACAAGAACGGGCTCCTGTTCTACGGCTTCGCCCCCAACGCCCTTCCCTTCCAGGGCGGCCTCCTGTGCGTGCAGCCTCCGGTGCGCAGGACGGCGGTGCAGAACTCCGGCGGCGTCTTCCCGCCCAACAACTGCACGGACTCCTACGTCTACGACTTCAACGCCCGCATCCAGGGCGGCGTGGACCCGGCGCTCGTCGTGGGGGCCGCGGTCTACAGCCAGTACTGGTACCGCGACCCGGGTGACCCGGCCGGCTTCGGGACCGGTCTCACCGACGCGCTCTCCTTCGTCATCGCGCCCTGAGCGGCGCGGGACGGCTCGCTTCCCGGGGGGCGGTGCCGCGCGGGCGCCGCCCCCCTCTCGTCCGGGCCGCGCCGGGCCAATCCGTCCCGCACGGTACAGCCCTGGGCCCCCGAGAGCCGGATCCGGGACGCGCCCGGCCCGCGCAACGGCTTTTTCCGCTGCGGTTTCGGAAGCTCCGGCTCCTGACCCAAATAGGGGCGGAAACGCCCGAGACGCAGCGGACCTCGTCCTCCCTCCGGATCCCCCGGCCCTCGAATCCGCAAACCCCTTCCCGCTCGCCCGGACGGGGTCGCGCGTCCCCGCCGGTGGCTCACCCCGGCAAGGAGGACCTCGTCATGAAATCCGTTCGCCATCTCTCGCTCCTCGCGGCCCTGTCCCTGGCCGCGCCCGCCGCGGAAGCCCAGGGCACCTTCTCCATCGACTACGGCGGGCCGACCATCGCCCTCCCGGACTCCTTCGGCGGGGTCCAGATCACGGAGGGGGACCTGCTCGTGGCCCCGGCCATGCTCCCCACCCTGGGGCCCCTGCCGCAGCCCGGCATCGCGATCTCCGGCGGGGGCGCCGGCCTGGGCCTGCTCATGCACGCCGGCTGCGTGGGCCACCCCCCCGGAGTCGCCTGCGGGGTCGAGGTCGACGCCCACTCCTTCGGTCAGGACGGCCCGGCCTGGCAGGGCCTGCCGCCGGCGAGCTGGTGGTTCTCGGTGGACGAGTTCGCCACCTCCTGGCCGGCGATCGCCGTCCCCCCCAACACCGACACCGAGGGCTCGCTGATGGCCATGGAGGCCAGCGCCGACCTCTTCGTGGATCTGGGCCTGCCGGCCGGGCCGCTGCCGCCCTTCGCCGTCCCTCCGGCGAACGTCGGGGCCATCGACGGCAACGGCTTCCGCAGCGCCACGCTCTTCGCCTATCCGGGCCTGGGCCTGCTCGAGTGGAACCCGCCCGGCCTGCCCCCGGACCTGGGCGACAACGTGGACTCCTTCGACCTGCACCTCCCCGCGGCACTCCCCCCAACCTACTTCTCCCTGGACTCCCCCTTCCTGGACCCGCTGCTGGGCCTGCTCAACGGCGCCTCGGCCGCGCTCAACGGGCCCTTCGTCGGGGGCGACGTCCTGATGAGCCCCGGGGGAGGCCTGGGCCCGGTGGTCTACGCCCCGGCCATGGCCCTGGGCCTGGACATCCTCGGGGGACCCGACTCCGACGACCTGGACGCCCTGGCCCTGTGGGAGAACGGCATCGTCGGCTTCCAGCCCTCGATGACGCCCTACGACTGGATCGGGGGCGGCACCGACATGCTGCTCTTCTCGGTGCGCCGCGGCTCGGCCGTGATCGGCTCGCTGGACAGCTTCTTCGGAATCCCCATCGAGGAGGGCGACATCCTGACCACGCCCGTGGCCGGAGGCCTCTCGTCCTTCCCGGGGATTTTCATCGCCGCCGAGAACCTGGGGCTGGCCACGATGCGTTCGGGCGGGCCGGGGAGCTTCGGCGACGACCTGGATGCCCTGGCCCTGGCGAACCAGTACGTCTTCGACTGCAACGTGAATGGCCAGGAGGACGCGATCGACATCGTCACGGGAACCAGCCTCGACTGCAACCTGAACGGCTACCCCGACTTCTGTGACATCCGCGACAACCGCTCCGCGGACCTCGATGGCAACGGCGTACCCGACGAGTGCGAGCACAGCGTCATGACCTACTACTGCACGGCCAAGGTCAACTCTGGAGGATGCACCCCGATCATCGCCGCCCTGGGCACGCCCAGCGCGACCGGTACCGTGTACTTCGAGCTCTGTGCCGTGAACGTCATCACCAACAAGAACGGCATGCTGTTCTACGGCTACAGCTCGGCGGCCATCCCGTTCCATGGAGCCTGGCTGTGCGTGCAGCCGCCCCTGCGGCGGACGACGGTGCTGCAATCCGGCTGGGGCCCGTGGGCCGACTGCTCGGGCTCCTACACCTACGACTTCGGGGCCCGGATCCAGAGCGGCGTCGATCCCGCGCTCGTCGCGGGCGTGCCGATCTACGCCCAGTACTGGCATCGGGATCCGGCGGACCCGGCGGGCTTCGGCACCGGCCTCTCCGACGCCGCGGCCTTCGTGATCACCCCCTGAGGGCATTCCGGCGGCGGTCTGCACCGGCTGCGCCGCTGCGCTGTGGGCCATCTCTTTTCCGGGCCGAGGTGCAACCCGGCAGCGGACGAGGAGTCCCCGGGGCGCGGTGGGGGGCGGAGGCGGGTCGAGCGGCTGGCCGATGGATCGGGGGAGGCCGGAATCCTCGGGGCTTGACCCCCCGCCCCGGCCGCGAGACTCTCCGGGAACCGACCGGAGACCTGCACTGATTTCCCCCCCCACCTCCCCCCGGCGGATCTGGACCCCCCTGTGGCGGGGGCGCGAGGGTCTCGCCGGCTGGGGTCTCCACCTGGGAGTCCTGCTCGCGGGCGCCGCCCTGTGCGGGGGGGGCTACGTGGCCGTGGTGCACTTCAACGACTGGCGGGGATGGACCGCGTGGGACCCGTCCACGCGGCTCGACCGCGCCATCCCGGCCGTCGGCTGGAGCATCCTCCCCTACCTCTCGCTGTACCTCTACTACCTCCTGGTCGTCGTGGTCGCGCCCCGAGGGGATCGCGGCCGG
This sequence comes from uncultured Planctomycetaceae bacterium, assembly GCA_964615935.1. GTDB lineage: Bacteria > Planctomycetota > UBA1135 > UBA1135 > CAZTTG01. The sequence continues at coordinate 478 of CAZTTG010000009.1, read as the reverse complement.
CACGAGCTCCTGCTGCTGGCCCAGGTCCAGATCGTCATCACGGCCATCTCCCTGACGGTCTTCCTGCTCCTGCCCTGCGAGATCCACCTGCGAGAGGACCTGCCGGCGGAGCTGCGCGAGGGGATCGGGATCTGGGGCGCCCTGTTCGGCCTCCTGCACGGGGTCGATCGGCCCTGGAACGCCTGGCCCAGCCTGCACGTGTCGGTCACGCTGGTGATCGTGCTGACCGTCTGCCGCTGGCATCCGCCGCTGAGGTTCGTCCTGTGGCCGGCCTGGACCCTGCTGGCGATCAGCACCCTGACCACCAAGCAGCACTACCTCATCGACGTGGGGACCGGCACCCTGCTCGGGGGCTACGCCTGGCGGGCCTGGCTGGAGCCCGGCCTCCGGGGGGTCGCGCGGCTCGGCCGGGGAGAGCTCGGCCCGCCCCGGCCCCCCTGGCTCGTCCATCCCCGGGCGGAGGCGCCGCCTGCGGAGC
>CAZTTG010000008.1:18631-95377 GCA_964615935.1 uncultured Planctomycetaceae bacterium | reverse complement strand
GCGCTTCGCGCACCTCGCGTGGCGTTACGGCGCCACTCGGCGCCGGCGCGGCAAGTGTGCCGCGCGGGGAGGGCCCCCGGCCGAGGGCTCGTCCTGGGTCGGAACCACCGGGCTCAGGGCGGCCAGGAGTCAACGTGCGGCAGACTATCACCGGGCATCCACCGCAGTTACCCTCCCTCCCATGACCGAACCCTCCACTCGCACCGAGGTCGACCTCCTGGTCCACGACATCGGCGAGCTGGCCACCCCCCAGGGCAGCGAGCCCCGGGGGGGAGCTGCCCTGGGCGAGATCGAGGTTCTCTCCAGTGCGGCCGTGGCCGTGGAGGGGGGCCTCATCGTCGAGGTGGGCGCCTCGGACGAGCTGCGCCGGCGCTATCGCGGGCGACGGGAGCTGGACGCCGCCGGCAAGCTGGCGGTCCCCGGCTTCGTGGACTCCCACACCCACCCGGTCTTCGCCGGCACGCGCGAGGACGAGTTCGAGATGCGCACCGCCGGCGCGACCTACGTCGAGATCGGCGCGGCCGGGGGGGGAATCCTCTCCAGCGTGCGCGGGGTGCGCGAGAGCTCTGCCGAGGAGCTCCTCGCTCGCTTGCTCTCGCGGCTGGACCGCTTCCTCGAGCTGGGCACCACCACCGTGGAGGCCAAGACCGGCTACGGGCTCAGCCTGGCGGACGAGCTGAAGTGCCTGGAGGTGATCGCGCAGGCCGACCACGTGCACCCGGTGGAGCTGGTCGCGACCTTCCTGCCGGCCCACGACTACCCGGCCGAGTACCGCGACCGACGGGAGGACTACGAGGCGCTGGTGGTGCAGGAGATGCTGCCCGCCGCGGCCGAGAGCGGGCGGGCGGAGTACGCCGACGTCTTCACCGAGAGCCACGTGTTCGACCTCTCGAGCTCGCGCCGCATCATGCGCCGCGCCCTCGAGCTGGGCTTCGGCCTGCGCATGCACGTCGACCAGCTCACCCCCCTGGGCGGGGCGCAGCTCGCCGCCGAGCTGGGCGCGGCCTCGGCCGACCACCTGGAGTTCGTCAGCGAGGAGGGGATCGAAGCCATGGGCGCGGCCGGCGTGCAGCCGGTCCTCTGCCCGGTGGTGCCGCTGTACCTGCGGGTGGAGCAGGAGGCCCCCGCCCGCCGCATGATCGAGGCCGGCCTGGCGCCGGCCCTGGCCACCGACTTCAACCCCGGGAGCTGCTACCTGCAGAGCCTGCCCGAGGTCATGAGCTGGGCCGCCCTGCGCCTGCGCCTGACGGCCGCCGAGGCCCTCGCCGCCGCCACCCTCAACGCCGCCTGCAGCCTGGGCCGCGGCGCCAGCCGGGGCTCGCTGGAGGCCGGCAAGCGCGCCGACCTGTGCCTCCTGGACCTGCCCAACTTCCGCCACCTCACCTACGAGATGGGGCGCAACCCGGTGACGGCGGTGGTCGCCGGCGGGGCGGTGGTGCTGGAGCGCGAGGCCCCGAGCTGGCGCGATCTCGCCCCCTGAGCGTATCCTGACGCGGTCGCCATGAGCTCCCTCCTCGGCACGATCGGCGCGCTGCTGCTCCTGGCCCTCCCCTCCGGTGCCGAGCGGGCGGGCCGGGCGGGGGCGGAGGCGGCGCTCCCTCAGGACCCGGGGCAGGAGGTGCCCTCCTGCCGGCGCTGCAGGTCCACCGGGCTGCAGCCCTGCAGCCAGCACCCCCGCAGCGAGTGCGAGCTCGAGCACTCGGTCCTCTACTGCAGCGTGATCGCCGACTGCAAGGAGTGCGGGGGGACCGGCTGGCTGCCGTGCCCCCACTGCGAGAACCAGCCCGCCCGCGAGGCCCTGGAGCGCAAGCGGGCGGGGATCGGGAAGCACCGCGACGGGCTGGCCGAGCTGGACAAGGAGATGCGCCGCCCGCTGCGCAAGGCCGAGAGCGAGAACTTCGTGCTGGTGTGGGAGATGACCGGCATGAAGGTCGGCAAGAAGCGCCTGGACGAGCACGAGATGCTGCACCTGACCATCGACCGGATGGAGCGGCTCTTCGCCGACTACCTGGAGGTGTTCGGCCTCCGGCGCGGCGAGTTCAGCAAGAAGACGCGGCTCTTCGTGTGGAACTACGTGCGCATGCAGCGCGAGGGCTCGCTGATCTTCTGCGGGCAGGGGGGCGACCGGGGCGTCAAGCTCATGGGATCCCACTCCAACTACTCGGTCTGCGGCAACAAGCAGTTCTTCCGCAACGACGAGCAGCTCCACCGCAACCTGGTGCACAGCGTCACCCACCTGCTCTTCGCCCACCAGAGCCCCAGCCAGTGGATCGGTAACAGGAAGGGCGGCTGGGCGGACGCCGGACTGGCCCACTGGTTCGAGGACCGCTACTGGGCCCTGTGCGACAACTACTGCTACCAGGAGGTCGCCACCAACACCAACTTCAAGGGCGGCAAGTTCAAGGTGGCCATGCGCAAGATGATCGCCATGGACGACGCGCCGCCGCTGCCCCTGGTGCTCTCGCGCAACACCGAGAACCTGGAGCCGGCCGAGCACGCCGTGGCGCTCTCCTTCGTGGACTACCTGATCCACCTCGACGCCCGCAAGTTCAACCGGGTGGGGCGCATGCTGCGGCGCAAGGTGGAGACCCGGGAGGCCCTCAAGGACGTCTACGAGCTGGGCGTCCTGGAGCTAGAGCGGGACTGGAAGGCGTGGGTGCTGGAGACCTACCCCACCCGATGAGGTCGGCCGCTCGCCTGGCGCTTCTCGGCCTCGCCGCGGCCGCCCTCGCGGGGGGCGGCGCGGCCCAGGTCGAGACCATCGAGCCCGAGCGACGGGCCGTCCACCTGCGCTGCGTGCGGGGCGAGCGCACCCTGGCCTTCCTGGAGGCCTGGCAGGCGGCCGGTCAGGGCCGGCGCGACCTGGTCCTGGACCTCCTCGAGGGCGGGCGCCGGCCGCGGAGCGGCCTCCTGGCTCCCCCCGCCCTCCCGCTCCTGGATCGGGCGCGGCGGGTCCTCCTGGGCGAGGTCGAGGCCGCCTCGGCGGAGGCCGGCGCGGACGAGGTCGCGGCGCGCTTGGTGGAGTCCCTGGACCTGCGGGTCGTGCCGGGCCTCTTCGCCGCGCGCCGGGAGGGCCTGGGCGAGGCCATGACCGTGCACGTCGAGCCCCTCTATCCCGCCGACGCGCGATGCGACCTGCACCTCAGCCTCCACTGGATCTCGCCCGACGGCGAGCGCATCCGGGCGCGGACCGAACCGGTGGCCGCCTCGGCCTTTCGCCAGCCCTTCGCGATGTACATCCGGCCGCCGGCCTCGGAGCCGGGCACGTGGCGGCTCGTGGCCGAGGGCCAGCGCGAGGACTCCGTCGCGCGGGGCCTCCCCGTCGCGGTCGAGTGCGTCCGCGAACCGGCCGGTCGCATGGAGGCCCTCCGCGAGCAGGTCGGCGAGCGAGCCGGAGAGGAGCGGGTCCTGCTGGAGGCCCTGGAGGAGCTGCGCGGCGCGGGCCTGCGCACCTTCGTCGCCTCGACTCCCGCGCGGCAGCTGCAGATGCTGGAGGGGGCCCCCGACCGGAGCGGGGTTCCGCGATCCCTCCCGGGCGCCTGGCAGGGCTCCGACGGCATCGCCCGGATCCTGTGGCGCCTGGACCCCGAGCCCGCGGCGAGGACCGAGCGCATCCTGCTCTGCCTGGTCCCCTCCCACCAGCCCGCCGACCTCCTCCTCGGGGGCGTCCTCGGACGGGCGTGGCGCGAGGCGGCCTCCCGCGGCGGGTGGACCGTGCTCACCGGTCACCTGCCCCGCAATCGGGGCGGCGAGGCCCCCCTGGCCCGGCTCCAGCGCGTCCTGGGCGAGGACGATCGCTATCGGGAGGCGCGCGCGGACCTCGTCTGCGTGGCCTCGGGCACCGCGGTCGCGGAGCTGCAGCTCCAGATGATCGGCGTCGCGGAGCCTCCCTTCGGCCGCGTGGTCCTCTCCGCGCTCACGGCCACCTCGACCCCCGAGCGCTTCTTCGATGGGCTGCCGCGCCTGCTCGTCGCGCCGGTGGGGGATCCCGCCTGGCGGGTGTGGGCCGAGGGCCGCGCCCCCCAGGGCTACTCCTGGATGGAGGGCCAGAAGGTGCTGGTGCTGAACGAGCTCTCGCTTCCGGATTACCTTCTCGAGTGGCTGTGATGCAGAGCACCCGACCCGGAGCCGCCCCGGAGGGCGATCTCGCCGGCATGTCCCTGGCGGAGAGGAAGTACCTGGAGGAGGAGGGCTCCTTCCTCTTCTCGGGCGTCCAGGCGATCGTCCGGATGATCCTGGACAAGCACCGCCGCGACCGCCGGGAGGGGCGGGCGGAGAACGCCACCTTCATCAGCGGCTACGAGGGATCCCCCCTGGGGGGGCTGGACCTCGAGCTGGCCCGGGCGGCCCACCTCTTCCCGCGCGTCGGGCGCATCGTGCACCAGCCCGGGGTGAACGAGAAGCTGGCCATGGCCGGCGTGTACGGGAGCCAGTTCGCGGGAAACGTGGACGGCTTCTGGTACGGCAAGGCCCAGGGCGTCAAGTGGATCCCCGACGAGGGCGGGCTGGCGGCCTTCTCGGGGACCGGCCACGAGAGCGGGGCCGTGATCCTGGCGGGGGACGACCACCAGTCGAAGAGCTCGACCTTCCCCGGCTCCAGCGACCTGATGCTGGAGGACATGTTCGCGCCCATCCTCTTCCCCTCGACCATCGACGAGATCATCTACCTGGGGCTGGCCGCGGTCGAGCTCTCGCGCTACAGCGGGCTGTACGTGGGGCTCAAGCTCCTGACCCCCTTGTGCGACGGTCTGGCCAGCGTCCGGGTGAGCCCCGAGCGCGAGCGGCTCACGACGCCCGAGCCCCATCACCGGAAGGTCTTCCGCCACGCCATCCTGGCCAAGCCCAGCCTGGCGATCGAGCGGGAGATCGTCGAGGAGAGGCTCGAGGCAGCCCTTCACTTCGCGCGCGCCAACCAGCTCAACACCACCATCGACTACACCGGGCCCCAGGAGCGGCGGCTGGGCTTCGTGGTGGCGGGCAAGGCCTACACCGACCTCCTGCTGGCGCTGTGCGACATCGGCACCAGCGCCACCGAGGACCCCATCCGCATCCTCAAGCTGGGGATGAGCTGGCCGGTGGACCCCGAGATCGTGCGGGAGTTCGCCGACGGCCTGAGCGAGATCGTGGTCATCGAGGAGAAGCGCGACTTCATCGAGAGGCAGGTGAAGAGCATCCTCCACGGGCGCACCGACGCCCGGGTCTGGGGCAAGCGCGGCCGCGAGGACGAGCTGCTCCTGCCCGCCTGGGGCGAGATCACGCCGGAGACCATCGTCGAGAGGCTGGCGCCGATCCTGGAGGACTACCTGCAGGGTGAGCGGCCCTTCCTGGAGCGACGCCAGCGGGAGCTCAGCTCGGTCGCCGCCCAGGGTTGCCCCTCGGAGGTCCCCTCGCGGGTGCCGACCTACTGCTCGGGCTGCCCCCACGCGCGCTCGCTGAAGCTCCCCGAGGGGAGCCGCGCGGGCGGGGACATCGGCTGCCACACCATGGAGATCACCAAGACCGGCGAGGGCCGGGGCATCGAGTGGATCTCCGCCATGGGCGCCGGGGGGGCCATCAACAACGGCCTCTTCCCCTTCCGGGACAACCGCCACATCTTCCAGAACCTCGGCGACGGCACCTACTTCCACTCGGGCAAGCTGGCCATCGCCTCCTCGGTGGCCTCGGGCGCGAACATCACCTACCGGATCCTCTACAACCAGGTGGTGGCCATGACCGGGGGGCAGCTCCCTCAGGGGCAGCTGGCCATCCCCGCGCTGGTGCGCGAGCTCCAGAGCATCGGGGCAAAGCGGGTGGTCGTGGTGAGCGACGAGGAGCGCCGCGGCCAGGGCTTCGAGGTCGTTCCCCGGGCCGGCTACCTGCGGCTGCTCGAGGAGATCCGCGGGGTGGAGGGCACCAGCGCGATCATCTACGACCAGTACTGCGCCACCGAGGCGCGCCGCGTGCGGGCGCGCGCCGGCGCCCTGCGCGAGCGCTTCCTGGTCGTCAACCCGGAGGTCTGCGAGGGCTGCGGCGACTGCGGCCGCTCCCTGTGCCCCTCCCTGCACGTGATCGAGACCGAGCTGGGCCCCAAGACCCGGATCCACCAGTCCTCCTGCAACGACGACGAGCACTGCCTGATCGGGGACTGCCCCGCCTTCACCGAGGTGAGGCCCCGCAGCCGGCCCGAGGGCGGGATCGACCGGCTGGCGGCCCTCGCGCGCCAGGCCCGGATCCCCGAGCCCGAGCTCGGCGAGGGGCCCGTGGGCAACTACTGCGTCTTCATCGCCGGCATCGGGGGCACCGGGGTGGTGTCCCTGGCCTCGGTGCTGGCGCAGGCGGTGCTCCTGGACGGCGGCTTCGTCACCGCGCTCAACATGACCGGCCTGGCCCAGAAGGGCGGTCCGGTCGAGTCCCAGATCATCCTGAATCGGACCGAGCAGCCCATCATCAACACCATCGGCTACCGCAACGCCGACCTCTACATCTCGGCCGACTCCCTGCACGGGCTGTCCGCCGAGAGCCTGCGCTTCGTGTGCCCCGAGCGGACCCGGGTGGTGGCCAACCTGACCGCGGTGCCGACCATCGAGATGATCACCGACCGCCGGATGCCGGTGCCTTCGCCGCGGTCGCTGCGCGAGGACTGGACGCGGATCGCCGGCGAGCATCGCCTGGCCGCCATGGAGGCGGGCGCCATCGTCGAGACGCTGACCGCCAACCACATGTACGTGAACGTCTTCCTCCTGGGGGTGGCCTTCCAGCTCGGATGCGTGCCGATCTCCATCGAGAGCCTGGAGGGGGCCGTGCGGGCGGGGTTGCGGCGAGCGGAGGACAACCTGGCGGTCTTCGAGCTGGGGCGGCTGTGGGTGCACGATCGCGAGCGCGTGGACGGTCTGCTGGCGGAGGAGCTGGAGAGGCGGGGCGGCGGCATCCTGGAGCGCAGCGCGGCGAGGCGCGCGGGCGAGCTGGAGCGAGCGCCGGCCTGGTTGCAGGGCCTCTTCGGGGAGCTGGAGGGCTTCCGGGAGCGCTACGCCGACCTGATCGAGTACGGGGATCAGGCCCTGGCCGACCGCTTCGCGGGGCTCGTCCGCCGGACCTTCGAGGCCGATCCCGGTCCCGAGCATCGCCTGGCGCTGGCCGTGAGCCGGGGCTTCTACAAGCTGCTGGCCTACAAGGACGAGTACGAGGTGGCCCGGCTGCACCTCTTCCGCATGGGCCATCCCTCGATGGATCGGCTGCACGGGGCCGGGGCGGGCCTGGCGGTCTACCTCCACCCGCCGATCCTCCGCGGGCTGCTCTTCAAGCGGAAGATCCGGGTGCCCGGCCGGATCGCTCGCGGGCTGTTCAAGCTGCTCGCGCCCTGGAAGCGCCTGAGGGGAGGCTTCCTCGATCCCTTCGGCGGCACGCGGGCCCGACAGCTCGAGCGCGGCCTGATCGACTGGTACGAGGAGGCGCTGGGGGCGAGGCTCGAGGGCCTCGACCGCGCCGGCCTGGAGGAGACGCTCGAGCTGGCGCGGATCCCCGAGGGGATCCGCGGCTTCGAGGAGGTCAAGGCCCGGACGGTGATGGAGACCGGGAACGCGGAGCTGCTGGCCCTGCTCGGGGACTGCAGCTACCGGGAGCTCGCCGACGGGGTGTGAAACGGGACAGGGGTGAAGAGAACCGTGGCAGACAAGACGCTTTCCTTCTTCGAGACCGTGCTGTCCAACTTCGACCGGGCGGCCGCGCACACCCAGCACCCCCAGGGGCTGCTGGACCAGATCAAGTACTGCAACAGCATCTACGAGTTCAAGTTCCCGCTGCGGCACGAGGACGGCTCGATCGAGATCATCCAGGCCTTCCGGGTCGAGCACAGCCACCACAAGCTGCCGGTGAAGGGCGGGATCCGCTACTCCAAGATGGTCAACGCCGACGAGGTCAAGGCCCTGGCGGCCCTGATGACCTACAAGTGCGCCATCGTGGACGTGCCCTTCGGCGGCGCCAAGGGCGGGGTGCGGGTCGAGCCGCGGGAGCTCTCCCGCGATCAGCTCGAGCGCATCAGCCGGCGCTACGTGGCCGAGCTGGCCAAGAAGAACTTCATCGGCCCGGGGATCGACTGCCCGGCCCCGGACTACGGCACCAGCGCCCGCGAGATGGCCTGGATGGCGGACACCTACATGGCCCTCAACCCGGGTCAGATCGACTCGCTGGCCTGCATCACCGGCAAGCCCATCGAGCAGGGCGGGATCCACGGCCGCACCGAGGCGACCGGCCGGGGCGTCTTCTTCGGCCTGGTCCGGGCCCTCTCCTACGCCGACGACATGGCCCGGCTGGGGCTGTCGCCGGGCATCGAGGGCAAGCGCTTCGCGATCCAGGGGCTGGGCAACGTCGGCCACTTCGCGGCCAGCTACATCCAGGAGGCCGGCGGCCAGCTGGTGGCCCTGGCCGAGTACGACGGGGCCATCTACAGCGAGTCGGGTCTGGAGCTGGAGGCGGTGCAGCAGCACCGCCGGGAGACCGGCGGCATCCTCGACTTCCCCGGGGCGAAGAACTTCGAGAAGAGCGCCGACGCCCTCGAATACGACTGCGACGTCCTGATCCCGGCCGCCCTGGAGCGGCAGATCCACGCCGAGAACGCCCCCCGCATCCGGGCCCGGATCATCGGCGAGGCGGCCAACGGCCCGGTGACGGCCGAGGCCGAGGAGATCCTGAACCAGCGCGGGATCATGATCGTGCCGGACGCCTACCTCAACGCCGGCGGGGTCACGGTCTCCTACTTCGAGTGGCTCAAGAACCTCAGCCACGTCCGCTTCGGCCGCATGAGCAAACGCTTCGAGGAGAGCTCGCAGGAGGCCATGCTGGACGCGGTGGAGAGGATCACCGGGCGCTCGCTCTCCGCCGAGGAGCGGCACGCCGTGGTGCACGGCGCGGACGAGATCGACCTGGTGAACTCCGGCCTCGAGGAGACCATGTTCAGCGCCTACGACGACGTCCGCCAGACGCTGCTCGAGCACGATGGCGTGAGCGACCTGCGCACGGCCGCCTTCATCGGCGCCATCGACCGCATCGCCGTCTCCTACGCACAGCTGGGTATCTTCCCGTAGGGGCGCGCGGCGGGCTCAGAAGGCCTTCCCGCCCTCGTCCCCGTACTGCTCGCGCAGCCCGGCGAGCCGGCTCTTCAGCTCCTCGATCAGCTCGGCCCGCTGGGGATCGGCGATGAGGTTGTGCATCTCGTCGGGATCCTCGATCAGGTCGTAGAGCTCCCAGAAGCCGAGGTCGTAGACGTACATCAGCTTGTGGCGCTCGGTGCGGATCCCGTAGTGGGGCGCCACGGTGTGGGAGGTGCGGCCGGAGTCGCGCTGCAGGTAGTGGTAGTAGACGGCCGTGCGCCAGTCCTCGGGCGGCCGGCCCTCGAGCAGCGGCACCAGGCTGGCGCCGTGCGCTCCGGGGAGGCTCTCCGCGCTGGCCAGGTCCACGAAGGTGGGCGCCATGTCGATGTTCTGCACCATGGCGTCGCAGGTCGAGCCCGCCTCGGTGACGCCCGGCCAGCGCACGATCAGCGGCGTGGCGAGCGAGGGCTCGTACATCCAGCGCTTGTCGTACCAGCCGTGCTCGCCCAGGAAGAAGCCCTGGTCGGAGGAGTAGATCACGATGGTGTTCCCGTCCAGGCCGCTCTCCTCGAGGAACTCCAGCACGCGGCCCACGCTGTCGTCGAGGGCGTCCACGCAACGCAGGTAGTCCCGGATGTAGCGTTGGTACTTCCAGCGGACGAGGTCGTCGCCCTCGAGGCCGGCCTTCGCGAAGGCCTCGTTGCGGGGATCGTAGGCCGCGCGCCAGGCCGCGAGCTGACCGGCGGTCAGGCGCCCCAGCATGCTCTCCGCCCGCTTGTCCAGGATCCCCTCGCCGGTGGGCGGCAGCTTCAGGTCGTAGGCCGGGAAGAGGTCCCGGGCGATGCGCATCTGGGCCGCGGCCGCGCCCGCCGAGCGCCCGCGGTAGTCGTCGAAGAGGGTGGCCGGCTCGGGCAGTTCCACCCCCTCGTAGCGGGTCAGGTAATCGGGGCCCGGCATCCAGGTGCGATGGGAGGCGGTGTGGTTGAGCCAGACCAGGAAGGGACGGTCCGGATCGCGTTCCTCCTCGATCCAGGCGAGGGCGCGGTCGGTGATGACCTCGGTGGTGTAGCCCTCGTGTCGCGTCGTCCCCTCGGCGTCGACCAGGTCGGGGTTGTAGTAGCCTCCCCGCGCGATGGCCCAGCAGTCGAAGCCGCTGGGATCGGGGGAGAGGTGCCACTTGCCCACCATGGCGGTCTGGTAGCCGGCCGCCTGCAGCCGGCGGGCGAAGGTCGGCAGCTCGTCCCGGAAGCCCGCTCCGTTGGTGGTCTTGCCGTGGGCGTGGGCGTGCAGCCCGGTCAGGATGGTCGCCCGCGAGGGGCCGCAGATCGAGTTGGCCACGTAGCTGTTGGTGAAGCGCATGCCCCCGGACGCCAGGCGGTCGATGCTCGGCGTGCGCGTGAGCGGCGAGCCATAGGCTCCCACCGCGCGCTGGGCGTGGTCGTCGGCGTAGATAAAGACGATGTTGGGCCGCTCGTCGGCGGCCCTCGCGCGGGGCGCCGCCGCGATCGCCGCGACCGCCAGGAGCACCAGGGTTCGAACGCAGACCATCTCGCCATTCCTCCTTCCGCGATCGCCCACGGGACCTCCGGGGCGAGCTCGCTGGATCGAGCATAGGGGGGGCGGCGGTCGAAGGCGCGGGGCAACGGGAAGAACCAACCCACCCCCTCCGCTCGACCCGGACGGGACCGAGCGGTGGGGGTGGGTCGGCTCGACGAGGTTCGGACCCACTGGTTCTGCCAGAGGGCCCCGGCTCCCCAGTCGTATTGATCGGCGACGGTGTCGCGATTCGCTCCGCCGCTGAGCGTCGAGTAGCCGCCCGTGATCGAGGAGTACACTCCCGTGACCGTGTTGCTGCTGCCGGCCAGCAACCCACCGCAGCTCGTGTACGTCTGGCACCTGCCGGTCATGAGGTCGTGCGAGCCGGTCCGGTCGTCTCCGAACTGGTTGCCCAGCTCGTTGTACCCCACGATCAGGTTCCCCACGCCGTTGGTGACCGTCGGCGTCGTATTCCTGTGGATACGGGGGGCGCGCCCGGAGGGGGCCAGCGGTCCTCGGCCGGGACGGGCACCAGGTCGGGCGCAGGAGGGCCCCGCCCCGGGACGTGGAATCCGGGACCAACGGGCCGGCCCGTCCCCGGAGCGGGAGGGGCCCGCCCCGGGCGACGCAGACATCGCGTCCCGGCAGCCGATAGGCCGTGGGTGATGGGAGCCCGCAGGCCGAGCCGCAAGGCGCCCCCCCCTCCGCGCGCCCTCGGGAGGGGTCCCCTTCGGATCGATCCACTGGATCGATCCGATCCCGCTCCGCGGGACCGGGGCTTACCCCTCGGCGGCATCCTGGCGGCCCTGGCGGCGGTCTCCCTCCTCGGCGCGCCGGCCGCGGCCCAGGAGATCGAGCTCACCGGGCATCCCTCGCGCTGGCGGATCTCCTACGACTCCGTCGAGGTGCCCGGCGAGCCGGAAATGGGGCTGGTGGGCGTGCACTACGACCTCCTCGACGAGATTCCGCGCTGGCCCGGCGTCTACGCCGGCATCGGCGGCTTCGGCGCGGTCGAGGGAGACCTGGGCGGGTTCTTCGTGGGCGGCCTCAGCCTGGGCTGGCAGCGCGAGCTGGGCGCGGGCTTCTCCTTCGACGCGGGCGGCTTCGCCGGCGGGGGAGGGGGAGGGGGAGCTCCCCAGGGCGGCGGCCTGATGCTGCGTCCCCACGCGGGCCTGGCGCGGGACTGCGGGCCCTTCGATCTGCGCCTCGAGATCGCGTGCGTCGAGTTCCCCGACGGGGACGTCGGCAGCACCAGCCTGAGCCTGGGCCTCGCGCTCGACTCGGAGCTCCTGACCGCCCGGACGGCCGACGGGGACGGCGCGGCGATCGAGGAGGGAGTCCTCGGCTTCGAGCGCCTGAGATCCGCCCTGGCCTTCGAGACCCTCTGGCCGTCCTCGGGCTCGCGCACGCGCGCGGGCGAGGAGTACGAGGGCGCGATCCAGCTCGCCGGCTTCCAGCTCGCGGCCTTCCGCGGCGAGCACCTGTACGTCCCGCTCGAGCTGTGGGGCGCGGTGGGCGGCGGGGTCTCCGGCTACGCCGCCGTGATGGGCGGGATCGGCCTGGCCGAGGAGATCGTGCGCGACCGCCTCCTCCTGGAGCTGGAGCTCCTGGCCGGGGCCGGCGGCGGAGGCGACGTGGACACGGGCGGCGGGCTCCTGCTCGAGGCCTCGGGCGGCCTGCGCTGGCGGCTGGACGAGGAGTGGTCGACCCACCTCTCGGTCGGATATCTGACCGCACCCGACGGCGACCTCGACGCGGCCGCGCTCGAGCTGGGCGTGTCGTGGGATCCCCTGCTCGCGGTCCTGCCGCGCTCCGACGAGCGGCGGAGGGCGAGCCGGGGGCAGGCGCCGGCCGAGGAGCTGGAGCTGGACTCCTGGCACATCGGGGTGCACCACAAGACCTACCTCCCCTCGAGCTCCTCGCGCGCGGTCGGGGGCGGCGGGATGGAGCCGGCGCTGCAGCTGTTCGGCCTGGAGATCCGGCGCTCCCTGGGGGAGCACCTCGCGATCACCGGCGGGGCCTTCGGCGCCCACGACGGGGGCATCGGCGGCTACGCCGAGGGCCTGGTCGGTCTGGAAGCGGGCCTGGCCCCCTTCGCCGCGCTCCCGGAGCTGCGCCTGGAGGCGGGCTGGGAGGTCGGGGCCGGCGGCGGCGGAGGGATGGACGTCGGCTCGGGCCTGATCCACCAGGTGATGGGCGGCCTCTCGTGGCGGACCGACCGCGGCCTGGAGATCGCCCTCGAGGGCGGCGCCATGGAGCCCCTCGGGGGAGGCTCCTTCGAGGCCGGCGTCCTGCAGCTCAGCCTGGGCTTCGAGTTCGCCCGCGCGATCCGCCGGTGAGCGCCGGGCGCGCTCATTCGCCTCGGTCGAGCGCCTCCAGCGCGTCCATCAGGAGCTCGGCCGAGGTCACGATCTCGTGGGAGACCGTGCTGAAGCAGCGCGCCGGCAGGGCCAGGATGCGCCCGGCGCGCACCGCCGCGAGGTCGGCCAGGGTGGATTCGGCGAGCAGCATGTCGCGCGTGGGGCAGCGCGAGTCGTCGCGCAGGGCGGTGCTCACCAGGATCGCGCCGGGGTCGATGTCCAGCAGGGTCTCGAAGCCGACGCGCGGGTGACCGGAGAGGCCCGCCTCGGCGGCGGCGTTGACGCAGCCCACCAGCCCGATGATGGTGTCGGCGCTGGTGCCGGCCCCCGCGGTCCAGCCCGAGCCGCTGAAGCTGGTGTAGGTCAGGATGGCCAGCGGCTCGCGGGCCCGGGCGCGCTCCCGGAGGGCGGCCACGCGCCGCTCGAGCTCGGCCCTCAGCTCGCGGGCGCGCTCCTCCGCGCCCAGGGGCCGTTCCAGCATCCGGATCGACTCGTAGATCTGCTCGAGGCCGGTGACCTCGGGCAGGCCGAGCACCGGCACCCCGGCCTCGCGCAGGGCCCGGACGGTGTCCATCCCCTGCCAGGGGTGGGCGACCACCAGGTCGGGGCGGTGCATCAGGATGGACTCGGAGGTGAACTCCACGAAGCGCGGCAGGCCGGCGAGCACCGCCGAGTCGCGCACGAGGGTCGAGTAGGTCTCCGAGGTCCTCGGCAGGGCGGCGATCCGCTCGGGGTCCACCAGGGCGCACACGAAGTCCACCGCGCTGGCGTTGACCGGCACGATGCGCACGGGCGCCGCCGGGATCTCCCCCGCCCCCCTCACCTCGCCCCGGCGATCGGGGAGGCGGTCCCCGCGCAGGGCCGAGATCGCGATCCACCCGCAGGCGGAGAGCAGGATCGCGACGAGAATCCACAGCAACGGCCGGGCGACGCTCATGGTGGGGGAGAATACCGCGCCGACCCGGTATTCTCCCCGGGCCGTGATCGCATCCCCCGCCGTCGACGTCCTGGTGCTGCTGCTGGCCCTGGCCTGGGACCAGCTCCTGGGCGGGCCGCCCGCCCTCCTGCGGCCGGGAGACTGGCTGGAGCTCGGGGCCGCCTGGATCCGCCGGCGGGCCCGGCGGGCCGCCGCGGGCCCGGCGGGCTTCCTGCTCGCGGTGCTCGCGCCCGCCGCGCTGGGGACGGGCGCGTGGCTCCTCCTGCGAGCCCTCGAGCCCTGGTCCTGGCTGCAGATCCTCGTCGGGGCGTGGCTCCTGGGGTCCAGCTTCGGCCTGGGCCGGCTCGGCGCGGGCGCCCGGGGGGTGCGCGAGGCCCTCCTGCGCGGGAATCCGGAGGCCGCCCGGGCGATCCTCGAGCGGGCCTCGGGCCGGGAGACCGCCGCTCTCGACCCCCCGGGGCTGGTGGCGGAGACCGTGGAGTGGCTGGGGGAGAGGACCTCCCGCGCCCTGGCCGCCCCGCTCCTCTACTTCGCGCTCTTCGGTCCGGTGGGGGCGGTGGTCCAGCGGGGCGTCGACGCCCTCGCCACCGGATTCGCCCCCCGTGGAGTGGGCTCAGGCGGCCTCCCGCACCTCCTGGCGGGCTTCCTGAACCTGCTCCCGGCGCGCGCGGCGGTCCGGCTGCTGCGGGCCGCGGGCCGGAGGGTGGGCCCCGAGGGCGCGGCCGATCCGGATCCCCTGCCGGACGACGCCGGGCCGGCGAGGTGCCTGGCCGGCCTGCTCGAGATCCCGATCCCGGGCGCGCAGGGGCCTCCACCGGCCCGGACCTCCCGACCCCGGGTGCCCCCGCGGATCGAGGAAGCCTGGCGGATCGTCCGCCTGACGGGGGGGGTCCTGGTCCTGCTGGCCCTGGCCGCGCTCCTGGCCCTCGCCGGCCTTCGCGCCCTCGGGTCCTGACGCGGTATCCTCCTTTTCTCCGCATGGGGTGAAGACCGCCAGCCCCGCGCAGTAGCGTGCAGCCGCAGGATCTCACGACCCGGATCCGGTCCGCACGAGCGATGAGCGAAACCACCGCCTCCCGCGATCCCGACCTCCGACCCACCGCGGAGCTCCTCGAGCTGCAGCGCCTGATCGGCGTCGAGGAGTCGCTCGGCTACCTGCACCGCGCCCTGGAGCGGGCGATCCACTCGATCCGCCCGGTGGAGGAGTACGGGGCCTCCCTGATCTCCTGCTCCGACGAGCAGATGGGCGAGTTCCGGGTGGGCTTCGAGCGGGATCTGGCCGGCTCGATCAGCTCTCCCCTGGGGGGGGGCTTCCGCTTCACCTTCAGCACGACCAACATCGGCGGTCGGGTGGAGAGCGGCGCGGTCCCGATCGCCGACGATCACTTCTCGGTCCGGAGCCGGGCCGTGGGCGCGAAGCTGCACGTCCTGGAGGTGGCCGCCCACGTCGGGCGCCGGCAAGGGGCGGACGGCGTGCTCTACGGGGAGCACGGCCGGCTCGGCCGCCCGTCGCCCTGCTGCGGCGCCCTGGCGGCGGCGGTGGGCGACCTCGGAGGGAACGAGGCCCGCACCCCGAGCTGGCTCGAGGAGCTGCGGGGAACCCTGGGCGAGCGGCGCCTGGCCGGACTGCGCGAGGGCGATCCCGGGTGGAGGCCGGTGTCGGCCGCCATCTCCCACTCGGTCCTGCAGGCCGAGCGCCTGGTGGGGGAGATCCTGGGCTACGATCCGGTGGCCCCCACGCACTACCTGATCGTCCCGCTGGTCGTCATCAACCAGGAGGGACCCAACGGCGTCGTCCTCACCGGCATCCACCACCTGTACTGCGCGCAAGAGCGCGCCTGGTTCGTGCACGGCGCGGCCCTGTGCACCACGCCCGGCTCCCACCGCTTCCGCGAGGAGGCCGACCGCCTGCGGGTGGACTGCGCCCTCGAGCTCGATCGGGAGGGGGAGGCGCGCGGATCCGAGCCGCCGGAGCCGGAGGTGGCCAGCGAGGAGGCCGCGATCGAGCGGCCGCCCGCCGAGCCCGCGGTCCCGGTGCCCGAGCTCCCCCCCGATCAGGTGGCCGAGATCGTCGAGACCGTGTCGAGCTCGCTCGACGAGAACCAGCGCGAGGAGCTGCGGGCCCGCACCCGCGAGCTGCGGGAGAACCTCCACCACTCCCGCCGGGGGACCTTCCACGCGCGGGTCTTCGCCCGCCCGATCCTGCGCGCCCTGTCGCAGTCCCTGACCGTGATCGCGCCCGAGCTGGGCCTGGCGGCCCTCCTGTTCCAGGGCGGCCGCTCGATCCACCGCGCCCATCGGGTGCACAAGCTCCTGGAGAGCGGCCCCTCCTCGGAGGAGGCCCGGCGGGTCCTGCGGGAGATCGAGGCCGAGGTCCAGCACCTCCCGCACGCCGAGGCGGAGCAGGTGCTGGACGTGCTGCTGGCGGAGAAGGGGCCGCTGCTCGGGGCGCTGGTCTGATCGAGGCCTCGCGGTCGGTCCTCTCGAAGAAGCCGCCAAGGTGCCCAGATGGGATGAGAGGGCCGGCTCCCACCGACCGATGGTCAGCGGCGCTGGGGCGAACGTCGCGCCGTCGTGGAGCTCGCCGTCCTTGGCTCTGGGGAAGATCCAGTCTCCGGGAAACCGCTGATCGCGCCCCACCCATCCGGAGCGGCCGCGTGCCCATCTGGCTCAGTTGTGAACCCCGTGGGTGCCCTGCCCGGCGCCTCGCTCACCCGCGCGGCGGAAGGAAGCTGCGAGGCGAGCGGGCGGCGGGTGGAGATCCGCCGCGAGGGCCTGACCGAGTGGTACGTGAACGGCGAGAGCGGCATCGAGCAGGGCTTCGTGATCGCCGCGGCTCCGGGACCTTCCGGGACCGGAGGGCCTCTTCGGCTGGTCCTGTCGGTGGAGGGCGGCTTCGCCGCCGAGGTCCTGGCCGGCGAGCGCGATGCGTGGCTGGTGGCGGTCGATGGCGGCGTGAAGCTCTCCTACAGCGGGCTTCGCGCCTGGGATGCGGAGGGCCGTGAGCTGGAGGCGCGCTTGACCCGAACCGCCGAGAGGCTGGCGATCCTCGTGGACGATCGCGAGGCGAGCTACCCGCTCACGGTGGATCCGTGGATCTGGGTCGAAGAGGCCGAGCTCGAGGCGAGCGACGCGGGGATTGGAGACTCCTTCGGCATCTCCGTCTCCCTCTCCGGAGACAGGGCGCTGGTCGGTGCGTATGGGGACAACGGCGATCGCGGCTCGGCCTTCGTATTCGTGCAGGTCCCTCCGCCGGTCACGTACTGCACCGCCAAGGTCAACTCCATGGGCTGCCTACCCGCGATCGGATGCGTCGGCGCGCCGACCATCAGCGGTCCGGATGACTTCCACGTCACCGCCGCGAGCGTCCTGAACAACGAGGTCGGGATGGTGTTCTGGGGCCACGGCCCCAACAACCTGCCGTTCATGGGCGGTACCCTGTGCGTTGCGCCGCCGATCATCCGCACGCCCGTGCAGCACTCGGGCGGCAACCCGCCACCGCCGGACTGCTCGGGCTCGTACTCGTTCCACTTCTCGCAAGCCTACATGGCGAGCAAGTTCATCGTGGGGGGCACGCAGCTCTACGCTCAGTACTGGAGCCGTGATCCCGGCTTCATGCCGCCGAACAACGTGGGCCTGACGGCTGACCTGGACTTCATCGTCGGGCTCTAGACCGGCCATTGCGCCCCCCGCGGGGCCCCCCCACAATGAGCCGCGCGGCCGGGCGTCGCCCCCCATGTCCTTCAACTCGACCGAGTTCGTCTTCTTCCTCCTGGCGGTCTTCTTCGCCTACTGGGCGATCCACCGCACGCGCTCGGCCCGCTTCGTCCTGCTGTTCCTGGCGAGCTGCGTCTTCTACATGAGCTGGAACGCGCGGTTCGTCCTGCTCATCTTCGCCTCGACCCTCCTCGACTACTTCGTCGGACGCGCCCTGCACCGCTCGCAGAACGAGGGCCGGCGGCGCCTGCTCCTGTGCCTGAGCCTGGCCGGCAACCTGGGGCTCCTGGGCTTCTTCAAGTACTTCAACTTCTTCGCCGAGAACCTCGTCGCCGCGCTGCAGTCGGCGGGGATGGGGCCGGCGGCCAGCTTCGTGCCCTGGGACATCGTCCTGCCGGTGGGCATCTCCTTCTACACCTTCCAGACCCTCAGCTACACGATCGACATCTACCGCCGGCGGCTCGAGCCCACCGACTCGATCCTCAAGTTCGGCCTCTTCGTCTCCTTCTGGCCTCAGCTCGTGGCGGGCCCCATCGTGCGCGCCCGCGACTTCCTGCCGCAGCTCGACCGACCCGCCCGCTTCGACGACCGCAAGGCGGCCAAGGGCCTCTTCCTGATCCTGGTGGGCATGGTCAAGAAGGTGGTCCTGGCGGACACCATCGGGGTGGCCCTGGTGGATCCGATCTTCGCCAGCCCCGGGGCCCACGGCCCGCTGGGGGTCGCCATGGGGGTGTGGGGCGCGCTGTTCCAGTTCTACCTGGACTTCTCGGCCTACTCCGACATCGCCATCGGCTGCGGGGCCTGCCTGGGCTTCACTCTGCCGAAGAACTTCGACCGGCCCTTCCTGGCCCAGTCGATCGGCGAGTTCTGGAGCCGCTGGCACATCTCGCTGTCCACCTGGTTCCGGGACTACGTCTTCTTCAGCCTGGGAGGGACGCGCGCGCGCCTCCTGGGCCGCTTCCGCAACGTCCTGGCCACCATGGTGCTGGTCGGCTTGTGGCACGGCGCCGGGTGGAACTACCTGATCTGGGGGGCCCTGCACGGACTGGCGAGCTTCGCGGGGATGCTGCTCCCCGAGCACAGCCGGGAGAAGATCGCAGCGCGGCCGCGGTGGAGCCGGGTGCTGCGGCGCGCCGGCGTCTTCAACCTGGTGGCCCTGTCGATGCTCTTCTTCCGCAACGGGACCCTGCGCGAGGGCAACCGCGGCCTGCAGGGCTCGGTGGACATGCTCGCCGGTCTGTTCGCCTTCGATCGGCCGCTGCCGGCGCTCGAGGCCAGCGGTCTCCTGGCCCTGGCCATCGCCGCCGTCGTCCACTTCACCCCCCGGGGGTGGGTCGACCGCGGCGAGGGCGCCTGGCTGCGGCTCCCCTCCCCGGCGCAGGCGGCGGTCCTGGTGGTGGCCACCGGCGCCCTGGCCTCCATGGCCTACGAGAAGAGCCCCTTCATCTACTTCCAGTTCTGATCCCGTGCACCCCCTCGCCTCCAAGACCGCCCGCGTCGGCCTGATCTACGCGTCGCTCTGCGGCCTGCTGCTGTGGGCCTCGCTGCGCGAGCGGCTGTCGCTGGCGGCGGACTGGCGCTACGCGGCCCTGCGGGAGCTCATGCTGGAGG
Organism: uncultured Planctomycetaceae bacterium; assembly: GCA_964615935.1. Taxonomy (GTDB): domain Bacteria; phylum Planctomycetota; class UBA1135; order UBA1135; genus CAZTTG01. Next base: position 76,151 of record CAZTTG010000008.1, on the reverse strand, counting down.
AGGCTCCCGCGCCCGACGTGATCTTCCTGGGCAGCTCGCGCACCGCCCGCGGCCTCGCGCCGGCGGCCTTCGACGCTCGCTGGGCCGAGGTCGCGGGCGGGCCGGTGCGATCCCTGAACCTGGCGATCATGGGCATCCCCAAGCGCATCGGCTACCAGCAGCTCCGCTCCTGGCTGCGCGACCACGAGCCGCCGCGCATCCTGTGCATGGAGATGGGCCTCCCGGACCTGGCCGAGTACCCGCACCAGATGGCCTCGCGCTTCGTCGATCCCGGCGACGCCCTGCGCCTCGTGGTCGAGCAGCCCTTCGACCACCGCGGCGCGGCGGAGTACGACCGGCGCCGCAAGCGGCCGCCGCCCTTCGATCCGGGGGGGATCCTGCGAAGCCTCGACCGCAACGCCCTGCACCTCGAGCTGGCCCTGGAGGGCCTGGGTCGCGGTCCCGAGGACGTCTGGCGGCTCGCCTACAACGGCGCCCGCAACCTGCTCGAGGGGCGCGGCGCGAGGCCCTACTGGGCGAGGTGGCCGCCCATCCATCCGGCGGACCTGGCGCGGCAGGTCGATGCCCGCGGCTGGTACCGGGTCCCGCCCGCCTCGCCGGAGGGGAGGCAGGGCAAGGAGAAGGTGGCCCGCATCCTCGACCGCGAGCCGGGGACCCGGACCGAGGACTTCGACGCGCCCGGCCGCTTCCGGGGTCCGCGTCTCTACGCGCGCCTCCTGGCGGAGTTGTGCCGCGAGCGGGGCATCCGCCTGGTCTTCGTGGACCTGCCGGGCTTCCGCGAGGACGCCCTGAGCCCCTCCCACGTGGCCTACCACGAGTCCCTGGCCGAGGTCTTCCGCCCGGACCTGTCGCGCCTGCAGCGGGAGGAGCTCTACCAGGACCCCGGGCACCTCAGCCCGGACGGCGCGCGCTGGTTCTCGCGCCGGCTCGCGAGCTTCCTGGCGGCGCCCTGAGGCCGGCCCCATCCGGCGGGCTCCGGGGACCCCCGGCCAGGAGTCACTCCAGGAGGAGCTCCACCGGCTCGAGGAGGGCCCTCGCGATCAGGGCCTGCGCGTGGACGTTGATGTGGTGGTCGCTCGACCAGTAGCAGCGCCGCTTGCTGGCGCGCATCGCGTCGCGCATGTCCACAACCCGGTAGCCGTCCTCCCGCAGGCGCGAGAGGAAGCGGTCGGCCATGCGCGTGCCGAGCTCCACGTCCTCGTGGGAGAGGCCCAGGCGGGTCCGCACCTCCTCCAGGACCTCGGCCTCGTCCTGCCAGCGCACCTCGGGCAGGGCCGGTATGTAGACGACGACGAGCTCGATCCCGTGTTCGCGGCACAGGTCGCGGATGCGCTCCATCACCTCCTGCGAGGCCCGCAAGGCCACGTGGATCTCATCGGGATGCGTGTGGAAGTACTTGTAGCTGCAGAGCCCCTGGGACAGACCGGAGCTCTCCACCTTCGCGGCGTCCAGCATGGAGGCATGGTGGTCCTCGGGGCTGGGGGGGCCCATGCGGCGGTAGAAGTAGCGGTGCATCGGCAGGACCTCGTAGAAGTCGTTGCCGCCATACACGCCGATCACCAGGGCGTGCGGCTCGAGGTACAGGAGGCGCCGCAGCACGCCGAGGTAGTTGTAGAAGCTGTGTCCGCCCTTGCCCGCGTTGAGCACCTCGATCTCGAGCTCCGGGTGGGCCTGGCGCAGGCGCGCCTCGAGCACGTTCGGCCAGGACTCGCGGTTCCGGCACACGCCGTCGGTGTGCGAGTCGCCCGCGGCCAGGAGGCGCAGGTCGGGGCGATGGGGCAGCGGGTCGTGGACCTCGCGGATCCCCAGGCCGTTGGTGAGCACGGGATAGCGCCCCCTCGGGTACTCGGCCTGCCCGCGCGGTGCGTCGTAGTGCGCCGGGTAGCGGATGTAGCACAGGGGGTCGTACTCGTTGTGAGCGTGGTGGAGGGGGAAGAGGACCTGCGCGTCCCGCCGGGGCATCTCCAGGGACCACTCGGGCTCGGCGGTGCCGGCCGCCTCGGCCCTCCGGGTGCGGAGGAGCTGGCGGAGGCTCGGCCCGACGTACCGAACCCCGGAAGCGGGCGCTCCCCGGTCGAGGAGACGCGGCACCGCCCACCAGCCGACCGCTCCGCAGATGGCGGTGGAGACCAGCAGGCACAGGAGCCCGGTCCGCGCCCTGGCCATGGCTCCGTCGGGCGGCGCGCGCTAGCGGCCGTCCACCCCCTCCCGGGTGACTCGCGCGGGGACGCCCATGACCTGGACCCGATCGGGCACGTCCCGGGTGACCACCGCTCCGGCGCCGACGATCGCTCCGCTGCCGATCCTCAGATCGTTCAGCACGATCGCGCCCATGCCCACGTAGGTGCCCTCGCCGATCGCGACCCGGCCGCCGATGTTGGCGCCCGGCGAGACGGTGGTGTGGTCGCCGATCCGCGTGTGGTGTCCGATGAGCGAGCCGCGGTTGACGATCACGTGCCGTCCGAGCCGGGTCTGCGCGGCCACCACGACGCCGACGCTGAGGATCGTCCCCGGCCCGATCCGGGCCGTCCGGGAGAGCCTCGCGGATGGGTGCACCACGCGCGCGAAGGGAAGCCCCAGCTCCTCGACCCGGTCGGTGAAGAGCCGGCGCCGGGTGGTGCCGATGGCGCACACGGCCTCACAATCGGCGGCGCGGGCCCCCAGCTCGTCCACCCAGTGGACCGGGAGCCCGAGGAGGGGCCCGGGGACCTTCTCGCGGGAGAGGTTCTCGCCGAAGCCCACCACCCGGTACTCCTCTGCGTCGGCCACGAGGTCCGCGACCTCCTCCGCGAAGGCGCCCGTCCCCAGGATGATCAGCCTCTTCATCCTCGTCCGCTACCGCTCCCCCTCGGGCCGGTCAGGCCTCGCCCTCCGGGGAGCCGCTCAGGGCCAGGCACTGCCGGCGGACGACCGCGCGGTTGACCTTCCCCCGATCGCTCTTGGGAATCTCCTCGACCACGAACCACCTCTCGGGCACGGCGTGGGCGCGCATGCGGTCCTGGCACCAGGCGGCCAGGGCTTCCACGTCCAGCGCGACGTCGGCTCGCGCGCGCACGGCGGCGGCCACGGACTGGCCGCGCAGGGCGTCGGACAGGGCGAAGGTGCAGCTCTCGGCCACCCCCGGGTGGCGCTCGATCACCAGGTCCACGTCCTCGGGCTGGACCTTCGCGCCGCCGCGGTTGATCTCGTTCTTGATGCGCCCCGAGAGGCGCGCGACGCCCCGCCGATCGACCGAGCCCAGGTCTCCGGTGCGGAACCAGCCCCCGGCCAGGGCCTCCCGGCTCAGGTCCGGCCGCTCCAGGTACCCGCTCATCAGGCTGGGCGAGGCCACCACCAGCTCGCCCTCGCCGCTGGAGCGGATCTCGCCGGAGTCCTCGCGCACGGCGATCGCCCCGCCCCACGCGCGCCCGATCAGCCCGTCGGCGGGCTCGTGCTCGGCGGCCGAGGCCCCGCCGATCCAGTTGGCCGCCTCGGTGATCCCGTAGGTGTTGACGACCTCGCGCGTCGCGCCCCAGGCGACGACCTCGCTCCACAGCTCGGCCGAGAGGGGCGCCGAGCCGACGTGGATCCGCGCCAGCTCGCTGGCTCCGGGGGAGGGGGCGCTCTCGAGGATCATGCGCCACATGGTCGGGACCGAGCTCAGGAAGGTGATCCCCAGCCGGCGCAGATGCTCGGGGAGGGCGTCCACCAGGGCGCGCGAGAAGCGGCCCAGGTACAGCACGTGGCCGGCGAGGAGCGGCGTCAGCGAGTTGCCGATGAGCCCGTGGCCGAAGTGGGTGGGGAGCATGCACAGGCTGCGCCGCAGCGCCTGGTCGCCGCCGACGGCCCGGTTCAGGGCCGTGCGGGCCAGGAGGGAGCGGAAGCCGTGGACGACGCCCTTGGGCTCCCCGGTCGTCCCCGAGGTGAAGAGCACCAGGGCCGGGTCGTCCAGCGCCCCGCGCGCCGGGGGCCTGGAGGGGGGCGGGCGATGGCGCTCGTCCGAGGCAACCAGCACCGGAGCCTCGAGCCCCTCGCCGAGCTCCCGCGTCGCCAGGATGAGGTCGGCCCGCAGGAAGACCGTCAGATTGGCGAGCTCCGGCCCCGTGAGGCTCGGATCGATCACGGCGGCGCAGGCTCCGTTCCACCAGACCGCCAGGAGGTCGGCGAAGAAGGCCGCGCTCTGGCCGTGCGCGATCAGGACCCGGCTGCCGGGGCCGATCCCGCGCTCCGCGAGCCGTCCGGCGCGGCTCAGGACCTCGTCGCCCAGGCGCTCGCCGGACCACCTCTCGCCGCTCTCGAGCTCGGTGATCGAGCCGAGTCCATCGGGCCGGAACAGCATGGTACGTGAGAGTAGCGGGCTGCCGGGGGCGATGCGACCGGGGCGCGAGATATGTGCGCGAACTGGCGTTGCAGGACACTAGGATCCCCCCCGGACCGAGAGACCCATGGGCGCCCCCGCATCCTCCCCGCCATCGGTCTCGGTGGTGGTGATCGCCTATCGCCAGCCGCGCCTCCTGAACGAGGCCCTGGACAGCGTGAGGCGTCAGACCTTCCGGGACTACGAGCTCATCGCAGTCGACGACGACTCCGGCGACGAGTGCGTGGGGCGGTACGAGCTTCCTCCGGGCGCCCGGATGATCCGGCACCCCCGGCGCCGGGCCGCCGCCGCGGCCACCCGCAACACCGGCATCCGCGCGTCTCGGGGCCGGTACGTCGCCTTCCTGGACCAGGACGACGCCTGGCTGCCCGAGAAGCTGGAGGCGCAGGTCCAGATGCTGGAGGCCCGCCCCGACGCGGCCCTGGTCTTCTGCGGGCACGTCGCGACCGACGAGCGCCTCGTCCCCCTGAAGAGGCAGCCGCCGGCCGCGCGCCTGCCGGCCGACCCCGTGCGGGCGCTGATCCGCCGGAACATCATCACCACGCCCTCGAGCGTCCTCGTCCGCCGCTCGGCCCTCGATCGGTGCGGGCTCTTCGACGAGACGATCGCCGGCGCCTCCGACCGCGATCTGTGGCTGCGCCTGGCCGTCCGCCACCCCTTGATGGCCCTCCCCCGGGGGCTCACCCTCTACCGGATGCACCCCGGTCAGCTCCATCTCCGGGAGCCCTACACCCGGCCGGGGCGGCTGCGGTTCCAGGAGAAAACCCTGGCCTGGGCCGAGTCCGAGCGGCCCGATCTCGTGCCGGACGTGCGGCGGTCCTTCGCCCGGCTGCTGCGCCGGATCGCGGTGATCCTGATGAGGCGGGAGGGTCGGGCTCGGGAGGCCCTGGAGGCGCTGGAGCGGTCCCGCCGGCTGGAGCCCCGGAGCGCGCGCGGCCGGCTGCTCGCCCTCGAGGCCCGCCTCCGATGCCGTCTACAGTAGAGGAAGCCGCCCGACGCGGTATCCTGCTCCCATGGGCTACGCGCTGCTCGCGGACCTGCTCACGGCGCTCCACCTGGCCTTCGTCCTGTGGGTCGTCGCCGGCCAGATCCTGATCGTCCTCGGCGCGATCCTGCGCTGGCGCTGGATCCGCAACCCGTGGTTCCGCCTCCTGCACCTCGCCTCGATCGTCTTCGTGGCGGCCGAGGCGCTCTCGGGCGTGCTCTGCCCCTTGACCACCTGGGAGGCGCAGCTCCGCGAGGCCGCCGGCCAGGCCGCCGCCCAGGGCACCTTCGTGGGTCGGCTCCTGCGCTCGGCGCTCTTCGTCGAGGTGGCCCCGGACCGCCTCACCCTCTACTACGTGGCCTTCGGCCTCGTGGTCCTGGCCTTCCTCTGCCTGGTGCCGCCGCGGTGGCGGCGCGGGGCGGCGGCGCCGGGTCGAGGGGATGTCCGGGGCGGCTCCCCCGGCCGGGGCGGCGGCAGCCAGCGCCCCTGAGATCGCCTTGCGGGTGGCGGGATCGTCCCCGCGTCCTAAACTGGGAAGCACGCGGTGAGCGGCAGGTTCACCCCGGTTCTGCGGCGAGCTGCGCACCCCCCCCGGACAGGAGGTACGGGAGATGCTGCACCTTCACTGCCTGGCGCTCGCCTGCGCGCTCTCGATCCCGTCAGCCGACCCGCCCGACGAGCGGGTGATCGAGGTCCCCGGGAGCGACGTGCGACTGATCCTGTGGGACGAGGGAGAGCCCGGCTACTCCATCAGCCTGGACGGGGAGAGCGTCGCGATCGAGCGGCGGACCTCCTACGAGCTCCTGATGCGGCGGGCGCGTTTCGACCCGGCGCGCGGCTGGCCGGACTTCGAGGGCTCGCCCCTGGAGCCGGCGGGCGGCGTGTACGTCGTGCAGTTCCACACCCAGCCCCTGCCCGAGTTCCGCGGCGGCCTGCGGCGGCTGGGCGCCAGCGTGCACGCCTTCGTCGCCAACCACGCCCACCTGGTGCGCATGGACGAGGAGACGCGGGCGCTGGTCGAGGCCCTTCCCTACGTGCGCGCGGTGGGAGCCTACCACCCCGAATACCGGCTGGAGCCCGGCCTGCTCGCGGGCCTGCGCGAGGGGACTCTCAGCGGCATCCGGCGCTACGACGTCCAGCTCCTCGAAGGGGGATCCGTGCCGGCACGGCGCCTGGCCCGCCGCATCGCGCGGCTCGGCGGTCGGGTCGAGCACGTGGAGACGACCGGCCGCTTCCTGCGGGCGACGCTGAGCGCCGACCAGCTACGCGAGGTCGCGCGGCTGGAGGAGGTCCTGTGGATCGACCCCGAGGGCCCGCCCGGAAAGGACATGGACCTGGTGCGCGAGATCAGCGGCGCCAACTACGTCGAGGCCCTCGAGGGCTGGTCCGGCCAGGGGGTGCGGGGCGAGGTCATGGGCGACAACCTGGATGCCACCCACTGCGACCTGCAGAACCCGCCGCCCATCTTCCACGGCGACTGGCACACCGGCAGCATGATCCACGGCACGGCCAGCTTCGGGATCCTGTTCGGGGACGGCACCTGCAACCCCGCCGCGCGGGGGATCATCCCCTCGGCCCAGGGGATCTTCGCCGGCTTCCAGAGGTTCGTCGGCTCCCCCTCGGGAGACCGCTACGGCCACACCGCCGAGCTGGTCGACCCGGCCGGCGTCTACCGCGCCGTCCTGCAGTCCGCCGGCTGGGGCGACCCGCACACGACGTCCTACACCGTGAAGTCGGCCGAGATGGACGCCATCCTCTTCGACCTCGACATCGCCGTCACCCAGTCCCACGGCAACACGGGCAGCCCGATGGCCCGACCCCAGGGATGGGCCAAGAACATCCTCTCGGTGGGGGGAATCCTGCACCGCAACACCCTCACCCTCAGCGACGACGCCTGGAGCTTCGGCGCCAGCGCCGGGCCCGCGGAGGACGGCCGCGTCAAGCCCGACCTGGTGCACTTCTACGACAACATCCTGACCCTCGCCCCGGGCGGCGGGTACTCCGCCTTCTTCGGCGGCACCAGCGCCACCACCGCCATCGTCGCCGGCTATGCGGGCCTCTTCCACCAGCTGTGGCACGAGGGGATCTTCGCCAATCCCACCGGCGCCGACGTCTTCGAGAGCCGGCCGCACGCCACCACGGCGCGGGCCATGCTCATCAACACGGCCCAGCAGTGGCCCTTCTCGGGGGCCGGCCACGACCTCTCCCGGATGCACCAGGGCTGGGGCATGCCCGACCTGCGGAACCTCTACGACCTGCGCGAGAAGATCGTCTACGTCGACGAGACCGACGTGCTGGGCAACCTGCAGGGCACCGCCTGGGAGGTCGACGTGCCGGCCGGCGAGCCGGCCCTCAAGGCCACCCTGGTGTACTCCGATCCCCTGGGCACTACGTCCTCCTCGCAGCACCGCATCAACGACCTGACGCTCAAGCTCACCTCCCCCTCCGCGACGGTCTACTGGGGAAACCACGGCCTGCTGGAGGGCAACTGGTCCACCCCCGGCGGCGGCCCCAACACCATCGACGTGGTCGAGAACGTCTTCGTGCAGAACCCCGAGACGGGCGCCTGGCGGATCGAGGTCCTGGCGGACGAGATCAACCAGGACTCGCACGTGGAGACGCCCGAGCTGGACGCGGACTACGCCCTGGTGGTCAGCGGTGTCGAGGGCGGCGCCCAGGCCACCGAGCTGTACTGCACCGCCAAGATGAACTCGGCCGGCTGCACCCCCTCCATCTCCACCGGAGGCACTCCCAGCGCGCATCCCGCGGTGCCCTTCTCGATCTCGGCCAGCGAGGTCGTGAGCAACAAGAACGGCATGCTCTTCTACGGCCTGAACGGCCGCCACAACCTGCCCTTCCTGGGCGGCACCCTGTGCGTCCGGCCGCCCCTCAAGCGCACCCCGGTCCAGAACTCGGGGGGCAATCCCCCTCCGGCCGACTGCTCGGGCGCCCTCGCGTTCGACTTCAACGCCTGGATCCAGAGCGGCGCCGACGCGGCCCTGGTCCCCGGCGCCACCTTCGACGCGCAGTGGTGGCACCGGGATCCGGGCGACCCGCACGGGGTCGGCCTGACCGACGCGGTGGAGGGCACCATCCGGGAGGGGATCTGAATCCGGCTTCTCCGCGGTCGATCCGTTACCCCGCCCGCCAGACCGGCTATCGGCCCGTCGGATCCCCGGCGTCCACCCCGGTCTCCGCCCGGAGCGATCGATGACCCGACGCCTGCCTGCCCCCGCTCTCCTCCTCCCGCTGCTCCTCGCGGTCGCCGCACCCGCCGGGGGTTCGGCCGTGGGCCGGATCGCCGTCGAGCACGGGGTCGAGGACTGGCTCCAGACCGGCGAGGAGACCGACCTCCAGCTCGCGGCCCTGCGCGGCAAGGTGGTCCTCCTGCACACCTTCGCCTGGGACTCGGAGCCCTGCACGCGGACCCTGATCCCGCTGGTGAACGACCTGGTCCGGGCCAACCGGGACCGGGAGCTCGCGGCCGTCTCGATCTGCGCGTCCGATGATGAGGGAGGAGACGCCTCGGCCCGTCCCACCCGCCTGCACATGACCCACGCGGTGGGCGTGGCGAAGGAGGGCGAATGCCCCTACCTGGTCCCGGGGGAGGGCGGCATCGGCCAGCTCTTCCTGGTGGGGCGGAGCGGGCTCCTGCTCTGGCGGGGCGACCCCGTGCGCGAGCAGGAGGCCTTCCTGGAGGCCGTCCGCCTGGCCCTGGGCCAGCCGGCCGCGCCCTGCCTCGAGCGCGACCTGCGTCCCGAGCTCGGGGAGGCCTGCGCCGAGTACTGCGCGGGCCGCTACGGGCTGGCTCGATCCCTGGCGGAGAAGGTCCGCGGCCGCTTCGAGGAGGCCGCCGGCGAGGAGGCCGAGGGGATCGCGGCCGACGCCGAGCACCTGATCGGCCTGGTGAGCCGGCTCGAGCAGGAGCACCTCGACAGCGCCCGGGACGCCCTGGTCAAGCACCGCTCCATGCGGTTCATGGTGTCGATCGACGTCCTGTCGCGGGGCTTTCCCAAGACCCGCAGCTCCAGGCTGGCGCAGGAGATGGTGAAGGAGTCCGTGCGCGGCCGCTTCGCGGGCAGCTTCCGCGACGCCCGCGACTGGTTCGAGATCCGCGGCGAGCGCCCGCCGCTCTTCCCGGCGCGCCGGGACCGCGAGGGCGACCGCTTCGCCCGCGAGATCGAGAAGTACCTGCGCAAGACCCACAACGACGTGGGCGCCACCCAGGAGGCGCGCCGGCTGATGGAGGCCTACGAGGCCGTCGACTGAGGGCGAGCCGGGGACGGCCGCCTCAGCGCCGCGCGCGCACCGGGTAGGGCGGGCGCTGGTGCACCTTCGGGGGATTCGCCTCCAGCATCTCCAGGGCGATCTCGATGGCGCGCTCGAGCTGGGGGTCGCGGCCGGCGATCACCTCGGCCGGGAGCTGCTCCACCTCGACGTCGGGCGGTACGCCGACGTTCTCGACCACGAAGCCGTCCTCGGTCCAGATGGCCAGGTTGGGGGCGCTGACGTAGCCGCCGTCCATCAGGGCCGGGAAGCCCAGGACGCCCACCAGGCCTCCCCAGGTGGGACGGCCCACCAGCACGCCCAGCTCCAGCTTGCGGAACATCCAGGGCAGCATGTCGCCGCCCGAGCCGGCGCTCTCGTCGATCAGCATGACCTTGGGGCCCTGGATCGAGGAGAGCGGGGTCTTGAGGTCGGCGCCGTAGCGCATGGCCCAGTGGCTGATCAGCGGGCGGCGCAGGATGTCGATGTAGTAGTCGGCCACCTGCCCGCCGGCGTTGTGGCGCTCGTCGATGATGATCGCCTGCCGGTCTGCCTGGGGGAAGAAGTAGCGCTTGAAGTAGGTGTGGCCCAGGCCGGCGGTGTTGGGCACGTGCACGTAGGCCACGCGGCCGTCGGTGGCCTCGGTGACCCGGCGCAGGTTGCCCTCCACCCAGTCGCGGTTGCGCAGCGCGGCCTCCGAGGCGACGGGGACGACGCTGACGGTGCGGGAGTCGGTCCCGTCGGCAGCGGGTCCCAGGGTGATCTCCACCGAGCGCCCGACCGCGCCCTCGAAGCGGCCGTAGATGTTCTCGGGGGCGCGGAGCTCGACGCCCTCCACCGCCAGGAGGAGCTCGCCCGCGCGCGCGTCCACCCCCGGCTCGGTCAGCGGGGAGCGCAGCTCGGGGTTCCAGTTCAGCCCTCCGAGGACCTTGGCCAGGCGGTAGCGGCCGCCCACGACCTCGTAGTCGGCGCCCAGGAGCCCCCCGCCCACCGGCTCCGGCCGCGCCAGGGTGTCGCCGCCGCCCACCGAGTGGTGGCCGACGCACAGCTCGCTGCACATCCAGCGGATGACGCGGTTGAGGTCGCCGCGCACCGCCAGGTGGGGCAGGAAGTCGCCGTACTTCACGCGCATGGCCGGCCAGTCGGCGCCGTGCATGTTGGGGGCGTAGAAGAAGTCCCGGTTGATGCGCCAGGCCTCGTGGAACATCTGCCGCCACTCGGCCCGCGGGTCGATCCGGATGCGGATGGCGTCGGTGTCCAGGCGCCCCGCGCCGGGATCGATCGAATCGCCGGCGGCGGCGATGGACCAGGAGCCGCCGGAGTAGAGCAGCGCCTTCTCGCCGCCGTGCGAGAGCCGGTAGGCGTCGATGCCGGGCGCCAGCTCCTTCTCCTCGCGCTCCTCGAGGTCGAAACGGTAGAGGCCGGTGGGCCGGTCCGCGCCGCCGAAGGGTCGCGCGCCGCCCTCGGCCTTGAGGTAGTAGACCTTGCCCTCGGTGCCGGCCCGCAGGCTCGAGTACGCTCCGGCCGCGACCGGGAGGGCCAGGATCCGCTGCTCGAGGCCCTCGAAGTCGATGGTCACGAGGTCCTCCTCCACCTCGCTCGCCTCCTCCTCGGCCTCCGCGAGCTCCTCCTCCTCGCCGTTCTCCTCGGCGGGCTCCTCGGCGGGCTCCTCCTCGTCGCTCTCCCGCGCGAGCGGCGAGGGCTCGCCCTTCCTCAGCACGGCCAGATAGGGCGCGCTGGTCCCGCGCACGTCCGCGTTGGACTGTGCGAACCACTGCAGCACCGGGCCGGCGTCGGTGGAGGCCAGGAAGTACAGGTAGTCGCCGCTGGCGTCGAAGACCGGCTCGGAGACGTCCGAGAGGCCGTCGGTGATGGGATACGAGCGATCCTCCTCGATCGAATAGACGTGGACCTGCCGGAAGTAGGTGGGGGCGCTGCGGGTGTAGGCGATCCAGCGCGAGTCCGGCGACCAGGAGTGGCGAAGGGTCTTGAAGGGGCCGTAGATCGGCTCGGAGGAGATCTTCCTCGAGGCCCCCGACTCCAGGTCGATCCAGAAGAGCGACCAGGAGTTGTCGGTGTAGCTGATGCGCTCGCCGTCGGGCGACCACGCGAGATCCTCGTAGAAGCCGGCGCCCTCCAGGGCGAAGGTCCGGACCTCGCCCTTGCCGTCCTGGGCGGCGAGGCATAGCCGGTACTCGCCGGACTCGTCCGACAGCCAGGCGATCCGGTCGCCGTCCGGCGACCAGGCCGGCGAGCGCTCGCAGGCCCCCGGGCTGCGGGTCAGGTTGCGCGGGTCGCCCTTCTCGGCGGGCACGGTGACGATCTCGCCCCGGGCCTCGAAGACCGCCCGCGCGCCGGAGGGCGAGATGGAGGCGTCGCGGATCTGATCGCCGCCCTCCACCCAGCGCGGGCGGGTCTCGATCAGGTCGGCGGAGACGCCGATGGCGAGCCGCTGGTGGCTTCCGGTCACGGGCTCGAAGAGGTGCAGCCAGCCGGCCTGCTCGTAGACGATCCGGCCGGCCCCAGCCGAGAGGGCCAGCACCGGGAAGTCCCCGTGTCGGGTGAGCCGGGTCACCTGCCCGCTGCCCCGCTCGTAGGAGAACAGGTTGAACTCGCCCTCGCGGTCGGAGCGGAAGTACACCCGCCCGCCGATCCAGGCGGGATCGGTGTCGTTGCAGCGCCCCTCGGGCTGGGGGATCATCTCGATCGAGTGGTCGCGCACGTCGTAGATCCAGATGCGCGCGGCCGTGCCGCCGCGGTAGTTCTTCCACTGCCCGAAGACGTCCGCCAGGGGCCGGTAGGCGATGTGGTTCCCGTCCGGGGACCAGGCCGCCTTGAAGGCCGAGGGCAGCGGCAGCCGCCGCGGGTGGCCGCCCTCGGCGGGGATCGCGAAGAGCTGCTGGAAGCGCCGCGTGTGCGCGCTGCGCGCGGAGGTGAAGAGCACCTCGGCGCCGTCGGGCGAGAAGCCCTGGGCCAGGTCGGGCCCCGGGTGCCAGGTGAGCCGCAGGGGCTCGCCGCCCTCCACGCCCACGACGTAGACGTCGGTATTGCCGTCGTACTGGGCGCTGAAGGCCAGCGTCTGGCCGTCGGGCGAGAAGCGCGGGTTCGACTCGATCCCGGCGTGGGTGGTCAGGCGCCGCACCTCGCTCCCGTCCAGGCGCGAAGCCCACAGGTCATCGGCGTAGACGAAGGCCACGTGGGTCCCGCTCGCCGCCGGCTGGGCCAGCAGGCGCGTGTCGCGGGTGTCGACCGTCTGGAGGGGGAGGGGGGTCGCCAGACACAGGGCGAGGGCGAGACCGTGCAGCATGGGGGGTCCTTCCTTTCCGTCGCGGATGCGGGCTGGATTCTAGGGGGGCGCGCGCTCGACCGCATGGGGGGGCACGAATCCCGTTCCTCGGGCACACTCTAGTCGTACACGCCGCGCGCCCGCTATGCTCGGCCTCGCCTCCAGGCACGCCCCGCCCATGGCCAAGCCGCTCTACTACACCTTCGGCAACCACGTGCACTGGTCCGGCCAGCAGTGGATGTGGGGCTACGACGTGCTGCCCAGCTCGGTGCGCGACATGCTGGAGCTGTGCGAGGCCACCGGCGCGCGGGGCAACGTCAACTTCGACGGCATCGGCTACGAGAAGATGGCCGCCGAGGCGCCCGAGGCCCTGGCCGAGCTGCGCGAGGCCGTGCGGTCGGGCCGCATCGAGGTGGTGGGGGGCTCCTACGGACAGCCGTATGGGTTGTTCTGCGGCGGCGAGTCCAACGTGCGCCAGCGGGTGTACGGCGCGCGCGCGGTGCGGCGCCTCTTGGGCGTCTGGCCGCGGACCTTCTGGGAGGAGGAGTTCGACTTCTTCCCCCAGCTCCCCCAGATCCTGGCGGGCTGCGGCTACACCGGCGCCTCGCTCTTCTTCCAGTGGACCTGGCACACGCCGACGGTTCCCGAGGAGGAGTGCGGCCTGATCCAGTGGGAGGGCCTGGACGGCACCCGCCTGCCGGCCACCCCCCGCAACCGCCTCTGCCTGCACCAGTGGCCCGAGGACTTCGAGGGGCGCCTGGAGTCCGGGCTGATGGAAAAGCTCGAGAACCCGGCGCTGGTGCAGTGGCTCGAGCTCATCCCCTCGCCCGACTGGATGTGCCGCAGCGAGCTGCTCCTGCCGCGGCTCCAGGAGCTGCGGTCCGACCCGCGCTTCGAGCTGCGCTGCCGCACCCTGGGCGAGCTGATCGAGGAACTGCGGGCCGCGGGGCCCGAGCCACCGGTGCGGCGCTACGGCCTGGACGACGTCTTCCACGGCATGAGCCTGGGCAAGAACGGCGACAACGTGCCGCGCCTGTCGCGCTGGTGCGAGGAGCAGCTCCTCTCGGCCGAGGCGGTCTCGGCCGTGGCCGGGCTCTTCGGGAGGCCCTACCCCTCCTGGGACGTCTACCCCACCTGGGAGCTGGAGGAGGCCTGGCGCGAGCTGCTCGCCGGTCAGCACCACGACAACCACGAGTGCGAGGGGATGTGCGGCTTCGTGGGCGAGCGCTCGCTGCAGCGCTCGCTGGGGCTGGCGGGCCACGTCTGGCAACGCACTTTGGACCATCTCGCGCGCCGGGCGCGGGCGCCGGACGGACACGTCCTGGTCTTCAACCCCCTGGGCTGGGCCCGCGACGTGGTGCACGATCAGGGCATCGCCCGCGACGTTCCCGCCTTCGGCTGGCGCGTGGTCGATCCCGACGTCGAGGAGCCCCTGCCCTACGGCGAGGCCTCCATCCGCGAGGAGGAGGACGCGGTGTGGCTGGTGCGCGAGGACCTGGAGGTGCGGGTGGACCGCGAGCGGGGCGTCGTCACCCAGCTGCGCTCCCGCGAGCTCCCCGAGGGCGTCCTCTCCGCGGACCGGCCCCTGGGCGAGCTCTCCATGACGCGCCAGGGCCAGATCGAGCGCTTCGAGGCGGTCTCCTTCGAGGTCGAGCGCGACGGGGACTTCGCCCAGCTGGCCACCGTGCGCGAGGGCCGCGCCGGGAGCCTCCTGCGGGTCACCTACGACCTCTCGCCCCTGCACCGCGCCCTGTGGATCCGCGTCCAGGCCGAGAACCTGACGCGGCCCGACGGCGGCATGCACGCCGGGCTGCAGACCGCCATCGAGCCGGTCCTCCCGATCCTGCGCCTGCTGCACGACCACCCCTTCGGCTCGAGCGAGATCGCCGCCCTCCGCGACCACCAGCGCAAGTACCCCACCGGCGACTGGATGACCTCGCCCCAGGTCTTCGAGACCGTGCGCCGGCCCTTCACCGCCTGGAGCTTCGTCGACCTCCTGCTCGGCGGGGGCGAGCCGGATCGGGGCCTCCTGGTGGTCCACGACGGCGCGCAGGGTTTCTTCCGCACCGACGACGGCGTGCGGCAGCTCCTGAACATGTACGACCCCTGGGACGAGGACCACTTCGGCGACTTCTTCGTCGCGGACCTGTGGGTCCTGCCCCACGGCCCGCTCACCGGCGCGGAGCGCGCGCGGTTGGCGGCCGAGTGCCAGCACTCCGCCGCCCTCTTCCGCGTGGGCGCGATCACCGGCGACGGCGAGGGGGGGAACGGTCCGCCGGCCACCTTCGGCGGCCCGTGGATCGACGCGCCGGGCGTGGTCCCGACCTCCTTCCACCGCGAGAGCCGCCGGTCCGCCGGGCACCCCTCGGACGGCTTCGCGTCGAAGGTCCGCGACCCCTTCGTCTTGCGTCTCGTGGAGCGCAACGGCGAGCCCGCCGACTTCGAGCTGCGCGTCCCCGGCCGGGTGGCCGCGGCCGCGCGCACCGATCTGCTCGGTCGCGTCCAGGAGCGGCTGTCGCCCGAGAGCGCCCCGGCTCCCTGGGGCCCTGACGACCTCGCCTGGAGCCGGCTCCGGCTCCGAATGCGGCCCCACGAGATCGCCACGGTCATGCTCGACCTCGAGATGGGCCGTCAGATCCCCCGCAACCTCGACGAGCACCGGCACGTGTGGGCCTCGGTGCACCGGCGGGGGGAGGGCGGGACAACGAGCGCGCCGACTTGATTGGGCAGATATGGGCCTTTGGATGATCTTGGAGACGGAATGCAGCAGGGTCGATTGAACTGGATCGCTGGCTACATCTGGGGCATCGCCGACGACGTCCTGCGCGATCTCTACGTGCGCGGCAAGTACCGCGACGTCATCCTGCCGATGACCGTCCTGCGCCGCCTCGATGCGGTGCTGGAGGGGAGCAAGCAGGCCGTGCTGGACATGAAGGTGAAGCTCGACGAGTCCGGAATCGTCGAGCAGGACCCGGCTCTACGCCAGGAGGCGGGGCAGGCCTTCTACAACACCTCGAAGTTCACCCTGCGCGACCTGAAGGCTCGCGCGAGTCGCCAGCAGCTCAAGTCCGATTTCGAGGCCTACCTGGACGGTTTCTCGCCCAACGTGCAGGACATCCTCGAGAACTTCGAGTTTCGCAACCAGATCTCGCGGCTGTCCAAGGCCGATGCGCTGGGCACGCTGATCGAGAAGCTCACCTCGCCGGAGATCAACCTGAGCCCCCACCCGGTGCTGAACGGCGACGGCTCGATGAAGCACCCGGGCCTCGACAACCACGGCATGGGCACGATCTTCGAGGAGCTGGTGCGCCGCTTCAACGAGGAGAACAACGAGGAGGCCGGCGAGCACTGGACCCCTCGCGACGCCGTCCGGCTGATGGCGAAGCTGATCTTCCTGCCCATCGCCGAGGGGATCGAGTCGGGCACCTACCTGCTCTACGACGGCGCCTGCGGCACCGGAGGCATGCTGACGGTGGCCGAGGACACCCTGCAGCAGCTCGCCGCCGAGCACGGCAAGGAGGTGGCGACTCACCTCTACGGGCAGGAGATCAACGCCGAGACCTATGCCATCTGCAAGGCCGACCTGCTGCTCAAGGGGGACGGCGACGCGGCGGACAACATCGTCGGCGGTCCGGAGCACTCCACCCTCTCCAACGACGCCTACCCCTCCCGCGAGTTCGACTTCATGCTCTCCAATCCGCCCTACGGCAAGAGCTGGAAGAGCGACCTCGAGCGCATGGGCGGCAAGAAGGAGATGCGCGATTCGCGCTTCATGATCGAGCACGCTGGCGACCCCGAATACTCGCTCGTCACACGCTCCAGCGACGGACAGATGCTCTTCCTGTGGTCGTAGTGCAAACCGGTGATATCGGCCAGGTTGCCTTGGTCCCACCGGGTTTTGATGGTTCCGGCTGCCACGCGCTGATCATCATCAGGACGGATCCGAGGATTGTAACGGGCGACTTTCTCGATCTCGTACTTCGCTCGAGGTATGGGTACGAGAGCCTGAAGCGCGTGCAAACCGGGGCACTGCATCCTCATCTGAACTGCACTTGGGTTCGTGAGATTGCAGTGCCGATTCCGCCAGCTTCAGAGCAGGCTGAGATCCTATCCTGCATGCGCGCAGCATCCTCGCGTTGCGATCATGCAATTGAGGCTGCTCAGAGGGAGATAGGCCTGCTTGGCGAGTACTACGGACGTCTTGTCAACGACGTGGTGACCGGCAAGTTGGACGCGCGCGAGGCGGCGGCTGTGCTGCCCGAAATCGATCCGCAGGTCGCAGATGACGAACCGGACGACGCCTTCGACCCGGGCTCCGAGGTGAGTCTCGGCAATCTCGACTCCACCCTCGAGGAGGTCGACTCATGACCCCCTTCTGCGACCCCGCCCGTGGCGAGATCGTCCTCTACCAGGCCCCCGACGGCACGGTCGAGCTAGACGTCCGCCTGGACCGGGAGAGCCTCTGGCTCAGCCTCAACCAGATGGCCGCGCTGTTCGAGCGGGACAAGTCCGTCATCTCCCGACACCTCCATAAGGTCTTCCAGGAAGGGGAGTTGAAGCGGGGGGCAACTGTTGCACAAAATGCAACAGTTCAGATGGAGGGCGGCCGGCAGGTCACCCGCGAGGTCGCGTACTACAACCTCGACGCCATCATCTCCGTCGGCTATCGCGTCAACTCGAAGCGCGGCACCCAGTTCCGCATCTGGGCCACCCGGGTGCTGCGCGAGCACGTCCTGCAGGGCTACACGGTCAACTAGGCGCGCCTGAAGGACCTGAACCGTGCGGTGCGGCTCATCGCCGACACCGCGAAGCGGCGCGATCTCTCCGGAGATGAGGCCAAGGCGCTGCTGGTGGTGGTCGGCGACTACAACCGCGCACTGGAGCTGCTCGACGACTACGACCACCAGCGGGTGGGCAGGGCCCCGGCGCGGGGCGCGCTCACCCACCCCCTGGAATACGACGAAGCGCTGCGCATCGTGGACCGGCTGCGCTCCCGCTTCAGCGAGTCGGCGGTCTTTGGCGTGGAGAAGGACAAGGGGCTCGCGAGCGCCCTGGGCGCGGTCATGCAGACCGCAGGGGGCGAGGAGGTCTACCCCAGCCTCGAGGAGAAGGCCGCCCACCTGCTCTACTTCCTGGTCAAGAACCACGCCTTCGTCGACGGCAACAAGCGGATCGCGGCGGCGCTCTTCCTCTGGTTCCTGGAGCGCAACGGCGCCCTCATCTCCGGCGACGGCCAGGCCTTGATCTCCAACGCCACGCTGGTGGCCATGACCCTGATGATCGCCGAAAGCCGACCGCAGGAGATGGACGTCCTCACGCGCATCGTCACCCACCTGCTCTGTGACGGAGGATCCGCATGACGACCGACACCTCCGAACGCGGTCTCGAACGGCTCATCTGCACGGCGCTGGCCGGACACCCCTGCGAGCCGCCCAAGGCGGGCGTGGTCGCCGAGCCGGAGGCGGGCTACGGCGGGGTCGGCTGGACCGGCGGGAATCCGCATGACTACGACCGGGAATACTGCGTGGACCGGGCCCAGCTCCAGGTCTTCCTGAGCGATACCCAGCCGGAGGCGGCCGAGTCGCTCGCCCTCGGAGAGGACGGCCCGACAAGGCGCAAGCTCCTGGCCCGGCTGCAGGGCGAGATCAGCAAGCGCGGCACCATCGACGTACTGCGCCACGGGATCAAGCACGGGGCGCACGACCTCGACCTCTTCTACGGCACGCCCTCGGCGGGAAACGAGAAGGCCAGGGCCCTCTTCGAGGCCAACCGCTTCTCGGTCTCGCGGCAACTGCGCTACAGCCGCGACGAGAGCCGGCTCGCCCTCGACATAGGACTCTTCATCAACGGCCTGCCCATCGCCACCTTCGAGCTGAAGAACAGCCTCACCAAGCAGACGGTGGACGACGCCGTCTGGCAGTACAAGAAGGACCGCGACCCGCGGGAGAGGCTCTTCGAGCTCGGCCGCTGCGTGGCGCACTTCGCGGTGGATGACCACGAGGTGCGATTCTGCACGCAATTGAAGGGCAAGGCATCGTGGTTCCTGCCCTTCAACCGCGGGTGGAACGACGGAGCGGGCAACCCGCCCAACCCGGACGGCCTCAGGACCGACTACCTGTGGCGGGAAGTGCTGACCCGCCAGAGCTTGACCAACATCCTCGAGGACTACGCCCAGGTGGTGGAGGCGAAGGACGAGAAGACCGGCCGCAAGAAGAAGGCTCAGATATGGCCGCGCTACCACCAGCTCGACGTGGTGCGGGACCTCCTGGCCGATGCGGGAGCCGCCGGTGCGGGCCAGAGGTACCTGATCCAGCACTCGGCCGGCAGCGGCAAGTCCAACTCGATCGCCTGGCTGGCGCACCAGCTCATCGGGCTGGAGAAGGACGAGAAACGGGTCTTCGACTCGATCATCGTCGTCACCGACCGGGTGATCCTCGACCGGCAGATCCGCGACACGATCCGGCAGTACGCCCAGGTCAGCGCGACGGTGGGCCACGCCGAGCGGTCCGGTGACCTGCGCAAGTTCATCGAGCACGGTAAGAAGATCATCATCTCGACGGTACAGAAGTTCCCCTTCATCCTCGACGAGATCGGAAACGAGCAGCGCGGACGCAGCTTCGCCATCATCATCGACGAGGCCCACTCCAGCCAGGGGGGAAAGACCAGCGCGGCCATGGCGCAGGCGCTCTCGGAGGCGGGCGAGGAGGATGAAGACGAGACCTTCGAGGATCGGATCAACCGGATCATGGAGTCGCGCAAGCTCCTACCCAACGCCAGCTACTTCGCGTTCACAGCCACTCCCAAGAACAAGACGCTGGAGATCTTCGGCGCCCCCGATCCGCAGGCCGACGGAACCATCAAGCACCAGCCCTTTCACAGCTACACCATGAAGCAGGCCATCCAGGAGGGCTTCATCCTGGACGTGCTGAAGCACTACACTCCGGTGGAGAGCTACTACCGGCTGGCCAAGACGGTCGAGGACGACCCCGAGTTCGACGCCAAGAGGGCGCGGAAGAAGCTGCGCCGCTTCGTCGAAGGCCACGAGCACGCCATCCGGCTCAAGGCCGAGATCATGGTCGATCACTTCTGCGGACAGGTCCTGGCCCGGAACAAGATCGGCGGCCGGGCGCGGGCGATGGTCGTCACCAATGGGATCGAACGCGCGCTCCAGTACTTCCACGCCATCCGCGACTACCTCGGCGAGCGCAGGAGCCGCTACCAGGCGATCGTGGCCTTCTCCGGCGAGCACGACTGGGGCGGCGCCAAGGTGAGCGAGGCCTCGCTCAATGCAGGGCTCCTGACATAGGTGCGTGGAGTGGCGGCATTGGCCGAATGCCGTTCATTCACGATGAGGGGGTGCGTCATAAGGTATGCAACGCTTTGACGGGGGCCGCGATCGACACCGACCAGGGAGCGAGCCCGACACGCCGTTTCCCTGCTGAGCCATGAGCGGATGGTTGCATGAATCGGGGCGCATGTGTCAGGAGCCCTGCAATGGATTTCCCTCGGGCCAGATCCCGGCCAGGATCAAGGAGGATCCCTACCGCTTCCTGGTCTGCGCGGACAAGTTCCAGACCGGGTACGACGAGCCGCTGCTGCACACCATGTACGTGGACAAGATCCTCTCGGGCATCAAGGCGGTGCAGGCGCTCTCGCGGCTCAACCGGGCCCACCCGAAGAAGCACGACGTCTTCGTCCTGGACTTCATGAACGACACCGACACCATCCGGGAGGCCTTCTCCGACTACTATCGCACCACGATCCTGGCCGATGAGACCGATCCCGACCGGCTGCACGATCTGCAGGCGGACCTGGACGGGCGGCAGGTCTACTCGCCGGCACAGATCGACGACTTCGTGCGGCGCTACCTCGGCGGGGCGGAGCGCGACCAGCTCGATCCGATCCTCGACGCCTGCGTGGCGGTCTACCGGTCCGAGCTGGACGAGGACGGGCAGGTGGATTTCAAGGGCAAGGCCAAGGCCTTCGTCCGCACCTACGGCTTCCTGTCCTCCTTGCTGCCCTACACGAACGCCGAGTGGGAGACGCGCTCGATCTTCCTGGACTTCCTGGTGCCCAAGCTGCCCGCCCCGGTGGAGGAGGACCTCTCGCGAGGCATCCTCGAGGCCATCGACATGGACAGCTACCGGGTCGAGAAGCGGGCGGTGCAGCAGATCCTGCTCCCGGACGAGGACGCGCGGATCGAGCCGGTGCCGGCCGCGGGCGGCGGCCACAAGCCAGAGCCCGAGCTGGACCGGCTGTCGAACATCATCAAGGCCTTCAACGACCAGTTCGGCAACATCCCCTGGGCGGATGCCGACCGGGTGCACCGGCTCATCACCCAGGAGATCCCGGCCCGGGTAGCGGCCGACACCGCGTACCGCAACGCCAAGCGGCATTCCGACAAGCAGAACGCGCGCATCGAGCACGACCGGGCCCTGCTGAGGGTGATGACGGCGGTGATGAAGGACGACACGGAGCTGTTCAAGCAGTTCATGGACAACGCGGGATTCAAGCGCTGGATGACCGATACCGTGTTCGGGTTGACGTATGAGGAGCGGAGTGCGTGACAAGAGCTTGCAGTCCGACGGCCCTCCGGTCCGTCCCTTGGGAGCCGCCATGACGAATCGATCCTGGAAACCCGCCCCCCTCCTCCTCCTGGCCCTCGCCTGCGCCGCCCCTCCGGGGGGGGAGGGAGGCGCGGGCGCCGTTCCGCCCAACGTCGTGGTCATCGTGTCCGACGATGCGGGGTACGCCGACTTCTCCTTCCAGGGCAGCGGGGCGATCCACACGCCCCACCTGGACTCGATCGCGGCCGGCGGGATCCGCTTCACCAACGGCTACGTCACCGCTTCGGTCTGCAGCCCCTCGCGGGCGGGCCTGCTGACCGGGCGCTACCAGCAGCGCTTCGGCCACGAGCTCAACATCCCACCCAAGTTCAGCGAGGTGAACGGCCTGCCGCTCACCGAGACCCTCCTGCCCGAGGTCCTGCGCGGGCTGGGGTACCGAACCATCGGCCTGGGCAAGTGGCACCTGGGCTACGCGGATCACTTCCACCCCCTGCAGCGGGGCTTCGACGACTTCTTCGGCTTCCTCCAGGGCTCCCGCAGCTACTGGCCCATCGAGGGGACGCGGCTGAACCGGCTCCTGCGCGACGAGGAGCCGATCGAGGAAGACTTCGACTACATGACCCTGGAGCTGGGCCGGCAGGCGGCGGCCTACGTCGATCAGAACCGCGACCGGCCCTTCTTCCTGTACCTCTCCTTCAACGCCGTGCACACCCCCATGCACGCGCTGCCCGAGGTGCTCGAGGGAGTGGAGGAGATGGACGATGCGCGGCGCCGCAAGCTGGTGGCCATGACCCTCCTGATGGACGAGGCCGTGGGCATGGTCCTGGACCGCCTGGAGAGCAACGGCATCGCCGACCGCACGCTGCTGTTCTTCGTCAACGACAACGGCGGCGCCAAGACCAACGCCTCGATCAACGAGCCCCTGCGCGGGACCAAGGGGACGCCCTTCGAGGGCGGCATCCGGGTCCCCTTCCTGGTGCGCTGGCCCGCGGTCCTGCCCGCGGGCGAGGTGTTCGAGCAGCCGGTCAGCACGCTGGACGTCTTCGCCACCGCCATCGCCGCGGCGGGGCAGGCGGGCCCCCCGGCGAGGCCGCTGGACGGGGTCGACCTGGTCCCCTACCTGACCGGCGGAGAAGCGGGCCGTCCCCACGAGACGCTCTTCTGGAAGCGGAAGCAGAACCTGGCCATCCGCGACGGTGACTGGAAGCTGCTGCGCCGCGGAGAGGGTGATCCCATGCTGTTCGACCTGGCCCGGGACCCGGTCGAATCGCGGGACCTGGCCGCCGAAGAGCCCGAGCGGGTGCAGGAGCTCATGCGGATGTGGAACGCCTGGAGCCGGGAGACGGAGCCGGCCCGATGGTGACGCCCATCGGCGCGCCCCGGATCTGCGTCCTGGGCTCGATCAACATGGACCTGGTCGTGCGCACGCCGCGCTTCCCGGCGCCGGGCGAGACCATCCTGGGTGGTCCCTTCCGGACCTTCGCCGGGGGCAAGGGCGCCAACCAGGCGGTGGCCGCCCGGCGCATGGGCGCGGCGGTGCAGATGATCGCGGCCGTGGGCCGGGACGCGCACGGGAGCCAGCTCCTCCGAGGGCTGTGGGAGGAGGGCATCGACACCGGCCTGATCCGCGAGTCCGAGGAGTCGGCCACCGGCACGGCCCTCATCACCGTGGACGAGGCCGGCGAGAACACCATCGTGGTGGCCTCGGGCGCCAACGCCGAGGTGGGGCCCTCCGACGTCGAGGCCGCGCGGGACGAGATCGCCGCCTCCGATCTGCTGGTGGCCCAGCTCGAGGTGCCGGTCCGGGCCCTGCTCGCGGCCGCCCGCATCGCGGCCGCCGGCGGGACTCCGCTGATGCTCAACGCGGCCCCGGCCCGCAGCCTCCCGATCGAGCTCCTGCAGCAGGTCGAGGTGCTGGTGGTCAACCGGGTTGAGGCGGCCCAGCTCGCGGGGAGGGATCCCGCGACCGATCCCGAGGAGCTGGCCCGCGGCCTGGGCGATCTGGGAGCGGGGCACGCGGTGCTGACCCTGGGCCGCGAGGGCGCGCTGCTCTGGGACGGCGCGCGATCGATCTCCGCGCCGGCCCGCGAGGTCGAGGTCGTGGACACCACCGGCTGCGGCGACGCCTTCGTCGGCGCGCTGGCGGCCTGCTGGGGGCCGCGGGAGGATCGCGAGCGGGCCCTGGCGATCGCCTGCGCGGCGGGCGCCCTGGCCGCGACGGTCCCCGGCGCCCAGAGCTCGCTGCCGCGCCGCGAGGAGGTCGAGGCCCTCTGCGGCGCCTGAGTCGGCGCGCCGCTCAGGCCGCCTCTGACTCGGCGCGGACGCGCTGTCGCAGGTCCGCGCGCCAACGGAAGCGCTCGATCTGCAGAGCGAGCGCCAGCCCTCCGTACAGCAGGGTGGCCGAGAAGGTCATGCCTCCCAGGTGGGGGTGGAGCACGGGCGGCACGATCTCCCGGATCCCGGGCGTCCCCCCGTCCAGGAACCAGGCCACCGCCAGGTACAGGGCCATGGGGGGGAAGGGCAGCGCGACGTAGGTGCCGGCCACCCAGGCCTCCCAGGCGGCGTACATCACCAGCCCGGTGAAGAGCGGCAGGGTCCAGAGCAGGAAGACGGAGACGTAGAAGGCCCGCGGGCTGAAGCGCTCGCGCAGGGCCTGGACGGAGAGGGCCACGGACGCGAAGAGCGCCAGCGGCGCCAGGCCGGACACCCACGGCGGGAGGCTCTCGAAGAGGACCTCGTTCTCCGCGGCCAGGACCAGCAGGACGGCGCAGCCAGCCGCGGTCAGGGCGACCATGGCGAGGGTCAGCGGCAGGCTCGAGGCCGCGTCGCTAGACGGCGGCACGCGCGGGAGCGAGAGCTTCCTCGCGCGCCGCAGGCCCTTTAGGGAGATCAGGCGCGAGGGCGATTGCACGTGGATCAGGAACAGGCAGATCAGGCCCGAGATCACGAGCAGCACGTACGTGAGCATCCCCAGGACCTCCACCCGCGGGATGGGCCAGCCGCCCACCCGCCCGGTCAGGCCCCGGTACACCGCGTCGTTCGCGACGATGGGCCACAGACCGCCGACCAGGAAGAGGAGCGCGACGGCGTAGAAGACCAGGGCGAGTGGCTTGGAGAAGGGGTGCCCGTGCTCCCGGGACCACTTGCGGTGCACCACGGCGAACATGGAGGCGAAGAGGAAGCCCTGCACCATCAGGGTGAAGGTCGTCGGGTGCAGGAACCAGTCGAAGAAGGCCACGTCGGGAGCGGCGAACTGGCCGGTGAACTCGGGGAGGGAGAGCTCGGTGCTCAGGATGCGCCGCAGGGTGGGCAGGATGGTGAGGTGCTCGAAGAAGGTCATGCCCACCAGGGAGAGCTTCGGCAGGCCCAGGTACAGCACCACGATGGCGATGCGCACGACGAAGGAGGCCTGGCGCGGCTTTCTCAGGGTCATGCCCACCACCAGCGCGGTCATGTGGTAGAGGCACACCGAGCTGAAGAGCACCGAGTAGCCGTGCAGCAGGGCCGAGATCGGGATCTCGCCCACCCATACCGCGAAGGCCAGGAAGGGGAGCGTCAGCGCGAACAGGAAGTACTCGCGCGCCGGCAGGCCGAAGAGATAGCCGAGGATCTTGGCCGATGGCCGCATGGGGGTCAGGCGCTGGTAGTCCAGGAGGCCCCCGACGCGCTCCAGGATCAGGCCCGAGGTGACGCTGCCCACGCCCAGGAACATCAGGAGGATGCCCTGGATGACCACGATGGGCACGAACATCCCCTGGGCGGCCTCCTTGCTCGTCAGCAGGTCCTGCCTCGTTCCCGTCAGGTAGACCAGCAGGCTGACGAAGGCGGTGATGGTGAGCACCACCAACCCCCAGGAGAGGGCGTGCTTGGCACGCAGCCGCTCGCGCACCCCCTTGACGCAGATCGGGTTGGTCAGGAGGTTCAGGGAGGCGAGGGCGTTCGCGATGCTCACATCACCTCCCGGGCGCCGACCTGCAGCAGGATGTCCTCCACGTCCATGTGGCGCTCGTGGAAGGCCTTCACCGGCAGGCCCTCGCGCACCAGCCGGCGCAGGAGCTCGACCGCCTCGGCGTCCGTCCCGGCGAAGTCGAGCTCGACCCGCTCCTCCGAGCGCTCGGCCACCGAGACCCCCTCCAGCTCGTCGAAGAGGGCCAGGGCCCGCTCATCGGGCTGCAGGAGCTCCACCACCAGCCGCCGGCCCGGCGCCAGGCGGCCGGCGATTTCGTCGATCTCCCCGCTGACCAGGAGGCGACCCCGCTGCATGATCCCGATCGAGGTGCAGAAGCCGGAGAGCTCGCTCAGGATGTGCGACGAGATCAGGACCGTGTTGCCGGTCTCGCACAGGCGCTTGAGCGTGTCCCGCATCTCGATGCGGCCGTAGGGGTCCAGCCCGCTGGCGGGCTCGTCCAGCAGTAGCACCTGGGGGTCGGGGAGCAGGGTCTTGGCCAGGACCAGGCGCTGCTTCATGCCCCGCGAGAGGGTGCCCGCCAGGGCCTCGCGCTTCTCGCGCAGGTTGACCAGGTCCAGGCACTCGTCCACCCGGGCGCGGCGGCCGGCGCGCGGGAGATGGAAGGCCCCGGCGAAGAGGTCCAGCAGCTCCCAGCACTTCAGGTCCTCGTAGACCGGCGCCAGGTCGGGCATGTACCCCAGGATCCGCCGCACCCTGGCCGGGTGCTCGGCGATGTCGAGCCCGGCGATGTGGACCTCGCCGTAGGTGGGCTCCTGCAGGGTCGCCAGCACCCGGATGGTGCTGGTCTTGCCGGCCCCGTTGGGGCCGATCAGGCCGAAGATTTCGCCCGCGGGGATGTTGAGGTCCAGGTCGCGGACGGCGGTGACGCCCTCGTAGTCCACGCGGATGGCCCGGGTGCGGATCATGGCGCTGGGTTCTATCCGGGCGGGGTTCGGGGGGCAAGCCCGCCGCTGGCGGGTCCTTCGATCCTGGATCGCTCCATCGGGCTCTTCATGCGGCCTGCACCGCGGGATATTGCCGGTTATCCTGGGCGGCTCCCGCCCACCCGCTCCGGGGAGCGCCGCATGAACGAACCGCTTACCGTTGGATTCGCCGCACGGCTCGCGATCGCCGCCGCGCTCCTCGCCGGCCCGGCCGCGGCCGGCGACTGGCCCATGTACCGCGCCGACGCGGCCCGCAGCGCCTGGACCGACGATGCCCTGCCGGAGAAGCTCGAGCTGCGCTGGAGCCACCGCGCGGCGCAGCCGCCCGATCCCGCCTGGCCCGGTCTGCAGCGCATGACCTTCGATCGGGCCCTGCAGCCGGTGATCGCGGGGGGGATCCTCTACTACGGCGGCTCGGCCGACGGCAAGGTCGTCGCGCTCGACGCCGGGAGCGGGGAGCCGCGCTGGAGCTTCTTCACCGAGGGCCCGGTGCGCTTCGCGCCGGCGGTGTTCGAGGACCGGGTGCTGGTGGGCAGCGACGACGGCACTCTCTACTGCCTGGCTGCGGCCGACGGAGCGCTCCTGTGGAAGGTGCTGGGCGGCCCCGACCACCGCAAGGTGCTCGGCAACCAGCACATGATCTCGCTCTGGCCCGTGCGCGGAGGGCCGGTGGTGCGCGACGGGGTGGTGTACTTCTCCGCCGGCATCTGGCCCACCGAGGGGATCTACGTCCACGCCCTGGACGCGCGCACCGGCGAGCGCATCTGGCTGGACGAGGACTCCGGCTCGATCTACATGCCCCAGCCCCACGGCGGCGCCAACGCCGAGAGCGGGGTCGCGGCGCAGGGGCACCTGGTGGCCACCGAGGAGCACCTGCTGGTCCCCAACGGCCGCGCGGTGCCGGCCGCCTTCGACCGGGAGCGCGGCGAGTTCCAGTACTTCCACCTGCAGCAGTACGGGCAACGGGGCGGCACCGGGACCATGGCCTCGGGCAAGCTCTTCTTCAACAGCGGGCTCTTCTTCGAGGCCAAGACCGGGTCGGCGCAGGGGGAGACCGGGGGTGGCGTCATCGCCGGGCTGCCGGACGGGGTGGTGACCGCGGGGGTGGGGGGGCTGTCCGTCTACGAGTGGCAGGAGAACGAAGCCGCTCCCGGGACCCGAATGCTGGCGAAGACGCTGTCGGTGGAGAACGTCTTCCCCGCCCGCTCGATCGCGGTGGCAGGTCGGCATGCAGCCGTGGGCGGAAGGGGGACCTTCACCATCGTCGATCTGGAGGAGGGGTGGAGGACCTGCACCAAGGGAGTCGAGGGCGCGGTGTACGGCCTGGCGGTGGCGGACGGGAAGCTGTTCGTGAGCACCACCGCGGGCCTGATCCTGTGCTATGGCGAGGAGACCGGCGATCCGGCCCCGGAGCCGGGGATGTTGACGGCTGAGGACATCCATGTCGGCGATCCGCTTCCCGATGACCTGTACAAGGACGCCGCCCTGGAGATCCTGGGCGCCAGCGGCGTTCGCGAAGGCTACTGCCTGGACGTCGGATGCGGTGGAGGAGAGCTATCCAACCGGCTGTGGTGGTCCCTGATGTTCTCCGAAAGAGGCATGAGGGTGGTAGCGCTCGACTCCGATCCGGAGGCCGTGGCAGAGGCCCGCGCGGAGATCAACGCCGGGCTCTACGGCCGGGGGATCGCCGTGCACCACGGTTCCCTGCAGGACCTATCGGACTACCCTCCCTATTTCGCCGACCTGATCATCTCCAGCCGCTCGGTCACCGAGGGGGCCGACTTCCTCGACCTCGATCAGCTCCGGCGCCTCCTCCGCCCCCGCGGGGGCGTGCTCTGCGTCGGCCGCCCGGGCGAGATGCACGTCGAGAGGCGCGGCCCCATCGAGGGCGAGGGGAGCTGGACGCACCAGTACGCCAGCGCCGGCAACCCCGCCTGCTCGACCGACGAGGTGCGCGGTCCGCTCGGCATGCTCTGGTACCGCGACGTGGACCAGGCCATGACCCAGCGCCACGGGCGCGGGCCCTCGCCGCTGTGCTTCGAGGGGCGCATCTACTCCCTGGGCCTCGACTCGCTGGTCGCCGTGGACGCCTACAACGGCCGCACCCTGTGGGAGGTGCCCTTCGAGGGCATCCTGCGCGCGTATGACGGCGACCACCTGATGGGCACCGCCGGGACGCAATCGCCCTACTGCGTCGCGCCCGAGGGGGTCTACGTCCGCCGCGGCAACCGCTGCACGCGCCTGGATCCCAAGTCCGGCACGCAGCTCGGCCAGATCCGCGCGCCGGACGGCCTGGGCGGCGAGCCCGGCATCTGGGGCTGGATCGCCTGCGAGGACGGGATCCTCTACGGCAGCCTGGCCGATCCCGAGCACGTGGTCACGTACCGCTACGTCGAGGGCGGGGACCTCTCGATGCAGCTCACCGAGTCCACGGCCCTCTTCGCCATGGACGCCGAGCAGCCCGAGCTGCGGTGGGTCCACCCGGCCGAGCACTCGATTCGCCACAACGCCATCGCCGCCGGGGGTGGCCGGGTCTACCTCATCGACCGACCCCTGGCGGACTTCGACCGCATCAAGGACGAGCCGCGGGGCGAGCATCCGACCGGCGCGCTCCTCTGCCTGGACGGCCGGACCGGCGATGTCCTCTGGGAACAGCGCGAGGAGATCTGGGGCACCACCCTGGCCCTCTCCGTCGAGCACGACTCGCTCCTGATGTGCTACCAGCCCACGCGCTTCGCCCTGACCTCCGAGGTGGGCGGCCGCATGGCGGTCTTCGATGCCGGGACCGGCGAGCGCCGCTGGGAGGGTCCGGCCGCCTACGCCTCGCGCCCGCTGATCAACGACCGCACCCTCTACGCCCAGGGCG
Source organism: uncultured Planctomycetaceae bacterium (assembly GCA_964615935.1). Classification (GTDB taxonomy): domain Bacteria; phylum Planctomycetota; class UBA1135; order UBA1135; genus CAZTTG01. The sequence continues at coordinate 46,931 of CAZTTG010000008.1, read as the reverse complement.
GCGCGTGGGACCTTCTCACGGGCGACGCGGCGCCCTTCGAGTTCAGCCGCTCCTACGGCTGCGGGATCCTGGCCGGGGGTCGCAACCTGCTGGTCTACCGCTCGGCCACCCTGGGTTACATGGACCTGCTGCGCCCATCGGGCACCCAGAACTACGGCGGCATCCGGCCCGGCTGCTGGATCAACGCCATCCCCGCCGCCGGTCTGGTGCTGGTCCCCGAGGGCACCGCGGGCTGCGTGTGCAGCTACCCCAACCGCGCCTGGATCGCGCTGCGCTCGGACGACCTGCGGCCGCCGCTGGCGGAGCCCGCGGGCGGGGCCTTCTCGCGGCCGGTGGAGGTCGAGCTCTCGGCCGATCAGCCCGAGGTCGAGATCCGCTACACCCTGGACGGCAGCCATCCCACGGCCGGATCGCCCCTCTACCGGCGTCCGATCCTCCTCGCCGGGAGCGCCGAGCTCGAGGCCCGGGCCTTCCGAGAGGGCGCCGCGCCCAGCCGGGTGGCGAGCTTCGACTTCCTGATCGATCCCCACCTCCTTCCGCTCGACGGCGAGCACTGGCGCGTGTGGGACGTGGGGGGCGAGGTCGCCTCGGCTCCCAGCCACTGGAGGGTCGTGGGCGAGGAGGTGGTCCAGTCCTCCAACATCTTCCTCCCGCCGCCCGAGGTGGGGGAGGTCTTCGAGCGGCCCTACTACGGGACCCTGCGGATCTTCGAGGGGGGAGAGGGCTTCGCCGACGGGGAGCTGCGCCTGGAGCTCCACACCACCGACGACGACGGGCTGGGGGTGGCCTTCCGGCTGCGCGACGAGGACCACCACTACCTCTTCCACATGGACCGCCAGCGCGGCTACCGGGTGCTGGCGCGCCGCGACGGCGACGAATACGAGGTCCTGGCCTCCGACCGCGTGGCCTACCTCCCCAACCGCTGGTACGAGCTGCGCGTGAGCCTGGACGGCCCGGAGATGGCGGTCTCGCTCGACGGCGAGGAGATCCTTAGGGCTCGCGACCGCGCCTGGCGGCGGGGGACCGTGGCCCTGCACTGCTGGGGCTCGCAGACGGTCCGCTACCGACGGGTGGCCTTCGAGCCTCGCTAGACCGAACCCGGAGGTCGGCCGGGCTTTGACTTCCCACCCCGGCCTCACTAGGTTCTGGCGGGGAGACCACCACCGACGAGGAGAGAACCATGGCCAACCGCACCGCGACCTTCAAGACGAACAAGGGCGAGTTCCAGATCGAGCTCTTCGAGGACAAGGCCCCCAAGACGACGGCCAACTTCGTCGAGCTGGCGGGCAAGGGCTTCTACGACGACGTGATCTTCCACCGGGTCATCAGCGGGTTCATGATCCAGGGCGGGTGCCCGGACGGGACCGGCCGGGGCGGCCCGGGCCACACCATCGAGGACGAGTTCCACCCCGACCTGAGTCACGACGGCGAGGGGGTCCTCTCGATGGCCAACGCCGGCCCCAACACCGGCGGCTCGCAGTTCTTCATCACCCTGGCGGCCACCGACTGGCTGGACGGCAAGCACGCGGTCTTCGGCAAGGTGACCCAGGGGATGGACGTGATCAGCGCCATCGGCTCGGTGGTCACCGCCGCCGCGGACCGGCCGGTGGAGGACGTCAAGATCGAGGCGATTTCCATCGGGTAGGGGCGCGGGACTCGCCGGCTACCAGGAGGACGGGCAATGGGGAACCTGCGCATCGAAGTCCCCATGGACAGGATCGAGGATTTCTGCCGGAGGTGGCGGGTCAAGGAGCTCTCCATCTTCGGCTCCGCGCTCCGGGACGATTTCGGGCCCGCCAGCGACGTGGACGTGCTGGTCGAGCTCGAGCCCGACCACGGCCTGGACCTGTACGACTGGGTGGACATGATCGACGAGCTCGGGGAGATCCTCGGGCGGGACGTGGATCTGGTCGCCAAGGGCGGTCTCGAGAATCCATTCCGGCGGATGGAGATCCTCCGGACCGCCGAGGTGCTCTATGAGTCCTGACGCGAGGGATTCGGGCTACCTCCTGGACATGCTCGAGCACGCGCGAGGTGCGGCACGCGCGGTGCAGGGACGTTCGCTCGAGGAGTACGCCGCCGACGAGGACTTGCGCCTCTCCGTCGAGAGGCGCATCGAGATCATCGGCGAGGCGGCCAGGCGCGTGTCGCCGGCCTTCCAGGAGGGTCACCCCGAGGTTCCCTGGCGCAAGATCGTCGCCCAGCGCAACGTGCTGGCCCACGGGTACGGAGAGGTGGAGGACGAGATCATGTGGCGGGCCGTCACGGTGAGCATCCCCGAGCTGATTGCCCTCCTCGAGCCCCTGGTGTCCGTCCCGCCGCCGCCGGGCACCCCCTGACGGCTTCAGGCGCGCCGAGCCCCGCCCGTCGGCGCAGCTCCGGGATCCAGCCCTTCGGCTACAATGGGCCCCGCGCCCCCACTCGGACGTGTTCCGGCCCGCATCCGGAGGTACCCCATGGCCCGCCCCCCCCGCCCGCTCGTCGCGGCGCTCGTCGCCGCCTTGGCCCTGCCCTCCGCCGCCCAGTACGTCGATCCCTACGAGCACTACACCGGCGACAACCTGATCCTCGAAGGGGGCAGCTTCGAGGTGAGGCAGGACGGTTTCGGGGGCAGCCGGAAGATGTACTGGCAGCACCACCAGGGCGACGACTTCGCCTTCGTGCCGCTGGCCTATGACTCCCGGCCGGGCTACGCCATGCACGGGCGCCGCAGCCTGAGGATCACCAACGAGACCGAGGACTGCGTCAGCCTCGACTTCCACTGGATGAAGCTCGAGGAGGGCGTGGACTACGTGGTCTCCCTGTGGGGCAAGGCCGAGAAGAGCCCCGGGGAGCCGCCGGATCTGCAGATGAGCGTGACTGCCAAGATCATCGGCAAGACCCCGGCGCCCCAGGGCGGGTACTGGTCCGAGTTCCAGCACACCTTCCCGCTGGATTCCGACTGGGGGGAGCGCAAGGTCACCGGCACCTTCCGCATCGACCCCGGCGAGGTGGAGGACCGGCTGGTCTACCTGCAGCTCTTCACCGGCCCCTGGAACTCGAGCGTGACCGATGCGAGCCGGCGCCTGCACGGGACCATCTGGATCGACGGCGTGCAGGTGACCAGGGCCGACTACAGGGGGGGCTATCAGTATCCGCCCGACGAGCCGGTCGAGATCGGGGTCTGGACGGTCGGCCAGGGAGGCGTGCGCACCGGCAACCTCTTCCACGCGGACGACCCCCTGATCCTGGCCCGGCTGCGCTTCTGCTCGGACTCCTTCTCCGGGCCGATGGACGTCGACTGGACGTTGCGCGACACCTTCGGCGGGATCCTGGAGCAGGGGGCCCTGTCGGGGATCCGGGTCGAGGACGGCTCGGCCGAAGCGACGCTGGTGGTGCGGGGCTCGCCGGGCTCGGCCTCCTCGACGCACCCCCTGGGGTGGGTGGGCAGCGGAACGGTCGTCGCCGGAGCCCCCTCGACCGCCGGCGCGATCGACCGCTTGCAGGGCCGCAAGGGCGTGTTCAAGCTCGAATTCAGCACCCGCGATCGCAGCGGAAGCCCGCTCGGAGGCGAGGAGCTCATCCTGTGCGCGATCGAGCCCGACGCTTCCGGCTGGGATCCCGGCTCGCCCTTCGGGACCACCGTCCACTTCCAGAGCGAGTCCACCTCGGGCGGCTTCAACACGAGCTATCCCCACGACCACGTGGTGATCAGCTCCCTGCCGCAGGACTACGTCATGGGAGCCATGCGCGACGCCGGCTTCAAGTGGGTGCGCGACTTCTCCTTCGCCTCCTGGGCGGCCATCGAGCCCAGCGCCGGCCAGCGGAGCTTCAACGACCACACCCTGGACCGCTGCGAGGCCTTCGGCCTGCAGCTCTTCCCGATCCTCGGCTGGATCTGCCCGGACTGGGCGTCGACCGGCGTTCTGGGCGACCCCATGGTCACCTGGCAGCAACCCCGCTTCCTGGTGAATCCCGTCGCCTGGGAGGCCTTCGTCCACGACATCGTAGACCGCTACAAGCACCGCATCGGCATCTGGGAGATCTACAACGAGCCCTTCTTCTACTACTCGCCCCTCGAGTACCGGGAGACCTTCCTGATTCCCGCCCGCGTGGCGGTGTCCCAGATCCAGGGGGCGACACCGGAGCTCGCCGGCCCGGCCGGCGGGATCTGGTGGGGAACCCTGGACCACTTCTCGCAGGGCAACTTCATCGACCAGCTCATCCAGGATCTCGCCGGCGGGCTGCTCCTGGACTACCTGACCGAGCACTTCTACGTGAAGAAGGAGCCCCCCTTCGAGCAGGGCCACTACAAGATCGCGCCGCTGTCCCTGAAGGACCGCGTCCAGTACTACGTCGATTCCTACGTGGGTTCGAACCAGCCTTGGACCAACGACGTGGCCGCCGTGTGGGACGGCGAGTCGGGGCAGGTGATGCCGACCCTGAGATCCGACACCCGCGTCCACCAGATCGACTACCGGGGAGGATCGCCCTGGCCGCGCAGGTTCTTGGACGACATGAGCGGGAACTTCGAGCTCTCCAACCTGATCTCCGCCTACCTGGTCCGGGCCTACGTCGTCGAGCTGGCCCGAGGCGCCGAGCGCTTCTTCCAGCACACCTTCTTCTGGGCCGACACCCCCGCCTCGGCCGGCGGTCAGCGCATGCTGGAGTACGACGGCACCCCCAACCACGGCTACGCCTCCCTCAGCGCCATGATGCGGCGCCTGGCGGGCTCGGACTACTCGAGCGCCCACCGGATCGAGGGCGGGACCGCCCCGCCGCTGGACAAGGTGCGGGCCTACACCTTCGATCGTGCGGGCATCCCGGTCGCCGTCCTGTGGGACTGGGAGGAGGACGGCGACTTCGCCACCCTGGACGTGGCCCTCGACCCCCTCGACGTCGCCGCCTTCGACATGATGGGCAACCCCATCGAGCTCGTGCCCAGCGGCCCGACCTCCTTCCTCTTGCCGCTCGGCAACCTTCCCGTCTACCTGGAGGGCGACGGCGTGGCGGTGGACTTCGCCGTCCTCAGCGGGGCGCTGCAGGCGGCCGTGGGCTCGGGGGACTGAGGTCGCGGGGCAGCGATGGTGGGGGGCGGTGATCCGCTCCCGCCCCGGCTGGACTCCTCACCCGACCTCGTGGAGAATGCTCCGCAGAGGAGGTCCGCGCCGTGCGGGCCGCGGGGGAGACGGAGAAGCCAGGGGAGCGAAACGCCATGGACACCGAGCTCCGGACAATACTGAGGGACTTCGACAGGGGCTCTCATCAGGAGCAACAGAGCCGGGCCGACGAGCAGCGTCGACAGATGCTCGGGCTGTTCCCCCGCGACGCCTGGGAGAGCATGACGCTCACTCAGTACGCGATGGGGCAGAAGGACGTCCCCGACAGCTACAGCAAGTGGCTGGAGTTCCGCACTCACGCTCTGGGGCGGATCGGGGGAGGGTCGGCCCTCAAGCACGCGATCTACTACCACCGCGAGGACGGCTGGACCTACGACTCGAAGGCCTATCGGAACGAGCAGGAGGCCTGGGAGGCCATACGGTCCGGATTCGTGGAGGCGCTCGAGCTGGCGGAGAGAGGGGAAATCACCGCGGTGGACGAGGTCGAGGGCCTCAAATGGGCGCCGATGGTGCGAATGAAGACCCTGTTCCTGTATTATCCGGACAGGGTGATGCCCATCTACTCGCGGGCCCATCTGCTGCATTACCTGTGCGGGATGGGACATCCGGCCGCCGGGGAGAAGGGCTATCGAGTCGGGTTCCTGAATCAGGAGCTGCTGTCCGCCCTCCGGGAGATGCCGGGCGCCGAGGGGCTGACGAATCTCGAGCTGGCCTTCGTGCTCTACGACTGGGCGGATCCCCGGCGGGTGGGCATCTCGGGCCCGACCCCGTTCGAGCTCACCCATGAGCACATGGACATGCTGTGGAAGCGGTTCCGTCGACGCATCCCCGAATTCAAGAGCTTCCAGGATCCGGGCGATGCGCTGAGGCGATACGAGCTCGACTACAAGCGCAAGATCCTGGAGCGGTTCCGGGCGGAGCTGGGGGTGGAGGGCCTGCGCAGGCTCCTCGCTGACGGGCGGGCCGGGGAGGCGCTGGATCAGCTCAGGAAGATCGCCCAGGCCAATCTGGTCCAGTATCAGAGCTGGCGGGACAGCATCGGGGAGAAGGAGGAGCAGATCGCACCGATCCTCGCGGCCTTCCTCGAGGTTGCCGACAAGCCCTACCAGAAGCCGTCGGACCTGCGGCCGATTCGGGATGCGATCCGGGCACAGGGACTGCTGCCGAGCTGGGACACGATGTCCGTGATCCTGTGGGTGCTTCGCCCGGAGGACTACTTCCCGATCAAGATCCGCTACTACCGCGAGCTGGCGGAGGAGCTGGGAATGCCCCTGCCGAAGGGGAGACCCGGAACGGTGAACTTCAGCAGGGTGCTCGAGTTCGGCCGAGCCTTCCAGGCGGCTCTCGAGCCGGAACAGCCGGCCGACTGGGTGGACGTGCAGTCCTTCATCTGGTGTGTCTGCCCCAATGCATACGAGAAGCCGATCAAGCCCATTCCCCATCCACCCGGCCCCGGACCCGATCGAGGGAGCTTTCCGCTGAACCAAATCCTCTACGGGCCGCCGGGCACCGGGAAGACCTTCGCCACCGCCCGGATGGCCGTGGACATCATCGACGGTGATTCCCCGGATGAGGAGTCCGGCGTCAAGCAGCGCTACGACGACCTCGTCGAGCAGTCGCGCATTGCCTTCGTCACCTTCCACCAATCCTACACCTACGAGGACTTCATCGAGGGTATCCGCCCGGTGATGGACTCCCCTCAGGAGGGGGGCATACCGCGGTATGAGTGCCGAGACGGCATCTTCAAGAGGATGTGCATCGCGGCCCGGGCCTCCTCCACCGGTTCCGGGATCGGCAGCGACCTGGACGTGAGCACCGCGCGCATCTGGAAGATGTCGCTGGGCAACACCCTGGATCCGGCCGAGCACGAGATCTACGAGCGATGCATCGAGCAGGGCTGGATCGCCCACGGCTTCGGCGAAGGGCGGGACTTCAGCGCCTGTCGGTCCCGGGGCGACGTCCAGGCCATCCTGGATGAGCTCGACTCCCCCGAGAGCAAGAGCTCCGCGACGGTCGGCATGGTGAGCGCCTTCTGCCTCGACACGGTGAAGGACGATCTGATCGTGGTCACGGACGGGAATCACAAGTTCCGGGCCATCGGGAGGGTGACCGGTGACTACGCGCTCCGTCCGGAGGAGACCTACCAGCAGACGCGCCCGGTCGAGTGGCTCCGCGTATTCGAGCAGAGCCAGCCCAAGGAGCGGCTGCTCAAGGGCAAGACCTTCTCGCAGAGGACCATCTATCGGCTCCAGAACGCGGATCTGAAGCTCCGCGCTCTGGAGGAGATGATCACCACGGAAGGAGGCGGCGAGGAGGGCAACTACGTGCTCATCATCGACGAGATCAACCGCGGCAACATATCGCGCATCCTGGGCGAGCTGATCACACTCATCGAGGCCGACAAGCGCGAGGGGAGGGCCAATGCTCTCTCGGTCACCCTGCCGTACTCCCAGAAGGAGCTCTCGGTGCCCGCCAACCTGCACATCATCGGCACCATGAACACGGCGGACAAGAGCATCGCACTGGTCGACGCCGCCCTGCGGCGCCGCTTCAAATTCATCGAGCTGGTGCCGGACTGGAACGTCTGCCCGGGCCTGAGCGCGAAGATGAAGGCGGTCCTTCAGGAGCTGAATCGACGCATCAGCATGCGCAAGGACCGGGATCACCGCATCGGGCACTCGTACTTCATGGGAGTCAAGGACGAGCTGTCATTCAAGAAGGCGTTTGAGGACAGCGTCCTCTCCCTGCTGCAGGAGTACTTCTACGGCGATTGGGAGGGGCTCCGCTTCGTCCTCGGAGAGAGGGAGGGGGGAAGCGCCAGATTCCTGAAGCCCCTCGCCGACGAATCCATGTCCCAGGCGAGGAACCGGTGGGCCTGGTTCCGGGACGCCGGGGATCCCTCGTTCAACTACCTGGAGGCGTTGGCCGCCCAGTACGGATTCGCCGGGGGCGCCGCAGATGACGCAGGAACCTAGAATCATCCGCCTCTGCGAGTGGTCTCGTGCGTCAGTGCCGGACCTGCAGGTCTCGCAGCGAATGGCCCTCGAGAGATCGGTGCGTTCCTGGCAGGCGGAGAACCGCCTCCCCGAGCCGCCGCTCAGCTTTCACGGCGCTCAAGGCGAGCTCCTGTGCGCCCGACAGCACGTGGGCGTCGTGGAGGTCCAGGACGTCCGGATCGAGATCTGGCCCAAGCTCGATGCGGCGCTGCTGAATGCCGATCGGCTGCAACCCGACGAGCGCTGCCGCTCGGTGATGGCCAATCTCCTGTGGATGCTCGACATCTGTGGCTTCATGGAGATGTCCGAGGCCGACGCCGCCGATCTCCGGGATTCACCGGCGGGTTACATCGACGTCTTCGCCTTCCTGCTGGGGAAGAACCTGCTGCAGCAGCTCGAGGCCGGAGTGGCCCGCAGCTATCGCGATCGCCAGGATGATCTCGGCACGGTGCGCGGCCGCATCGAGCTCATCGAACAGATCACCCGCAACTGGAATCGATACGACCTGATCGCGTGCAGTTGGAGCGAGCTCAGCGCCGACATCCCCCTGAACCGAATACTGAAATGCGCCTGTCGAGCGCTGCGCGATCGGGTGGGCAGCCCCGCCCCGGTCAGGATCCTCGACGCGTGTCGCCTCCATCTGGCCGACGTCGCGGACCTGACGGTGACCGAGGCCCTGGCCCTGGCGCGAGACCTGAGATGGGATCGCGCCAATGACCGCTTTCGGCCCAGCTTCGAGATGGCCGTGCGTCTCCTGTCCGGAGGGTATCAGCTCGGCGCCGGGCAGGAATTCGCGTTCGTGGCCCTCTTCGACATGAATTGCGTGTTCGAGGCCTTCGTGGGCGCAGCGCTCCGTGCCAGGTATGGAGCGACCGTGGTGGAGCAGGAGGTGATCGGACATCTGCTCGCATCTCCCCGGAAGGCCATCCGGCAGGTTCCCGACTATCGGTGGGCCGTGGACGGCCATACCTGGGTCGGGGATGCGAAGTACAAGCACCTGGGGAAGGGGCGGGAGGCGGATCCCGGCGAGGAGTCGGCGGCCACCGGCGGGGTGTCGCACCCGGTTCGCCTCCTGTCGTCCGCCGACGTCCGACAGCTCACCCTCTACGCCGAGATCGACCGCAGGCGCAAGGCGCTGCAGAGCCCCCCCTCCGCTGCCGTCTTCTACCCCCTGGTCGGGACTGCCGAGGTGCTGCCCGCTCGAGCGGGAACCTGGAACGGCGGAGAGCTGTGGCTGGTTCCCGTTCGGGTGGATCGCCGTGGACCGCTGGCCTCCTGCATCGGTCCTGTCGCCGTCGAAGCGGGCGATGAGACGAGCGATCGGGTCGCCGTCTGACGGCACGCCCGATCGCCCGCTCAGGGGTCCATACGCCCGCCGCCTACTGCCCCATCACCGCCGATCCCTCCCAGCTCTCGACCCGCAGCGCCTTGTTCAGGGTCACCGGCTTCTCCGAGTAGCTGCCGGGCAGGGTCAGGATGCGCCCGCCGGAGGCCGCGGCCCCCTGGGCGGCCGCCAGGGTGTAGTAGGGGCCGGTCGACAGGTTGGAGGTGTTCCCGTAGCCGCGCGCCAGCCAGGTGGTGTTCGCCGCGAAGGGCGCCAGGGAGGCCCCACCGTGGCCGAAGACGTTGTCCAGACCGCCGGTGCCCCAGTCGCGGTGCAGGCGGGACTGCTCGAGGAGCAGCCAGCGCACCGCGCTGCCCGACCACGGGATCTGGGAAGACCACAGGGCGCAGGCCGCGCCCGCCGAGTTGGGGGTCGAGCAGCTCGTGCCGCCGAAGCCCGCCCCGTAGGTGAAGCCCGTGGTCTCGGTGGGACCGGCGAGGTCGGGCAGGGTCATCCCCGAGTTGCTGGGGCCGCGGCTGCTGTAGCTCGCCTGGATGCCCGCGGTCCCCGGCGGGGAGCCGAAGTCCCACCAGTTCACCGCGCCCACCGAGATCACGTTGGCGTGGGTGCTGTTGCTGGGCGAGGTGGTCGAGCCGGCCGAGACGAAGTACTCCCAGGTGCCGCCCCCGTGCCCGAAGACCTCGAACTCGAGTGTGGCGCCGCTGTACCGCCCCACCACCAGGTTCACGGTGACCGTGCTGGGCCCGGTGTTCTCCCAGTAGAACTCCTCGAAGGTGCTCCCCCCGGCGGTGCTCGAGGCCAGGACCGTGCTCATGGTGGCGTCGTAGAGGTAGAGATCGTAGTCGGCCGAGCCCGCCCCGGTGTTCCAGGAGAGGTAGAAGCCGATCCCACTGCCCGAGCCAAGCGTTATGCGCAGGGTCTCGTCCCCGGCGGACCAGTCGTGCCAGCTCGCGTTGCCCCCGCCCGCGTTGAAGGTCCCCTGCCAGTGCTGCTCGGCGCGATTGCCGGCCGAGGTGAAGAAGGCGATGCCGGCGGCGGCGGCCTGCTGGGCCGCGCTGCAGGCCGCGCCCGTGCCGTCCGTCCAGCCCTGGTTGTAGCGGCTGAGGGAGTGGCTGATGACGTCGACCCCGCTGGCGATCGCATTGCTCACCGCGGTCCCCATGTCCGACAGGCTGTCGATCTTGTACAGCCGCCAGGTGGCTCCGGGGCAGTGGTCGAAGGCGGCCTCGACGCAGCCGGTGCCGTGGGTTCCCAGGCTCTCGAATGCGTAGGGCGTGTAGTTGACGAGGGTGGTGTTCGCCAGGGCCGGCGCGTCCCCGTTGGCGCGCGCCGCGCTCAGGTTGTTGTAGCCGCTGTCGATGATCGCGATCACCACGCCGGCACCGTTGGCGCCGCCGTTGCGGTAGACGTCCGAGCCGATGGCCGCGGGCCCCTCGCCCACCACCTCGTCGGGCTCGCCGGCGTTGGCCCGGACCACCCGGTAGCCGGGCGGCAGCACCCGGGCCATGGGGACCAGGGCGTCGAGCGGGACCCACGCGTCCCGCCGGCTCCGCCAGGCGGTGTCCGCCAGGCCGCCGAAGCGCGACACGAAGGCCGTGGAGATGGGTGGAGCCCACTCCGGCCCGACGATCTCGACGTGCGCGCGGCCCGCCCCGTCGATGGAGACGAAGCCCTCTCCCACCGCGCGCCGTACGGCCTGCAGGGGCAGGGTCCCGGCCAGCCGCGCGGCGTCCTGCAAGCAGGAGTCGAGCCGCAGGATGCGGGAGCGCGTGGGGGCCGCCGCCGGGTCGGCCTGGGCCAGGGCCGGGGCCGCCGAGAGCGAGGCCAGCAGGGCCCCCGCGATCCGGATGACGATGCCGTTCATGATCCCATCCTCCGTCAGCGGATCACGCTGCGATCCAGGTAGGTCATCAGCAACACGTTCTTGGTGACAGTCTGGGGCTCGACGTAGGTGTTGCTGCGGATGGCCACGATGGCCCCCGATGGGGCCGCGGTGACGGCCTCGCCCACCGTGTCGTAGGGATTCTGGAAGCTGCCGTCCTCGACGCCAAAGTAGCCGCCGTCCACGTAGACGATGGGCGGCGCGACGATGTCGCGCTCCCAGGTGCTGCGACCGTAGGTGGCCGCCCGCAGCTTGTGCGTCCCGGTGTGGGTGTCGTCGGCCACGAAGGCCATGCCCCTCACCGCCACCACCGGCATGCCGTCCTGGAAGGGCGACCAGCTCTGCCCTCCGTTCTGGCTGCGGTAGACGCCCACGTTGGTCGCGGCGAAGAGCTGCCGCGGGTTGAAGGGGGTCGGCACCACCGCGTAGACGCTGGTGACCGCGGTCAGCGTGCCGGAGATGTCCTCCCAGGTCTGCCCGTAGTCGGTGGTGTGGTAGATCTTGGGCTGGCCGGCGCTGGCGTTCAGTCCCACCCAGCACTCGCCCGGCCACTCGCTCGAGGGAGTCACCGAATCCACGTGGCCGGTGGGGGCCAGGCCCGTGGTCAGGTTCTTGACCCAGCTCGTGCCCTGCTTGTGCACCACGGTCACGTCGCCGTCGTACGCGTAGCCGAAGGACACGAAGAGCGTCCCGCTCTCGAGCTTGCTGCCCCACAACCGCCGCAGGGCATGATCCCCCGCCGTGTGCAGACCGCTGGTGACCCGAGGCGTCCAGATTACCGGCGAGTCATAGGCCCCGGCCGAGTAGATCGCCTGCTTGGCCGCCAGCCACACGCGATCGGCCACCGGGTCGTAGTGGAGATTGGCCACCGAGCCCGTGGGCTGAGGGAGGAACTCCACCGACTGACCGTAGATCGCGCGATAGGGGTTCCAGCCCATCCCGGCCCAGAACCACATGTCGTAGTGCTCCGGATCGATGAGCTGGTTGCCGCCGCCGTCCCCGGTCGAGATGCGCGTCCAGCTCACGCCGGAGCTCGTGGTGCGCAGAACTCCGTTGTCCTGCAGCCCGATCCCGGCCATGGTCCGGTCGGCGTCGAGGTGGTCGATCTGCGAGATGGCCAGGCCGGTGGTGGAGTTGCCGTTGGCCCCCGCCGTCCCGAGACCGTACCAGTGGTAGAACAGCCCGCCGTCGTTGGCGATCCACATCACGAAGTCCCCGGTGAGGGGCGTGAAGTAGAGCTGGGTGACGTCGGCGTGGCCGATGGGGATGCCCGCGGCGGTCTCCCCGATGTGCCAGTCGAGACGCCCCGCTCCGGAGTTCCAGTAGGAGCGGGCGATGCTGATCGCCCCCAGCAGGATCTCGTCGCGATCGGTGGGGCGGATGGCGATGGCCTGGGCGTGGGGGATCTGCCCCGCTCCGAAGGTCCCGAGGTTGGAGGTGACGTTGGTCCAGGCGCTCCCCCCGTTCAGGGTCCGGTAGACGCCGACCAGGACCGAGCCGTGCTCGACCACGATGGCCACCGTGTCCGGCCAGTCCCGGCAGATGGCCATCGAGGCGCGGCCCCAGCTCGCGGCCGCGGGCAGGTTGGGGGAAGAGAGCGGCGTCCAGTCGGCGCCCCCGTTGGTCGACTTGTAGACGCCCCCTCCCATCCGGCAGGCGTACATCACGCTGGCGTTGGTGGGGTGCAGCACCAGGTCGGTCCAGTGCCCCCACTCCTCGACCGTCCAGTCGTCCCCGCCGTTGGTGGAGCGCCACAGGCCGTTGTCCGAGGCCGCCACCATGACCTGGGTGCTGTTCAGCTGGTAGCGAACGCGGTAGAAGTACTGCGGGGTGGCGCTCATGTTGACGCTGTACCAGCTCGCGCCCCCGGTGCTGGTGGCGTACATCCCCGCCCCCTTGTAGCGGGTGTAGTCCCCGGTCCCCACCACGATGCGCTGCGGGTTGGTGGGGTGCACCGCGAAGGCGCGCACCGAGGGGTTGGGGAGCTCGTCGCCCAGGCACTCCCACACGCCGATGCTGGCCATGTCGCTGCGCCACAGGCCTCCGGCGCAGCCGCCGACGTACACCCAGTTCTGGGTGCCGAAGGTGTGCGCCTCGACGCCGGACACGCGGCCGTTGTCGCCCCAGTAGCCGAAGCCGCCCACCGGACCGGTCTGGGTCCACGCGGAGGTGCTCTCCGGCGCGCCGCTGGCTCGGAGCTCGAGGTGATCGGCCATGCCGGTCTCCTCCAGGGCCCGGCGGTACTCCTCGCCACCCTGCAGGGTGGCCAGCGCCCGGCGACGCTTGCCGGGATCCTCGTCCCACTCCCGCGGGATCGAGGCGCTCCGGCCGAGGGGCGCGTCGGACTGGAAGGTCGGCGGCGGATCGGCGGGCCGACGGTCGCCCTCCTGGGGGCCGGGCCCCCCCGCGAGGGGGGACGCGCCGGCGAGGAGCAGGATGAGGATCGGATACATGGCGGCACCTACTGCAGGTTGACCAGCACCAGCACCAGGCCGGTGCCCTCGTCCAGGGAGGTCATGGCCTTGCCGATCACCGCGCCGAAGGAGCGCTCGGTGTCGGTGGCCTTCATCGCGTGGCCCGCGAGGCTCGCGGTCGTCAGCAGGTCGCCCGGAGCGATCGCGCCGTTTTCGGCCGAGCACTTGACGAACACCCGCCCGGTCATGGCCACCTGGGTGTCGCCGTCGGCCACGCCGTCCTGGCCCAGGCACAAGCCCGGCTGGACGCCGCCGGCGCCGGAGACCACACCCGCGACCTTGCGGTCGTAGGCCTGGCGGGAGGTGATCAGCTGCCCCGGATTCTCGGCATCGATGGCCACCACCGTGCCGGGCTCGCACACCTCGTCCCCCGTGTCGAAGGACTCGGCCAGGTCAGCCCCGCCGGTGATCTCCACAACCTTGGCGACCACCCGGCCGTCGTTGCGCACCTCGAACACCAGGCCGCTGCTGTAGCCCTTGATGAGGTGCCCGCTGCCGTTCTGGGTGAAGACCGCGTTGGCGTCGGTGCCATAGGTCTCGCACCACAGGGCGATGCCCTGGCTGGTGGAGGTGTTGCGGGACCGGATGGTCGGGCTGCTGAGCCCGCTGCCGTCGGCGGTCTCGCACAGGAGCGCGGGCGAGGTGTAGCCGCCCACCGAGTTGTCGATCCGCACCCCGTTGGCCGCGCGGATGAGCAGGTGGTCGTCGCTATCCTCCTCGGCGTAGACGTAGCCGGGATCGCCGAAGGTGACCCGCGCGCCGTGGCCGTAGCTCCCGTCGGGGCCGGTCAGGCGCAGGGTCTCGTCGCCCGTGGGGCTGGCGACGGTCAGGGCGTGGGTGGCCTGGCTCGCGCTCCCCAGGTGGATCCCGACGTTGCCGGGCCCCATTCCGATCCAGTTGTCGGCGACCACGTAGATGGCGTCGTCCTCGGCCTCCGAGATGTAGGTGCCGTAGTCGTTGCCGAAGAGCACCTTGGCCCCGCTGCCGTTGGCTCCGCTGCCCTCCAGGCGCAGGGCGCGATCCCAGACGTCGTCCTTGACGTGCAGGCTGCTGCCCCACGGGGAGGTCGTGCCGACGCCGACGTACACGTCGGTGGTCACCTGGCCGGAGCCGTCGACCCAGGAGCTGGTGCCCGGAGGACCCTGCGGGCCGACGGGTCCCTGCGGGCCCTGCGGCCCCTGGGCCCCCTGGGCCCCCTGCGGTCCCTGCGGCCCGGTGGACCCCTGCGGCCCCTGCGGGCCGGGATCGCCCGGCAGGCCCTGGGGCCCGGTGGGACCCTGCGGACCGGGGGTGCCGGGATCGCCTGGCAGGCCCTGCGGCCCGGTGGGGCCCTGAGGCCCGGGGTCGCCCTGAGGCCCGGTCGGCCCCTGCGGCCCGACGAGCTGCGCGGTGGTCTGCACCGTGCTGTCGGGGAACACGATCCCGCCCGAGCGCGAGCGGATCGCGCCGGCCACGTCCAGCGGCTGGGTCGGCGACATCGTGCCGATGCCCACCAACCCGGTCGAGTCGATGTAGAGCTCCTGCCCCAGGGGATAGAGCATCCCCGCGGTGGGGATCGAGGAGGCGTTCACGCAGTTGCCCGGATTGGCCTGATCCTCGATGCTGGTGACGCACACGTTCAGGGCGCTGGCCAGGGTGTGCGGGCCGGCCGGGCTCTGGCCTGCGAGGCCCAGGCCTCCACCGCCCGTGGCGGCCGCCATGCCACCGCCCGTCGCGAATCCCGCGCCGGGCCCGCCCGGCGGCCGCGAGTAGATCTCCCGGGGCTCGAAGCGCCCCCCGCCCAGGTTGTGGTAGAGGCGATCGCCCGAGTCGGTGACCACGTACAGGTCGGGGAGGGCGTCGGCGTCGCAGTCGATCCACTGGGCGCCGAGCTCGCCGGCGCGCCAGGGCTGGAGCCCGGCCGCCTCGGTCGCGTCCTCGAAGCCCGTGCCGTCTCCGAGGTTGCGCCACAGACGGCTCATGCCGGAGCGGGACACCGCGTAGACGTCCAGCCAGCCGTCTCGATCGTAGTCGCACCATCGGGCCTGATGGGAGAGCCCGCCGGTCAGCCCGGCCGCCTCGCCGACCTCCTCGAACTCGCCCCCTCCCAGGTTCCGGAAGAGGCGGTCGGGGCCCTCGGGATCGACGGCGAAGAGGTCCGCCAGGCCGTCACCGTCGAAGTCGCCCCAGACTCCCGCGGGCGGGGCGCCGCCCGTCGCCGGGGCCGCCGCCGGCTCGCTCAGGGGCGAGGCGTCCTCGCCCTGCGCCGAGCTCAAGCCCAGGGAGGCCGCCAGGGCCGTGGTCAGGATGCACGCCAGTGCCGTATTCCGCTTCATGGGTTCTCTCCAATCGCTATGCCCAGAGTCGATCCGGGCAAACGCTCGCCGGGGGGGTCTGAACGCCGAATCCGTCTTTTTCCCCGGCCCGCCGCGCGGACCCCGCCGGGGCCCCCGGGTAGAATCCCGCCGACCCGACTCCGGGAACGGGCGCCGCGCCGGATCCCGGGGGAGCCCGCGCCTTGACCTCCATCCGCTTCACCCTCAACGGCCGTCCGGTCTCGGTCGAGCCCCGCCCCGGGGAGTCGCTGCTCGAGACCCTGCGGGAGCGCTGCGGGATCCGCTCGCTGAAGGACGGCTGCCGACCGCAGGGGCAGTGCGGGGCCTGCCTGGCCCTGGTGGGGGGGCGAGCGGTGAC
Source organism: uncultured Planctomycetaceae bacterium (assembly GCA_964615935.1). Classification (GTDB taxonomy): domain Bacteria; phylum Planctomycetota; class UBA1135; order UBA1135; genus CAZTTG01. Next base: position 30,462 of record CAZTTG010000008.1, on the reverse strand, counting down.
CACCTGCGCGATGCCGGTCGAGAAGGCGCGGGACAAGGAGATCCTCACCCTGGAGGGCCTCCCCGAGGCCGATCGCGACCTCGCCGCCCGCGCCTTCGCCGCCACGGGCGCCGTGCAGTGCGGCTTCTGCATCCCCGGGATCGCCCTGCGCGCCCATCATCTGCTGGAGAAGGAGCGCGCCCCCGCGCGCGAGCGCATCGCCCGGGCCATCGACGGCCACCTCTGCCGCTGCACCGGCTACGCCAAGATCCTGGACGCGATCGAGCTCATGGCCCGCGCGCGGCGCGGCGAGGGCCTGCCCGAGCCCGTGGAATCGGGCCGTGTGGGCGACCGCCTGGCGCGCTACCGGGCGCGCGAGCTGACCTTGGGGGAGCGACCCTTCGTCGTCGACCTGGTCCGGCCGGGCATGCTCCACGGGGCGCTGGTGCTCTCGCGCCACGCGCGGGCCGAGGTGCTCTCCATCGACGCATCGCGGGCCGAGGCGCACCCCGGGGTGGTGCGCGTGGCCACGGCCGCCGACGTGCCGGGCGAGCGCTGGTACGGCCTCATCGAGCGCGACTGGCCGGGCTTCGTCGCCGCGGGAGAGGAGGTCCGCTGCGTCGGCGACGTCCTGGCCGCGGTGGCCGCGAGCGATCGCCACGCCGCCCGCGAGGCGGCCGAGCTGGTCGAGGTCGAGTACCGGGCGCTCGAGCCGGTGCTCGATCCCGAGGAGGCCCTCCGCGAGGACGCGCCCCGGGTCAACCCCCACCACCAGAACCGCCTCTCCCACACCGTGCTGCGCCGCGGCGACGCCGAGGGGGCCCTGGCCGCCAGCGCCCACGTGGTCGAGGGAACCTGGACCACCCAGCGCGTCGAGCACCTCTTCCTCGAGCCCGAGTGCGCCCTGGCCGAGCCGCGGGCCGACGGGAAGCTGCACCTCTACACCCAGGGCCAGGGGGCCTTCGACGACCGCCGCCAGTGCGCGCGCTTCCTGGGCATCGACGAGGAGGAGATCTTCGTCGAGCTGGTGGAGAGCGGCGGCGCCTTCGGCGGGAAGGAGGACCTCTCGGTCCAGCCCCACGCCGCGCTCCTGGCGAGGCTCACCGGCCGGCCGGTCCTGCTCGAGCTCTCCCGCGAGGAGTCCATCCGCTTCCACCCCAAGCGCCACCCGATCCGGATGGAGTACCGCGTGGGCTGCGACGCCGAGGGCCGCCTCACCGCGGTGCGCGCGCGGCTCCTCGGCGACACCGGCGCCTACGCCTCGGTGGGCGCCAAGGTGCTCGAGCGCGCCGCCGGGCACGCCTGCGGTCCCTATCGGGTTCCCCACGTCGACGTCGAGGCCATCGCCGCCTGCACCAACAACCCGCCCTGCGGCGCCATGCGCGGCTTCGGGGCCAACCAGGCGCACTTCGCCATGGAGGGCTGCATGGACCTCCTGGCCGAGGAGCTGGGCCTGGACGGCTGGGAGGTGCGCTGGCGCAACGCGCTGCGCGTGGGCGACACCTTCGCCACCGGCCAGATGCTGGAGCACTCCGTGGGCCTCGAGCAGACCCTGCTGGCGGTCAAGGAGCCCTACTATCGCGCCCTGACCGAGGGCCGGGCGGCGGGCATCGCCTGCGGCATCAAGAACAGCGGCATCGGCAACGGCGTCGCCGAGTGGGGCATGGCGCGCCTGGCGGTCGAGGAGGGCGGGACCATCGGCCTCTTCGGCGGCTACACCGAGATGGGCCAGGGCCTGTTCACCGTGCTGGTGCAGTGCGCGGTCGAGGTGACCGGCCTTTCGGCCTCGGTCTTCCGACCTCGGGTGGACTCCACCTTCGCCCTGGCCTGCGGCCAGACCACCGGCTCGCGGGGCACCCTCCTCGGCGGGCGCGCGGTGGTGGACGCGGCGCGCAAGCTCAGGGCCGACCTCGACCGGGGCCTCGGCCTCGCCGAGCTCGCCGGGCGCGTGTACGCGGCCGACGTGCTGGTGGACGACACCACCGCGCCCGATTCGACGGCCGAGCGGATCAAGACCCACACCGCCTACGGCTACGCCACCCAGGTGTGCATCCTGGACGGAGAGGGGCGCGTGGAGCGCTTCATCGCCGCCCACGACGTGGGCCGGGCGATCAACCCGGCCCTGTGCGAGGGGCAGATCGAGGGCTCCGTCCACATGGGCCTGGGCTACGCCCTCACCGAGGAGCTCGCCTGCGAGGGCGGCTGGCCCGTCACCAGCAAGCTGCGCGAGCTGGGAGTGCTGCGCGCTCGCGACATGCCGGCGCTCGAGGTGATCCTGGTCGAGGACCCCGAGCCCGAGGGTCCCTTTGGCGCCAAGGGGGTGGGCGAGATCGGGCTGGTGCCCACCGCCGCCGCGGTGGCCGGCGCGCTTCACGCCTTCGACGGCGTGCGGCGCCGCTCGCTGCCCATGAAGGACTCCCCCGCGGCCCGGGCCATGAGCGTGGGCCGCATCAAGGGGCGGAACCAACCGGAGGATCGGAAGCCGTGAAGCAGAGCCGCGGTCAGGTCAACAGCCACACCCACGCCTACAGCGCCCTCGCTCCCCTGGGCATGCCCGCGCCGGCGGAGAAGCCGGACAGCTTCCTCGAGATCCTCGAGCGGGTCTGGTGGCGGCTGGACCGCGCGCTCGACGAGCCCTCGCTGGCGGCCGCCGCGCGACTCTACGCGGCCGAGGCCCTGCTCGAGGGGACCACCGCCATCGTGGACCACCACGAGTCGCCGGGCTTCATCGAGGGCTCGCTGGACGTCCTGGCCGACGCCTTCCAGGAGCTGGGCCTGCGCGCGCTCCTGTGCTACGGGGCCACCGAGCGCAACGGGGGGCGCGAGGAGGCCCGCCGCGGCCTCGCCGAGTGCCGGCGCTTCCTCGAGTCCAACCGCCGCCCCCTGATCTGCGGCGCGGTGGGCCTGCACGCCGCCTTCACGGTGTCCGACGAGACCCTGCGCGAGGCCGGCGAGCTGGCGCGGGAGCTGGACGCGGTGGTGCACCTGCACGTGGCCGAGGCGCCCGAGGACGTGGAGGACGCGAAGCGACGCGGTCACGCCGGCCCGCTCGATCGCCTGCTCGCCATGGATGCCCTGCCGGCCGGCTCGATCCTGGCCCACGGGGTGCACCTCTCCGCCGAGGAGGTGGAGCGCTGCGCCGAGCGGCGCCTGTGGCTGGTCCAGAACCCGCGCTCCAACCGCGCCAACGGGGTCGGCTACCCGCGGGCGCTCGGCCGCAGCGATCGCGTGGCCCTGGGGACCGACGGCTTCCCGGCGGACATGATCGACGAGGCCGAGATGCTCATCCTGGAGGCCGCCGCCCACGGCGAGGACATCGACCGCGCGGCCCGGCGCCTGGCCGCGGGGCACCAGCTCGTGGCCGAGCGCTTCGGGCCGTCCGCGCGGCCGGAGGTGCACCTGGCGCGGGGCGAGATCTCGGTGAACGGGCGCTCCGTCGTCAGCGGCGGCGAGCTGGTGAGCGGCGACCTGGAGGAGATCCGCGCCCGGGCGTCCGAGGAGGCGGTGCGCCTCTTCGAGCGCATGGAGAGCCTGTGAGCGAGAAGGGCGGAACGCGCATGGTACGACTGGGCCTGGAGACCGAGATCGTCGATGAGGCCGTCCGGCGGCGGGCGGTCGAACGCTTCGCCCGGCAGGGGATCCGCCTGCCGACCTTCGCCCAGCTCGCCGAGCCCGAGAGGATCCCGCCCCGCGTCCTCACGGCGGTGGCGGAGATCGAGCCCGACGAGCCCCACCCGCTCAACCTCTTCCGCGTGCACTGGCACAACGACGAGCGGGGCGCGCCGGTCGAGGTGCCCGAGCACCTGGTCCTGCCCGAGGCGCTCACCGGCGTGCGGGCCCCGATCGTCGTGGCCCTGGGCGATCGCTTCCCGATGATCCGCGCGCACAAGGTGCTGGCCGCCTACGCCTGCCTGGCGCCGCGGGTGATCACCGGGCAGTTCGATCCCGCCCTGCACCGGGCGGTGTGGCCCTCCACCGGCAACTACTGCCGCGGCGGCGTGGCCATCTCGCGCATCATGGGCTGCCGCGGGGTGGCGGTGCTGCCCGAGGGCATGAGCGAGGAGCGCTTCCGCTGGCTGGAGCGCTGGGTGGCCGATCCCGCCGACGTGATCCGCACGCCCGGCTCGGAGAGCAACGTCAAGGAGATCTACGACCGCTGCGAGGAGCTGGAGGCCGACCCGCGCAACGTGGTCTTCAACCAGTTCTGCGAGTTCGGCAACCACCTGGCGCACTACCTGTGCACCGGCCGGGCCCTGGAGCGCGTCCTGGCCTACCAGCGCGATCGGACCGGAGCCGACCTCCGCGCGGCGGCCTTCGTCTCGGCCACCGGCTCGGCCGGCACCCTGGCCGCCGGGGACCACCTCAAGGAACTCTGGGGCACGAAGATCGTCGCGGTGGAGGCGCTGGAGTGCCCGACCCTGCTCTACAACGGCTTCGGCGAGCACAACATCCAGGGCATCGGCGACAAGCACGTCCCGCTGATCCACAACGTCACCAACACGGACGCGGTGACGGCCATCTCGGACCGGAGTACCGACCTGCTCAACGCCCTCTTCAACACCGAGACGGGCCGCGCCTTCCTGGTCGAGGAGCGCGGGCTCCAGCCGGATCTGGTCGAGAGCCTCGCGAGCTTCGGCCTCTCGAGCATCTGCAACGTCCTGGCCTCGATCCGGTTCGCGAAGCACCTCGACCTGGGCCCGGAGGAGGCCGTGCTGACGGTGGCCACCGACGGCGCCGAGATGTACGCCACCGAGGTGGGGAAGGCCATCGCCCGGCGCCTCTCGGGCCGCTTCGACCGCTCGGCGGCGGCCTCGATCTTCGCCGAGCACCTGGAGGGCGTGGGCACCGAGCACCTCCTGGAGCTCTCGGCCGACGATCGGGACCGCATCTTCAACCTGGGCTACTTCACCTGGGTGGAGCAGCGGGGCGTCACCCTCGGCGAGTTCGAGGTGCGCCGCGGCCAGGCCTTCTGGACGGGCCTGCGCGACCTGATCCCGGCCTGGGACCGGATGATCGAGGCCTTCAACGCCGAGACCGGGGCGGCGGAGGCGCCTTGACCGGCCTCGGGAGCCGCCTGGTGTGCGCGGGCTGCGGCGCCGAGGCCCCGCCCGAGGAGCCCCGACCCTTCGCCTGCCCCGCGGCCGCCCCGGGCGACGACGTCGACCACGTGATGACGCGCGTGCTCGACCTCCAGGGCACTCGCTTCCCGGGGGGCGGCGACGAGAGTCCCTTCGTGCGCTTTCGCGAGCTGCTCCACTCCTGGCGCACGGCCCGCCGCCGGGGGATGGACGACGAGGCCTTCGTCGAGCGCGTGCGCGCGCTGGACCGCGCGGTGGCCGCCGCGCCCGGCGAGGGCCGGGGCTTCCGGATCACGCCCTACGCGCGCTGCGACGAGCTGGCCGGGGAGCTCGGCATCCGCGGCCTGTGGATCAAGGACGAGACCGGCAACGTCGCGGGCTCGCACAAGGCGCGGCACCTGATGGGGATCGCGCTGTGGCTGGAGGTCGTCGAGCGCACCGGCCTCGCGCCCCGCGAGGGCGCCGGTCCCAGGCTCGCGGTGGCGAGCTGCGGCAACGCGGCGCTGGCCGCGGCCGTGGTGGCGCGGGCGGCCGATCGCCGGCTGGACGCCTACGTCCCGGTCGATGCAGCCGGGGACGTTCTCGAGCGGCTCGAGTCGCTCGGCGCGCGCCTGCTCCGCTGCGAGCGCTCCCCCGGCGGGCCGCCCGGCGATCCCTGCACCCGCGCCTTCCGCGAGGCCCTCTCGGCCGGCGCCCTGCCCTTCACCTGCCAGGGCAGCGAGAACGGCCTGTGCATCGAGGGCGGCGAGACCCTGAGCTGGGAGCTGGTCTCTCAGCACGCCGCGGCCTGCGATCAGCCCCTCGACGTCATCGCGATCCAGGTGGGAGGAGGGGCCCTCGCCAGCGCCTGCGCCCAGGCGCTTCGCGAGGCGTGCCAGCTCTCGGCCCTCGATCGGCTGCCGCGCATCTGCGCCGTGCAGGCCGCGGGTGCGCATCCCCTGCATCGCGCCTGGCGAGGGGTGGCCGAGGGCCTCGCGCCGCCCGCCGCGGACGAGATGAGCGACGCCGAGCTCGCGGCCTGGATCCGCGAGAATGCCGACCGGGACGCCCTGGATCGGCAGCTCGCCCGCGCCGCCTCGCACCGCTCCCGGCACATGTGGCCCTGGGAGGAGACCCCCCGCAGCATCGCCACCGGCATCCTCGACGACGAGACCTACGACTGGCTGGCCGTCGTGCGCGCCATGCTGGAGACCGGCGGCTGGCCGGTGGTGGTGTCCGAGGCCGGACTCGCCCGGGCGCGGCAGCGCGCGCGCGAGGCCACCGGCATCGACGTGGGGGCCACGGGAGCGGCCGGCCTGGCGGGGCTCCTCGAGCTCGCCCATCGCGGCGCGCTGGCCCCTTCCGAGCACGCGGCGGTCCTGCTCACCGGCGTGCGGCGCTGAGCGGAGACGATCGGAGCCCGATCCCATCGAGAGGCCGAGCCGGCCGGCCCACCTGGGTGGACCGACCGGCTCGGCTGAAGGTGCCGGCCTCGCCGGCGGGTGTCCGATCTCGATGGGCGTCTCGATCAGTCGACGCGTAGCTCGTAGAGGTTGGCGACGCGGCCGACGTTGCTGATCACCAGGGTGAAGCGCCCCGTCCAGAGGGGGCGAACCTCCAGGATGCAGTAGTCCGTCAGGTCGGTGTCGGAGTCGACCAGGTGCCCGTTCTCGTCGTAGAGGAAGGCGTCCAGGTCGCTGTCCCCATCCCCGTCCACGACGATGCGGGTGGTCTCGCCGGCGGGCAGGAAGAGATCCCAGCTGTGGCGGTCGTAGCCCAGGATGAGTCTGGTGCGGCGCTCCACGTCGAGGGCGGCGACGGCCTCGGGGGACGCGGCCTCGGCGGCCGAGGGGCCGGCGATCTCGGTCCCGAAGGGAAGCAGGGTCGCGAGGCAGAGGAGGGCGGGGATGATGAGTTGCATGGCTATTCTCCAGGTCGGGCGGTCGGTTTCGTGGTTTGCTGGCCCCCGTGGCGGGGACGACCCTCTGACCGCCGAGCCCCCGGGAGTTCACCTCGAATCCGGAGAGGTTCCGGGAATCTCTCTCGGAGGGCCGCTCGTCCCGCCGGACGGCTCCGTGGGAGGGATCAGGCGGGATCGCCAGCTCGCAGGGGGCCAATACGAGGGGAAAGCAGGTCGCTGACAGGGCCGCTCGCATCCACATGATGCGGGTGCCTCCTCTGCTGCTCGCTCCGGGCTCAATCGGCCGCCCGCAGCGCCCCGAGCCCATCCTCGATGAGCTTCCTCTGCTCGGGCCCGAGCCACGCCTCCGGCGCCGTGCTCCGGTCCCGGGCGGAGAGGGCGCTCCATCTCCCCGCAGCATCTCGCTCCCAGGCCCCCTCGATCGCGCCGTCCCGCGATCGGCCGGTCCAGATCCTCTCCAGATTCCCCTCCGGGCCCGTCGTGCCGATGCGGGTCCGCCCCTCCGCGCTCATGTGAACGAAGGCCTCGAAGCGGAAGCTGCCGACGTCCGGGGCGCCCCAGAGACCGTGGGGGAGACCGGCTGCGGCGGGCTCCCCGCCTCGCCCGATGAACAGCGCGAAGGCCAGCGGATGCTCGCCCTCGATGCGCGCGAGGAGCGCTCTGCGGCTTCCCCCCGCGAGGTCCAGGGTCGTCAGGGTGCGTCTTCCCCCCGCCGGCACGAACCACGGATCGAAGGGGATCGCCTCGGGCCGCTCCGGTCGCTCGGACGCGAAGGCCTGGAGGTCGCCCAGCCGGACGCACCAGGTCTCCTTCCCGGCGCCGCCGAGGACGATCCCCGCCAGGCGCATCTCGCCACCCTGCTCGGTGAAGACCGGCGCGCCCGCGTAGCCCGGCTGGCACGGCGCGTCCAGGCGCAGGACGGAGCTGCGCTGGCGCACGAGGGGGTCGAGCCCCCGCTCCATCAGCGCCCGAGGGTAGTCGATCGCGCCGAGGCTCCGGGTTTCGACGAGCTGGAGCGCCTCCGCGGCGGAGGAGCCGACGAGGTAGAGGGGGGCTCCCTCGGCCGGCTCCGACTCCGCAAGGGGAGGGACGATCCGCTCGGCCAGCCGGGCCGGGCGGCCCTCGAGCCGGACCATTCCGAGCCCCCTGGCCGGGTCGAGGCGCTGGAGCCGGGCCCCGAACCGGGCGCCGGGCTCCAGGAGGAGCTGCTCGTCGAAGCGGCCGAGCCGCACCCCGACGGTGGCGGTCTGTCCGCGCGCGGCCGAGCCCTGCGCGGTGGCGGCCAGCGCGCGGTAGCTGGTGAGGACCCACCCCTCCCGGTCCAGGAGCACGCCGCTGGCGTAGCCCTCGTCGGTCTCGACGAGGACGGTGGCGAGCTTCATGCGCTCGACCTGCTCGGGGTCGAGACCCTCCGGGAGATCGCGAAGCCGCACTCCCCAGCGGGGCTCGCCCGGTCCGAGGCCGGGGTCGGCGCCCGACGCGGGCTGGCCCCCGGCCACGGCGAGCGCCTCCTTGCCCGGCCACTCGAGAGAGGCCAGGAGCTCGGACCGATCCCCGTCGCGGGACAACAGCGCCCACAGGCCCAGCGCCACTGCGAGCAGGGCCGCGACCCGCAGGGCCGGGGACGCGTGCCACGGCCGGGGCGGCATGGCGAGGACTCGACCCCCCTCGGCTTCCGGCTCGAGGGCGTCGCAGACGGTCTCGACGCCGAAGCGATCCAGCACGCGGCCCAGCGCGCGCTCGTCCGCGTGCACCAGGTCGATGGTGCCGTCCTCGAGGGCGGCCAGCAGCTCGACCTCCTCGGCCTCGTCGGGATCGAGGCCGGCGGGCGCGCCCTCACTCGCCAGGCGGCGGATCCGCTGGCGGATCCGCTCGATGTCGTCGTCTTGCTCCATCGGTCGTGATCAGGGTGTCCACGGGTCCGGGCAGGACCGGCCCTCTCTTGGAGGGGCCGGCTCGGGGGAGTTCACCTCAATCCTCCGGATTCCAGGAGTCCTCACCGAAACCCTTGCCGCTCAGGCACTTGCGCAGGTCCTCCTTGCCCCGCTCGAGGTGGTTCGTGATGTTCGGTCGGCCACTGCCGATCTGCTCGGCGATCTCGGAGTGCCTCATCTTCCGGACGAAGAACAGCTCCGCCACGCACCTCCGCACGGGGGGCAGGAGCTGGAGGCACTCCCTCCATGCGCGCTCCAGCTCCTCCGTCGCCATCCGTGCATCGACCGGCTCGGACACCGGGGGCTCCCTGTCCTCCAGCCCCAGCTCGTGCCGTGACCTGGGAGACGGAAGCGCCGCTCGAAGCGAGATCGTCCCCAGGAGGGTCCGGATCCGGCAATGGCCTCCGAAGCGCGCGGTCGCGCCCTCGCTCCAGTAGGTGGCCCAGGCATCGCCCCAGGCCGTCTCGCAGGCATCCGCCGCCGGCACCAGGAGGTTCCTCCTCTGCCGCTGCAGGGCCAGCACCGCGCCGGATTCGCGAGTGTAGACGGATTCGAAGCACTCGTAGGCCACCCCCTGATCGGAGCCTTCGACGCGCCATTCAGCCCTCTGCTCGCAGGCGAGGGACCAGACGCAGTCCGAGAGGATCGAACCGCCGGAGGCGCCGTGCTCCGCGGTCCGCTTCCTCCAGACGTCTCGGAAGGGCCTGCTCGGCTCCGCGATCTGGCCCTCCCTCTCCGCCCTCTCCGCGCCGGCCTTCTCCTTCCTCGCCTGCGTGATCAGGCTCCAGGAGACGAAGCGGGAGCAGTGCGGGAGCGGGACCAGGCCCGCGGGCAGACCCTGACGCCGGGCCCGTTCGATCGCGCGGCGCAGATCCCGTTCGCAGTCCCCGAGGAGCCGGTCGGCCAGCTCCTCCGGAGCCTGATCGGCGAAGGAGACCAGGAGGACGTCTTCGAGATCCACGGAGGTTTCGATGAGGACCGTAGCATCGGCGCGCCGGACGGGGATGCGCGCCCGGGGAAAACGCCCCTCGCCCGGCGAGCCGATCGCGGCGCCGCGCCGGATCGGGTCTCATGGTTGGGAAGGAAGGCCCTCGGCGGGATCCCGTCCACCGGGCGAGGGAAAGCCCGGGCGGCGGGTGAACTCCCCGGCGGACGACCCTCAGACCTACAATCCTCCGGACCTCTCCTCGCCACGGATGCCATGCCCATGAAGCTCGCAGCCATCCACACCCTGACCCTGCTCGCTCTCCCGCTGGCCGCTTGCCCGGCTCAGGAGCCGCTGCCGGAACCCCGCTTGCACGCCCTCCTCGTCGGAGTGTCCGAATACCCCCGTCTGAAGGAGTGGTACGAGTCCCAGGGCAACATCGGTCACTACCGGAACAACGTCGAGCTCCTCGGGCCCGACAACGACGTGCTCCTGATGAGCGACACCCTCCAGCGGGTCCTCGACTTTCCGGAGCACGGCATCCGCATCCTCTCGACCGGTGGGGATGGCCCCGAGCCCACCCTGGAGAACATCCGGGACGAGCTGGATCGCCTTGCGAGGAAGGTGCAGCCCGAGGACTTCGTGGTCGTCTACCTCTCCGGTCACGGAGCTCAGCAGCCGGATCGGGGCGGCGACGAGCTGGACGGCCTGGACGAGATCTTCCTGCCCAGCGACGTGGACCGCTGGGAGACCGGAACCGGCGCGGCCGTGCCCCGCGCGCTGGTGGACGACGAGCTGGACGACAGGCTGGAGGCCATACGGGCTGCCGGAGCGCGGGTCTGGCTCCTGGCCGACGCCTGCCACTCGGGCACCCTGCTCCGGGGGGAGGACCTCGAGGTGCGCTATCGAAGCCTCGCCGGCGAGGACCTGGGCATCCCCGAGGATGCCCTGAGGCGCGCCACCGGCGGCCTCCCGGACGACGAAACCATCGAGTACACCTCCAGCTCGACCTCCGGGGTGGTGGCGCTGTACGGGGCGAGGAGCCACGAGACCGCTCCGGAGATGCGCCTGCCCGGCAAGGCCCACGACCGGGGGGAGCACCACGGGCTCTTCACCTTCACCCTGGTGCAGCAGCTGACCCGCACCCAGGGGCTCCTCTCCTTCGGCGAGCTGCTGCAGCGGATGGACGTCGCCTACGGGGCCGTCCCGTGGTTCGCCTGCCGCCCGTCCGGCCAGGGCGAGCTGTCGCGGATGATCCTGGACGGCGGGGAGAGCGGCAAGCGGATGCAGCTGGGCCTGGTGGACGGCCAGCTCGTCGTCGACGCCGGCCAGCTCAACCTGATCGAGGTGGACACGGTGCTGGCCGTCTATCCCGTGGGCCACCGCGGAGAGCCGGACGCGGAGCTGGGCCGCGTGCGCGTCACTGCGGTCGATCTGTACCGCTCCCTGTGCGAGCGCGTCGTCGGCGAGCCCGGCGACGCGGCGATGGAGCTGGAGGAGTCCGAGCTCTACCCCGTCGAGGTCGTCGAGTCCCCCGTGAGCCCGAGGCGGCTGAGGGTGGCGATCCTGGACGGGGGAGCGCCCGGCGACGAGCGCACGAGCGACGTCCGGAAGCGGCTGGACGAGTGTTCGAGTCGAGTGCTCGTGGTGGATCCCGCCGAGGCCGACTGGGTCCTGGATCCGGCCGAGCCCATGACCCTCTACTCCACGCGGGAGGGTCGGCAGCGGGGCTTCGATGTGGAATCCGACGATCCGGTGGAGTTCCTCCTCCGCATCTTCAAGGCGGAGAACCTCATGAGCCTGGCCGCCCACCCCCAGGCGGGGGGACTGCCCGCCGGCCTCGACGTCGCGCTCTGCATGCAGGAGGACGGCGCGGAGCCCCGCCCCCTGCGAAGGGGGGAGCCCGTCCGCCCCGGGACCGACGCCGTGCTCAGGATTCACAACCAGACCGGCGAGGATTGGGCCCTGTGGGCCTTCGTGATCGATCAGAACTACGGGATCCAGGGCATCTTCCC
>CAZTTG010000008.1:3771-18531 GCA_964615935.1 uncultured Planctomycetaceae bacterium | reverse complement strand
GGGCCCTGTGGGCCTTCGTGATCGATCAGAACTACGGGATCCAGGGCATCTTCCCAGGGCATCTTCCCCAAGTGGAAGAGGGGGCAGGAGCCGGACCTGGGGCCCGAGCCCATCCCACGCGGCGGCCTGATCTTCACCGATGAGGACCTGGGCCTGGGCCACGTGCTGCTCGTCGCCGTGGAGCCCGGCTCGGGCCACCTGGGCTGGCTGGAGCAGGAACCCCAGGAGCGCCGGCGCACCGGTCGAGCGCGGGGCGACGACGCGGGAGGCGCGATCGGAGGGCTCCTGGACGTCCTCGCCAACGGGGAATCCCCGGGCGGACAGACGCGGTCGCTGAGCGTGGCCGCCGACCTGAGGGCCGCCGTGGGCCTGATCGACTTCGACGTCGGCTGGGGAGAGGTGGAGATCGACCGGCCGATGGGCGAGGGCTCCGCGCGGCTCGCGCGCGCCGAGGACCTCCTGCCCCGGCCGCCGGAGCAGGAGGAGCCCTGGGAGTCCGGTCGGGTCGAGGCTCGCCCGAAGGGCCCCGAACTCGAGCGGCTGTACTCGCTGCGCGCTCCGGCGGTGTTCGCGGTCCGCACCGGGGCCGGCTTCGGGACGGGCCTCCTGATCGACTCCGAGGGCCTGGTCCTCACCAACCACCACGTCGTCGCGGAGGGGTACTCCTACTCCAAGCGGGGCAGGAGACTCGTGCACCTCCTCGGCGGGACGCTGGACGGGGACGGGGTGATGGAGGTCGCCGGCGGGCTCTTGTCGGCGGAGATCGTCTCGACCGATCCGGCCCGCGACCTGGCCCTGCTGCGCATCCTCGATCCGCCGGCCTGGCTGGAGGGGGTGGAGCCGGTTCCCCTGCGGGAGGAGCCCCCCAGCCCGGGCGAGGCCTGCACCATGCTCGGACATCCCTCCTGCGGGCTGATGTGGAGCCTCCGCCCGGGAGTGGTGTCTGCGATCGGGAGCCTGCCCCAGGACGTCACCGATCCCGTGCTGCTGGGCATCGGCCCGGACTTCTATGGAGAGGAGCTGAGCAAGCTCCTCGCCAGCCAGCCCCCGCTCGAGATCGTGCAGAGCAACTGCCTGGCGAACCCCGGCGACTCCGGCGGACCGCTGCTGGACGGGGAGGGCCGACTCCTGGGCGTCACCTGCGCCGGACCGGAGGATGCCTCCCTGGACAACTTCACCTTCCACGTCCACGTGGACGAGGTCGCCGCCTTCCTCACCGAGGTCGCCGCCCTCCTCGCCGAGGTACCGCCGGGTGAGGAGAGGGGCCCCGACGTTCCCGACCCGTGGAAGCTCGGACCCAACGCGAAGCTCGCCAGTACGGCGGGGCCCGGTGGGGTGATCGACCTGCTGGTCGGAGGGGAAGACCGGTGGGAGACCGTGCTCGTCGATCTGGACGACGACACGCGCGTCCCCCCGGGAGTGGACCCCGACCTCATCCGGGAGATGGTGAGCGCGACGTCCTTCGACGCCGAGATCGCCCTGCGGATCGACGAGCACCAGAGGGTGGCCTTCTACGACACGGACAACAACAAGAGCTTCGACCTGATCCTGGTGGACTACGAGGGGGATCCCAAGGCCGACATCACCTTCCGGCTGGAGAACGGCGCCTGGCGAGTGGACGCCGAGATCCAGCGGGAGTGGCTCCAGATCGACCACCTCGAGTACTTGAAGGGGATGGTGAACCGCCCGCTTCAGAACGACGCCCTGAGGAAGGTGCTCGCGCTCCTCGGGTAGGCGGGCGGCCAGCCGGGCGCGACGACCCGGCTGCCCTGGATCGACAGCCTCACCGGCGCACGACCCTGAGCCGGCGCGGCGAGGGCCTCAATCCCGCTTCTCGCGGGCCTCGCGCCGAATCGAGTACAGCCAGACCCGCCCCATGCCGCGGGCGCCGTCGCTCGCGGCGAACTCCGGCGATCCATCCCCGTCGAGGTCGCCCAGGCTGCAGAGTTCGGCGCCGAGCTCGTCGCCGAACTCCTCGTCCTGGAAGCGCAGGAGCGGCGCGCCGGTCCTTCCCGAGACGAGGAGGAGGTGACCGGGGTGGTCGCCGGCATCTGGACCGGGCGCACCGATCAGCGCTTCATGGACCCCGTCTCCGTCCAGATCCGCGATCACCGCGAGACCGCTTCCAAGGCGATCCTCGTCCGCTTCTCCATGGATGCGGTAGATCGTCTTCCCTGTCCTGCCCGAAATGGCGTAGACGGCGCCCGGCCGGCCGCGGTCCTCGCAGGGCTCCCTGGGCGCTCCGATCAGCAGGTCGCTGACGCCGTCCCCATCGAGATCGGGCGCCGGGCAGATCGCCTCGCCGAAGCGGTCTTCCTCGCTCGTCCTGCCGCGCAGCTCGCGCAGCAGCTCGCCGTCTCTGCCCGAGTAGAGGAAGACCCGCCCGTCTCGATCGTTCCAGCGTCCCGTGTCCGCTGCGGCCAGCTCGCTGATCCGGTCTCCGTTCAGATCGCCCAGGGCGGCAACGGACCACCCGAGCCAACCCGTCTCGTCCTCCGCCTCGATGCGTAGCAGGAGGGAGGCGTCCTTGCCGGAGATCAGGTCGACGTAGGGAGGTCCGCCCCAGGGCGCCGCCACGATCAGGTCCGGGCACGAGTCCCCGTTCAGGTCGGCGATGCCGGCGACGGAGACGCCGAAGCCGTCCACCCAGGACCCTTCCTCGGGGTCGCTCTCGAGCTCGAACAGGACCTCCCCGCGCTTCCCGCTCAGAACCCAGGCCCGGTTCGGCGGCTCGCCGTTGATCGGATCCCAGGAAGGGTCCCCGAGGACGTAGTCGCAGACGCCATCGCCGTCCAGATCGCCCAGGGCGGCGACGTCGGAGGGGAACAGATTCCAGAAGGCGCGGTCCTCGTCCTTCAGCTCGAAGTAGTACAGCGTCCGGCCGGTTGCTCCGGAGATGACGAAGGCGCGACCCTCGAACACCCCCGAGTTCGAGGCGCCCACCAGCAGATCTGCGGTTCCGTCCCCGTCGACGTCCCCGAGGGCCGCGAGATCGGAGCCGAACTGGTGTCCCTCCACGACTCCCGGGACCGACCAGACGGTCTCGATCGTCAGGACCTGCACGCCTGGGTCCTGGAGGAGGGGGAGCACGAGCGGAAGGCTGATGAGCGGGCTGGCGAGGGTCATGATGCAGGTCTCCGCATGGCCTTGTCCCCCGCGCCCCAAGCGTCACGGGAGTCCGGGATTCCGACGAGCTACAGGCAAGCCAGGTGGTTGATCTCGTCCGGCCCGTACACGGCCTCCTGCAGCCCCTCCAGGACCCGGCCCCAGGTCAGGTCCACCTCGACCTCCGCCGTCCCCTCGGCGGTGCCGGCGGGGTCGGACTCGTCGAAGCTCAGCTCGAAACCCTTGCCGGAGAAGAGGATACGATCATCCTGCCTCTGCAGGCGGACCTCCTCCCCTCCGATGCGGGCCCTCAACACGTCCCCCCCCGGGCGGCGCTCGAGGTGGAATCCGTCCAGGTGCCGGAAAGCCTGCCAGTCCTCGAGGCGGCCGAAGAAGCGCGGCTTGACCGCGTAGGGGCCGCCGTCTTCGGGGCAGAAGACGTCGCAGTTGCCGCAGTCGTTGCAGAAGTCGGCGAAGGTGCCGATCTGGTGGTCCTCCTCGATGACGAGGCGCCCGTCGGTGCGAGTGATCCAGCCGTCGCCCTCGCGCCGCAGCTTGAGGACGGGTACGTCGAGCTTCGGAAGGACGAAGGTGAAGTTGGCGGCGTTGGGGCAGACCGGCAGGCACTTGTCGCAGGAGATGCAGTCGAAGAGCTCGAGCCGGCTCCCGATCTTGCGCGGAACCTTGCTGTTGTGTGCGCGCTGGTAGCGGGGGTTGACGAGGGTGGTGGGGACGTAGGCCTCGGTGTTCAGACCGTGCGCTTGCGATACCCAGCGGGCGTACAGCTCCTCACCCGCGGCCGCCAGGAGTTCCGCGCCCTCGGCCAGGGCGCGCTCGCAGGCGCCCCGCCTCGGATCGGATGGGGGAGGATCGATGCGCGCGAGGGCCTCCGCCCCCCGTCCGAAGGCCCGGATGGCGAAGTCGCCGAGGCTGGCGGCCCCGACCCTCTCCATGCGCAGGAGCAGCTCCGAATGGTAGCCGCGGCCGCGCGCGTAGCCCCCGGGCTTGAGCAGGTCGGTGCAGACCGTGACCGGCACCAGACCCAGGGCCACCGCGTCGGCGAAGTTCTTGCGGTCGATGCCGGCCGAGAAGGAGAAGGGGCAGGAGTCGCCGAGGCGGCGGCGGAAGCGGCGCAGGGCGTGCATGGCCAGCACGTGCAGCGGCGGCCCGGAGAGGTACATCTCCCGCACGTCGGCCGGGAAGAAGTCGCGGTGGTTCTCGACCACCAGGGTGTTGGTGAGCTTGGCCCCGAAGCCGCGCCCCAGACCCCGCGCGCGCTCCACGAGCCACTCCACCATGGCCGCGGCCTCCTCGAAGGTGGGGTCGCTCTCGAAGGCGCCGTCGGGCACGCGGATCTCCTCGAAGCCCAGCTCGCCGGCCAGGAGCTCGCGCACGCGCTCGGGGCCGAGCAGGGTGGGGTTGAGCTTGAGGACCACGTCCAGGCCGTGCTCGACGAGCAACAGCTCGCACATGCCCTCTATCTCGTGGGGCGGGCAGCCGTGGAAGGTGGAGAGGGTCACCGCGTCCGTCAGTCGCGATTCGAAATCCAGATCCCGGAAGCGGCGGTGCTCCTCGGGGATCTCGGCGCGCAGCCGATCCACGAGGGGAGCGCAGTCGAGCGCTCCGCCGAGGAAGGCCCGCACGGCCTCGCTCCGCAGCCCGCTCAGGTCGTAGCCCACGCTCAGCTCGAAGAGGGTCCGGTCGAAGCCCGTCTCGAGCGGCAGCCCACCGCTGGCCCGCAGGATCTCGATCAGCATGGAGGCCTTGACGTACTCCTCCAGCGACTCCTCCAGCCGCAGCTCCTGCGACCATTCGACGTTGTAGCCCACCGTCTGCATGTCGATGCAGGGCCGGGGGATCTCGAGGCGGTCGCGCACCTGGATCGTCTTGAGCTCCAGGACGCGGCCCCCGGCCAGCCAGCACAGGACGAGGTTCTGCGCCATCTGGGTGTGGGGTCCGGCCGCCGGGCCGAAGGGGCTCGAGGCGCGGCGGCCGTGGTGGAGCGCGGAGAGGTCCCGGCCCGCCGCGCCGAAGAAGCCCTTCTCCAGGGGCAGGTCGAAGACCGCGCCCCGCTCCTCGAGCTCCCGGAGCATCCGGGAGACCAGCGCGCGGAAGGGATAGGGGCGCAGCTCGGACATGGGGCGGCCTCTCGCCGGCAAGACCATAGGAGATGGCGGCCCGCGGCGCTCGCCGCAGGGCCCCCTTTCCCGGAGAGAGCTCAGGCCCGCGCGTCGCTCCAGGCGTGCCGCCCGCCGAGGTCGCGGGCGAGCTCGGCGCGCGAGGCGGGCTCGGGGGCGGGGCTCATGTCCGGACGCGGCGGAGGATCAGGACGCTGTCGAGCTGCTCGTCGGAGAAGGTCCGCTCCCGGAGGGCGTAGGTGAAGTCGAAGGTGGCGACGTGCTCCAGCTCGGGGACCGAGCGCAGGAGGCGCCGCACCTGGCGGGCGTCGTAGGTGCGGAAGTTCCAGGTCGTCTCCGAGCGCAGCTCGCGCCCGCGCTCCTGCACGACCAGGCGGGTGCGCACCCGCTCCAGCCGCTTCTTCCGGTCGGCCGGCCAGCCCTGGATGTTGCACACCACCTCGGTCCCGCCGCGGCGGACGGCCCAGCGCTCGCGGTTGCGCCGGCGGTCGGCGTAGTCGGTGAGGTGGAAGCCCAGCACGTAGATCCCGCCGATCTTCAGGGCCCTGGCCGTGCAGGCGAGGTGGGCGCGGGCGCTCTCCTCGTCCAGCAGGTACTTGAAGGTGCTGACCAGGCAGTGGGCCATGTCGAACCGGCCGCGCCCCAGGCGGAAGTCCTCCAGGCGCGCCTCGACGAGCCGCGCCTCCAGTCGCCGTCGGGCCAGGCGCTTCCGGGCGTAGGCCAGCATGGCCGGGCTGGCGTCGAAGCCGGTGACCTCGAAGCCGCGCGAGGCCAGCTCGGCCACCAGCCGGCCGCTGCCGCAGGCGGGCTCGAGCACCCGGCGGCCGCGAACGCGACCGAAGCGCGACAGCATCTCCACCAGGAAGTCGGCCTCCTCGGCGGTGTCCTGGTCGAAGACGATGTCGTAGTAGCGCGGGGTCTCGTACCAGTCGAGCTCGACGTATCCGCTGGGGCACATGGGCGCGGTCCGGGGGGCGCCCGGGAGCTTAGCGGGCGGGCGGCTCGCTCTCCACGGGCTCGGCCGCCGATTCCGCGCCGCCGCCGGCTATCATCGGGCGCTCTCGACCCGCCTCCCCCCACCGACAGCCCGCGAGACCACACCATGACGATGCGCGCCCTGATCCCCCTCCTCGCCCTCATCGCGCTCCCCGCCCGCGCGGAGGTGAAGCTCCCCGCTCCGGTGGGGGACCACATGGTGCTGCAGCGGGACCGCGAGATCGCGCTGTGGGGCTGGGCCGACCCGGGCGAGGCCGTCCGGGTCTCGATCGCCGGTCTCCAGGCGGCGGCCGAGGCGGACGGGGAGGGCCGCTGGAGCGTGCGCCTGGACGAGCTGGCCGCCGGCGGTCCCCACGAGCTCGTGATCGCCGGCAAGAACGAGATCCGGGTGCAGGACGTCCTGATCGGCGAGGTGTGGCTGTGCTCGGGCCAGTCCAACATGGAGTGGGCCCTGCGCTCCACCGAGGGATCGCGGGCGGCCATCGCCGCCGCGACGAACGAGCGCATCCGGCTCTTCACCGCGGCGCACGCGGCGGTGGAGCGGCCGGCGCCGGACGTCAAGGGCCGCTGGACGCCCTGCTCGCCCCGCAGCGCCGAGGCCTTCTCGGCCGTGGCCTGGCACTTCGGCCGCCGGCTGCAGGCGGACCTGGGGGTGCCCGTCGGCCTGGTCCAGAGCACCTGGGGAGGCACCCGCTGCGAGGCCTGGACCAGCCGCTACGCCCTGGCCTCCGATCCCCACTTCGAGCCCCTGCTGGACCGGCTGCAGACCATCCCGGTGGGCGATCGGCACCGCCCCTCGGCCCTCTACAACGGAATGATCGCGCCCCTGGCGCCCTATCGCTTCCGCGGCGTCATCTGGTACCAGGGCGAGTCCAACGCCTCGCGCGCCTTCCAGTACCGCGAGCTCTTCCCGGCCATGATCGCCGACTGGCGCCGGGCCTTCGGGGGGGAGCCGGTCCCCTTCCTCTTCGTGCAGCTGGCCAACTTCAAGGCCCGCCAGGAGCAGCCCGGGGAGAGCGAGTGGGCCGAGCTGCGCGAGGCCCAGCAGATGGCCCTGGACGCGGCCCGCGGCACCGGCATGGCGGTGACCATCGACATCGGCCAGGCGGACGACATCCACCCCGGCAACAAGCGCGACGTGGGCGAGCGCCTGGCGGCCTGCGCGCGCGCCATCGCCTACGGGCTCTCCGAGGTGCACTCGGGTCCCCGCCTGCGCGGGATGGAGCTCGAGGGGGGAGCGGCGAGGCTCCTCTTCGATCGGGTGGGCGGGGGCCTGGCCGCGCGCGGCGGCGCCCCCCTGTGCGGCTTCGCGATCGCCGGCGAGGACCGCCGCTTCGTCTGGGCCGAGGCGCGCATCGAGGGCCGCGCGATCCTCGTGTCCAGCCCGGAGGTCCCCCGCCCGGTGGCGGTGCGCTATGCCTGGGCGGACAACCCCGACTGCAACCTCGTCAACCGCGAGGGCCTGCCGGCCTCGCCCTTCCGGACCGACGACTGGCCGGGATTGACGGTGGAGCGGCGGTAGGGCATCGAGGAGACCGCCGGCCTCATCCCGAGCCCAGCACCCGCCGCACCGCCTCGGCCGGGGTATCGGCGCGCGTCACCGGGAGGCCCAGCTCCCAGGACCCCAGCGTCACCACCGGCTTGCCGCGCTTGAGGGCGAAGGCGATCTCGGAGAGGGTCCCGAGGCTGCCGGCGACGGCCACGAAGGCCTCGGCGGTGTTGGCCAGGACGGCGTTGCGGGCGTCGCCCATGCCGGTGGCGATGGCCACGTCCACATAGGGGTTGGCGTCCGAGGAGTCGGCGGACGGCAGGATGCCCACCACCAGACCTCCGGCCTCGCGGGCGCCCCGGGAGGCGGCCTCCATGACGCCGGCACGACCGCCGGTGACCAGGATGCAGCCGGCCTCGGCCAGGAGGCGGCCCACCTCGCGCGCGCGCTCGGAGACGGCGTCGTCGCACTCTCCGGCGCCGATCACGGCGATGATCCTGCGGGTCATGCGGACATCCTACTCGAAAGAAGAAGGGCGCGGGACCGAGGTCCCGCGCCCTTGTGAATCGGACTCAGATCGCTTCTCGGACCCGGATCAGTCGCAGAACTTCACGCTGACGGCGTCCGACAGGCTGTCGCCGAAGCCGGCGAAGTCGAAGGGATCTCGGGCCCAGGTCTGGTAGTACTTGTAGGTACCGGAGACCTGGCCGCTGATGTCGATCTGCCACTCGCCGGCGCCGGTGGGATCGAGCTGGAGGGGCGTCCCGCGCTTGATCGGCGGGAGGACGCACAGGTAACCGCCGTGGAACGGCAGGTTGTTGGGGTTGGTGCCCCAGAAGACGGTGGCCGGCTTGTTGGGGAGGAAACCGGTGACGTTTATCTTGAGGTTGTTGGCGCTGATGCTGCCGTTTCCGACGAAGCCGATGGCCGGCATGGTCCACTGAGAGGTGAGCTTGCCGGTGCAGTAGATCGTGGGATCGATGCAGCCGCCGCCCGTTCCGACGCCGCCGCTGACGACCAGGGCGTAGTCGGCGTCAAGCGCGCCCGTCTCGGGGTGGGTGTCCTCGTTGATCTCGTCGGCCGAGATGGTGACCACCCAGGTGCCCGACTGCGGGTTCTGCACGAAGACGTTCTCGACGGTGTCCTTGTCGTTGGCGCTGCCGCCGGCGGGCGTCCACATGTTAGCCCGCATGTTGTTGTTGCCCCAGTAAGTGGTGCCGCCGGGCGAGACCACCTTGAGGGTCAGGTCGTTGACGCGGTGCTGGGATTGGACCGCGGGGTTGCCGTCGGTGTCGGCGTAGACCAGGGTCGCCTTGAACCACGGCTCACCGGCATTGACGGTGACGTTGTAGGCGGTGGAACCCAGGGGCGTCAGGACGTCCGTCTCGTCGACGACCATCATCTTGCTGGCCATGGCGTAGTCGTACAGGGTCTCCAGGTCCACGTGGCCCCAGCCCTGCTTGTCCCGGGACAGGTCGTGGCTGCTGCCGCTGAAGGTCCACTGCTCGGCGGAGTTGATGGCCAGCGCCCGGGCGGTGGTGAAGTGGCACCGACTGTCGAACACCGTAGCACCGGTGGGGTTGCCCCAGATGCCGTTGTGCCACATCTGGAAGACGAGGCTGAGGTGGCCGCAGGTGATGGGCGTGGCGCCGCTGGTCCCGCCGAAGCTGGAGGTGCAGCTGCTGGAGCCCGAGGTGGTGTCGATGTAGTCGTAGAAGCTGGCCAGATCGGGCTGGATGCGGCCGTCGGAGGCCGGCCCGGTGCTGCCCGCGTAGCTCCAGTTGTCGTCGCTCATGGTGAGCGTGTTCTCGTGGTTGATACCACCCACGCCGACCACGTTCTTGGCCCAGGACTGCGGGCGCGAGTCCTGGTTGCCGGCGTTCGACTGGGATTGGCAGACGATGGTGTCGTGGTCGAAGACCAGCTCGTCCATCTGCGCCGACACGGTGGTGTAGTTGTAGGTCCGCGGGCTACCGGTGGAGTTGGTCTGGAAGAGGCACTTGTACGTGCCGACCATCAGCCCGGTGTGAGCGTAACGGCCGCTATAACCAGGGCTCCCGCCGGAGCCCGTCCAGGCGCTGGTGGTGCAGTAGTAGTCCTGCTCGTGGGCCTTGAGGGTGCCCCGCGCGCAGACGCCACCGTCGCCGAAGATGATGCCGTGGACGTTGGTGCCGTGCGAGCCGGGGCTGCAGCCGGCGCTGCCAGTGGTGTAGCAAAGCGGCGGGCCGGGATTGAAGTCGGGGTGGGTGGTGTAGCAGCCGGTGTCCGCCACCTCGCCCCGCATGCCTTCCCCGTCCCAGCCGGTCTGGTTCTCGAGGTACAGCGAGCCGTGGAGCTGGCGGGCGATGCTCATGTCGGGCTCGTACTCGCCCAGGCGGTCCATGAAGAGGAGCTGGTCCATACCCACGATGCTGGTGAGCTGCTCGGGGCTCAGGAAAGCCTGCAGGAAGGAGCTGCCCGCATCGAACTGCACCACCTGACCGCCGACCCTGGCGATCTGGTTGGCCAGGACGGCCTTCTGGCCATCGTCCTGCTCGGGCAGCATGATCTGGTAGCGCTGCCAGGCCTCGAGGGTCCCGTTGGCGACGCCGTCCAGGATGTGCTGCTCGACGCGGAACTCGGGGTGGTACTGACCGACCCAGCGCACGTAGGGCAGGGTCTCGACCCGCGCCCGGGTGGCCGCGTCCATGCGCACGACGTAGGCGTGCCTGGCGATGTAGGAGTGGACCTTGGCGCCCATTTCGGTGAGCTGGTTGCGGAAGGCCTCCAGCGGCTGGGTCACGAACTGCACTAGGTACAGGTTCTGACCGGCGCCCAGCGGTGAGCCGGCAAAGCTGGGCTCACCCGCCGCCGGGTCGAAGCTCAGGCGGTCCAGCATCAGCTCGTAGGAGGTCTCGCGGACCGTCGCCGTCGAGCTCCCGTCGAGGCTGATTGCATAGAAGGAAGTGAGACCCATTGCGGTCATCTCGTCCCACAGCGTCAGCAGGATGCTGGTGCCGGGGACCTCGACGATGCGAGGGTCTCTGACTTCGTTGGTGGTGGTGTGGAAGGCGGCGCCGTTGCCGAGGCTCAACGCAGTGACGTCCTCTCCATTGCGGACGTCGAGCGCCGGACTCCCACCGGCGGGCTCGGTCGCGAAGGCCGGCGCGCAGAACGCCAGGCCCGCGAGGGCCGAACCGCAAATCGTGGCACGCAGGGGGTACATGCTTCTCATCCTCTGGAATCCTATTCTTATGTAGGTTCATCCCGGCGGGCACGGACCATCCCGCCCTGCCAGGGGCCACTAAGAGCTTACGACGGATTCCCGCGAATGCCTACCGGTACCGAGCCAGACCGGAGGGCGCCGGCTGCGCGCTCCTGTTTGGTTTGGGCAAAGGCCCGGACGACGGCATCGAGACGGAGCGTGTTCCCTCGAACCGTCCAAACAGGGAAAAAAATCGCGGAACCCCGCCGCTCGATGCCTCTAGCGCCATGCGGCGCGCCGAAATGGCGCAGCAGCTCGGTGGACGGCTTTCCATCGACGCGCCGCTCTCGCGCGAGGAGAGGGGCGATTGGTCCAGTCCCGACGAGCCGGCGACTCCCGGTTTCCAGCGCCATTCCCGCCCCGTCCATTGGCGGGGCGCAGGATCGAAGCCGAGCCGGAGCGGGCGGGAGCCCGGGTCGAGCGCGGGGAGGCGGGCCCGGTCTCGAACTGGAACACTCCACCAGGGAGGGGGGGTCGATCCGAGCCCACGGGTCCATCCGCCGCCCACGCCTCCCTTGTGCGTTCGAGGAGCCTCGGTTATCGGTGGAGTCATGTGGCTCCCCCGCCCGCGGCCTTCGTGCATCGCCCTCCTGCTCCTGTGCCTGACCGGCTGCCGAGCCGCGCCGCCGCCCTGCGAGGCGAGCGTGGCCCTGGGGTGCGTGCGCGCCGAGACGCCGACGGAGGCCTGGCGCGTGGCGGCCCAGCTCACCGAGCTGGGCCCTCGCGTGCGCGACGCCCTGCCCGGAACCCGCGAGGGCCCGGTCGAGATCTGGGTCCAGCGGAAGCTGCGTCTGTTTCGCGGGCGCTCCGAGAGCGATCACACCTTCGGCTTCACCGTGGTGGGCACGAAGCGCATTCACCTGCGCGGGAAGAGCGAGCTGCAGCGCCACTTCCTGGTGCATGAGCTGGTCCACTCCCTGCTGGGGGAGGAGTGGAGGCCCCTGCCCGGCGTGCTCGAGGAGGGGCTCGCCGACCTGGTGGCGACCCAGCTGGTGCCCGAGGCCGCGCCGAGGGTCCGCACCGCGCGGCTCCTGCGAACGGCGGGCTGGCTGGGAGGCGGGCTGCCCGCGGCCGTGGTCCTGCGCGCGCCCGGCGGTCCGGCGGGGAGCCTCCGGACGGTGCGCTGGAACCTGTCGATCTCGGCTCCCGGCGGCCGCGACGCCGGGCTCTCGGTGCAGGACGCGCTGCGCATCTCGAC
Organism: uncultured Planctomycetaceae bacterium; assembly: GCA_964615935.1. GTDB lineage: Bacteria > Planctomycetota > UBA1135 > UBA1135 > CAZTTG01. Next base: position 6,361 of record CAZTTG010000008.1, on the reverse strand, counting down.
CGTGGCCCTGGCCTCGAGCGGCATCTCGGAGGAGACCGAGCAGATCCTGCGCGGGCTGGGATTCCTGCTCTGCGACCGCATCGTGGACCGGGGGGGCTACCCCGCCCTGCGAGACCTCTGCCTGCGCGCCTCGCGCGAGGGGCACTCCCGGGTGCCCGCGGGGTGGGTGTTCCAGGCCGCCGGCCTCGGCCCGGACCGCGCGGATCTGCTGGAGGCCGTGCGGGCGGCGTGGGTCGGGATCGATCCGGCCGAGGTGGCGGCGCAGATCAGTGACGATCTGGTCGCGGTGCTGGGCGGACAGCTCCGGGCGCGGCCCGACGCGGAGTCTCCTCGGGAGTGGCTGGCTACCCGCGATCCGCGCCTGGACCTGGGCGGCGAGAGCCTGCGTCTGGCCGAGGTGGAGCCGGTGGTGCGAGCGATCGAGCGCGCCTGGGACGCCAGCGCGCGCTGATCGCCTCGAGGGAGGAGGCTGGTGATTCCTCACCGGCCGCCTCCTCCCCCCACGCGCCTCAGCGGCAGTGGCAGCCCTTGACGGTCTGGTAGTGCCCCGGCACCCAGACCCGATCGACCCGCGTCTCGTAGTACCCGGGCTCCTGCCACTCCCGCCAGTAGCCGGCTCGCTCGAGCACCTGGCAGGGCCTGCCGCCGAAGGAGTAGCGGGTCCGGTACACGGGCGGGATCCACTCACGCCGCACCTGGCCGGGGACCCACACCTGTCGCTCGCGGTACTCGTAGCGCCCCGGGACCCACACCTGACGGGTCCAGCAGCGGTGCGGAGCGTGCCCCGGGCGGCCGTAGCGGTGGCCGCCATAGCGGTGGGGGAACTGCGGGCCGCGGTTGCCCAGCGCGAGGGAGAAGTGGCCGCGCCGGCTCTGTTTTCCGAAGGAGAGGGACCACTCCTGCGCCTCGGCCGCGGGGGCCGTGACCTGCATGGCGCCACCGAGGACCAGGCTCATCAGGATCGTGCGCAGCAACATGACGTTCACCTCTGCTTTGCTTTCGTGCCTTCTCGGGGTGCGGCAGGGCCGGTCGCGCCCTTCGCCCTCTCGGAGCGGCTCGCCGGACGCGTCCGGTGGCGGCTTTCGCATACGCCGTGCCAGCAGAGGCGGGAAAGCCACAAGCCGGGGAGGCACAAGACCTTGCGCGGGAAGCGAGCCTTCGAGGGCTCGGCCGGCGATCCCCCCCGGGCGTCCTCGCGAGAGCCCGCTGTGTCCACCGGCGGCCGCCTGGAGCGGTCGCCTCAGAGCTCCAGACGCTCCCCTTCCCGGGCCAGGGCGAAGCCCGCGGCCCGGATGGCGCGCGCGGCCGGGCCGTCCTCGTCCAGCGCCGGGTTGGTGTGGTTCAGGTGCACGAAGCGCACCTTGGCCCGCTCGCTCGCGGGCAGGGGGGCGAGGCGTTGCAGGGTCTCGGCGATGAAGGGGTGGGGGATCTCGGCCATGGCGCGTCCCGGGATCTCGCCTTCGGCGAAGAAGGTCCCGTCCAGATACGCAGCGTCCACCTCCGCCAGGAGCTCCTCGATGGGCCGCTCCCAGCGCGCCCACTTGTCGATGTCCGAGATCCAGGCCAGGGTGCGCCGCGGTCCGCGGATGAGGAGGCCGATGGTCTCCGAGTACTCGTCGCGGTGGGGGACGCGGAAGGGGGTGACCGCGATGTCCCGCTCGAGCTGGACGGGGCGCCCCTCCTCGAGCGCTCGCAGCTCGATGTTCCCCAGCGCCACGAGCTGGCTCCAGGGGCCGTCGCTACTCAGGAGTTCGCGCATCCTCGGCATGGCGTACACCGGCACGGCGCGCGCGCCCATGACCTCGCGTCCGAGGTGGGCCAGCCCCAGGTAGTGGCCGACGTGGGCGTGGGTGAGCAGGATCCCGTCGAGGCCCGGGGCGGCCTCGCTCGGCGCGATCCGGTCCAGGGCGTGGAGCTGGTAGGGGAAGTCGGGCGTCGCCTCGATCATCCACCGCCGGCCCGAGCGCGGATCGACCAGGGCCAGGCAGGAGGCGTGTCGCCGCAGTTCGGGATCCTCCCAGCGGGGGCGGCAGCACTCGCGCCGGCAGCCGGCGTGGGGAGCGCCCCCGTCCTGGGCCACGCCGAGCACGAGGGCGTAGGGCCTGGGGTCGGCGCTCATCCCGTTTCCCTCCGGCGCCGCGCAGGCGGCGGCCAGGGCGAGGAGCGCGATGGCGCCCCCGGTTCGTCTGACGGTGTGCATCGTGTCTCCATGGCGGCGGGCGGTCATGGGCGGGGAATCTAGCACAAAGGGGCCCAGCGACGGCCCGCGCGGTCCGCCGATCGCCTTTTCGCTCCCGCGCCCGAAACCGATCGTGCACCCGAACGTCCCCCAGTGGGTGGGCGGTGGGTTGGGGACGGTTGAGGGGGAGGCGGGGGCGGTGGGAACGGCCGCCCTCGCCTCCCCGGCCCTCGCCGCCCTTGGCCGCCCCACGACGCGTCCGGGCGCAGCGCCGCCGTGACTTGCCCCGCCCCTTGGGCCCGTGCTGTCTCCAAGAGGTCCGCCCACACGCGCGCGGGCCTCGGCGGCCTGCTCGTCGACGAGGCGCCACGCCCAGGCCCAGGGCTCCGCCCCGGAGGAGCGATAGCCTGG
>CAZTTG010000008.1:0-3761 GCA_964615935.1 uncultured Planctomycetaceae bacterium | reverse complement strand
CGCGGGCCCCCCCCCCGCGGGGGGGCCCGGGGGTCGGCTATGGCCCCCCGCGCCCAGCGCCGAGGCCCTGGGCTCCTCCCGGGAGGAGCTATCGCGTGAGCCGGTCGCTACGGGCAGAAGATGACCTCGAGTCCGTCCGTCGTGTCGTAGGCCGCCCCCCCGGCGAGCTTGTCCCGGAACCAGAACTGGAAGTAGGCCGGAATACCAGGGTGGATCTTCCCCGGGCCGCCGCCGCCCGCCGGCGGCGCGGTGAAGTCCACCAGGTAGGGACCGGCGGTCCCCGTCCCCGTTTGGATGGGCGGCAGAAGTCGGAAGATCGGCGGCTGGATGCAGAGCGTGCCATTGCCAAAGGGGATCTGCTGCGTGGCGAAGCCGTAGAAGAACAGGCCGATGCTCGAGGGGGGGACGGCATGGGCCAAGAGGTTGAAGTTCCCCGCGCTGATAGCCGTCGAACCGCTCCAGGAGATGGTGGCGCTCTGGCCCGTGGAGTTGGGCGAGCTCACGCAGTAGAAGCTCGGCTTCGGGCAGCTCGGCTTCAGGGTGTAGTCGTAGGTCATGATGTACACTCGACCCTGGGCCGACCCGCCTTCGGAGAGGGCGCCGATGAGGAGCTCCGGCAGACCATCCCCGGTGATGTCGACGAGACCTCCCACGGAGCTCCCGAAGTTGTCGTTCGCTGACCCCCCCCGAAATGTGTGGATCGTGCTGAAGCTGCAGCCGTCGATCACGTGGACGAGCCCGATCTGGGTGTAGTAGGGGGAAGGCTCTCCTACGGCGAAGTCGTCGCATCCATTGCCGTCGATGTCGCCGATCGGGGCAATGCTGGTGCCGAAGCAGCCCCGGGCCGCGGACCCGTAGAGCATAACCAGGGGAGTGGCGTCCGCCCCGGAGTAGACGGTGACGGCCCCCGCATCGGTCCCGCCCGGCCCATCGTACAGGGGCATGCCCACGGCGAAGTCCGGGATGCCATCGCCGGTGATGTCGCCCAAGCCCGCCACGCGCTGACCGAAGGCGTCTCCGATCTGGGGGCCGACCAGGCTGAAATGGGGATTGGGCGAGACCGTGTTGCCGCCCAGGTAGACCTCGGCCTTGCCGATTGTGGTGCCGGGTGCACCGACGATGAAGTCCGCAAAACCGTCGGTATTGATGTCACCGATTCCATCGACGCAGTAGCCGAATCGAGAGCCAGCCGGCCAGCCTGCCATCGGGTCCGGGAGAACGGTCAGGGTGGCTTGCGTCTGGCCGCTGATCACCAGGACGCGTCCGGATCCCGCGGCGTTGGGGGGGTTGGTGCCCTCCGGCGCACCGACGACGAGGTCATCCCAACCGTCGTTGTCCACGTCTTCGACGCCCTGCAGGCTCCACCCGAGCTTCTCCCCCGGGACGCCAACCAGATCGAGCAAGGTCCCGAATGTCGCCCCCGAGAACACCTGTGCCCGGCCGTTGTTCGGCTGAAAGAAATGATAGAAGGGCGCCCCCACGGCGATGTCCGGGGTTCCATCGTTGTCGAAGTCCCCTGCGCTGGCGGCGTCGAGGCCCTGATAGTCGCCATTCTGGCCGGGCCAGCTAGTGATCAGACTCCGGTCTTGTCCATTGTAGAGATGGGCGGCCCCCGGGTTGATCTGGGTACCGACCACGAACTCGTTGTAGCCGTCGAGGTTCAAGTCCCCGACATCCGCGACCGCCGAACCGAAGCGGTCCGTGGACGAGTACCCGTTCAAGGTCGCATAGGTGCCCTGGGGATTCGCCGAGCTGGCGAGACCGACGGTGCAGGTCAGGCAGGCAATCCAGTGTCGCATTGATTCTGCGCTCCGTGTCTGGGGGACACCTGGGCATCCCGGGTTCGAGAGCCTGGGGGGGGGGAACTCCTCCCCTATGAAGCTGATCCGGGAGCCACCGGCGTCGTGACGAGGAAGCGGCGGTTTTCTCGGGGAATCGGAGCGACCTAGCGGGCGGGTTTTTCGTCTGCCCGCTGGACCTCCCTCGCCGGCCGCACCCCCACGTGCGGCCCCCGCTGGCCGGGGTCCTTGCGGCAGGCCGAGCGCGCCCGCTCGGGGGGCTGGTCGTACCCCCCTCCCCGGACGATCGAGCAGGGCCCCAGGCCGCAGCGCTGGCCGTCTCCGGGGAGCCAGGGGGCGTGGTAGGTGTCGTACTGGTCCTCGCACCACTCGGCGACGTTGCCGTGCACGTCGTGCAGGCCGAAGGCGTTGGCGGCGAGGCCGCCGATCGGAAGCGGACCCTCCCCGGTTTCTCGCCCCACCCAGGCCGCGTCGGCGAGGCTCGCCGGCTCGCTTCCCGTCCACCAGGGCGTGGTCGTGCCCGCGCGCGCGGCATGCTCCCAGCGGGCCTCCGTGGGCAGGACCAGGCCGCGGCAACGGAGCACGACGCCGCACTCGTCCTGGTTCACGTTCGCGATCGGCATCAGGGGAGCCACCCGAGCGAGCTCTTCGCCGCCTGGAGGCACGCTCTCGAAGGGCGTGTCCGGAGCGGCCCGCATCCACTGCGCGCGGGTCATCTCGTACTTCGAGATGAAGTAGGACTCCAGCCGCACCTCGTGCACGGGTCCCTCGTCGCAGCACGCCCACCGATCCGGCACCGCGTCTCCGCGGGGATCGAGCTCGGCACCCATGAGGAAGGTCCCCCCAGGGACGAGCACCAGCACGAGGCCGCACTTCTCGGTCAAGTGTAGTCGGCCGTCCTCGCCGCGCACGGGAATGGCCCCCCCTGTCTCCAGGTGGGCGAACTCCCAGAGGCCTGAGTCGGGGTCCCTGCCGAGGGGGACCAGCCCCTTCTGCTCCTCGAAGTCCGGCAGGCCATACGCCGGATCGCCGCGAATCGCCTCGAGCGCCTCCGCCCAGCGCCGCGCATAGTCCGGAACGTCGGGCGCGAGGAGCCACTCCGCGAAGCGCAGCCGCTCCTCGACCCGAGCGATGGTGCCCGTCCGGGGCGCGACGAAGTCCGCGAGTTTGCTCACGAATCCCTCGTAGATCTCGTACTGCCGCCGCTCGAGCTCATCGGGGCTCCTTCCGGTATCGCGGAGGCCGCGCTCCATGTCAGCGAGCCGCCTCCGCCACCGTCCCAGCTCGGACTCGAGGCGCCTCGCCTGCCGGAGCCATGCGTCGATTGCCTCGATCCTGTCGGGTCGCGCGGGCCACAGCTCTCCCCGCGCCGTCCTCTCGAGCTCGTCCAGCTCCCGCACCTCGGCCAGCCGCAGGAGCTCCAATCTGCTCGAGGTTCGGACGTAGATGCCCATGGCTCCACCCGTGAGCAGGAGCAGGAGCGCCGCGGCCAGGGTCGCGACCAGCCGCCGGTTGCGTCCGATCCACTTCCGCACCTCCGCCAGCGCGCCCGCCTCGTGGGCTCGCACGACCCGGCCCTCCAGCCAGGCCCGCAGGTCCGAGGCGAGGTCCTGGGGCCCGGGGTAGCGCTTCGCCGCCGTCCGGGCCATGGCCCTCTCGCACACCGAGACGAGCTCGGGCGGGGCCTGCGGGTCGGCGTCGGGGATAGGCCGAGGCGGTCCCGAGGCGACCGCCGCCAGGATGGCGCGCGGGCCGATGGAGCTGCCCGCCGGGACGTAGGGTGGGCGACCCGCCAGCAGGGCGTAGAGCATGGCGCCCAGCGCGTAGACGTCCGAGCGCTCGTCGAGCTCGCCCACGCGGCCGAGGGCCTGCTCGGGCGGCATGTACGAGGGGGTGCCGACCACGGAGCCGTCGAGCGTGAGGATGGGGGAGTCCCCCCTCCCCCGGACGGCGCCGTCGGGC
>CAZTTG010000007.1:0-102281 GCA_964615935.1 uncultured Planctomycetaceae bacterium | reverse complement strand
CTGCGGAGCAGGCGCGCCGACGAGGATTCTCCGGCACGCCTGGTCGGTCTGAGGCGAAGCCTCGCTAGCCGTCCCCGTCCTCGGCCCCGTCCCCGTCCCCTTCCTCGGCCTCACCCTCGTCCGCCTCGGCCTCGCCCTCCTCCTCGGGCTCCTCCTCGACCTCGGGCAGGGGCCGGATGTGAGCGAAGTAGAGCTCGTCCGACTTGCGGTAGCTCACCTTGCCCTCCACCACCGCGTACTGCACGAAGGACTCGTAGTGCAGCACGTCTCCGTCGGTGACGATCAGGTCGCAGTCCTTGCCGACCTCGATGCTGCCGATGCGATGGCTCACTCCCAGGATGCGCGCGGGGGTGAGGGTGATGGCCTGCAGGGCGGCGTCCTCGGGCAGGCCGCCGCGCACGGCGAAGCCGGCCTCGATGGGCAGGTGCATGATGTCGCGACCCACGATGCCGCCGAGGTCGATGGACTTGTTCGAGGGCACCACCGCCACCTGGACCCCGTGGGCGTGCAGGATGGCCGCGTTCTCGATGCTGGAGCCGGCCTCGTGGACCAGGCGCTCGTCCTTGGCCGAGCGGGTGCGCGGCGTCACGATGGCATAGGCCCCCGCCCGCCCCAGCTCTCCGGCCACGGTCCAGCCCTCCATGCAGCCCTCGATCACCGGGCGGAAGCCATGCTGCTGCGCCAGGCGGGCGATGCCCAGGAGGTCGGTCCGCCCGTTGGCCGTGAACTTGGCCAGGACCTCGCCGCGGAGGATGGCCAGGGCGCCGGGATCGACGCCCTTCTTGCTGGGCTCCTTGAGCTCCTTGTCCTTCTTCTTGTCCTCCTCCCACTGCCGGTACTGGCGCAGATACTCGGAGGCCTTGGCCAGCTTTTCCTTCAGGCCGCGCTTGCTGGAGGGGTTGCGGGTGCTGAAAGACTGGGAGCTCAGGTACTTCTCGCGCAGCACCACCCCCTCGATCTCGTTGCGCTTGAGCTTGAGCGCGGTGCCGCCCTGGGAGGTGGCGGTCAGGCCGCCGGCCAGGCCCAGCACCATGCGGTAGTTGAAGGGATCGACGGTGTCCTCGTAGTCGCCGGAGCCCCCCAGGAGACCGTAGGAGGAGACCGCCACCAGGCCCGGGTAGATCCGCAGGCCGGTGACGTCCAGCCGGGTGGCCTCCTCGGGAACGTACACGTCCGGCCCGATGTCCTCGATCACGCCGTCCTTGGCCAGGATGGTGGTCCCCCTCAGCACGGCTCCGGTCCCGGTGTAGACGTCGCCGCCGCAGACCGCGAACCACTGCTCGCCCTCCTCCTCCTCCTCCTCGGCCTCCTTCGCCGGGGCGTCCTCCTCCTGGTCGGGGAGGAGGCCTCCGGGGGAGGCCAGGGCACACAGGCTCAGGCCGGCGCCGAACAGGAGCGTCCACATGCTGGTCATGGTTTTCATCGTTCCACCTCACCGTGGACAAAATCGCCCTCGAGCATGACGGCCTCCACCCGAGTCGCGGGCTCGAAGGGGTCGCCGTTCAGGAAGACCATGTTCGCGTCCTTGCCCTCGTCCAGGCTGCCCAGGCGCTCGGCCAGGCCGAGCAGCTCCGCGGGCGCCAGGGTCATCGCGCGCAGGGCCAGGTCGCGGTCCATGCCGGCGGCGACGATCTCGCCGACGTCCCTCCGCCAGACCTCCTGCGCGGTGGTGCTGTCGGAGCGCGGGATGAAGATGATGCTGGCGCCGGCCTGCGCCAGCTCCCGGGGGATGTTGCGCTGCCGCATGGTATTCGGGTGGAGGGTGATGTTGGGCTCGCAGACCACCTGACACTCCAGCTCGCCGATCCGGTCGGCCACGTGGAAGACGTCGAGCTCTCCCCTCATCTGGATGCGCAGCGACCAGCGGAAGTCCTCCTCGCCGATGGCGTCCACCAGGTGGAGAAAGTCGCCCGCCTTGCCGATGGTGATCAGGGCGCTGAGCTCCTTGGCGCGCAGGTCCATGAAGGCCTTGACCTTAGGATCGAGCTCGGGCGGCTCGTAGGGCCCGATCTCTTCCGCCTTCTCCTCCTCCTCTTCCTTCTTCTTCTCGTCCTCGTCCTTCTTCTTGCTGGACTTCTTCTTCTTGGCCTTCTCGACCTCCTCGTCGTACTTCTCGCGCGCCTTCTTCTCCTTCTCGCCGTACTCGTCGACCTTCTCGAAGCCGTCGCGGATCATCTTCTTCATCTTGGAGTCCGACCGGAACAGCACGTTCAGGTAGGAGCCCTCCGCGATCAGCATCTCCGCGCGGGTCTCGCCCCGCGGCCGGACGGCGACCGCCTGGCCGGAGATGCCCCCCGAGGCCGGTGGATACAGCGCCAGGGTGGTCACCCCCGCCTCCAGGAGCTCCCCGAAGGCGGTGTCGCGCGCGAGCACCAGCTTCTCCGCCGAGAGGTGTGGCGCAAAGTCGGACCCCCCCTGGCCGTCGATGCCCGTCCGCGAGTAGCAGTTCACCAGGCCGGGCATGGCCACCCAGTCGGGACGGTCGAGGACCGGAATGCCTCGCCCCACCTCCAGGTCCTGCCCGATGGCGACGATCTTGCCGTCCTCGATCAGGACCACCGCGTGCTCGATCGCCCCGTGGGAGACGGTCTCGGCCCGCCCCACCCGGAGGGCGAGCAGGCCCTGGCCCCCCTCGAGCGCGGGGGCCGACGCGGCGGTCGGCTCCTGGGCCAGCAGGGCGGTGGCGGCTAGCAGGGTTGCAAAGGTACTCATGAGGTCTTCATCCGCTCAGAACCACTGTCCATCGTGCTTGCGGTCGTACTGCACGCGGCCGTCGATCAGGACCAGCTCCACCCGCGAGCGCGGGTCCAGCGGGGAGCCGCTGTAGATCACGACGTCGGCGTCCTTGCCCGCCTCGAGGCTGCCGACGCGGTCGTCGATCCCGAAGGTCCGGGCCGGGTGGATGGTCACGGCCCGCAGCATCAGGTAGGGATCGGCCCCCAGGCGCGCCGACACCGCCCCCTGCAGGAAGAGCTCCTCCTGGGGCATGACGCTGGCGTCGGTGCACAGGGAGAAGTTCGGAACCCCGGCCCTCACGTACTCGGCGGCGCTGCTCACGATCCGGCCCTCGACCTGGCCGGAGCGCCAGTTCATGGTGCGCGGGCCGTGGTTGACGGGCACCCCGTGCTCGGCCGCAAAGCGGCCCGCGTACCAGCCGTCGAAGCTGCCGTGGCTGACGAAGGCGTGCGTGTCGTAGCGGATGGCCCAGGTCCGCACCGTGTTGGCCACCCCGTCGTTGCCGGCGCAGTGGACCAGGACCGGCAGCTCCTGGGCGTGGACCCGCTTGAGGTCCTCCAGGGCCAGGTCGAAGCGGCCCTGCTCCGCAGCCGCCAGGGCGCGGTCGTTGACGTCCGCCAGGATCCACGAGAGCGCCGCTCGGGTGGAGCCCAGGTCGCCGGCGCCCCGCTCGGGGTTGTGGGTCTGGGCGACCTTCATGGCGCCGCGCTCGGCGCTGATGATCTCGTCGTAGGTGCCCGAGGTCTTGGCCTTGAAGAGGACGCCGAAGCCCGAGATGGCGGTTCCGCTGCCGGGGATTCCGAAGATGGTCGTCACTCCCGCCGAGCAGGCCCGCCGGATGAGCTCGTTCGAGGGCCGGATGGTGGCCGAGGCGCGCAGCTCCGGGTTGACCGTGCGCACCATGTCGTTGATGTCGCCCCAGCCGCCGGTGTGGACGTGCGAGTGGATCTCGACCAGGCCGGGTATGGCCCAGGCGGTGGGGAACTCGAGCACCTCGAAGCCCTCGGGGGCGGCGAGGTCCTCCCCCACCGCGGCGATCTTGCCGTTGCGCACGATCACCGTGCCGGGGTCGAGGACGCGGTCCTCGCCGTCGATGGTGAGCACCTTGGCGCAGCGCAGCACCCAGCCGGTCTCGCCCTCGGCCAGGGGCGCGATGGCCGGGGCGGCCTCGCCGTCCGAGGCCAGGGTCGGGCCGGCGGCCGCCAGGGCCGCCAGCACCGCCGCGATTCGCCGCGACATCACCATCCGGGAGCCTCCCCGAACTCGTACACCCTGCGCCCCTCGAGATAGACCGTCCGCACCGCGGTGCGCGCGTCCGCGGGATCGCCGTCCAGCACCAGGATGTCGGCGTCCTTGCCCGGCTCCAGGCTGCCCACGCGCTCGTCGATGCCGGCCACGATGGCCGGCACGATGGTCACGCCGCGCACGGCGTCCATCTGCGAGTTGTCGAAGCCGTAGCGCACCCCCATGGCGCTCTGCACGGAGAGCTCCTCGGAGGCCACCACCGGCGCGTCGGTGTTGAAGCCCACGAGCTGGTGCCCGCGCGCCTGGTACTCGCCGGCGCAGCCCACGATGCTCCCGGAGATGTCGTTGGGGAAGCGCCGGCTGTCGATGCTGATCTGGCGCGGCCCGATGATCGCGGCCACCCCCAGCTCCTGGGCCAGCTCGGCCGTGCGGTAGCCGTCGAAGGTGCCGTGGTCGATGTAGGTGGGCAGGCCGAACTCGCCCTTGAGCATCGTGATCGTGGTGAGCACGAGCTGGTAGTACTGGGTGTGCACCGAGATCTGGGTGCGCCCCTCGTTGAGGTCGCGGAAGACGTCGTGCTGGATCCGGCGCTCGGGCTCGGACCCCCCGCTCTCCTCGAACTCGCGCCACCCCCGCCAGTAGGCCCGCCCGCAGCGGAGCAGGCTGCGGAGGTGGAAGTTCATCATGCTGCGGCCCATGCCGTAGCCCCAGCGCGTGGGGTTGTCCCCCTGGGCCAGCTTGAAGGAGCCGGGGTTGCGGACCAGCATCTCCTCGTAGGTGCCCGGCCCGGTCTTCATGAGGATGCCCTGGCCGCCCACGTTGGTGCCCGAGCCCGGGATGGACAGGACCGTGGTCACCCCCCCCGCCATGGCGCGGTGCAGGTTGGTCCAGCCGGGGGTGATCGCGGCGCTGATCCGCAGGCCGGGGTTGGTCTGGAAGACCATGTCGTTGTAGTCGCCCCGGCTGCCGGAGTGGGTGTGCGCGTCGACCAGGCCGGGCATCAGCCAGCTCTGACCCACGTCGATCACCTGGTAGCCCTCGGGCACCTCGATCTCGGCCGTCGGACCCACCGCCTCGACGCGACCGTCCCGCACCAGCAGGGTCCCGTTGTCCACGAAGCCCGGCGCCGCGCGAGTGGCCGTCAGGATCTTGCGCGCGCGCAGGGCCAGGCCCGGTCCGCCGGCTTCGCCCGGCGGCATCACACGGGCGCCGACCTCGCCCGGCGGGGCGGGGGCGGCCTCGGCGGTCGCGCCGCCCTCGGATGCGACGGCGGACGGGCACGCCAGCGCGGCCCAGAGCAGGCCCGCGGCGAGCGAGGAGACCCGGATCTCGCGGAGGATGCGCATCACCAGCGCCGCGGCTCCCGTTCGGTGTCGTAGACCACCTGGCCCTCGACGTAGACCCGCTGGATCCAGGTCCGCGGGTCGGCCACGTCGCCGGAGAGGATCAGGACGTCGGCGTCCTTGCCCGCCTCCAGCGAGCCGATCTCGCCGTCCACTCCCCCGATCATGGCGGGGATGATGGTCAGGCCCCGGATGGCGGCCATGTCGCGGTTCTCGAAGCCCAGGCGCACGCCCAGGCCCGCCTGGAGGGGAAGCTCCTCTTGAGGCACCACCGGCGCGTCGGTGTTGAACGCGATCATCTGGTGCCCGTTCTGCTGGTAGCCGGCGGCGATGCCCACGATCTTCTCCGGATTGCTACCCGAGAAGCGCGCCATCGAGGTCGAGGGGATGTCGGCGTTGCGCGGCCCCAGCACGGCGTGGACCCCCGCCTCCTGGGCCAGCGCTCCCAGGCGCCAGGCGTCGAATGACCCGTGGCCGATGAAGACGTTCAGGCCCAGCTCCTGCCGCACCATGGTGATGGTGGCCAGGACGACCTGGTAGATCTGGGTGTGCGAGAGGATCGGCAGCTCCCCGGTGCTCAGCGGCCGGAAGAGCTCGAGCTGCAGGTCGACCTCGGGCTTCTCGCCGCGGCCCTCCTCGTAGTCCTTCCAGCTCCGCGCATAGGCCAGGCCGCGCTTGTAGGTGTTGCGCGTGTTCCAGTTCATGAAGCTGCGGCCCACGCCGAAGCACCAGCGCTCGGGGTTGCCCGCCTGGGCCATCTTCAGGCAGCCCGGGTTGCGCACCACGATGTCGTCGAAGCGGTCCAGGCCGGTCTTGACGATGATCCCCTGGCCGCCCATGTTGGTGCCCGAGCCGGGGATGTAGAGGATGGTCGTCACCCCACCCGCCCGGGCGAGCTGCATCATGGAGTTGTCGGGCACCACCGAGGTGTTGGCCCGCAGCTCGGGGTTGGTCAGGAAGACCATGTCGTTGATGTCGAAGGTGCCGCCGATGTGGCTGTGCATCTCGACCACGCCGGGCATCAGCCAGGCCTCGCCGCAGTCCTCGCGCAGCACCTCGCCCTCGTACTCGCCGGGGCCCGGCCCCAGGCCGAGGATCTTCCCGTCGCGCAGGGCCAGGTGACCGTTGTCGATCACGCGCGGGCCCTCCAGGGTGCAGGGGAGGATCTTGCGGGCGGTGAGCACCAGGGTGGGGCCCTCGCGCTCCCCGGCCGCGGGCTCTCCTTCGGCTCCGACCGAAGCGGCCAGGGCCAGGAGAGCCAGGAGCGGTCTCGCGTCGAACCTCAGCACTAGCGCACCTCCTCGCCGTTGACCCAGACCCGCAGCACGCTGGTGCCGGGCGCCAGCGGCGGCCCGTCGAGCAGGATCACGTCGGCGTCCAGGCCGGCCCGCAGGGTCCCCACGCGGTCGCAGATGGCCATCAGCGCGGCGGCGTCCCCGGTCAGGGCCCGCAGGGCGCCCTCGGGGCTCATGCCCTGCGAGACGGCGTAGGCCGCCATCAGGTGGAGCTCGCTGGCGCCCTCCTCGGCGGCGCTGTGGAAGGCCACCCGGATGCCCGCGTCGGCGAGCTGCGCGTAGCGGTTGCGCAGGCTCTGCAGGCCCTCGCGAGCCGAGTGCGTCAGCACCGTGTGGGAGAGCAGCACGCCGGACACCCGTCCGCGGATCTCGTCCGCCACCCGCCAGGCCTCGGCCGCGCCGAAGAGCACCGGGGCGATGCCGGCCCCCTCGAAGGCGGCCACGCACTCGAGGATCTCGTCCTCGCGGTCGACCTCGACCACCACGGCCCCCTCGCCCCGCATGGCGCGGCGCAGGGGCTCGAGCTTGTCGTTGATCCCGGGCTCCTTGGGCATTCCCTTGGGAGGCTTGGGCTTCTCCACCTTGGGAGGTCTGCGGCGCTCGGGGCGATCCGCGCGCGGATACTCCTTCGCCGTCCGCTGGGCTTCGAAGGGGAACGCCTCGCCGCCGCTCGAGATCTCCCCCACGAGCCCCTTCTTCTTCTCGAGCTTCGCCGAGATGCGGACCCAGCCGGAGTCGCCGATGCCGCACAGCTCGAGGGCCCCATCGACGTAGGAGCCCTCCACGCCGACCAGCTCGTGGGATTGGGTCGGGCAGCGCAGGCTGCCGCTCACCTTCTCACCGTCGAGGAGGAGCTGCAGGCGCGGGCAGTCGCCCTCCCAGACGCCCGTGAGGGGATCGGCGTCCTCCTCCTCCTCTTCCTTCTTCTTGGACTTGTCGTCCTTCTCGTCCTCCTCCTTCTTCTCGTCGGCCTTTTCCTCCTCCTTCTCCTCTTCCTTCTCCTCCACGGGCTCGGGCGGCGGCGGGGTCCACTCGGCCATGGCGGCCTTGTAGTCCTTCCACTTTTTGTCGTACTCGACGACCTTCTTGAGCAGATCGCTCACCGATTTGCCCGAATCGAAGCGGTTGCGCTCGGTCCACTTCAGGCGCAGGGCCGCGGGGTCGGCGATGACCATCTCCTCCAGCTCGCAGCCGGCGGGCTTGTAGGCCATGACCGGCGCTCCGGTCCGGGAGGAGCCGCGCGGCGAGAGGACCACCGTGGTCACGCCGGCGCGGGCCACCCGCCGATCGACGCGATCGCCGGGCTCGACGATCCGCTTCAGCGGGAAGTTGGTGGAGGGCAGCTTGCTCGAGCCCTCCAGGCCCAGGTGGCCGAGAGCGTCGATCATGCCGGGCATGGCCGCGGGGGCGCGGACCACCGCGGCTCCGATGGGGTGCGCCACCTGCTGGCCCACCTCGATGATCCGGCCCTCCCGCATGAGGAGCTGGCCGGGGCGCAGCACGCTGCCGTCGCCCAAGTACAGCTCCCCGACCTCGAGGACCACCGCCTCGTTGGAGGGGCTCTTCCAGGCGACCTCGCCGTCGACCCAGGTCGCCAGCACGCTGGAGGTGGCCGACATCGGGGGGCCGTTGAGCACCGCGAAGTCGGCGTGCTTGCCCTCGGCCAGGCTGCCGACCCGATCGCCCACCCCCAGGATGACGGCGGCGTCGAGGGTGATGGAGCGCAGCGCGGTCTCGGGGTCGAGCCCGCCCCGGCTGGCCACCCCGGCGCAGAAGCGCAGGTCGCGGGTGCGCACCGGGTCGGAGGTCGCCAGGGCGAAGGGCACCCCCGCCGCGGCCAGGGCGGCGGCCGTGTCATGGGACGGCCAGACCGCGCCCGCGGCCTTGCCCCGGTCGCGCCCGCCGGCGTTGGGGACGAAGTCCACCTCCACCACGACCGAGGCGCCGATCTCCTTGAGCTCCGCCGCCAGGGCGCCCGCGTCCCGGCCGCCCTCGATCACCAGGGGCAGCTTCTCGCTGCGGGCGACGCGGACCAGCGCGCGGATCTCGGTCTCGGTGATCGCGCCCAGGCGCCAGGGCAGCCCGGCCTCCATCATCGCCCGCAGGCCCGCGGCGGCCCGGGGCCCGTACTCGCCGTCGTCCTCGCCGCCGCGGGCGATCTCCAGGAGCTCGCGCAGGGCCAGGATGGCGCCCATGGTGGTGCGCGGGAGCTGCTTCTGCTCGACGCCCATGCCCACGTCCACGGTGGCCGGCACCGGGGGCTCCCAGTAGCCGGGGGCGTTGCGCGCCTCGGCGCTGATGGCGCCGTGGATGGCCGCGGACTCGCTGAGGACGCGCCGCTGCGGGCTCTCACCGGCCAGCTTGACGACCGCGCCCTGGCCGGCGATCAGGCGCCGGCGCGCCGGGGCCACGTAGGCGCTGGTCACGCCTCCGGCCAGGTCGACCAGGTAGCCGCTGCTGAAGAAGTCGAAGTTGTCCACGGCCCGCACGCCGGTATCGGCCGTGCGCGGGGAGGCGGTGGGCGAACCGTAGCCGCTGTTGGCGGCCACCAGGCCGGGAATGATGACCGCGTCCGGACCGTAGTCCACCACGCGGGCGTGGGGCGGGATCTCCACCGAGCTGCCCGCGGCGCGGACGATGCCGTCCTCGACCAGCAGGGTCGCGCCGTCGCGGAGGACGCGGCCGTCCTCCACCAGGTGGATGGTGCCCGCCTGGATGGCCACCACCCCCGAGCCCTCGCCGGCGGACGGCCCCCGCGCGAGGGCCGCGCCGAGGGGCGCGAGAAGGACGGCCGTGGGGAGCGCAAGTCGCAGCATGGCTCAGTTCTCCTTGTCCTCGTCCTTCTCGTCGTCGCCCTCTCCGTGCTCCTCCTCGCCCTCGCCGTGATCGTGCTCCGGCGGCGGCTCGGCGCCCGTCGCCTGGGTTCCGGGCGGACGCTCGCCGCTCTGGAGGTGCTTGACGCGCACGTCCTTGGAGCGGTCGTAGACGTGCTGGCCCTCGATGATCACGTGCTGCACCAGCGAGCTGGAGCTCAGGGGATCGCCGGAGAAGAGCACCACGTTCCCGTCTTTGCCCGCCTCCAGGCTGCCGACCCGGTCGGTCAGCCCCAGGATCCCGGCCGGCGCGGTGGTGACCGCGTCCAGGGCCTGCTGGCGCTCCAGCCCCAGCCCCACCGCCAGGGCCGCCTGGTACCACAGCGACTGGGTGGTCGAGTTGCCCGAGCTCAGGCAGTAGGGAATCCCCTTCTCCTGGAAGACGCCCGGCACGAAGGTCTCGGTCTCCTCGCCGGTGATCGCGTCGCGCTCGATGTGGGTCAGGGACCCGGTGAGGATCACCGGCACCCCGGCGGCCTGGATCTGGTCGGCCGCCTTCCAGCAGGAGTTGGAGACCACCAGCTTGGTGCGCGCCAGGAAGCCGTTGTCCCGCGCGATCTCGATCGCGGCGGCCACGTCCATGGGCGCCCCGCACCAGAAGTAGGCGTCCAGCTTGCCCTCGACCAGGTGCAGGAGGGGCTCCTTCTGCTCGTCCACCTCGCCCCGCGGCACCAGCTCGAGCTCGGCTACCTTCCAGGCGCTCCCGCCCATCGGGCGCCCCTTGGCGTTCTCGCCCTCCAGGTCGCGGCCCTGATACAGGGCCTCCCGCCGCGCCGTGTCGCGACCGTCCTTCTTCTGCTGCACCAGGTCCTCCAGGTACAGCCGCAGGTCGCCGAAGGTGTCGCGCAGGAGCTGGGTCTGGGTGGCCCGCGAGCGTCCGCTCTTGAGGGTGGACACCTTCAGGCCCACCCGCGACACGACCATCATCTCCTCGACGGTCATGCCGATGGGCTTCACCACCAGGCCCCGCGCGCCGATGGCGCAGTTGTGGCCGTGCTGGACGTTGATGGTGGTCACGCCCCAGCGCAGGCTGTCCTGGAAGTAGAAGTTCACCGGGTCGATCGAGTCCTCGATCGACAGGTAGGGCGCCACCTCCACGTTCTCGTTGGGGCGGTCCATCCCGCGCGAGGAGTGAGCCTCCACGAAGCCTGGGAAGGCCACCAGCTCCGATCCGTCGATCACCGGGGCGTCCCAGGGGATCTGCACCTCGCCTTCGGCCCCGATGGCCGCGATGCGGCCGCCCTGGATCACGATGACGCCGTTCTCGATCTCGTCACCGGCCTGGGTGATGATGCGCCCGGCCTTGACGGCCAGCTTGCCGTCCGCCTCCACCGAGGAAGCCAGAAGGGGCAAGGCCAGGAGGGCGGAGATCGCGGTCCGGAAGAACGCCCGGTGCTTGCTGCTTGGGGTTCGCGCGGGAAGAACTCCCCGTTCTGGGCGAGTCCTCGGCGTCCCTGGCAAGGCGCGCCGATGACGCGTATTGGGCGATACTCGGAAGAGGTGCAACGCAGCCAGGGGCGGCGAGGGCCGTCCAGAACTGGGAGTTATTCTCGCGAGGGCCCTTAGGATCAGCATGGAAGGAGCTCCGTGTTCGGCACGGGGGGAATCGGAAGGGAGACGGACGGGAAGAGAGGGGGCGCTCATCGCGCCTCGCGGGGGTCGAGGACCAGCGCGCCGTCGATCAGGACGCCGATCACGCGCGAGGTGGGCTCGAAGGGGCGGCCGTTCCACAGCGTCAGGTCCGCGTCCTTGCCGGCCTCGATCGAGCCGACGCGGTCCTCGACGCCCAGGAGGCGCGCGGGGGTGAGGGTCACGGCGCGCAGGGCGTCCTCGAAGGCCAGGCCTCCGTGGATGGCCCAGCCCGCCTGGCGGTCCAGGCGGGCGGCCGGATCGGCGGCCCCGTGGCTGGAAAGGGCCACGGGAACGCCCAGGGCCGTGAGCCGGGCGGCGCTGTCCAGGGTCATGAAGGCCCCGTCGGTGGTGCGGCCCTCGAGGGCGAAGGGGGGCAGCACCACGGCTGCGCCGGACCGCACCAAGAGCTGCGGCTCCCTCCAGGCCTCGGCCGCGGCGTCCACGATGAGGCGCGCCTGGCCCAGGCCCTCGCGCTCGATCTCCTCCACCAGGAAGACCGCGGTGCGGATGTCCTGGGTGGCCCAGGCCTGGATGAGGAGCGGGACCTCGCCGGCCAGCACGGCCTGCAGGTCCTCGCAGCCGGGGAAGGCCCGCGCCGGGTCCCGCTTCGCAGCGGCCGCGTCGTAGAAGGCCTTGCGGTGCTCCCACTCCACGCCCATGCGGGTGGTGGGCCGCCGCGAGTAGAAATCGTCGGGCCGCCCGCGGGCGGGGTGGTTGCGCCGGCTGGGCTGGGTGCCGATGGCGCCGCGCATGGCGGCCTTGTCCTTGACCGTGCGGGCCTCGATCGAGTCCGGGCCGGCGGTCTTGAGCAGCACCCCGTACCCCCCGATGACGTTCTCGTCGATCGGGTTGACCAGCACGCAGGTGACGCCGCTGCGCGCCTGGCGCGCCCAGGCGACGTCGAAGACGTTCAGGGAGCTGGCCACGCGCATCTCGGGAGCGACCTCCCGGGACTGCTCCACCGAGCTCATCCCCAGGGAGATGCGGGCCGAGAGGTCGATCATGCCGGGCGTCACCGCCGCGACCTCCAGGTCGGCCGAGGCTCCCCCGGCGACCACCCCGTCGATCTTGCCGTCGCGGATCACCACCGAGCGGTTGGCCAGCGCCTCACCGGAGGCGGTGTACACCGTCTCCGCCCGGATGGTCCAACTCGTCTGCTCCTCCTGCCCGCGGGCGACCGCGGCGAGGAGGAGCACGGCCGTCAGAACGCAGAACCTCATCGGCACCCTCCCAGGACGCGCTTGCCGTCGATGAAGACCGCGACGGGCCTGCTGGAGAGCTCCAGCGGGTCGCCGCTCCACAGGACGAAGTCCGCCTGCATGCCTGGCTCGAGGCCGCCGACCTTCTTGCCCACGCCGGCGATCTCCGCCGCGCCCGAGGTCAGCGCCTCCCAGGCCCGGGCCGGCTCGAGCCCCTCGCGGACCAGCAGGGCCGCCGACAGGCGCAGGCGCTCGGGGTGGACGCGCGGCGAGTCGAGGCCGAAGGCCAGCGGCACCCCGGCCTCGGCCAGGGCGACCATCGCGGCCAGCTCGCGCCGCGGTCGCCCGAGGTCCAGGGGGCGGCAGATCACGGCGAGGCCCGAGTCGCGCACGGCGGGCGCCATCTCGCCGGCCAGCGAGGCGCCGTACAGGGCTCCCTGGAGGCCGTGCCGCCCCGCCAGCTCGAGGGCTCGCTGCACCTCGTGGCGGGGCCCGACGTCGATCAGGACCGGGAGCTCGCCGCGGGCCGCGCGGCCGAAGGCGCCCTCGCCGGCCGCCAGACGCTGGTCGAGCTCGAGCATCGCTCCCCCGGCGCTGGTGGGCCGCCGGTTCACGTGCTGGGAGGCCGCCGCCAGGGAGAGGGCCAGGTGGGCCTCCTCCGAGAGGACCACCCCGCCCGCGCTCTTGACCACCGCCGTGAGGCCGCCGGCCACGTTCAGGCCGCCGGGCGCCAGCACCACCGAGGTGATGCCCGACTCCAGCAGAGCCCCGAAGTCGAGGTGTCCGGGGTCGTAGGCGTCGAGGAAGCGCGCCTCGGGGAGGAACGCCCGGGTGAGGTCGTCGGTCTCGCCCGCCGCGCCGGTGTAGGAGTGGCAGGCGATCAGGCCGGCGCTGATCGTGCCGGCGTGCACGATGGTCGGGACGCCCTCGGGGATCGGCAGGTCGACCCCGACCGAGCGGACGATGCCGTCCTCGATCAGGATCTCGCCGTCCTCGATCACCCCGCCCCCGGTCAGGACCTTCCCGGCCTTCACGGCCAGGAGGACGGGCTCGGGAGGGGGCTCGACGCCGTCGACGGGATGCGGGAGCAGGGCCGGGGCGGCCGCGGAAAGGAGTAGGGCTAGCACGGTTCTCAATCCTCCGGAGTGACCACTACCCGGCCGCCCGAGATCGCGTACCGGACCTTGGTGGTCGTCGCGAGCGGCTCGCCGTCCAGGACCAGGAGGTCGGCGTCCTTGCCGCGCTCCACGCTTCCGATCCGATCGGCGACGTCCAGCGCACGCGCCGCATCGACGGTCAGGGCCGCGAAGGCCTTCTCGCGGTCGAGTCCGTGCCCGATCGCCAGCTGGGCCAGCAGGGGCAGGTCGCGGCTGGCGAGGCCTCCCGCGCCGCCGCTCCCCAGGAGCACCGGCACGCCCTCACCGGCCAGCCGCCCGGCGAGCGCGAGGTCCGCGTCGCCCCAGCCCGGTGGAGGGCTGCCTCCCACGGGCTCGGTGCGCACGATCACGGGGATGCGCCGCTCGGCGAGCTCCTCGGCCACGGTCATGGCCTGGGTCCCGCCGGCGATGATGAGCCGCAGTCGGCTGTACTTCGCGGTCCCCGCGAGGAGCTCGCGCAGCTCGGCCGCGCGGTGCGCCTCGACGATCAGGGGGATCTCGCCGTCGGCGATGCGCGCCAGCACCTCCTTGTCGGCGTCGTACTTGGGCCGGCGCGGCTTCTTGTCCTCCTTGTACTTCTTCTCCTTGAATTCCTTGTCCTTCTCCTTGGCCTCCTCGATGTCCTTGTCGCGCTCCTTCTTGGCCTTCTTGAAGTCCTTCTCGAGCTCGGCCTCCTTCTCGGCGATCGCCTTCTTCCACTCCTCGAGCTCGTACCTGTACTCGGTCTGACTCAGGCGGTAGTCCCAGCCCTCGCCCACCGAGCGCGCGACCTTGTCCACCTGGTCGATGCGCTCGAAGAGATTGGCCGGCCTCCCGCCGCGCCCCACCCCGACGTGCATCGCCAGGCCGCAGTCGTCGAGCAGCACGATCGAGGCCCGATCGTGCCCCGGCCCGACCCGCAGGAGGGCGCCCAGCCCCCCCACGGCGGAGTTGCCGCCGGCCTGCACCCGCAGGCAGGTCACCCCCGCTCGTGCGATGTCCCGGCGCAGGCGGTCGTCCTCGAACAGGTCGAGGGTGTCGGTGGTACGCGTCGAGGCCGAGGTGCGCGTGTCTCCCCTGGAGCCGGCCTCCACCCCCCAGCCCGACCAGGGGTCGATGAAGCCGGCGCAGACCACCTCGCCCGCGAGCTCGCGCGCCCCCTCGGGGACGTCCAGATCCGGGCCGATGGCGACGATCCGGCCCTCCTCGACCAGGATCGCGACGCCCTCGAGGATCTCGCCCGGCCGGACGATGACCCGATCGGCGCGGATCACCAGCGCGTCCCCTGCGGGCGAGTCGGAGTCGGGAGGAGGGGCTCCCGCTGAGGGTCGCAGGGGCGCGGCTCCGCTGGCGGCGCCCCAGGGCGCGGTCAGGGTTCCGATCAGCCCCGCGGCGATCCAGTTGGCAAGCGTGCGCACGCCCTCTTCTCCTTGGCTGGGGTCTTGGGGGGATCCAAAGATGCGGGGGCGCGGTTCCCCCCCGATGACACCGCGGGCCGGACCGTCCAGGGATGGCGGATGGCCGCCGGCCTCGCGGGTGTCCTGAGCTCGGTCGAATGATAGGGCAGAGGCGGTGGGGCAGGCCAGCAGCAATGGACGCAACTAATGGACGCAACTACTGTAGTAGCACGACTTACGGCCGACTTACCCCGTACTCGCGGAGCGCCGGTGGCGGAGGACCCGGCCGTCCCCGCGCGTCTTCGAGCGCCCGGCCACGGCGCCAGGGGCGCGTTGCTGACCGCGGTGGCCCGTTTTTCACCGATTCGTTGTTCGGTGTGACCTGGACTCCGGCTGTCAACCAGACGATGCCGTCCTCGAGACGACGTGCGCCCTGCCGCCACCTGCTCGAGCCCGAGTACTGGCGTGGCCGCCTTGCGGCCATGGATTCGGTACATCGCGGGCTCGTCCTCTTCGATCGACCCGACCTCTCCACGCCGCTGATGGAGGTGGTCGAGTGGAGGGTGAAGGCCCACGACGGCCATCGACTGTGGGGCCTCCGCGGCCAGTCCCCCTTCTGCGCCTACCCCCGGCGCGCCATTCTGAGACTGGTCGAGGCCGTCGAGTTCCCGGAGATCCGGGTGGAGTCCTTGATCGACGGCTGCGTGGAGTTCGTCTACCAGGTGCCCCCGGGCCGCCGCCTGGAGGACCGCGTCATGGACCTCCTGCGCCTGCGCCAGGTGGTGGCGGCGAGCTTCGAGCTCGACGCCGACCAGCTCGACGTCTGCCCCAGCTGCCCCGACCAGGAGCCCGACGAGATCATGATCGCCGGGCTCCTTCTCGAAGAGGGACTGGGCTGAGCCGCCCGGGGCCCGGCGTCCGACCGTTACACGGACATAAGTGGGCAATAGGCATCTATTTGATGCCCATTCGTAAGCTGGCTGGGGACAGCGGCGAGCCAGCGCCGCCGCGCGCCTACCCCCGCACGATCGCGACCGAGGCCGAGGCGCCGATGCGGGTGGCGCCGGCCGCGATCATGGCGCGGGCGGTCTGGGGGTCCTTCACGCCTCCGGAGGCCTTCACGCCCAGGGTCGGACCCACGGTGCGGCGCATGAGGGCCACGTCCTCGACCGTGGCGCCGCCCTTGGAGAAGCCGGTCGAGGTCTTGACGAAGTCCGCGCCGGCCTCCTTGGCGAGGGCGCTGGCCAGGATCTTCTCGTCGTCGGAGAGGAGGCAGGTCTCCAGGATCACCTTGAGCCGGGCGCCCAGGCGGTGGCAGACCTCGGCCACTCCGGCGATGTCGCGGCGCACGAAGTCGCGCTCGCCCGACTTGAGCGCGCCCACGTTCATGACCATGTCGATCTCGCAGGCGCCGTCCTCGATGCAGCGGCGCGCCTCGTAGACCTTGACCTCGGGAGCGGCCGCGCCCAGGGGGAAGCCGACCACCGCGCAGGTCAGGACCGGCGAGCCGGCCAGGATCTCGGCGCAGCGGCGTACCCAGGCGCCGTTCACGCACACCGAGGCGAAGGAGTGGCGCAGCGCCTGGTCGCACAGCTCGTCGATGTCGGCCACGGTGGCGTCGGACCGCAGCAGGGTGTGGTCGATGTGCGCCGCCAGGTCCCCGAGGTCATCGCGATCGGCGGGGCACAGCCCGATCCGACAGGCTCCGGCGTCGATCACCTCCCGCACGCGATCGGGGCAGACCTCCACCTGGATGGTGCTGCAGCCCCACTGGCCCAGGCTCCCCACCGCGCCCAGGCCGTGCTCCAGGAGCTGGCGCGCGATCTCGGTCAGGATGGTCTCGAAGCGCTCGGCGTCGACTCCACCTCCGGGCTTCTCGAATTCCATGGGCTCGGCTCCTAGTGTCCTGAATCCGATGTATCTTTGCACAAGGCGGTAGACTGCGCGTTCCTGGCTAGGCGCGCCGACGACGCGTATTCGCTGTGATACTCGGAGAAGGCGCAACGCCGCCAGGGGCGAGCAGACTGCCGGATTGTGTGAAGATACATCGGATTCAGGACACTAGCTGCGGGAGAAGCGCCTCTCGACCGCGTCGATCTTGGCCACGCGGGCGGCGTGGCGCTCCCCCCCCGGAGGCGTCGAGAGGAAGGTCGCGAGGATCGTCCGCGCGATCTCCCGCGAGAGCATCTTCCCCCCCAGGCTGAGCACGTTGGCGTGGTTGTGCTCGCGCGCGTTCCTCGCGGTGGCCTCGTCGTAGCACATGGCGGCGCGCACGCCCGGCACCTTGTTGGCCACCATCGCCGATCCGATGCCGGCGCCGTCGATGACCACGCCCAGGGAGGCGCGGCCCTCGGCCACCGCCCGCGCCACCTCGAAGGCGAGGTCGGGGTAGTCCACCGGGCTCTCGTCGGGGCAGCCCAGGTCCTGGGGCAGCCAGCCCAGCTCGCGGGCCCACTGCAGGAGCTCCCGCTTGAGGGCGAAGCCGCCGTGGTCGGAGCCCACCGCCACGATCCCGCCGGCGCCGTGCCGGGGCTCCTGCGGCGGCTGCACGCCGCGCGCGAGGCGGATGCCCCGGCGCTCGGCCTCCTCCTCGGCGAGGGGGGTGATCAGCGCGCCCTCGGGGATGGCGAGGGTCCCGCCGTCGGGGGTCGCGGCCAGGCTGTCGGCCGAGACGAGGGGCCTCCCGCGGCCACCGCCGGCCGCCTCGGCGCGAAGCGGGGCCGCCTCCTCGCACCGCCCCGGCCGGTCCGGGCCGCAGGCCCGCTCCACGCTGACGTGCACGCCCTTGGGGCGCTCGCCGGGCGGGTTGCCGGCGGGATGGGCCTCGAGGCCCCGCTCGGCCAGGACGCGCCCGGCGACGCGCCGGGCCATCTCCCGGATCTCCTTTTCCTCCATGGGCAGGGCGGGGAGTCTACCAAAGGCGGGCGCCGGGCCGGGCGGGGCTCGCCCCGCGCCGCTCAGCGCGCCAGCTCGGCGACCAGATGGGGCACCGAGGCCTCGAGCAGGGCGCTGAAGCGCTCGGCCGCGGCCTGGCCCTCGCGGACCACCTCGTCGTGGGAGAGGGCGGTGGGGCTCAGGCCGGCCGCGAGGTTGGTGATCAGGGAGATCCCCGCCACCCGACAGCCGGCCTCCCGGATGGCCAGGGCCTCGGCCGCCGTGCTCATGCCCACCGCGTCCGCGCCCATCCAGCGCAGCATGCGGATCTCGGCCGGCGTCTCGTAGGAGGGCCCCAGGAGCGCGGCGTAGACGCCGCTCTCGAGGTCCACACCGGCCTCGGTCGCGCCCCGCTCCAGCGCGGCGCCGAGTCCTTCCGACCAGACCGCCCCGCTGCCCCGACCCGCGGGCGAGAGGGGCGTCCGGCCCTGCAGGTTCAGGTGGTCGGCGATGCGCATCAGGGTGCCCGGCGACCAGTCCGGGTTCAGGCCGCCGGCGGCGTTGGTGAGCACGAAGCCCCGGCACCCGAGCCCGGCCAGGGCGCGCACGGCGCGGGTGACCTCGACGGCCGACCACCCCTCGTACAGGTGGACGCGACCCTGCTGGACGAGCACGCGCGCCCCGGCGAGCTCGCCCAGGACCAGACGGCCGGCGTGGCCCTCCACGCCGGAGGTGGGCATCCCCTCCAGCTCCTCGTAGGGGATGCTCACCGGGTCCACGAGCCGTTCGGCGAAGGGCCCCAGGCCCGAGCCCAGGACCAGGCACAGCTCGACGCCGTCCGCTCCCCGCGCTTCGAGGGAGCGCTGCAGCCGATCCAGTTCTGCGTCGCGGGTCTGCGTCACTTCGTCCGCCTTGCTAGCCCGGACTATTCATGAACGCGCGAGCCAGACGCCTCAACTCGGTTCCTGCTGGTGCTTTGCGGGCGCCGGCCCCGGAGGCGACCTTGTCAGGTCGTCGAGGACGCCGGCGGCCGCAAAGTACCGGCAGGGGCCGAGAGACCGGCGAAGCCGGTCGTTTGTGGTGCTCTGGCCGTGCGTTCATGAATAGTCCGGGCTAGAGGAACATGCCCGCGATGGTGGCGGTCATCCAGGAGGCGAAGGCGCCGCCCAGCATGGCGCGCAGGGCGAGCTGGGAGATGTGGGTCTTGCGCTCCGGCGCCAGGGGGGAGATGCCGCCGAGCTGGATCCCGATGGATGCGAAGTTGGCGAAGCCGCACAGGGCGTAGGCCGCCATCCGGGCCGAGCGTTCGGCCTGCATGACCACCTCACCGCCGGATCCGGGCAGCATCTCCTTCATGGAGCCGAAGGCCACGAACTCGTTGGCGGCGATCTTCAGGCCCAGGAGCGATCCGAAGAGCTGGGAGTCGTGCCATCCGTCGACGCCCATCACCCAGGCGACCGGAGCGAAGATCCAGCCGAACAGCCGCGACAGGGTGAGGCCGCCCTCCAGCTCCAGGACCTCGTCTCCCAGCCACCCCAAGGGCCAGTCGATGAGGTTGATGAGGGCCATGAAGGCGATCAGCATGGCGATGACGTTCAGCCACAGCTTGAGGCCGTCCTGGGTGCCGTTGGCCGCCGCCTCGATCAGGTTCTGGGCGCTGCGCTCGATTTTGAGGGGCACGTCGCCGGCGGTCTCCGAGCGCTCGGTCTCGGGCAGCATGATCTTGGCGATCAGGAAGGCGGCCGGCGCGGACATGACCGAGGCCGTGAGCAGGTGCGGCCCGTACTCCTCCCCCAGGAAGCCCACGTAGACCGCCAGCACCGAGCCGGCGATGGTGGCGAAGCCGCCGGTCATCAGCGCGTTCAGCTCGGAGCGCGTCATCCTGGCCAGGTACGGCCGGACCACCAGGGGCGCCTCGGTCTGGCCCACGAAGACGTTGGCCGCCATGGCCATGGACTCCGCCCCGGACACGCCCATCAGGGTGGACATGACGCGCGCCAGCATCCAGATGATCACCTGCATGATGCCCAGGTGATAGAGGAGCGCCATGAGGGCCGAGAAGAAGATGATGGCCACCAGGCCGGTGCCGGCGAAGGCGAAGATGAAGCCGTTCTCCGCGCCGAAGGTCTCGGCCATCAGCTCCTGGCTGGCGAGGGGGCCGAAGACCAGCCGGGCCCCGGGCTCGGCCATGCCGATCAGCTTCCGCACCAGGCCGGCGATGCCGTCGAAGAACTCCTGGCCGGCGACGGTGCCCAGGATCAGGCCGGCGAGCCCGAGCTGCAGGGCCAGGCCGAAGAGGACCACCCGCCACGGGAAGCGTCTCCGGTGGCTGGAGAGCAGCCAGGCCACGCCGCAGAAGAAGAACAGGCCGAGGAGGGCGCGAAGGACGATCATGGGGCGCCCCGATGGCGGAGGGTGGGCCGGCGGGGGGCGGGGATGCCCGTTCTATCTTCGCCGGGATCGAATGCAACCGTGGCCGGTGGCGGCGGTCCCCCCGGGCGGATGGGGGGCGATCCCCCGGGGGACCCCCTGCCCCGCCGGGCCCTCCCTCTCCGGCCGCCTCAGCCGGGCTCCTGCTCCAGGCGCGCGCGAAGAAGGGGGCCGGGCCCCGGCCCCTCTCCCACGTCCAGCGCCTCGTCGAGCAGCGAGCGAGCCTCCTCCAGCCCCCGCCCCTCCCGGTGGTGGATCTCCACGAGCGCCTCTCCCCTCAGGACCTCCTCGCCCGCCTCCCGAAGCATGACCAGGCCCACCCCCGGATCGATCTCGTCTTCTCGGCGCCGGCGCCCGCCGCCCAGGGCGCTGACCGCGTGCCCCATGGCCCGCACGCTGCGGAAGGCGAGGCAGCCGGAGGCGGGCGCGCGGCGCAGCTCGAGGTCGGGCGCCCGGGGCAGCCGCGAGCGATCGTCCAGCGCCCGCGTGTCTCCACCCTGAGCCTCGACCATGCGCGCAAAGGCCTCCCGCGCGGTGCCGTCGTCGAGGGCGCGAGCGATGCGCCGCGAGCCCGCCGCGGGATCGGGCTCGGACCCGACCAGCGCCAGCATCTCGCCGCCCAGCGCGCAGACCAGCTCGCGCAGGTCCGCCGGCCCGCCGCCCTCCAGGCAGTCGAGGCCCTCGGCGATCTCGAGCGAGTTGCCGATCGCGCGCCCTAGCGGCCGGTCCATGGCCGTCTGCAGCGCCGAGGCCCGCAACCCCAACCGCTTCGCCAGCCGCAGCATGACCCGGCCGAGCTCGGCGCCCCTCTCGGGATCGGGGAAGAAGGCTCCCGAGCCGAACTTGATGTCCAGCACCAGGGCGTCAATGCCCTCGGCCAGCTTCTTGGAGAGGATCGAGCTGGCCACCAGGGGGACCGACGCGATCAGTCCTGTCACGTCGCGCAGGGCGTAGAGCACACCGTCGGCGGGCACCAGGGACCTGGTCTGCCCCCCCACGACCGCACCGCTCTGGTGGAGGACCCACCGGAACTGATTCGGCTCGAGGTAGGTCCGCAGGCCGGGAATCGACTCCAGCTTGTCGAGGGTGCCGCCGCTGTGCCCCAGCCCGCGCCCCGAGATCATGGGCACCGCCAGGCCGCAGGCCGCCGCGGCCGGCGCCAGCGGGATGGAGGCCTTGTCCCCGACGCCGCCGGTCGAGTGCTTGTCGGCCGCCGGCCGCCCGAGGTCGGGGAGCTCGAGCACCTCGCCCGAGCGCAGCATGGCCCGCGTCCAACACTCGAGCTCCCGGTCCCCCATGCCGTGCACGAAAATGGCCATGAGCAGGGCCGAGGCCTGGTAGTCGGGGATCCTCCCCCCCACCAGGCCCGAGATGAAGAACTCGATCTCCTCGGGGGAGAGCTCGCCGCCGTCGCGCTTGGTGGCCAGTACCGAGCGGGCGTCCATCAGGCCTCCGGCAGGATGCTGGAGAGGAAGGAGATGCCGGCGCCGGAGGGGGAGAGGCCGAAGGCCTCCTCCACCGTGGCGCCGACGTCCGCGAAGCTCGCGCGCGTCTCGAGATCCACGCCCCGCAGGAGGCCGGGTCCCGCGGCGAGCAGGGGGACGTATTCGCGGGTATGGTCGGTCGAGATCATATGGGTCGGGTCGTTGCCGTGATCGGCCGTCAGCAGCACGAGGTCCCCGGCCTCCAGCTCGCCCTCGAAGAGCGCGTAGTCCTGGTCGAAGTCCTCGAGCGCCCGGCGGTAGCCGCGCGCGTCGCGCCGGTGCCCGTACAGCATGTCGAAATCGATCAGATTCGCGAAGACCAGGCCGCGATCGAGCTCGCGCGCCTCCTCGCGCAGGCGCCGCATCCCGTCCCGGTTGCCCTCGGTGTGGATCGAGCGGGCCACCCCCCGTCCGGCGAAGATGTCCTCGATCTTGCCCACCCCGACGACCTCGACCCCGGCCTCGGCGAGGCGATCGAGGGCGGTCGCCGGCGGGCGCAGCGAGAGGTCGCGGCGGTTGTAGGTCCGGCGGAACCCCCCCGGCTCGCCGACGAAGGGCCGCGCGATCACACGCGCCACGCCGGGGCCATCCAGGATCTCGCGCGCGATGCGGCAGATCGCGTAGAGGCGCTCCAGGCCGAAGCGCTCCTCGTGAGCCGCCACCTGGAACACGCTGTCGGCCGAGGTGTAGAGGATCGGCCAGCCGCACTCGAGGTGCCGCTCACCCAGGCGCTCGAGGATCTCGGTTCCCGAGGCCGGCGCGTTGCACAGCACGCCCTCGAGGCCCGCGCGTTCGAGGAAGGGGTCGATGATCTCCGGAGGGAAGCCCTCGGGATAGACCGGGAAGGCCCGATCGAGCACGCAGCCCATCAGCTCCCAGTGGCCGGTGGAGGTGTCCTTGCCCGGGGAGAGCTCGGCCATGCGGCCGAAGCAGGCCTCCGGCGCGGGGGGGCGCGGGAGGGAGCTCACCCCCGGAACGTGCCCCAGTCCCAGGGCCACCAGGCGCGGCAGCTCCGGAACCCCGGCCGCGGACGCGATGTGATCCAGGGTGTGGGCCCCCTCGTCGCCGAAGCGGGCGGCGTCGGGCAGGGCTCCCACCCCGAGCGAGTCCAGAACGATGAGGAAGACGCGCCTCACTTGGCCCTCCCGGGGAGGTCGGCGCCCAGGCAGGGCATGGGGGGTACTAGAGGTCTTCGTCGTCGAAGCCCTCGATGTCCGCGTCGGTCAGGTCGGAGCTCTCGATCGCCTCGGTGATGGCCCGCTCGACGGCCTCCTCCATCTCCTCCATGAAGTCCTCGCCGTACTCGCCCTCGAGCTGGTCCTTCTCGGCGAACTCGTAGAGCCCCGAGAGCGGATCGTAATCGAGCTGGAAGTCGTGCTCGCCGCCGCCCTCCCCGGTGACCAGGACCAGGACGATGTTGTTGGGGGCGTCGACCTCGAGTCGGAAGCTGGACATCGGTGTTCCTCGCCAAGGGAGGGCCGAAACAGACCTGGGTCCCGGTGGGGGCGGACGGGCGCCCACCGGCCGGGGGTCGCCGGGTGCGGGCGCTCCGGCGGTCGACCGGGCGGGGCCGGGAGTCAAATTACCGGGGGACTCCCGATCGGGGAAGCCCCCCCGAGGAGCTCGCAGCCGTCCGCCTCGCCACCCGGCCCGGTACCCCTCCGGCGGAGCCGGCGAGGATCGCGGGAGGCCCCCCGAGGCCCGCCACGGGCCCCGGGGCCGCTCGACGGGGCCCGGGATCGCCATATGCTGGTTCCTTGATCGCCCGCCGGAGATCGGGGAGGAGGGGCTTTCTCCCGGATCCTCCGCAACCTCGGGGGGAGGCGGAGGTCCCCTGGGTGGTGAGGCCTGGTGGATGCCCCTCGGCCAGGCCTCCCGGCGACGCCTGGCTCGGCTATGGTGTCCCCCCCGTCCCGATCCCGCCCAAGACGTGTAGACGCTCCAGCTTCCCTCCGCGACCGCCAGCCCTCCCCGGAAGAAGGCTCCCCCTGCGGCGGCCGCAGCGCTGGCCGTCGCGGTGGGTCTCGTCGGGGCCTGTGCGCCCCGGGGTGCCGAGTCCCTGCCCACCCCCGTGGCCTGGCGGGTACGGGTCCTCGATCTGGCCGAGGAGCTCCTGCCCGGGGAGGCCGAGTGGGGCCCCGTGCGGGCCCAGCCTCGCCTGGACGCCGACGAGGGCGCCCGTCGCTTCGCCAGCCATGGCTGGCGCGCCTTCCGCGGCCCCGAGGATGCGCTCGCGGACCTTCTGGTGGGGCTGGAGCGGCGGGTGAAGATCGAGATCGAGCGCCACGGCGGCCTCGTGCGCCACTCCGCGGTCTCGCCGCCCGCCTGGTCGGGCGGGGTGCTGTCGACCCTGGAGGTCGGCTACCGCTGCCGGCGCGCGAAGGGCTCGATCCACGTGGAGGTGCGCGCTCACCGCGAGGGCGGGGACGAGCATCCCTTCGAGCTCGTGGCGATCGTCTCCGAGAGCCGGCCCTGAGCTCGCGCGGGCGGCGGTGCGGTCTCGGCTCAGCGAGCCACGGCCACCAGGCGCCGCGCCTCGTGGTCGTAGGGGATGCCCTCCAGGTCCCCGAAGAGCTCGACCGAGGAGAAGCCCGCGGAGAGCAGCGCCTTCCCGAGCTCGACGGCCGAGTAGACGCGGACCGTCAGGCGACTCTCGCGGCGCTCCGTGCCCCGGATCCGGGTCCACGTGCTCTCGACCCGACTCCAGCCCTCCAGGATCCGCCGCTCCTCGAGCACCAGGGCGCCGTCCTCCGTCGCGGACCAGTCCCGCTCCCTGAACTTGCGGGCGAGGACCTCCTTGCCCATCAGGTCCATCACCAGCGGGGCGCCTGGACGCAGGCTCTCGCGCAGGTTCTGCAGAACGCGCAGGTCGTCGCGCTCCTCCTCGAAGTAGCCGAAGGAGGTGTAGATGTTGATGGCCCCATCGAACCCCCCCGGACGCGCGAACTCGCGCATGTCCGATCGCACCAGCTCCACCTCGAGCCCGCGCTCCTCGGCCCGGGCTCGGGCCAGCTCCAGGTAGCTCTCGGTGCGGTCGACGCCGGTCACGCGAAAGCCCCGGCGGGCCAGCTCCAGGGAGTGCCGCCCGGGCCCACAACACAGATCCAGGATCGCCGCGCCGGGCGCGAGGCGCAGATGCTCGAGGATGTGGCCCACCTCGGACGACGCCCTCTCCATCCGATCCTCGCCGAAGAGGAATCGCGCGTTGTCCTCCCAGAACGCATCCCGCTCGAACCATTCGCTCATCTCGCGCCTCCTCTTGCGCGGTCTCGCGCTGGCTCCCGTCGAGGCGCGCGTTCCCCCGCGGAGATCGCGCCTCGCGGTGGGCCGCAACTGAGCAGAGCCGGACTCGGACCACAAGCGTCCGGCGACGAAAGCTCACGACCGCGCGCGCCCGGCCCCTGTGGATCGGGTCCCGGGCGGTTGACAAGCTCACCGATGGACGCGATTATCGCCCGATTCGCCGCGAGAAAACCCATGTACGAAGAAGTCCCCCGTGTCCCCGACTTTCCGGCGCTGGAGCGCCGCGCACTGGCCTTCTGGCGGGAGCGCGACATCCTGGGCAAGCTGCGCGCCAGGAACCGAGGCGCGGCGAGTTGGTCGTTCCAGGACGGGCCCATCACGGCCAACAATCCCATGGGGGTGCACCACGCCTGGGGACGCTCGCTCAAGGACATGTTCCAGCGCTTCCACGCCATGAACGGCCGGGAGCTGCGCTGGCAGAACGGCTTCGACTGCCAGGGCCTGTGGGTCGAGGTCGAGGTGGAGAAGGAGCGCGGATTCCAGACCAAGAGCGACATCGCCGCCCATGGAATCGACCGCTTCGTGAGGGACTGCAAGGCCCGCGTGCTCACCTTCTCCGCCAAGCAGACCGAGCAGTCGATTCGGCTCGGCTACTGGATGGACTGGGACGAGCCCGACACCCTCCGCGCGCTGCGGGACGCGCTGCTGGAGGATCGGGAGGAGATCACCGTCCGGATGCCCTCCGGCCAGGAGCTCACGGACCGGCCGGAGAGGATCATCGCCCGCCTGGGCGATCGGGACTGCGGGGGCAGCTACTTCACCTTCTCGGACGAGAACAACTACACCATCTGGACCTTCCTGAAGAAGTGCCACGAGGAGGGTTTGATCTATCGGGGCACCGACGTCATGCCCTGGTGCTGCCGCTGTGGCACGGGTCTCTCCCAGATGGAGGTGACCGAGGGCCGCAGCATCACCCGGCACACCTCGGTCTTCGTCCGCTTTCCCCTGCGGGAGCGCGAGCGGGAGGCGCTCCTGGTGTGGACGACCACGCCCTGGACGCTCACCTCGAACGTCGCGGCGGCGGTCAACCCGCAGATGACCTACCTCAAGGTCCGCTGCGGCGAGTGGATCTACTACCTGGGCAAGGGCAACCTGCGAGGCGAGCGGCGGCAGGACCTCGAGGCCGCCGGCAAGCGGGAGTCCCACCGGCTCGAGACCCTCGAGAGCATCCTGGGCCGCTCCGGGGAGGTCGAGGTGCTGGAGGAGCTGGCCGGCGTCGAGCTCCTGGGGCTCCGCTACGAGGGCCCCTTCGACCACCTCCCCGCCCAGGAGCGGCCCGGCGGCTGCGGCGGGGAGGAGGGGGAGGTCTCCTCCGGCGCGAGCGCGATCGATTGCCACCGGGTGATCGCCTGGGACGAGGTCAGCGAGCAGGAGGGGACCGGGATCGTACACATCGCGCCCGGCTGCGGCGCGGAGGACCACCTCCTGGGTCAGGAGCTCGACCTGGTGGCCGTCGCTCCGCTGGGCGAGGGCGGGGAGTACCTGGAGGGCTTCGGCGCCCTAACGGGGCGGCCGGTGCTGGAGCTCACCGACGAGATCGTGCAGGACCTGGCCCAGCGCGGCGTGCTGGTGGCCAAGGAGTCCTACCCTCACGTCTACCCCCACTGCTGGCGCTGCAAGCAGGAGCTCGTCTTCCGGCTGGTCGACGAGTGGTTCATCCGCATGGACTGGCGGGATCGCATCAAGGAGCTGGTGCCTCAGATCCGCTGGATCCCGCCCGACGGGGCCGCCCGCGAGCTCGACTGGCTCAACAACATGGGCGACTGGATGATCTCCAAGAAGAGATTCTGGGGGCTCGCCCTGCCCATCTGGTGCTGCCAGGAGTGCGGGAAGTTTGACGTGGTGGGCGGCAAGGAGGAGCTGCGCGAGCGCGCGGTGGCCGGCTGGGAGGAGTTCGAGGGTCACACCCCCCACCGCCCCTGGGTCGACCTGGTGGAGCTGGAGTGCGCCTGCGGCGGGCGCATGAAGCGCGTCGAGGACGTGGGCAACCCGTGGCTCGACGCCGGGATCGTCCCCTACAGCACCATCCACTACGGCACCGATCGGGAGCACTGGGAGAGATGGTTCCCGGCGGATTTCGTGGTGGAGTGCTTCCCGGGCCAGTTCCGCAACTGGTTCTACGCCCTGCTCGCCATGAGCGCGATGCTCAGCCGCCGGCCCCCCTTCCGCGTGCTGCTCGGCCACGCCCTGGTCCGCGACGCGCGCGGCGAGGATATGCACAAATCGAAGGGGAACGCGATCGCCTTCGACGAGGCGGCCGAGGTCTTCGGCGCCGAGGTGATGCGCTACCTGTACGCCAGCCAGAACCCGATTCACAACCTGGCCTTCCCCGACCTCCCCGCGGCGGGCAGCGAGCGCACCGGCAAGAGCGGGATCGACGGCGAGGTCCGCTCCCGGCTGCTCACCCTCTGGAACTGCTACTCCTTCTTCGTCACCTACGCCGGGATCGACGGCTGGAGGGGCGGGGCCGCGCCGGCCCTGCCGATCGGCGAGTGCAGCGAGCTGGATCGCTGGGTGCTGAGCCGGCTCCAGCGCCTGATCCAGAGCGCGCACCAGGCCTTCGCGGACTTCACCATCTACCGCTTCGTCGACCAGCTGGAGCACTTCACCGACGAGCTCTCCACCTGGTACCTGCGGCGCTCTCGCCGGCGCTTCTGGAGGAGCGGGTCCGACCAGGACAAGGAGGCCGCCTATCAGACCCTCTACGGCGTCCTCACCGCGATGACGCGCCTCCTGGCGCCCATCCTGCCGTTCCTGTGCGAGGAGATGTACGCCAACCTGGTCCGCGGGGTCGACCCCGACGCGCCGGAGTCGGTGCATCTCACCGACTATCCCCAGGCGGACCCGGAGCTGATCGACCCCGAGCTGGAGCGCGGGATCGACTGCGTCATCCGGGTCAAGAACCAGGCCCTCAAGCTGCGGTCCCTGGCGCGCATCAAGGTCCGCCAGCCGCTGGGCCGGCTGCTGGTACGCCCCCGGGACGATGCCGATCGCGCGGTGCTGGCCGATGCCCACTTCGCGGGCCAGCTCCTGGAGGAGTGCAACGTCAAGCGGCTCGAGCTGGTCGAGGACGAGGCGCGGATCGCGACCCTCGAGGTCAAGCCCCGCTTCGACGTGCTGGGCCCGCGCTACGGCAAGCGGGTCAAGGCCATCGCGAAGCATCTGGGTGAGCTGGAGGCCGCCGGGCTGCGGCAGTCCCTGCGCGAGGGGCCCGTGGAGCTCGAGGTCGAGGGCGAGCGGGTCGAGATCTCCGCCGACGACCTGACCTTCGACCTGCGGGGCCCCGATCAGCTCGAGGTCGCCGAGGAGCAGGGGACCTTCATGGCCCTCGATACGGCCCTGACGCCGGCGCTGGAGGCCGAGGGGATCGCGCGGGACTTCAACCGCCAGGCTCAGGAGCGGCGCAAGTCGATGGGCCTGCAGGTGAGCGACCGGATCGAGCTGGAGTTCTCGGCCTCGGACCGCGTCGCGGAGGCGGTGGGCGCTCACGAGGAGTGGCTCCGCGGCGAGCTCCTGGCGGGGGAGATCCGGCGGGTGGGCGAGCTGAGCGAGTCCGCGCCCGCCAAGGTCAGCGGCGAGAAGGTCTTCCTGCGGGTGCGAAAGGCCCCGTAGCGGCGCCGGGGCGGCTCGCCGGAGCGGGTCGTCGGGGCGGCCGGGGCCTCGAGGGCTCTGCGGCGGCGCTCGGCGGTCCGCGAGGGGGGCTCCCCCGGGGGAACGCCCCCCTTCCGCCCGGGGGATCGCCCCGCCCGGCCGAGGGTTGCGCCTCTTCGGCGCTTTCTCGTCGACCGGCCCGGCCAGATCGGGAGGTTGAGGGAAGCCGGGGGCCCACTACCCTGGGGGCATGCGAAGACTCATCCCCGCCCTGGCCGTCCTCGCCGCGCTGCTCACCTCCTGTCGGAGCGCCCCCGACTACGGTCGGCCCCTGCCGTCCGGCGCGCCCGCGCTCCTGCCGCTGAGCCCCGGCGAGCTGCCGCCCGACTTCTCGCTCGACTGGTACGAGCGCGACGAGATCCTGCCCGCGCTCGACCGCTCGATCGCCTGGACGAAGCGCGAGGGGGCCGCGCGGCACTTCCCCATCGCCGGCATCCGCTGGGAGCGGGCCCGGGCGAGCCTCGAGCGCTTTCGGGAGATCCTCACCGAGTCGCGCGGGGCCGAGGAGTTCGCCGCCCGGCTCGAGGCGGAGTTCACCGTCTACAAGAGCGCCGGCTGGGACGGGCGCGGCGGGGGGGTCCTGTTCACCGGGTACTACACCCCGATCCTGTCCGGCAGCCTGGAGGAAGGCCCGGGCTGGCGCCACCCCCTCTTCGCCCTGCCCGAGGATCTGATCAAGGGAACCGATGGCGCGATTCTGGGCCGCCGCACGGCGGCCGGCATCGAGCCCTTTCCCACGCGACGCGCGATCGAGGCCAGCGGTCTGCTCGCGGATCGCGAGCTGGAGCTCGTGTGGCTGGGCGATCCCCTCGACGCCTTCATCGCCCACGTCAACGGCTCGGCCTTCGTCGAGTTGCCCGACGGCGAGCTCGCGCGCTTCGGCTACGCCGGCAAGAACGGTCGCCAGTACACCTCCCTCGGCGGCGAGCTGGTGAGGGAAGGCGAGCTGGAGGCGGAGGAGCTCAGCCTGTTCGCCATCCGCGACTGGGCCGGAGGCCATCCCGATCGACTCGGGAGGTACCTGGACCGCAACGACTCCTTCGTCTTCTTCACGCCGATCGAGGGGAACCCGCGCGGCAGCCTGGGCCTGGAGGTCGCCGCGGGCCGGACGCTGGCCACCGACAAGAGCCTCTTCCCGCGCGGCGCCCTCACCTGGGTCCACGCCAGCCTGCCCACGGATGGAAGCGGGCGACGCCGCTTCGACCGCTTCCTGCTCGATCAGGACACCGGCGGCGCCATCCGAACCGCCGGACGGGCGGACATCTACCTGGGCGTGGGGGGGGGAGGCCGAGCAGATGGCCGGCCGGACGCGGTCCGAGGGGCAGCTCTACTACCTGTTCCTGTCCGAGTAGGCCCCGCGGCGATCCGCGGCCCGATCGGGCCCGGCGCTCCACCCCGGCCGCTCGAAGGGCGGGCTGTGGAGAACTTGCGCGAGCGCGCGCCCGGATCGCCCGGGGAGGCCCCCTGGGGCTCCTCGAGCGGGCTGCAGCCCGGGCCGGGTTGCCGTGGGGAATCTGTGGACAACTCAGCGCGACGCGACTCGCATTTGGCGGCGCATGGCATGACGGTGCCGCTTCCGTGGAGAATCGTCGCCCGAATTGGAGCGCCCTGGTAGGATCTGGGTCGGCGGGAAGCGGCCTCGACTCCGCGATCCCCGACGGTGATGAGCTCCAGAGCGTGGATGGTCGGCGAGCATCGGGCGACCCTCGATCCCGAGGGCCGGATCCTGCTGCCCATGGCGCTGCGCAACCTGCTCAATCCCAGCCGGGAGGACCGTCCCCTGATGGCGACGCTCGAGCCCGAGGGGTGCATCAGCCTGCGGGCGGAGGAGGTCTGGGACGCCTACGTCGAGGGATTCCGGGGGGCCGAGGGAGAGGGCCTGCGGCGCCGGCGCGTCGTGACCCTCCTGGCCGCCAACTCCGCGCGGGTGAAGTGCGATCGGCAGGGGAGGGTCCGGGTTCCGGACGTGCTGCTCGCCAAGGCGAGCATCGAGCGGGGATCGGCGGAGAAGCGGGAGGTTGTGGTCGTCGGTGACCTGGAGGACGTCCAGATCTGGCATCCGGAGCGGTGGGACGGCTTCGAGAGGACCGCGAAGTCGAGCTTCGGAGAGGACGTGGACCACCTGCTGGGGAACCGGCCCGGGGGAGCGGAGGAGGGGGAGCCCGCCTGAGGGGGGAGGCTTCCGGGCGGGAGGGGTTCTGGGAAGAACCCGCCCGGACCCGAGCGGGCCGACCCGCCCTCCGCCCCCCACCCGCCCGGCCTCCCCCGGATC
This sequence comes from uncultured Planctomycetaceae bacterium, assembly GCA_964615935.1. Taxonomy (GTDB): domain Bacteria; phylum Planctomycetota; class UBA1135; order UBA1135; genus CAZTTG01. The sequence goes on along the minus strand of CAZTTG010000007.1, from coordinate 71,411 downwards.
GTTCACCATGCCCGACCACGAGGTCGCTGAGTACTCCCTCAGGCCCGTCGAGGGTCATGATCGAATCGAGCTCGTCATCCTCTCCTCGGACGGCAACGAGTGGGAGTATGACATCCCCTACAGCCGCTCGTCGGGTCGCTACGCCTTCGAGGAGATCGACGCCCTGGCCACGGACTTCGGCGGGGACTTCGCCCGGGAGCTCACCGAGAGGCTCGACCGGCTCGTGGCCGAGCTCAGCGATGAGGACTAGCCGGGGATGAGGGGTCGCTCCCCGATCGAGGCGGTCCTCCTCGACGCCGGCGGCACCCTGGGCATGGACGAGCGGGCGCTGCAAGGGACTGGCACGGAGCTCTTCGCGAGCCTCGGCCGAGCCTCCACCTCTCGCCTCCATCCGGGGGCCCTGGAGAAGCCCGATCCGCGGCTGTTCCAGCGCGCCCTGGAGCGCGCCGGCTTCGCCGCCGAAGGGGCCCTGCACGCCGGCAACGACCACCTCCGGGATCTCGCGGGAGCCTCCTGGTCCTTTCGGGGGCATTGGTGATAATCCGCCTGCCCGTTGAACGAGCCGGGCCCCGAGGGCGTTCTGGGAAGGCGCCCCCCGCGCGAGCTCTCGAGCCTCATCGAACCGCCCATCGCCCATGGAAGCCGAATCCGCCGAACCCCGCGAGCTGGCCGATCTGGAGCGCGAGCTGGAGACCCTGCGCGCTCGCCTGGCGTCGCTCAAGGAGGCCGTCGGCCGGCGATTCCTGGGTCAGGACGAGGTGGTCGAGCTGCTGCTCCTCAGCCTGCTCAGCGGCGGACACGCGCTGATCGAGGGCGTTCCGGGTCTGGGCAAGACGACGCTGGTGAGGAGCCTCTCGGCCGCTCTCGACCTTCGCTTCCGGCGCATCCAGTTCACCCCCGACCTGATGCCGGGGGACATCCTGGGGACTCGCATGCTGGAGGAGGACGCCGAGGGGAGGCGGCACTTCACCTTCGAGCGCGGCCCCGTCTTCGCGAACGTGCTCCTGGCCGACGAGATCAACCGGGCCACCCCGCGCACGCAGTCGGCCCTGCTGGAGGCGATGCAGGAGGGGCAGGTCACCGCCTTCGGCGAGACCCTGCCGCTGGAGGAACCCTTCCTCCTGGTGGCCACCCAGAACCCGATCGAGATGGAGGGGACCTACCCCCTGCCGGAGGCGCAGCTCGATCGCTTCCAGCTCAAGATCCAGATCGGCTACCCCTCCGAGCCGGAGCTGGTCGCCATCCTGGAGGCCTCCACCGGCCCGGCCGCCACGGCCGCCATCGATCCCGTGCTGGGCCGGGAGGAGGTGCGGCGCGCGCGCGCGCTGGTCGGGCAGGTGCCGGTGTCGGAGGAGATCGTGAAGGGGGTCACGAGGCTCCTGCTCGCCACCCACCCCGACCGCCCCGAGGCGCCGGAATCGGTGCGCCGCCTGGTCCGGCACGGTGCCAGCCCCCGCGGCGGTGAGGCGCTCCTGAAGGCGGCGCGGGCCCGGGCCCTGGCGAGGGGCCGGCTGCACGTGAGCGAGGAGGACGTCGCGGCCCTCAGCGCCCCGGCCCTCCGGCACCGGCTCATCCTGAGCTACGAGGGCGAGGCATCGCAGGTCGGCGTCGACGAGCTGATCGCCGAGGCTCGCGAGCGGGCGCAACGGAGCTGAGGAGCGGTCGCGGGCCGGCCCGAGGGGGCTGCCGCGGGAGCCGCCGGGGGGCCTCGACCCGCCCACCACCCCCCACCCGCCCCGGGGACTTCGCCGGCGAGGTGTGGTTGCGGCCCCTGCGGAGGATTCCGGACGGCACCCCTCCCGCAGAGACGGCCCCGCCCCAAGTCACCCCTCGGCGCCCCCCCGACGGATCCTCAGGCTTGCAGCCTCTGGGACAGCTCGTCCAGGTCGCAACCCTCCCATTCCGCGGCCCGGACCGGCCCCATGCGGCGGAACTTGAGGTGCTCGTTCCAGGACAGCATCTCGTAGCGAGTACCGGGGGGCATCCCGCCCCGCGGGGCGGGGTGCTCGGCCTTGAGGGCCGGCTCGTTGACCACGTCGGCGAGGTTGCGGGAGAGCTCCTTGGGAAGGGTCGCGTGCTTCTCGAGCGCGGTCTTGGCGCGCTGGCATACGTCCAGGGTGTTCTGGAGGTTCTTCTTGATCTTGAGCAGGCGCTCGACGTCCGGGGAGGGGCCAGCCAGGGACCGGCGCACCTTGGCGGTGGCGACCTCCAGCACCGCGATCAGGGTGTTCAGCTTGCGCAGCAGCCGCTGGCGGTACTCCGCCGAGTGCAGGTCCTTCTCGGAGGACGATCCTTCTTGCTCGCTCATGGTGGGGCCTGACCCGGGCTGCTCCGACTGGTTCGAACCTCCCCCGCCGGCGACATCGCCCGCGGCTCGTTTTCCGGCCTTCCCGCCGGCGTCGGTTCCATCGCCTTCGGTCGCTCCAGAGGCGATGGCTCCACCCAAAAGCTACCCCGGGATCAGGGGGGCGGACGGAATCCTCGTCGGGCTTCTCACCCCCCTGCCCGGGGTGCTGCGCCGCCCTGAACAGAGGCCTGGACGGGGGCCACCCGGCCGGCCTTCGGGGCGCCGTCGAGGCGGGCGCGCCCCGCCGTCTAGGGGACGGGTATGTGGGGCAGCGCGGACTGGATCAGCCGGGCGAGGTCCGCCTCGGGAACCCGCCCCGAGGCGATCACCCGCTGGTCCTGGGCGAGACCGTCCAGGACCGTCCAGGAGCCCATCGAGAAGGACCTCACGGCGTCGGATTCGAAACCCCACACCTGGGCGCTCGTGTTCCCACTCGGGGGCGGGCTCTGCCTCCCGCCGTGAAGGAAGAAGACCTCGTAGAGCCCGTCGGTGTAGACGAACTTGACCCAGGTGGGCTGATTGGGACCCGGGCCGATCACGGTGGTGGTCTCCCAGAGCTGGTATCCATCCGGGATCAGGTGGGGCAGCAGGGGCTCGAAGCCCAGGAGCTGCTTGAGGTTGCCACCGTTGATGTCGAGGTCCGTCTCCTGGTTCGCGGACACGTGCCAGTCGACGGAGCCGAGGTCGGGAGTCAGGTCGATGGCGGTGAACTCCATCAGGGACAGGAGACCGCCGCCGTCCTCCTCCTGCGCGCGCAGGATCAGACCGGTGTCCGGCTCGACCGCCAGGCGCCAGATGACCCCGCTCGGATTGGGGTCGCGGGACACCAGGACGTCGTGACACTCCAGGCCCGCCACCGACATCGTGCTGCCGGTGTCGATCAGCTGGTATCGCTGCAGGAAGAGCTCCCTCTCCCGGACGTAGAAGTCCCGGTAGCGGAAGTGGAAGCCCTCGCGGTTGCCCAGGATCAGGAGGAGGACCTGCTCGTCCTCCCACGGCAGGGAGGGCGCCAGCACGTCCAGGGGCGTGACGGCGAAGCGCCCGTCGCCGTCGGCCGCGACCTCCTCGGTGTAGCGGAGCTCGTCCAGACCCTGGGGGCCGTAGAAGACCTGGATGGTGCGCTCGCCCTGGAAGGGGACCCCGAAGTGGGCCTCCACCATCTTCCCGAGGAGGTCGTCGTCGGAGCCTCCGCCCGGGGCAGCAGCGGCCGATCCCGCGGGCACATCCCCCGCCGGGCCGCAGGCCGCGGCCATCAGCATCACCAGGGCCGCCAGGCAGGCCCGAGCGCCACGCAACGCCATCATCGCCCTCCTCCCCCCTCCGACTCGGATGCCAGCATCCGGTCCGGGGCGGTGGGGATCAAGGCCCGAGCCATCGGGGAGAGGCCGCTGGCCGAATCCACGCGCACGATCCGGAAGGACAGGGGGGGCTCGGACACGTCGGCCGAGGGGATCGCGAGGCGCGCCACGCCCAGGGCCAGGAGCAGCAGGGCCGCGGCGGCGAGCTCCGGAGACAGGCGTCGGCCCCGAGCGGGAAGGAGCCTCGCCAGCCCCCTCGTCAGGGACCCGTATCCCCTCTGCCATCCGGCTCCCAGCCGCGGGACCCAGCCGGGCCGCAGGGTGTCCTCCGCGCGCAGCACGAGGGCCGCCGGCGCCCGCCGGCGCCCCATGCGGCCGAGGTGTCGCCGGGTTTGGGCCTCGAGCGGCGCCGCCAGCTCCTCGACCACCAGGCGCCCGAGCACCCGGGGAGCTCTCGCGCGGGGCCGGGCGCGCAGCGCCTCCGCCACCCGCTCGTCGAGGGCCTCGGGCGCCGTCCGGCCCTCCAGGTCGGGGAGGACCCGGCAGATCCGCTCCTGACGGTGTCCGGGCTGGAGGGAGGCCGCGACGCGGCCCTCCAGCTCGAAGGGGGCGGACGCGCGGCCCGCGGACCGCAGGGCGGTCTGGAGCCGCTCGGCCCGGGAGAGCCACTGGCGGCAAGCGGCGCAGCGAAGGAGGTGGTCCTGGAGTGGGCCCCTGCCCTCCGGGGGACGCTCCTCCTCGGCGAGCAGCTTCAGGCGTACTTCGTGGCATTGGCCGGACATGGGAAGTCTCAGTTCCTCTCGGGATCCCTCATGAGCCGAGGTAGTGCCGGTCGAGCACCGGCGTCAGCTCGCGATCGAGGGCCTCGTGCGCGCGCGCGAGCCGGGACTTCACGGTCCCGATGGAGATCCGCAGGGTCTCGGCGATCTCCCCGTACGAAAGCCCTTCCATGTAGCGCAGGACCGTGATGACCCCGAGCTTGCTGCTCAGCCGCCCGATGGCTCGCTGGATCTCCTCGTCCAGCTCGCGGCGGGAGGCCACGTCCGACGGCATCTCGGTCTTCTCGTCCTGGACGTCGAATCGCCCGCCCTCTGAGGGGCCGCCCTCCTGGATCGCGTCCAGGGAGGCGATCCAGCGAGCATTCGAGCGGCGTTTCAGATCGATACTGGCGTTGACCGCGATCCGGTACACCCAGGAGGAGAACTTCGATTCGAAGCGGAACTCCCCGAGCTTGCGGAAGATGATCCCGAACGTCTCCTGGGCCGCGTCCAGGGCATCCGTCGGGTTGCCCGTGATGCGGTAGCAGACGTTGTAGACGCGGTCCTTGTAGACCTCGTACAGGTCCCGAAAGGGCCCCTGGAGGCCGCTCGAGGCGGTCTGCTGGCAGGCCAGCACCATCTTGGCATCCGGATCGGTCTTCACGCGACGAGGGTCCCGCTTTGGAGACTATCAGACGGGCTCAGGGGTCACCTGGGTTCCTAGAAACCCGAGGTCCCCCCCTAAATAATAGTCCAGATAATGGTCCAGGGGCTCCCCAGCCGGGTGGCGAAGTGCCTCGGCACGCCTTTCGCGAGCCATACACCGGCGGTCCCGGAGGCCCGCCTCCGGCAAGGCGCCCCGGGGGGCCCGGGCCTAGCCCCCGATCAGGACCGCCGGATCGAGGATCTCGACGGTGCTGCCCACGGTGCCGTTGCAGGAGGGCGGGCAGTAGGCGTCCCAGCCCTCGTCGCACTCCGCGGAGACCACCTCCTGGAGGATCACGGCGCCGACCACGCCCACGGTCATGGTCTTCTGCAGGCAGATCTGGTCCTCCTTCCAGGTCGCCGGCGCGCTGCCGCCGAGGGGCCGGTAGACGGCTCCGGCCCCCTGCTGCGGTCCGGGCAGCAGGGAGGTGTTGTCGGCGCCGGGGCCCCTCAGGAGGGGCTGGCGCCAGACGATCTCCTCGTCGATGATCCGCACCAGGGCGGAGTCGGCCGACACGAGGAAGCCCTCCTGGCTGATGGCCGAGAAGAACGAGAGCGAGCCCGCGCGGCGAACCATACCGGCTTCCAGCGCCGTGTCGAAGACCACCAGCAGCTCGCCCGCCTCCCGGGCCGGCAGGATCGTCACCTGCGCATCTGCGGCGAAGACCGACTTGGGCAGGAAGGAGATCACCCCCCCGAGGAGGGTGCCCATGTGGATGTCCTTGTCGTGGAGGACCCCGTCCTGCAGGTAGATGGCGGTGATGACGTGCAGGTCACCGCCCGCGTGGCTGGCCGCCACGCCGACCGACACCTCGCTGTACTCGGGCACCCCCCCGGAGAACAGGGGGTTGCTGTTGCGGGCCAGTTCCTCCGCGTCCCCGTAGCCGTCGTAGTCCGAGTCGGCCAGATCCGGCCGGGTCCCGAGCACCGCCTCCAGGGAATCGCAAAGCCCATCGGCGTCCTGGTCGCCTTCCCGGCCGCCGCTCGCCGCCTGTAGATCCCCGATTGCGGGACCGCCGGCCAGCAGGGTCGCGATCGCGCCCATGATCAGCACCGCGACACCCGGGAGCACTGTCCAGCCGGCTCCCGTTGCCACGGCCGTGTGCCGAGCGGGGGATTGGTCTTTCATCTCGGGAAGAGCCCTCCGAGCTCCGCCACAGACGGGCACTGGTCCATGGCTCATAGTAGCCGTACCCGTCTCGTATGGTCAAGGTAACGGCGCATTTCGATCCGTGGGTGAAGGATTGGCCCCTATTAGCACAAACCGAACGGAGGGCCGTCTCGGATCGGGGCAGGGGAGCGCTGGAGGGGCCGAGGGAGTATACTCCCACCCCCCGTGCGCCCGTAGCTCAGTTGGATAGAGCGCTTGCCTCCGGAGCAAGAGGTCGTGGGTTCGAATCCCGCCGGGCGTACCAAATGAATATCGCTTCCAGATAGGCCCCAGAACGACGGCGCTTGAGCCCCCATTGGCTCATCCGGACGGGGAGCGATGGTCGAGGGTGGAATGCTCTCGCTCCGGATCCGCGGGCAGGACCGGATCGGGCCCTGCGGAGGCCATCAGCCCGCGGCACTTTCGCAGGAGGGCGCCCCGCTCGACCGGCTTGGTGGCGTAGTCGTCGCAACCCGCCTCCAGGCACCTCTCGCGGTCGCCCGACATGGCGTGAGCGGTCAGGGCCAGGATCGGGCCGCGGAAGCCCTCCTCCCGCAGGGCGCGGGCGGCCTCGTAGCCGTCCATGACCGGCATCTGCATGTCCAGCACGATCAGGTCGAAGGGCCCCTCTCCCCCGGGGGCTGGCCGGGCCTTCTCCAGGCCCTCTCGTCCGTCCTCGGCCTCGCAGACGCTGGCCCCCGCCTTCTTCAGTATGGTGGTGATCAGGACCCGGTTCAGCCGGGTGTCCTCCACCAGGAGCACGCGACCCGCGAGCTCGCAGAGGGGTTCCCGGGAGGGAGGGGCCGGGGAGCCCGGCGCCCCCTCGGCGGCGGGCGAGTCCCCCCGAGCCTCCGCCGGGTGGCGGACCGGCAGGCGCAGGGTGAACGCGCTCCCCCGGCCCACCTCGCTCTGGAGCTCGATGTCCCCTCCCAGCATGCGCGCGAAGCGCCGGGAGATCGACAGGCCCAGGCCGGTGCCCCCGGCGCGGCGGGTGGTCGAGGTGTCGACCTGGCTGAAGGGGTCGAACACGGCCGTGAGCTCCTGCGCAGGGATGCCCACCCCCGTGTCCACGATCTCGAACAGGAGCTCGGCGGCCCCGGCCGGGCGGACCACCACCCGGACCGAGCCGCGCTCGGTGAACTTGACCGCGTTGCCCACCAGGTTCATCAGGATCTGACGGACCCGGAGGGGATCGCTCTCGATGACGCCGGGCACCTCCCCGGGACAGTCCAGCCCGAGCTCGAGCCCCTTCTCGTCGGCGTGGACCCGCATCAGCGAGACCACCTCCCGGGCCAGCTCGAGCGGATCGACGGGAAGCGAGCGAGCGCTCATGTGCCCGGCCTCGATCTTGGAGATGTCGAGGATGTCGCCGAGGATCGCCAGGAGGTGCTTGCCGCTGTCGCGGATGATCCCGCCGAAGTGCTCGCGATCGGCCGCCTCCGAGGCGGGATCGCAGAACAGATCCATGTAGCCCAGGATCGCGTTCATGGGCGTGCGGATCTCGTGGCTTAGGTTGGCCAGGAAATCCGTCTTGGCGCGGCTGGCCGCCTCGGCTCGCCGATTGGCCTCTTCCAGGGCCGCGTTGACGCGCTGCAGCTCCTCCAGGCGCTCCCGCTCCCTTTGCCGGGTGCTCCACTTCTCGGTCAGCGAGCCGGCGAACTGCCGCACCTCCGCCGGGTCGAAGGGCTTCTTCAGGATCAGGAGCCGATCGGTGTGGCCCAAGAGCTCCACGATCGACTCCAGGGAGTAGTCCGAGTAGGCCGTGCAGATGACCACCTGAAGGTCGGGGTCCACCTCCCACAGGTGAGCGATGGTCTTCACGCCGTCCCAGCCGGGTGGCATGCGGATGTCCACGAAGGCCATGGCGTAGGGGCGCCCCCCCTCCACGGACCGGCGCACCGCCTCCAGCGCCTCCTGCCCCTGGAGGCAGAACTCCAGGTCGAACTCCGGCATCGCCGCGCCACCCACCTCCTCGCCCAGGAAGGCGGCGCGGGACTCCTGGAGGGAGTCGCTGGACGCGGCCGGGCTCGCGAAGACCTTGCGGAAGTCCTCGTGGATGGCCTGGTTGTCGTCGATGATCAGGATCTTGCGGTTGACGTTGCTTTCCATGGCGGGCCTCAAGCCGCTTCGGGGACGGGCTCGGCGCGGGCCGGCAGGTCCAGGGAGAACACGGCTCCCCGCCCCGGGCCCGGACTTCGCGCGTGGAGCCGGCCGCCGATCTCGGTGGCGGCATTGGCGGAGGCGTGCAGGCCGAAGCCGTGGCCGTCCGCCTTGGTGGTGAACCCGTGGTTGAAGATCCGGGTCAGGTTCTCCTCCTCGATCCCGACGCCGCTGTCCTCCACCTCCAGCCGGACGGTCTCCCCGTCCTGGCGCAGGACGCGCAGCACCAGCCTCCGATCGCAGCCGTCGGCCTCGTCCATGGCCTGCTTGGCGTTCTGGATCAGGTTGACCAGGATCTCCATCAGCCGGTGGCGATCGACGGGGATGTCGCCCACGTCCTCGTACTCGCGGACGACCTCGATCCCGGCGTTGCCCCCGCAGGCCTGCAGGCTGATGTTGAGGGCGGAGTCGAGCTCCTTCGCGAGCGAGGCCGGCTCGAGCGGACCGGCGCGGCCGGCGAAGGCCTGCTGGGAGCGCACCAGGTCGATGACGTGCTCGACCCCCTCGGAGAGGCTGGCCAGCTCCGCCAGGATGGCGCCCTTCTGCTCCCCCAGCGACCGGGTCAGCTCGCCCAGGAAGGGGAGCAGGTGCCGCCCTCGGGGGTCCGACTCGACGAAGGCGCCGAGGTCCTCCCGGTGCTCCTCGAGGATCTCGGTCATCCGCTCCAGATCGCCGGTGTTGAGGTGGCCGGCGCTGCGGGCGACCAGGTTGGCGGAGACGTTGACGCCGTTGAGCACGTTGCCCACGTTGTGCAGCACGCCGGTGGCGATCTCGCTCATGCCCGCGGCGCGGGCGGTCTCGGCCAGCTGGGCCCGCGATCGGGCCAGCTTCTCCATCATCCGGTCGAGCTCGCTGGAGAGGATCCCGATCTCGTCGTCGCGGTCCATCTCCAGCTTGGCCGAGGTGTCCTCGGTGCGGCCGACGTGGACGGCGTGGTCGGTCAGCTTCCCGAGGGGGACCAGGATGACCCGCTGCAGCAGCCTCAGGAGCACGAAGAGGATCAGGAGGGCCGTGGCGGCGGTCGAGAGCAGGCTGTAGTGCACCGAGCGCCAGCCCCGCTGGGTGATGCTGCGGTCCAGCTTCGCGCGCAGGATGAGCCGCGGGATCTCCCGGAGGTCGCTGAGCGCGCTGTAGGCGTACAGGGTCTCGTCATCGACCGCGCGCGTGACCGGCTCGCCGACGGCGGTCAGCTCGTCCCGGATCGCGGCCTCGGCCTCGGGCAGGGTCGAGGCCTCCAGCGACAGGAGGTCGAAGTCGACCGAGGTCCGGCGGCTCAGGGACTCGACCAGGCCGGGCCCCAGGAAGCGACCCAGGAGGACCGTGCCGCGGGCCTTCCCCTCGCCCCGGCTGTCCAGGATCGGGTGGGCGCTGGCCAGCAGCGCCCCGCTCTCGGTCCACAGGAGACCCGAGCAGGCCCCCTCCTTCTCCGCCCGCTTGATCAGGGGGTGGGAGGTGGAGAGCGCCTCGCCGGGGAAGTCGCGCAGGGAGGTGGGCTCGCCCGTCTCGGGGTCCTCGATCCTCCCCCACAGGACGCGCGCCTGCTCGTCGCAGACGTACAGGAGCTCGAGCCGGTTCGAGTCCAGGGCCCGGGGGCCCAGGTTGGACTCGGCGTAGCGGTCGGCGGCCTCGCCGGAGGCCACGGCGAACTCGTAGGTCTCGTCCCAGACGGCCCAGCTCCGGCAGAGCTCGGCGAGCTGGGCGACCTCCGCGCCGATGCCGTCCACCGCGCGCCGCAGGTCCTTGCGGGCCTCCTCCTCCTCCAGGGCCTCGAAGCTCCGCGAGACCATGAAGCGCTGGATGGCGTGGTCCACCGCCGCGTAGAGGGCGGCCACCGACGCGAGGATGAGGAGTATCTTGCTTCGAAGGGGCATGGGGATCGCACGTCAGGGGGGGGACTGGTGCCGGCCCGATCGGGCGGGACGAACCGGCGAGGAATCAGGCCGCCGGGCGGCTCTCCACCGGCTCCTCGACGGTGCGCTCGGGGTCGGCCGCCGGCCGCTCGCGCAGGGCGCTCACGGCCTCGTTGACCTTGTCGCACAGCTCCTGGAGCTGGTCGCCCTTGCGGATGCGGCAGGGACCGGGGTCCTCCCCGCGCGCGACCTGTCCGAGGTACTGCTCGAAGCGATACACCGGGCCGGCGATCCGGAAGGTGACCAGCACCCCCACGGCGCACACCAGCGGCAGGAGCACGCCGAAGGAGAAGAGCAGGATGTCGATGAGCAGGCCGCCGGTGAGGTTCATCAGCACCTCGCCGCCCTGATCCATCGAGGAGGCGGTGACGGTCAGGCGCGCGGCCAGCAGCAGGAACTGCAGGAGCAGGGTGAGCGCGGTCAGGCCGACGAAGGCCCCGATCAGCCGGAACTGCAGCCGGGGCTTGATCAGCTTGATCCGGCGCGGGTGTTTCCGCTTCTTCATGGTTCGGCCGGGGTGTTTCGGTTCTGGAAAGGGGGCCGAGGTCTGGATCGACCTCGGCCGCGGGTGGCCTTTAGGGTCCGGGGCGCCGCGGAGGCGGGCCCGCGGGGCGGGAGGCTCCGGGGGGGACGCCTCAGGAGTCGATCCCCCGCCAGAGCGCCGGATCGGGGCCGAGCGTGCGGCCGGTGATCCGTCGGAGGGCGTTCCAGGCGGCCCCGGAGACCCCCTCGTCGGGGTCCTCGAGTCGCGAGACCAGCTCGGGGATGGCCAGGGGGGAGCGCAGCGCCCCCAGGGTGGCGCAGGCGATGCGCGAGAGGTCCGGGTTGGCCCTGGGCATGGAGCCCAGCACCGAGCGGGCCAGCTCATGGCGGTGCAGGCGCTTTCGGGCGACCGCCAGCAGGGTGCGGGCCACCTCCGCCTCCTCGCCGTCCCGGAGCAGGGCGAGCTGGATGGAGGCCTCGCGGTCCCACCAGTCGACCTCGTTGTTGTACCACGCCCTCCAGCGCTCGGGATCGCCGCGGAAGGGCAGGTGGGTGACCGCCTGGAGGGAGCGCAGCGCGCTCTGTCGCAGGCGGGGTTCGTCGGCCTCGAGGACGTCCAGCAGCCGCGGTACGGCGGCCAGGTCCTCGAGCCGGCCGACCGCCAGGACGGCCTGGTGGAGGAGCTCCGGGTCCCCGCTGCCGAGGTAGTCGCGGACGCTGGAGAGCACGTACTCGTCCACCGGCCTCGGCGCGCTCGCGCCCAGGCGGGAGAGCTCGGCGAGGATCAGCGCCTCCAGCCCCGAGGCTCGCGACAGCAGCCGGGCCAGGGCCACCAGCGCGTCGGGGGACGCGGCGCCCGCGATCGACCGCACGATCGCGTACTGCAGGCCCGGCCGCGCCTCCAGGGCCAGGTCCTGCAGCCGCCAGATGGCCCGCTCGTCGCGTCCCAGGATCGCGCTCGCGGCCTCCTCGAAGGCCCGCCGCAGCGGGAGGCCGACGGTGGTGGTGTCGTCCGGCGGATTCGCGAGCAGCAGGCACAGGTCCAGGTCGCGCCCCTCGCCGGCCGCGGCGAGGACGCAGAGGGCGGTGAGCTTCGTCCGCTCGGGCGCCTCCGATGCGGCCAGCTCCGCGACGTGAGCGCGCACGGCTGCCCACGGCAGGCGCTCGAAGGCGGCGAGGACCGCCTCCTCCAGCTTTGGATCGAGGGTGATCCGCCAGCCCCTCTCGGCCTCCTGCCCGGCGGAGAAGCGGCCCTCGTCCAGGACCTTGAAGAGGGCCGGGACGGCCTCCGAGCCCAGGGCCGCCAGCTGTCTCGCCAGGGCCTCGGCGCTCGCACCGCCCTCGCGCGCCTCGCCGAGGAGCCGGGCGACCTCCTCGGCGGCCCCCGAGACCGCTTCCTGACCACGGGCATCCCGCTCTAGGGCCGCCGCTGGACGAGGGGCGAGGCCCGCTGCCAGGCAGAGGGCCCACGCCAGCATCGTCCGCTGCGATCTCGGAAGTGTGAGCATGGTGCCGTGGTCGTCCTACTCGCTCTCATCCCCCCCAGGCTCTTCAGTTGAGCTTGTCCTTGTCCTTGTCCTTGTAATCCTTGTCGTCCTTGTAGTCCTTGTACTTGTCCCGCTTCAGCCACTTGACCCGCCGCGCCCACCGCCGCTCGAAGTCGCGGTCCCATCCCGTGAAGCTCGCGTCCTGCCCGTCCTGATCGTTGTACTCGATGTCGACCCAGGTGGGCTGGTGGGCCTGGTCCGGCGGGAGGAGCTCGTCCCGTTCGACTCCCATGGCGTTGAAGGGATTCGAGAGGTCGCCGCTGGGCACGCTCTCGGGGAGCTCGATGATCTTCCAGCTCAGAACCTTGGGCAGCCGTCCCTCGTAGGCCGCCGAGGCCAGGGCCACGTCGAAGTGCAGCCGGGCCCCCTGCTCGAGCTGCAGCCCCTTCGCGAGGACCGCCCCGAAGACCTCGAAGCCTCCCGCCAGGGACACGTACGCCCGCGGGGCATAGAGGATCCCGTGAAACTGGGTGCTGGTCTGTAGCTGCACCGAGGGGTTGCTGGGGTCCCCCTGCCCCATGGTCGGCACCTCGGCGTCCTCGGCGGACACGTAGAAGGCCACCCGGGCGGGGTTGTCGACGGTGGACTGGAGCAGGGCTTGCTCGTCCGCCCGCAGGCTCTGCGTCACGTAGACGCTGATCTGCCCATCGGAGGCGTCCAGGGTCAGGGTCGCCTGCGGCTCGAGAATCAGGTCTCCGACGACCAGGTTGATCGGGCCCTGGACGATGACCTCGCCGTCGGAGCCGACGGTGATCACCTCGTAGCCCACGTCTCCCGGCGGGATGATCAGGGGAAGAGGCCCGTCGTGCCGGCCTCCCACTGACATGGGCACCGAGGGGGGCTCGACCGGCGGCAGCTCGCCGGCCTCGGGCCGCGGCGAGGTCGAGCCCTCGACCAGCGCGCCCGGACCCACCGTCACCACCCCGCTCGTCCCCGGGGTGGCGGCGCCGAACACCATGGCGGCGCCGGCCCGCGATCCGAGGAGCTGGATGTCGGCGTCGGATCCCATCTTGGCGCCGGCCGTGGCGCGGGGGGGATCGAGGGTCTCGTCGACCTGCGAGTCGTAGCTGCCCTGGGCCGAGTCGTAGCCATCGACCAGGGAGTCCTCCCCGATCACGAGGTCCACGGTGGAGAAGAAGCCCAGATCCGCGACGGCGAGCTCGTCGCGCTCCAGGATCAGGCTCAGGCAGGCGCGGCCGGAGCCGCACAATCCGGTGCTCTCCAGGCCCACCTGGCCCTCGTCCAGCTTCGTGGCCTCCACCCAGAAGAGGCCGTCGCCGAAGGCCGCCGGGGCGTCCCGGCTGCCCACGTTGCCGGTCTTGCCCACCGCCAGCCCCGCGTGGGCCTCGGCCAGGCCGGCCTCGGCCAGGTAGAAGGCGCGCTTGCGGTCCACCGAGTGCCCCTGTCGCCGCATGATCGACGAGTTGAGCTGCAGGTAGGCCGCGCTGAGGATGGACACCGTGATCACCGCGATCAGCGCCAGGACCAGGGCCCCGCCGCTGCGCGGCCCGGGTCTCAGCCGGCTCGCGATCCCGGAACGTCCGATCGATCCGCTCGTTTTCATCAGTTTCGACATGTCACCGTCGTCTCCACGCTCACCACGGCCGTCTGGCCGTCCGCCGGTGCCCCCTCCAGGCACAGGCGGACGGTCACCTTGTTGCCGTTGATCTCGAAGGACAGGCCCTTCTCGTCCGCCAGCTCGTTCTCGTTGTCGTCCATCCCGTTGAGGATCTCGCCGTTCAGGAAGGGGCGCACGAGGTTGCACCACACCACCCGCTTCTCCTGGCTCCCGCCGGGGTTCTGGCTCCAGACGATGCTGGTCTGGTCCTCCGACAGGCCGATCCACTCGGGATCGCTCCACACGATCTCCCCGTCCTGCACCCCCATGTGCAGCTCGTAGGCCAGCTCCTCGCTGAAGATGGGCGACTCCTGCTCGGGGAAGAGGGAGTCCCGGCTCGAGCCCATGATGGCGTATCCGATGCGGTCCACCGCGCGGCGCGCCCGGTCCTCCAGGGTGGCCACCTCGCTGCGCTGTCGGAAGTCGCTGGAGGACGCGCTCATGACCAGGCTCACCTTGGTCAGCACGACCACCATGAGTCCCATGGCGATCAGGAACTCGATCATGGTGAAGCCGGCCCTGGTGCGACGACCCGCCATGATCACCGCCTCCGCATGTCCGAGAAGAGGCTGTGGACCTGGAACCGCCGCGGCCCGGTGGGGCCCTGCCACCGCACGCGCACCATCACGGGCAGCACGCGGTAGTCCTCGGCGTGGTCGAAGGAGTCGACCACCTCGTCGCCAGTCAGGTCGCGGGGCAGGCCCAGCCCCGCATCCTCGAAGTCCTCTCGCAGCTCCCAGATGGGGAGCTCCCCCACGCTCCGCTGGATCGCGGGCAGGATCACCTCGCCCTGCAGCCCGTCCGGGGACTCGGGCAGCGCGTCGAGGCCCGGAATGGCGAAGCGGCTCCCCGGGGCCGTCCCCGCGCCGCCGGGGTCGTCGTCCGGATCGGCGTTGTAGAGGGTCCACAGGTCGTGGAACGCGCAGTCGCGCATCCGCTCCAGCACCACCTGGCTGGCGGCCGCGGCCACGGCGCTCTCGCGGTTGATCTCGCGCTGCCGCGCGATGGCCCCCACCGAGCTCGAGTACATGGTGACGGCCACCACCATGACCACCATCACGATCAGGATCTCGAGCAGGGTGTAGCCCGCCCGGGGGGACGCGCGCATGGCGGCCCCCCGCCGGGACGGAGAGGTTCTCGGTTCTTGACCGGTCATCTGGAGGCGTCGGGAGGACGGGGTGGCGCCGGCTCGTGCCGTGCGCGCGCCCGTCCCGCGGGGCAGCCGCGCGGTGGGGTGGGCTCCGAGGGAGCCGGCCCGCTCTCATCGGGTTCCCGCGCCATTCATATGAAGGCGGATCGGGATTGGGTCGTGGCCGGCGGGACGTCCGGCTCGCGACCCGGTGGGAAGAATCTTCCGGGTCGGGCCGGAGCGGTCCTCCACTCAACGCAGGAGGCGCTCCAGGGAGAACCGCCGCAGCGCGATGTCCCGATGGTCGCGAGCCTCGTAGAAGAGCCCGATGCGCCCGTCGGAGAGGCGGACGAGGCTGGAGTAGGCGAACTCGCCCTCGACCATCGTCCTGGCGTGGGGCCAGGTCTGCCCGCCGTCGAAGCTCGCGTAGACGGTTCCCCGGGTACGCCCGGGGCCGGTGGGCACCGAGAGGAGGAGCACGTCGCGCCCGGCCTCGTCCTGCACGCAGAGCAGGGCCCCGTTGCAGCTCACGGCCGCGAGGGCGGGATCCACCTCCTGCGTGCTCCAGGTGCGGCCGCCGTCGCGCGAGAAGGCGCGCACCCTCTGGGGGGTGTGGCGGGCGTTCTGGACCAGGGTGCCGTCGGAGAGCTCGGCCACCTTGTTCTCCAGGCGCACGTTCAGCCCGGCCACCTGCTCGCGCGGCGCGATCTCGCCCGCCTCCCACGTGGCGCCGCCGTCGTCGGAGAGGAACATGCGGTTGCCCCAGCGCTGCCGGAAGCCGCCGGGTACCACCAGGCGGCCGGTGTGCGGGCTACAACGGAGCTGGATGCCCTCGCCCGAGCCGAAAACGACCTCGAAGCCGTCCGAGCCCAGCATGCCGGAGATCTCCCGGGGAGCGGTCCAGGTCTGGCCGCCGTCGCGACTCGAGACCTGGTACTGCCGGCAGGCGCGGCCCTGCATGGGCTTGCGCGACTCGGGGTCGCGGAAGTCCCAGAGGAAGGCGTTGTAGAGCACGTGGATCGCGTCGGCCTCGCGATCGTGCACGGCGGCGTTGGGGCAGATGGAGCCGTCGCCCTGGCTGGCGACGAGGATCGCCTCCGACCAGCGCTCGCCCAGGTCGTCGCTCCAGCGGCAGACCAGGTCCTGCCCCGAGCGGTCGCTCCAGCCGCTCTCCTCGCGGCCCTGGGCCACGACGACCAGGCGGCCGGCGTTGGTCACCAGCACGTTCTGCTCGCGGAACTGGGCGTAGCAGGCGGGCGAGCGCTCCACGCCGCGGACCGGCGTCTCGCGCGCGACGAGCACGCGCACCGGCTCGGCCCCCTCGGCGCTGGCGTCGCAGCTCTCCCGCCAGCTCTCGAGCGCGGCGCTCATCCGCGCGACGCGCTCCGGCTCGGCCGCGGCGAGGTCGTGCTCCTCGAAGGGATCGGAGGCGAGGTCGTAGAGCTCGAAGCTCTCCCCGCCGGTCATGCTGAGGAGCTTCCAGCGCCCCTCCATCCAGGCGAGCTGCGTACCGCCGGTCTGCATCCAGGCCTTGGTGTCCTTGGCCTGGCTCTCGAGCCTGGGCGACTGGAAACCGATCGCCGATGCGCGCATCCCAGCCCTTCCGGAGAGGATCGGCCCCACGTCCTCCCCGTCCAGCGGCCGGTCGGACGGGGGGGCGATGCCGGCTGCGGTGAGCACCGTGGGCATGATGTCGCTCGTGCTCATGGGCGCATCGATTGCGCGCCCCCCCTCAAGGGCCGTGGGCCACCGAACCGCGGCGGGCACGCGGATGCCGCCCTCGTGTAGCGATCCCTTGCGGCCGCGCAGCCCGCCGGTGCTGCCGAGATCGTGGACCCAGGTGGGGCCGTTGTCGCTGCAGAACCAGACGAGGGTGTTCTCCGCGATGCCCAGCTCCTCGAGCCCCGCCAGCAGCCTTCCGATGGCCTCGTCCATGGCGCTGATGGCCCCGTACCAGTGCTGCTCCTCGATGGAGAGCCCCGGGTAGAGGGCGCGGTGCTCCGGCCCGGCCACCACCGGCGTGTGCGGCGTGGAGAACCAGACGAGCGCCAGGAAGGGCCTTGCGGCCTCGCCGGCGCGGCGCGCGAAGTCGAGCGCGCGCCCCACGAGCAGGTCCGGAACCGGCCCCTCGATCCACTCGTCGTGCAGCCTGCCGGGTCCGCTCCAGAACCGGTCGCGCCAGACGAATCCGCCCTCGCGCTCTCCGCCCGCGACCGGGCGGTCCATGACCATGCGGTAGCCCTCGGTGCCGAACTCCCCGCAGGTCAGGTAGTACGGATTGAAGGAGGGCACCGAGTTGAGCACCGACCAGCACTCGTCGAAGCCGTTCTCCCACGGCGGCGAGTAACCGGAGCCGTCCGCTTCGCCCGGCGCGTAGCCCTGCTTGAGGGTGCGGCTGAGGTGGCCCACGTGCCACTTGCCGAGGTGGGCGGTGGCGTAGCCCGCCTGGCCCAGGGCCTCGGCGATGGTGAGCTCGGCCGTGGGGAGCGCGCCGGCGAAGGCCCAGGTGATGCCCGAGCGGTACGGATGGCGTCCGGTGAGACAGCTCGCCCGGGTCGGGGAGCACACCGGTGCAGCGGCGTAGAAGCGATCCAGGCGCACGCCCTCCCGGGCCAGTCGATCGAGGTGCGGCGTGCGCACGGTCTGGTTGCCGGTGAAGCCGACGTCGCCGAAGCCGAGGTCGTCGGCCATGAGTAGGATGACGTTGGGCGCCGCGGGCGCGGGCTCCTGGGCGGCCAGGCCTCCGAAGCACGGGAGGAAGGCCGCGCAGAGAAGGTGCAGTCTCATCGTCGTCTACCTCGCGGTAGGGGGGAATCGGGCGCCAGCGGATGCCTGCCAGTCGCGCAGCATCTGCAGCAGGGCGGAGGCCATCTCGGGGTGGGTCTCGCTCAGATCGTCGGTCTCGCCCGGATCGCGGGCGAGGTCGTAGAGCTCCATCCGGTCCTCGCGAAAGAAGTGGAGCAGCTTGTGGTCGCCCCGGCGCACCGCGGCCTCGAAGCGCCCGTGCGGGTTGTGCCAGTAGAGGGCCTCGCGCTCCACCGCCCGGTCGCCGTCCACCAGGATCCCGGCGAAGCTCGTCCCGTCGAGGTGCTCGTCGGGGCGCGGGGGCAGCCCCGCCAGCTCGAGGAGCGTGGGGAAGATGTCGTGGGTGATCAGGGGCTGCGACGAGCTCCCTCCGGCCGGCACCCTACCCGGCCAGCGCACGACCAGGGGAACCCGGATGCCGCCCTCGTCCAGCTCGTGCTTGGCGCCGCGCAGCGGCAGGTTGGACGTGACCGACCCCTTGCCGCCGTTGTCGGAGGTGAAGACGACGATCGTATCCCGGGCGAGCCCGAGCTCGTCGAGGCGCGCGAGCAGGCGGCCGACGTTCTGGTCCATGTGGTGGACCATCGCCGCGTAGCGCGGGTCGTTCTGCCACCGCTTGTGGCGTCGATCGGTCTCCTCGCGTCCCGCCAGCCCCAGGGCCTCGATGCGCGCGCGGTACGCCTCGATCACCTCCGGCTTGGCCTGCAGCGGCGTGTGGACGGTGTGGAAGGAGAGGAGGGCGAAGAAGGGCTCGTCGCGGTGCTCCTCGATGAAGCCGATCGTCTCGTCGGTCAGTCGCTCGGTCAGGTACTCGCCTTCGGGCCCGTTCTCGAGGAAGGTCAGGTGATAGGGGCTGAAGAAGCGCGTGTGGCCCTCCTCCATGGGAGACTGGCGGTCGGGGTGCGCGGCTCTCCACGCCCAGGGCAGGTCCATCCCGCCGATCGCGACGTCGAATCCCTGCTCCGCAGCCCAGTGCTCCTGCGCGTAGCCGAGGTGCCACTTGCCGAAGTAGCCGGTGGCCCAGCCGTGCTCGCGCAGGGCCTCGGCGACCGTCACCTCCTCGGGCGCAAGATGGTGGAGGGTCCAGGCGGGATCGCGTTCCGGCGAGAGCAAGTACGTCGTCAGCCCCAGCCGCGCCGGGCTCCTCCCCGTCAGGATCGACGCCCGCGTGGGCGAGCAGACGGGTCCGCCGGCGTAGAAGTCGCTGAACCACGTCCCCTGGCTCGCCAGCCGGTCGACGTTGGGGGTCAGGTAGACCTCGCTGCCGTTGCACCCGAGGTCGCTCCACCCGAGGTCGTCCACCAGGATGAACAGGACGTTGGGCGGACGAGGGGGCTCCTCGTGGAGGGGGCCGGCACAGGCGGAATGAGCGAAACACGGGGCGAGAGCGAGGAGTATCATGCCCCCCCGGCCCCGCCGCCGGCTCGATCCACGAGCGACACGGTCCTTCCTCACGACTCCGCCTCCCACCCCATCGCCATGCTCGAGCTCCTCGCCCCCGCGCTCCTGTGCGCAGCGCCTCTGGCCGCCCAGGAGGAAGCGCCGCCGCGACCCGACGTCCTCCTGATCGTCTCCGAGGACAACGGACCCGAGCTGGGCTGCTACGGTGATCCCAGCGCGCGCACGCCGAACCTCGACGCGCTCGCGGCGCAGGGCGTTCGCTTCGCCAACGCCTTCGTCCCCTATTCGGTGTGCAGCCCCTCGCGCGCGAGCCTCTTCACGGGCCTCGTCCCCCACCGCAACGGCCAGATCGGCCTCGCGACCCACAGGTTCGCCATGTACCGCGAGTGGCCGAACCTGGTCGGCCTCCTGCGCCAGGCGGGCTACCGGACGGGCATCATCGGGAAGATCCACGTCAACCCCGAGTCGGCCTTCCCCTGCGACTTCCGCTTCCAGAGCAAGGAGGCGACTTCCTTCAACGGACGCGACGTGCGCGCGGTGGCCGACGCCGCGGCGGACTTCTTTGCGGAGTCGGAGGACGCGCCCGTCTTCCTCATGGTCAACTATCCCGACGCCCACTTTCCGCTCCTGCGGCAGGATTCGGGCCTGCCCACCGAGCCCCTTGACGGTGAGGGCGTCCGCCCCCTACCGTGGGTTGGCGCCGACTCTCCGCGGCTGCGCGCCTTCACCGCGGACTACTACAACTGCCTCGCGCGGCTCGACGCGGGCGTGGGGATGCTGCTCGACGAGCTCACAGCGAGCGGGCGTGCCGAAGGCGCGATCGTCATCTACCTCGGCGATCACGGCGCCCAGTTCTCGCGGGGCAAGACCTCGGTACACGACGCCGGCCTGCGCATCCCGCTGCTGGTGCGCTGGCCGGGGCGCGCCCGGATCGGGCTGGTGCGCGAGGAGCTCGTCTCCACCCTCGATCTGCTGCCCACGGTGCTCGCGGCGGTGGGGATCGCGGCGCCGGCCGGGCTCGACGGCCGCGCGCTGCAGCCCCTGCTCCTCGGCGAGGAGGTGCCCTGGCGCGAGCACGTCTTCGCCATGACCACCGGCTCCGCGCCGGCCCTCTACTTCCCGCAGTTCTCGGTGCGCGACGCGCGGTATCGGCTGATCCTCAGCCCGATGCGCGGGCGCGAGAACGCCTGTGCGCGGGCCTTTCTCGAGCACCACAACGTCCACTTCGCCGCCGGCACCACCGAGGGGGAGATCGCCGCTGCGGGCGAGGGCGTGAGCGCCGCCTACGCGCGCTACCTCCGGCCCCCCGCGGTCGAGCTGTACGACCTGCGGGCCGATCCCCACGCCTGGCGCGACCTGGCCGACGACCCCGCCCACGCCGGAGTGCGCGCGCGCCTCGAGCGGGTGCTGACCGACTGGCGGCGACGCACCGGCGATCCCTGGCTCGACCCCGCCGCCCTGGAGGCGCTCACCGGGGACCACGACACGGCCCCCAGCCGTAAGTACCGCAGCGCGCCGGACTTCCGCTGGGAGTACCTGGACGCGCACGCACCCGATTGAACCCGCTCGCGATCGGGGCGCCGCTCTCATCGTCCGCTCTCGCCCGCGAAGGACGCGTCGAGGTCCTCCATCGTGAAGCGGAAGCTCAGGACGTAGGGCACCTCCCCCTCGATCCAGTGCCCGTAGGTCGCGGCGAACAGCGTCCCGTCGGGGAATACGTGCAGGGAGGGGTAGGCGCAGTCGGCGCCCTCGAGGTTGTCCTTGAAGCGCAGCCGGTACTCGCCCTCGCGGCCGGCCTCGATGTCCGCGAAGGTGCCCACCCAGCCGACCCAATCGCCCCAGGTGGGCGAGGCGGGCAGGGTGTCGCGGAAGGAGATCAGGAGCCGCCCGTCGGGCAGATAGACCGCCTGGTGGCGATCCCCGGTGAGCGCTGCCGGGAGCTGCCGCGGCGGGCTCCACGTCGCTCCCTCGTCGTCGCTGAAGGAGACGTAGGAGCACAGCGCGTGGCTGTTCTCGCGCATGAGCATCGCGATGCGCGCGCCGTCGGGCGAGCGCACCATCCCCGCCTCGCACAGGTAGCCCACGGGGTGCGCCACGGTCAGCTCGGGCTCGGTCCAGCTCATGCCGCCGTCCTTCGAGCGCATGGTGTAGACCCTCGGCACCCCGCGCGGCCCCGGACTCGGACCGAGGAAGCGCCCGTCGTCGTGCAGGGTGGCGAGGTAGCTCCCGTCGGAGAGCCGCATCATGTCCGCGAAGACGACGATGCCGCCCCACCAGTCCTCACCGAGCGGCTCGAGCTTCGACCACGTATGCCCGTCGTCCTCGGAGAAGGCGCGGCGGATCGGCCGGGTGCCGGTGAACATGTGGACGCGCTCGCGGCCGTCGGGGTCGGTCAGGCGGTAGAGGATCGGCACCTCCTGGAAGGGCGTCTTCCAGCCGGCGGGTACCTCGTTCCAGCCCTCCGGAACCGGCTGGCGAGTCCAGCTTCGGCCGGCGTCCTCGCTCCGGTGCCAGCGCAGCGCGGCGCGGGCGTGGCCCTCGAGGAACATCATCACCATGGTGCGCCCGTCCTCGAGCAGCACACTCGAGGGATGGCCGAGGTAATGGTCGGGATCGCGGTCCACGACGACCTGGAGGTCGGCGCGGCCGTCGAGGTCCGTCCAGGGGATGGTGAAGGAGGGCAGGCGGGCGGGGACGAGCTCCTCCCCCTCCAGCACCACCTCGCGCAGCCGCAGGTCGGCGAAGGCCGGGTGGAAGCCGAGCAGGTCGATGCGCTCGTGCGACGGGACCTGGACCGAGAGGACGGTTTGCCCGTCCAGGCCCACGCGCAGCCGATCCGCGGCGCGCTCGATCACCAGCTCGAACCCCTCGTCCGGATCGACGAAGTCCGCGAGGGCTCCGGGGGCCTCGAGGCCCGCGAAGAGCGATCCCTCCAGGAAGAGCCGTCCGGCGCCGTCGTGCAGCCCCAGCAGGCTCTGTCCGATGCGCACGGCGGCGCTCTCGCCGTCGGGAGCGGCGCTCTGCAGCTCGGCTCGCAGAGCGAAGTCCCCGGTCCCCGGCGCACGGCTGAACAGGAGCTTGGATCCGCGCCCCCTGGCGCGCAGGGCACCCTCCTCGGTCGCCATCCGGCCCACCAGGAGCGGGTCGTCACGTAGCTCGCCCGCGACCACGAGCTCGACGGTCTCCATCTCCTCGGGAGCGGCCAGGTGTACCCGGCGCGCCCGAGCTCCCAGCCGATCGAGCCGGCGGCGTATGTCCGTGACCACCTGCGGGCGAGCGGCGGCCAGGTCCTCCTGCTCGGCGATCCCCATGGGGGCGTGCAGGTCGAAGAGCTGCGCCTCGCCGTCGGCTCGCAGCACGCACTTCCACCTCCCCCACCGCACGGTGCGGTGGATCGTCGGGTCCTCGGGGATGTGGGCGGCCAGGCGCTGCTTCACCGCCGCGAGGCGGGGATCGCCGGCGCGGTTGCGCCACTCGCGCGGGTCGGCGGCGAGCTCGTACAGCTCCTCGGTGCCGTCGAACCAGCGCACGTAGCGCCAGCCGGGGGCGAAGACGCTGTGGGTGCCCCGGCCCACGGTGGCGACGACCGCCTCCTCCCACGGGGCTTCGACGTCGGCGATGAGCGGCAGCAGGCTCCTTCCCTCGAGCTCCGGGCGCGGCGGCAGGCCGCAGAGATCGAGCACGGTGGGATAGAGGTCGAGCAGGCTCACCGGCGCCGCACAGCGCGTGCCCGGCCGGAACCCAGCCGGCGCGGCGCCCGCCGGGGGAACCGCGATCAGCGGCACCCGCACCGACTCGCGCCACGGTACGTGCTTGCCCCAGTGCTCCTTCTCGCCGAGCGACCAGCCGTGGTCGCTCCACAGCAGGATCCAGGTGTCGTCGGCGTACCCCGAGCGATCGAGGGCGTCGACCACCTCGCCCACCCGGGCGTCGGCGAAGTGCACGGCGGCGAGGTAGGCGGCCACGGCCTCGCGCCAGCGGCCGTGCCGCACCACAGTCGCGTGGGTGCCCGAGGTCCACGCCCGCGTCGCCAGATCCCGGCCCGCCGCGGGCACGTCGTGCAGGTCGCCGGCGAGGGTCGGCGGCAGGTGGATCGAAGCGGGGTCGAAGCGCTCGTAGCACGGGCGCGGCAGGAAGAAGGGCTGGTGCGGCTTGTAGATCCCCAGGGCCAGGAAGAAGGGCGAGTCGAAGTCGCGGGAGAGCTGCTCCGCCCCCCAGGCCGCGATCTCTCCGTCGGGGAAGGCCGACGCCGGCAGGTCGAGGGGCCCCCAGTCGAAGGTGTCCCACTGGTTCGCGGGTCGATCGATCAGCGAGAGGCCGCCGTTCATCGGCAGGGTGCAGTCGAGGGCTCCTCTGCGGACGCGCCGCGCCGGGAGCATGCCCGCGCACGCGAGCTCCCCGTCGGTGAAGGGCGTTCCGACGACGCCGCAGCCGGGGCCGTACTCGTGCCAGTCCTGCGGGATGCGAAGGCCCAGCCCGTGATTGACCTTCCCGGCTCCGAGCACCCGATAGCCCTGCGCCTGCAGGTGGCGCGGCAGCGACACCGCGTCGGGGACGTAGTCCGCCCAGGTCCCCGCGTTGCCGTAGCAGCCGGTGGTCTCCGGCCGCAGACCGGTCAGCACCGCCGCCCGCGACGGCCCGCAGAGCGGCGATGCGCAGTGGGCGTTGGTGAACAGCACGCCGCGCGCCGCGAGCCGGTCGAGGTGCGGCGTCTCGGCGTCGGGGTGCCCCTGGAGTGCGCCGACCCAGTCGTTCAGATCGTCGACGGCGAGGAAGAGCACGTTGGGGCGCTCCTCGGGGACGGGGGCCGGGAGCTCTGAAGCGGCGGAGGAGAGCAGGAGGAGCGACAGGGCAAGCATGGGGCGAGGCTCCGGCGGGGGGCGGTTTCTCTCCCGGGAGCTCCGGCCGAGGGAGGTCCGGGTTGGCGTCACGAGGCGAATTGTGACGAATTATGGGCCAAATAGCATCACATCCGCTATGATTCTGCCAGCGCCCCCACCCCGGACGGGGGCTCGGAGCGCCCATGACCCCTCGCGCAACCGAAGACACCACGCCGCCCTCCCCCCCGGAAGCCGCTCTCACTCCCCTGGCCCGGCGCCTCGAGGAGGACCTCCATCGCCGCCGCGTGGCCCCTGGGGACCGCTTCCTCACGGCCGCGGAGGTGGCTTCGCGCTTCGGAGTCAGCCCGGCCACGGCCAACCGGGCCCTCCAGCTCCTCCAGCGGCGGGGCCTCCTCGAGCGCAGCCCGCGTCGGGGGACCTTTGTGGCGCCGGGCTTCCGCTCGCGAGGCGGGGGCTCGCCGAGGGTCCTGATGCTCTTCGTGCCCCGATCTCGCCGGGACCGCCTGACGGCGGAGATCTCCGAGCTGACCGACGCCCTGCTCGACCGCTTCGAGGGCGCCTCGGTTCAGCTCTGCCCGGTCCCCGAGCAGGGAGCCGAGGCCGCGGTGCGCGTGGCGATCCGGGCCGTGGGGCAGGGGTGCGCCGTGGTCGGCGCGGCGGCCATGAGCTGCTCGGCGGGCGTCTATCGCGCCCTCTCGGAGTCGGGGCTGCCCGCCGTGGTCTTTGGCGGCCTCTACCCGGGACAGGGCGAGCTGGTGGCCGTGGACTCCGACCTCGGGGCGGCGGGCGAGATCCTGACCCGGCACCTGATCGAGCGCGGGCACCGACGCCTGGCCCTCCTGCAGGGGACCGACGTCCGGCCCGGCGACGACCGCTTCCTGAACGGGGCGGTCGAGGCCCTGGCCGGTCAAGGGCTGCCAGCCAACGCCCTGCGGGTCCTGTACGTCGCACCCGCCGCGGGCACGATCGTCGCCCGGCTCGGCGAGCTCCTGGCCCAGCCGCAGCACCCCACCGGCCTCGTCCTGAACGGGCTGGTCCTCGCCGAGCGGGTCAACGCCGCGCTGCGCCAGCTCGGCGCGAATGGCGAGGACGGGATCGAGGTGGCGTTCTACGCCCACGCGAGCCCGCGCCTCGAGGAGATGCCCCGGGTCCACGCGCGCTCGGCGCTGCCGCGCCGCGAGATGCACGAGATCGGAGTGCAGGCCCTGTGGCGCCAGCACCAGGGCCTGCCGGTCGAGCCGGGCGAGCGCATCGTGCCGATCGTCCTCTACGACCCCCGAAGGGAGAGCGTATCGTGAAGAGGCTCAGGGGACTGGTCGCCGCCACCTTCACGCCCATGCACGAGGACGGATCCCTCCACCTCGAGCGCGTCGGTGCGATCGTCGAGCACCTGCTCGGGCAGCACCTGTCGGGGATCTTCCTGTGCGGCAGCACCGGCGAGGGTGAATCGCTCACCGCCGCCGAGCGCCGGCTCGTGGCCGAGGCCTACATGGAGGCCGTGGGCGGGCGATTGCCGGTGATCGTGCAGGTGGGCCACAACTGCCTGCGCGAGGCCCGGGACCTCGCCGAGCACGCCCAGCGGATCGGAGCTGCGGCGATCTCCGCCACGCCCCCCTCCTACTTCCCGCTGAGCGACCTCGAGGTGGTGGTCGACGGGCTGGCCCGGATCGCGGAGGGCGCGCCCGACACGCCGCTGTACTACTACCACATCCCCCGCATCACCGGCGTGCCGGTGGACGTCCTGCGGATGGTCGAGCTCGCCGCAGATCGCCTGCCGACCCTGGCGGGGATCAAGTACAGCGAGCCCTCCCTCGACGGGCTCGTGCGCTGCGTGGCGGAGTACGGCGCGCGCTACGACTTCCTCTTCGGCTCCGACGAGATGCTGTTGGGCGGGATGGCTACCGGCGCCCACGGGGCCGTGGGCAGCACCTACAACTTCCTGGGGCCGCTCTACGCCCGGATCATCGAGAATGTCGCCGCGGGCGATCTGGAAGCGGCGCGCTCCGATCAGCAGCGGGCCACGCGCATCGTGCACGCGATCATCGGGCAGCCGGCCATGCCCGCCCTCAAGGCGACCATGGCCCAGGCCGGCGTCGACTGCGGACCCACGCGCCTGCCGCTGCGGCCGCTGAACGCGGCGCAGTGCGAGGCGCTCGAGCGGGACCTGCGCGCGGCCGGCTTCTTCACGGAGGTGAGGAGGAGCTGATGGGCGGGAGATCGAGGCGGTGGGTCGGACTCCTGGCGGTCCTGGCGACGCTGGCCCCGCTCCTTCCCGCGGCCCGAGCCCAGGGCTCCCTCTCGGACGGCGCGCTCGTCTGGAGCGAGCTTCCGCCCCTGCCCGATCCCATCGGCTTCGCCGGTCCCTTCGCCGGCGTGTCGGGCGGCGCGCTGATCGTGGCCGGGGGCGCGAACTTCCCCGACGGCCCTCCCTGGGAGGGGCACGACAAGGTGTGGCACGGCCGGGTCTTCGTGCTCGGCGATCCGCGGGGCGAGTGGGTTCTGGCCGACGCGCGCCTGCCGCAACCCGCGGCCTACGGCGTATCGGTGACGTGGAGGGACGCGGTGGTCTGCGTCGGGGGCGGGGACGCGCAGCAGTACTTCCGCGATGCCTTCGCTCTGCGCTGGACGGGGAGCGAGGTGGAGATCGAGGGGCTGCCGCCGCTGCCGGAGCCCCTGGCCTTCGCCTGCGGTGCGCTGCTCGGCGACGTCCTCTACCTCGCGGGTGGGCTCGATCGGGCGGAGGCGACCCGGGCCCTCGGCTCCTTCCTCGCCCTGGACCTCGCCGTGCCGGCCGGCGAGCGAGCGTGGCGCTCGGTCACGCCCTGGCCGGGTCCGGAGCGCCATCTGGCGGTCGCCGGGGCGCAGGACGGCAGCGTCTTCCTCTTCGGCGGCATCCGCCTGACCGAGGACGGACGGGGTCAGCCGAGCCGCATCCGCCCCTTCCTCTCCGACGCCTGGCGCTTCACGCCGAGGCCGGGCGAGGTGGAGGGCGCCTGGCGAGCGATCGCGCCCCTCCCCCATCCCCTGGCCGCCGCGCCCACGCCGGCGATCGCGCTGGGGCAGGCTCACCTGCTCCTGCTCGCAGGAGACGGGGGCCAGCCCTTCGAGGGAGATCGGCAGGATCAGCACCCGGGCTTCGGCGAGGGCATCCTGGCCTACCACGCGATCACCGACACCTGGGTCGCGGCCGGCCGCTTCCCCAAGGACGTCGGTCCCGACCCGATGGGCGATCCCGCGGCCGGCACCTGGCCGCCGGTCACCACGACCGCGACCTGGTGGAACGGGCGGCTGGTCGTGCCCACGGGCGAGATCCGACCCGGCGTGCGCACGCGGCGCGTGATGGTCGCCGATCCGATCCCCGCCGAGCCGTCCTTCGGGTGGATCAACTACTCGGTCCTCCTGGTCTACCTCGCCTCGCTGGTCGCCATGGGCGTCTACTTCTCACGGCGCGAGAAGAGCACCGGCGACTTCTTCCTGGGCGGGCGGCGCGTGCCGTGGTGGGCGGCGGGCATCAGCATCTTCGGCACGCAGCTCTCGGCCATCACCTTCCTGGCGCTGCCGGCCAAGGCCTACGCCACCGACTGGCTCTACTTCATCCAGAACATGGGCATCATCGCCATCGCACCGGCGGTGGTGTACCTCTACCTGCCCTTCTTCCGGCGCCTGTCGGTGACCACCGCCTACGAGTACCTCGAGCTGCGCTTCAACCTCGCGGCGCGTCTGTTCGGCGCCTTCTCCTTCATCGCCTTCCAGCTCGCCCGCATGGGCATCGTCATGCTGCTGCCGGCCCTGGCCCTGGCAGCGGTGACGGGCATGGACGTGGCGGCCTGCATCGTCGTCATGGGAGTCCTGTGCACCCTCTATACGGTGCTGGGCGGCATCGAGGCCGTCATCTGGACCGACGTGATCCAGGTGCTGGTGCTCTTCGGCGGAGCGCTCCTGGCGGTGGTCATCGCCGCCCTCGGGGTGGACGGGGGGCTCGGGGGCGTGCTCGCCGCCGCGGGAGAGCAGGACAAGCTGCGGCTTGTGGACCTCTCGTGGGACTTCACCGGCCCGGCCATCGGCGTGATCCTCCTGGGCGCGGTGTTCAACAACCTGGTGCCCTACACCAGCGACCAGGCCGTGGTGCAGCGCTATCTCACGACCGCCGACGAGAAGCGCGCCGCGGGGGCGATCTGGACCGGGGCTCTGCTGTCCTTCCCGGCCTCGATCCTCTTTTTCGCCGTGGGCACGGTGCTCTTCGCCTTCTACCAGCAGCACCCCGGCCGGCTCGACCCGCTCGCGCCCACCGACCAGATCTTCGCCTGGTTCATCGTCAACGAACTCCCCCCCGGCGTCGCCGGCCTGGTGGTGGCAGGGGTCTTCGCCGCGGCCATGTCAAGCCTGGACAGCAGCATGAACTCGATCGCCGCGGTGGTCACGACCGACCTGGGCCGGCGCTTCGCCGTGGAGCGAGACGATCGGCACTGGCTGCGGCTGGCGCGCTGGACGACCGTGGTGCTCGGCGCGGCCGGCACGGGCTCGGCCCTCTTCATGCTGCACTTCGGCTTCCAGTCGCTGGTGGACGAGTTCCTGGCCTACATCGGCCTCCTGGGCGGGACCATGGCGGGGCTCTTCGCCCTGGGCATCCTGTGCCCGCTGGCGTCCGGGCGGGGCGCCCTGGTTGGCGCGGGGGCGGCCGTCGCGGCGCTGGTCTACGTCAAGACCCAGACGCATCTCTCGGGGCTGATGTACGCCACCGTCGGCATGTCGGCGTGCTTCGTCGTCGGCCTCGTCGCCAGCCTCGTGCTCCCCGATCGCGGGCGCGACCTGCAAGGCTTGATCATCACCCGGATGGGTCCTCGAGAGGCCTCTCCATGAAACACCTGAACGCGGAGCCTGTCTCCGACTCGCGCTCCCTGAGCCAATCCGATCCCCGGAGGTTCCCCATGCGCTTCACCCCCCTGATCCTGGCCCTCCTACCCGGCCCCCTGGCCGCCCAGCTCGCCACCTACGACGCGGGCACGGCCGGCCAGCCACCGGTCGCCCCCGATCCCGTGACCCAGGGGTGGACCTTCGACGATCCTTCCGGCGGGCTGGTGACGGTGGGGGATCTCTCGCCAGATGGATCCACCGGCCTGAACGCCTGGTTCATCGACGACCAGGTCACCTTCACGGGCGGCCGCGCCCACCACGCGGCCCTCTTCACCCCCCAGAACATCCAGGACGCCTTCGTCAAGGGGTGGAGCCTGACGATGCGCATGCGGATGCTGAACAGCTCGGGGCTGGACAACTTCTACGAGTACGCCACCGGGACCTCGTCGGCCGATGATCGCTACCTGCTGTTCTTCGAGGTCCAGGGGACGGACATCCTGGCCAACGCCCTCCTGACGGGGCAGACCTTCCTGTGCACCGGCGGGCACGACGGCGCCTATCACACCTACACCCTCTCGACGGCCCCGGGAGCCCTGGACGCCAGCTTCGAGTTCGACGGCGTGCCCATGGGGACCGTGCCGCGCGCCGGCTCCAACGGCAACGCCCCGGACGGAGGAGTCCACTGGGGCTCGGGCTCCAGCGGAGCCACCATGCGGGCGCACTACAACTTGGTGCAGTTCCGGATCGGTCCGGTCAACGGGGTGACCTACTGCACGGGCAAGCTCAACTCCTCGGGCTGCGTCCCGGCGATCTCCTTCAGCGGCACGCCCAGCGCCTCCAATGCCGGAGTCTTCGACATCGGCGCCTCCGGCCTGGTCAACAACAAGACCGCCTTGTTCTTCTTCGGGCTGAGCGGGCGGCACAACCTGTCCTTCCAGGGAGGGGTGCTGTGCGCCCTGCCGCCCCTGAAGAGGACCATGATGCAGGGAACCGGCGGGAATCCCCCGCCGGCCGATTGCTCGGGCACGGCGACCCTCGACTTCAACCAGTGGATGCAGAAGGGCCACGGAGCCAACGTGCTCCCGGTGGGCACGCAGGTGCAGGGGCAGTTCTGGTACCTGGATCCGGCCGACCCCGTCGGCGTGGGCCTGAGCGATGCGATCGAGTTCACCGTGGAGCCCTGACGGCTCCCCGATTCGATGAGACCGCCCTTGACCGGCTCCTGGCCCGCCCTCGGCGTGCTCGCCTGGCTGCCGCTGCTCGGCGCGCTGTCCCTCCTCCCCGCGGGCCTCCAGGAACCGGCGGCGGCGGAGCGGGTCTACGTGGACGGTCGCAGGTCCTTCGACCTGCGCTTCTCGGGCAGGCCCTACGAGCCCGGACGTGCCTTCATCGAGGGCGGCGGGGTCGGGAACGGCGCCTATGCCCCCGACGCCCTGCTGGCCGGCGACTTCGAGGTCCGCATGCGCCTGACCCTCGAGCGGCGCGACGCCACGGCCGCCGCCTTCCAGCTCGGCCAGAGCTACTTCGGCTTCGATGGCGGGGGGAGGTCGCTCTACCTCAACGGCCCGCTCTTCGGCGGGAGCGTCACCATCCTGGGCAGCGCGGATCCCTACCTGAGCGACGGCCGGCCCTTCGACTTCGTCGCGCGCCGCGAGGGAGAGATGCTGCGCTTCTCGATCGACGGCGAGCTCGCCTACGAGCGGCGGGTGGGCGAGGACGAGATCGGTCGCTTCGGCCTGCTCCCCCACCGGGCCACCATGCGGATCCACCGCTTCAGCGCCTCGGGTGCGGTGGGCCAGCCGACGCCCCGGGCTCCGAACGAGGTCCGCCGCATGCAGCCGGCCATCGACGAGGCCATCGATCGCGGCGTGGAGTTCCTGCTCTCCACCCAGCACCGCGACGGATCGTGGAGCGACAACGCCGGCAAGTTCTTCGGCGGAATGACTGCGCTCTCGACCTACACCCTGCTCAAGTGCGGGCTCCCGCAGGACCATCCGGCGGTGCGCCAGGCCCTGCTCTACCTCGAGCGGGTCGAGCCTCACGAGACGTACACCACCTCCTTCCTGGTGCTGGCCCTGGCCGCCACGGGCGAGGCGGCGCACCGCGAGCGGATGGAGGAGCTGGTGGCGGCCCTGGCCGACTGGGAGCGCGGCGGGACCTGGGGCTATCCCTTCGGGTACTCCGGGGGGTGGCAGACCTGGGTCGGACGATCGGATCTCTCCAACACCCAGATCGCCGCCCTCGCCCTGCGGGCCGCGCGGAGTGCCGGGATCCGGATCCACCCCAAGGTCTGGCACCGGCTGATCGACGGCACGCTGGACTACCGCTGCCCCGAGGAGGAGACCACCGCCCCTGCCGACGTGGGGACCACCCACCGGACGGCGATCGCGGGCTTCGGCTACAAGGGCCCCTCGAGCCCGTACGGCTCGATGACCGCGGCGGGGGTCGCCAACCTGGCCATCGCCCGCGAGGCCCTCGGATCGGATCTCGGCGGGGCCCCGGCGCGCAAGGTGGACCGCGCGATTCGCGCCGGGGTGGCCTGGTTGGCCCACAACTTCACGGTCACCGCCAATCCCGGCAGGACGC
The DNA here is from genome assembly GCA_964615935.1 of uncultured Planctomycetaceae bacterium. Taxonomy (GTDB): domain Bacteria; phylum Planctomycetota; class UBA1135; order UBA1135; genus CAZTTG01. The sequence goes on along the minus strand of CAZTTG010000007.1, from coordinate 39,819 downwards.
ACTGGCTCTACTACTACCTCTACGGCCTGGAGCGGGTCGGAGCCCTGCTCGAGACGGAGCGCATCGGAGAGCACGCGTGGTACCTGGAGGGGGCCGAGGCCATCCTGAAGCGGCAGGCTTCCGATGGGAGCTGGAAGGAGCGGGTGCAGGAGCCGGACACCTGCTTCGCCCTGCTCTTCTTGAAGCGGGCCACCGCGCTGGCGCCCACCTCGGGGACGCGGGGGCCGCAGAAGCCGGATCTGCACGTGGCCGAGGATCCCTCCTTCGAGGTCAGCATGCGGGGCACCGGAGCGAATCCGCTGATCGTGTGGATCACCGGCTTCGGCGACGAGATCCGGGAGGAGCTCGGCGCCGGACGTCTGGGCCCCCGGGTGGTTCGCGTGGACTACCTGGTCGACGGACGCATCGCCGCGAGCGTGGAGGGGAGCCCTCGGAAGGGCTGGGACGGAGAGCGCTATCCGGCGCGGATCGAGCTGGAGCGCCGCGGCACCTTCGAGATCCTGTCCCGCGTCCATGTCCTGCCGCCGGAAGCCGAGCTCGACCAGCCCGAGGATGTGGTGGCGCTCGAGGCCCGCGGCTTCGAGGTCGCGGTGGAGTCCGCGCGGGAGGCGTGGATGGACGCCGCCGCGAAGCTGCGCTCGGCCAACCTCCTGCTCGGTCGGGGAGCCACCGCTTCGGCCAGCAGCACCTGGGGCTCGGGCTGGGCGGCGGGCAACGCCATCGACGGGCTGGAGTCCACGGCCTGGCTGTGCGCCGCCGAGGACGCCGCGCCCCGCCTCGCCATCGAGCTGCGCAGCGGGGTGCGCGCCGATGCAGTGGTCCTGGGCGCGGCCGGCAGCAGCCACCTCCGGGCTCGGGAGCTCGATCGGATCCGCCGGGTCGAGCTCGTCCTGGACGGGGACGCGCCCATCGAGGTGGAGCTGGATTCCGATCCCCGAAGGCCGGCGATCGTCGAGCTGGGCAAGCGCCGGCGCGTCCGCCGGCTCGAGATCGCGATCCTCGAGGCCGAGCCCGGAGCGAAGTATCCCGGCTCGCGCGGCCTGAGCGAGGTCGCGCTGATCCACACCCGCTGAGGGCCACGGTGATCGGCGATAGTCATCTCCGGGACCGGTCGCTCGGCCCGCGCGCGATCCGGGAGGCACCTGCGCGAATGAGGAAGCTACGAGTCCGGCGTCAGGAGCCAGTCCAGGTCGAAGCGGGCGAAGCGAATCGTCTGGGTGCCCTCGCGGCGGTCTTGCGCGGATCGCCCGTCAGCGTCGATGCTGCATTCGTAGAGGAGACCCACATCGCCGTCGGGGAGAGTGGCCAGGCAGGAGTATGCCGCGTAGCCGTCATTGACCCGTCGCCTGACAGGCCAGCTCCGACCCTCGTCGAAGCTGAGGAAGAGGCTCATGTCTGCCCGCGCGCCGGGGCGGCCCGGATAGGAGTGCACCAGGATGCTGGATCCCGCGGGATCGCCCTCGCGGTGGAGGCGATGCAGGCAGCCCTGGCGGCCGGCGGCACCGGTGAGCTCGGAATGGGGCCTCGCCTCGCTCCATGTGCGACCGCCGTCACCGGAGCGCGCCAGCAGACGATCGCGCGCTCCATTTCGGCGCATGCTGAGCAGGATCTCCCCCCCGGCGAGCTCCACCGCCTGGCTCTCGTTGGTGCCGTGCCCGGCCGCCGCGCCGCAGTGCCAGCTCACCCCGTGGTCATCGCTCCAGAGCAGGTGGGTCTGGTGTTCTCGCTCGGCCGTCATTGCGCTGACGCCGATCAGGAGCCGGCCGTCGCGGAGCTGGATGCCCTTGCCCGGCGCGTTCCAGGTGGCGAGCCACGAGGGGTCCTTCACCCGCCTGGTGACGTCGATGGGCTCCGACCACTCGAGGCCCTCGTCGTCGCTGCAGTGAAGCCGGATGTGGAAGGTGTCACCGCCGAAGCCGGGCTCGTTCCGACCTCCCGCGAGGCCGACCTCCTCCTCGGCGAAAACGTACGACAGCCACACGGCTCCAGTCTGGCGGTCCACGGTCAGGGAGGGATCGGCCGCCGCGCGCGTTCCGGGGTAGTCGACGATGGGCGTGGCTTCGGACCAGCTCCGCCCGCCATCCGTGCTGCGCCGCATGTGCAGGTCGATGTCGTTCGGGGCGTCGCCGGCTCGATCCACGCGGGCATCGCACACGGCCAGCAGGGTGCCCTGGCCGGTTGCCGCCAGGGCTGGGATGCGATACTGGGCGACCCCCATCTCCCCGCTGACGAAGAGATCCAGCTCCTCGAAGCGGGGCTCGCGCCGAGACAGATGGCCGGCGCTCTCGAGGCGGGCGATCTCCCGCGCCAAGCCGGCCGCGACCCGCTGGTGGCCGGCGTCGTTGGGGTGCATCCCGTCGAGCAGGAGCTCGCCGATGTCGCTGCCGGGCTGAGACGCCAGGCGCTCCATCATCTCCCAGACATCCACCAGCGGAGCCTCCCGCGCCTTCGCCACCTCGCGCACGGCCCTCGCGTAGGCCGCCAGTCGCGCGTGCCGCCACTCCTCGAAGCGCGGACCGAGGGGATTGGGGGTCATCGCGATCACCGCGGCTCCGTCCCCCTGGAGAGTGGCGATGATGTCCTCCAGATTGCGGGCGAAGTCAGCTCACGGGATTCTCGAGTCGCCCTCCTGCCCGCCTCCGTCCACCCACGAGTCGTTGATCCCGAACTGCACCACGACGAGGTCGGGGCGCGCGGCGCGCACGTCAACGCCCAGCCGGTCGAGGGCGTGGGGAATGCGGAAACGCGCATGGTCGGCGAGATGCCCGGTATGCGAGCCGCCCCGGCCGGCGTTCACCACCTCGGCCTCGATGCCGGACTCCGCGAGAAGGGTCGGAAGGCGGTCCGCGTACACGCTCTCCACGGTGCTGCGCGGCGCGGTGGTCGAATCCCCGAAGGCGACGATCCGCAGCGGGGCCCGCACCGGATGCGGCGGACCGGCACCCTGGAGGGCGAGAGCCCCGAGGAGAAGGAGACTGAGCGGGGGAGCCATCTGGCCGGGGGAGCTCGCGAGCGAGGCGCGGCGGGGGATCATGACCTGCCGCGAGGTCCATTGCACTACATTGCGCCGTATCCTCCGAGGAGAGCCTTCGCCCGCCTCATGACTCGGGCTCTCGAAGAGAACCTCCCCACTCCGGTGCCGATCGATCCGGCGCTCCTCTTCCATCCGGCTGGCCGAAGGGTCGCGGACATCCCCCGGCGGGTCCTGGCCACGGGAGAGGGTTGGGGAGGTGAAAGGTGAACTCGATGGGCTCCCGCGAGCGCGTCCGGGCCGCCCTGGGCTTCGAGCCGCCGGATCGGCTGCCGCGCAATGATTCGCCCTGGACCCAGACGGTGGAGCGCTGGCGGCGCGAGGGGATGCCCGAGGATGCCCCGGTCGCGGATCACTTCGGCTTCGACATCGAGATGGCCTACATCGACGCCTCGCCGCGCTTCGAGATGCGGGTGCTCGTGCGGGCGGGCGGCTTCATCACCTTCCGGGATCGCTACGGCTACGAGATGCGCAAGATCGAGTGCGCGGAGGGGACGGTCGACTTTCGCGCCCACCCGCTGGAGGACCGGAAGGCGTGGGAGCGGGTCTTCCGGCCGCGGCTCGCCCTCGACCCGGCCGGGCCGGCGCGGTGGGACGACGCCTCCTACTTCGCCCACTTCGATCCCTACCCCACCTGGGAGGAGGCGGTCGCGAAGCATCGGCGTCTGGCCGCGACGGGCCGCTACGTGCTCGCCATGGTCTACGGGCCGTGGGAGGCCCTGTGGCGCATGCGGGGAATGGAGGCGCTTCTGGTGGACCTCATCCTCGATCCGGAGTGGGTGCAGGAGATGGCCTCGGCGCACGTCGACCTGGTGGTCGAGATCGTCCGGCGCTGCGCGGCGCTCGGCGCGAGGCCCGACGGCCTGCTGCTGGCGGAGGACCTCGGCAGCACCGCGGGTCCGCTCTTCTCGCCGCGCACCTGGGACGCGGTCTTCGGCCCCTCCTTCGGGCGCCTCGGCTCCGCCCTCCGCGAGCTGGGGATCGACTTCTGGGTGCACTCCGACGGCCGGATCGAGGCCTATCTGGAGCGCTTCCTCGATGTGGGGGTTCAGGTCCTCAACCCCCTCGAGGTCAAGGCCAGCATGGACGCCGTGGAGCTGCGTCGGCGGCTCGGCCCCCGCCTGGCCTTCTACGGCAACATCGACGCCCGGGCCATGGCCGGGCCCCGCGATGCCCTGGAGGCCGAGCTCGCCCGCAAGATCCCCCTGGCCCGGGAAGGGGGATACATACTGCACTCGGACCACTCCGTGCCGCCCGACGTGGGCTACGAGCGGTTCGCCTGGATGCAGCGCCGCGCGCAGGAAATCTTCGAGGGCTGAGCGGGCTCGCCGCCGGCCTCAGGTCACGGGCTTCTCCAGGAGCTCCAGCAGGAGAGCCGCCCCCAGGCTCGCGACGTCGGCGACCACGGCGTCGGCGCCGGCCTCCTGTAGGGCCTCCGCGGCGTGGGTCGTCTCCACGCCGACCGCCTTCATGCCCGCGGCGCGGGCGGCGGCGATGCCCGAGGGCGCGTCCTCGATGACGGCGCAGAGCTCGGGGGCGATCCCCAGGAGCTCGGCGGCTCGCAGGAAGACGTCCGGGGCGGGCTTGCCCCGGCTGACCTGCGTCGCATCGACCGCGGCGGCGAAGTGCTCGCGCAGGCCGCCCGCGTCGAGAACCAGGTCCACGTTCTCGGGAGGCGCGGAGGAGCCCACCGCCAGCAGCGCCCCGGCCGCCCGCAGATCCGCGAGCAGCTCGATCAGCCCGGGGGCCAGCGGCAGGTCCTCGGCGATGATCTCGCGGAAGGCGCGCTCCTTGTCGTCGCCGATGCGGACGATCTCCTCGGCGCTCAAACCGGAGCCGAACATGAGCGGGATGCAGTCCGCGTTGACCTGGCCGAAGCTGGACGCGAAGGACTCGTAGCTCAGCTCGTCGCCGCGGTCGGCGGCGACCCGCTGCCAGCTCTGCCAGTGGGCCTCCTCGGTCAGGACCATCACCCCGTCCATGTCGAAGATCACGCCGAAGCTCATGGCCGTCGCCTCCTCGCCCCCCTGCAGCGGGGTTTCAGCTTTCTCGGCAGGCTGACTCTCGCTATTCTCGTTCGCGTACACGAGGGCGTCCTCAATGGTAGCGATCCGGACCATCGCCGAGAAGGCGGAGGAGGTGCCGTGAGCGCGAATGGACTGGTCATCGGCATCGACTTCGGGACCGATTCGGTGCGCACCGTCGTCTTCGACGCGGCCGACGGAGGCGAGATCTCCACCGCCGTGCGCGAGTACCCCCGGTGGAAGGAGGGGCGATACTGCGACGCCGCCGCCAACCGCTTCCGCCAGCACCCCCTCGACTACCTCGAGGCGCTCGAGGCCACGGTGAAGGAGGCGGTCGCCGCCGCGCCGGCAGGAACGGCGGAGCGCATCCGGGGCATCTCCATCGACACCACCGGCTCGACGCCGGCGCCGGTGGACCGCCGGGGCGCTCCGCTGGCCCTGAGCGACGGCTTCGAGGAGAACCCCGACGCGATGTTCGTCCTGTGGAAGGACCACACCGCGGTGGGCGAGGCCGAGGAGATCAACCGCGCGGCGCGCCGCTGGGGCGGGGAGGACTTCACGCGCTACTCCGGCGGGGTGTACTCCTCGGAGTGGTTCTGGTCCAAGATCCTGCACGTGCTGCGCGCCGACCCCGCCGTGCGGGAGGCGGCCTTCTCCTGGGTCGAGCACTGCGACTGGATGCCGGCGCTCCTGACCGGGAGCACCGACCCGCTCGCCCTCAAGCGCAGCCGCTGCGCGGCGGGCCACAAGGCGATGTGGCACGCCTCTTTCGGCGGCCTGCCCTCCGACGAGTTCCTGAGCGCGGTGGACCCGCTGCTAGCCGGCCTGCGCGAGCGGCTGTACCGCGAGACCTGGACCGTGGACGTGCCCGCCGGCACGCTCACGGGCGAGTGGGCCGCACGCCTCGGACTGAGCACCGAGGTGGTCGTGGGCGCAGGCGCCTTCGACGCGCACCTCGGCGCGCTGGGCGGCGAGATCCGGCCCTACGTGCTGAGCCGGGTCATGGGGACCTCCACCTGCGACATGCTGATCGCCCCCACCGAGGAGATCGGCGACCGGCAGATCCGCGGGATCTGCGGGCAGGTGGACGGATCGATCGTGCCCGGCATGGTGGGCATGGAGGCGGGGCAATCGGCCTTCGGCGACGTGTACGCGTGGTTCCGCGACCTCCTGGCCTGGCCGCTGGAGCGATGCCTCGAGGGCCTCTCGGAGGCGGAGCGGGGCCAGGCGGTCGATCGCATCCTCCCGGCCCTCTCCGAGGCGGCGGCAAGGCTCCCGATCGACCCCGACGGGATCGTGGCGCTCGACTGGCTGAACGGCCGGCGCACGCCGGACGCGGACCAGGCGCTGAAGGGAGCGATCGGCGGCCTGAGCCTGGGCTCCGACGCCCCGCGCGTCTTCCGCGCCCTGGTGGAGGCCACCGCCTACGGCTCGCGCGCGCTGGTCGAGCGCTTCCGCGAGGAGGGCGTCCCGATCGAGGGGGTGATCGCGCTGGGCGGCATCCCCAGGAAGTCGCCGCTCGTGATGCAGATCGTCGCCGACGTGCTGAACATGCCCATCGCGGTGGCTCGCTCCGAGCAGGCCTGCGCCCTGGGCAGCGCCATGGCGGCGGCGACCGCGGCGGGCATCCACCCCACCATCGAGAAGAGTCGGGACGCCATGGGAAGCGGCTTCGAGACGGAGTACCGGCCCGATCCCGAGGCGGCCGCTCGATACGAAGCGCTCTACCGGCGCTACCTTGAGCTCGGCGGCTTCGTCGACGGGCGCTTCACGGTGCGGGAGCGATGAGCGCCGAGCGCTTCGAGGAGCTCCGCGAGGCGGCCTGGCGCTGCAACCTGGAGCTGCCCGAGCGGGGGGTGGTCCTCTACACCTTCGGGAACGCCAGCGCGGTCGACCGCGAGCGAGGCGTCTTCGCTATCAAGCCCTCGGGCGTTGTCTTCTCGGACCTGAAGGTCGAGGACATGGTGGTCGTCGACCTCGAGGGCGCGGTGGTGGACGGTCGCCGGCGCCCCTCCTCGGACACGCCCACGCATGCGGTTCTGTACCGGGAATTCGCCGGGATCGGCGGCATCGCGCACACCCACTCCACCCATGCCACAGCCTGGGCCCAGGCCTGCCGGCCGATCCCCATCCTGGGCACCACCCACGCCGACCTGGCGCCGGGCGAGATCCCCTGCACGCGCCTCATGAGCGCGGAGGAGGCGGCCGGGGACTACGAGCTCACCACCGGGGAGCTGATCGTCGAGCGCTTCCGCGAGCTCGATCCGCTGCAGACGCCCATGGTCCTGGCCGTGCGTCACGGTCCCTTCGCCTGGGGTCCGAGCGCGGAGAAGGCGGTCGAGCACTGCGTCATGCTGGAGGAGCTGGCCCGGATCGCCTGGCTGACGCTCGCCATCGACGGCGGGATCCAGCCCCTCGAGCCGTGGCTCTCCGAGAAGCACTTCCGCCGCAAGCACGGCGGCGAGGCCTACTACGGGCAGGGAGAGGGTCGATCATGAACAACGTCCCCGAGGTGAAGATCGGCCTGGTCGCGGTCAGCCGCGACTGCTTCCCGGTCGAGCTCTCGCGCGAGCGGCGCCAGCGACTCGCCCAGGCCTGTCGGGACCGCGATCTGCCGCTCGCCGAGCTCGAGACGGTCGTGGAGAGCGAGAAGGACGCGCTCGCCGCGCTGGAGGAGGCGCGGCGCGCGGGCGCCGACGCCCTGGTGCTGTTCCTCGGCAATTTCGGACCCGAGGGGCCGACCTCCATGCTGGCTCAACGCTTCGACGGGCCGGTCATGCTCTGCGCCGCTGCCGAGGAGTCCGGCTCGAGCCTGATGGGAGGCCGTGGCGACGCCTACTGCGGGCTGTTGAGCGCCTGCTACAACGTCGGGATGCGCGGGCTGCGCGTGCACCTCTCCGAGCGACCGGTGGCCGGCGCGCAGGAGCTGGCCTGCCGCATCGGAGAGTTCCTGCCGGTCGCGCGCGCGGTGGTCGGTCTGCGCCACCTCAAGATCATCACCTTCGGGCCGAGGCCCCACGACTTCGTGGCCTGCAACGCGCCCATCAAGCCGCTCTACGACCTCGGCGTGGAGGTCATGGAGAACTCCGAGCTGGACCTCTACGACGCCTTCAAGGCGACCGAGGGGCACGCCGACGTGCCCGCGGTGGCGGCCGAGATGGCCGAGGAGCTGGGCCCCGGCAACACCTACCCCGACCTGCTCGAGTACCTGGCGCGCCTGGAGGTGACGCTCACCACATTCCGCGAGGAGAACCTCGGCGCGTCCCGCTTCGCCGTCTTCGCCAACAAGTGCTGGCCGACCTACGAGAAGTACTTCGGCGCGGTTCCCTGCTTCGTCAACTCGCGGCTGGCCGCCCGCGGCATCCCGGTGGCCTGCGAGGTGGACATCTACGGCGCGCTGAGCGAGTACATGGGCTCCTGCGTTACCTGTAAGCCGGTGACCATTCTGGACCTCAACAACACCGTGCCGGCGGACCTGGTGGAGGAGTCGGGGGGACTGCCCGGCGGCTACGGGCTCGGCGACCTCTTCATGGGCTTCCACTGCGGGAACACGCCCGGGGCTTGCCTAGTCGACGGGCAGATGAAGTACCAGCTCATCATGCACCGGCTGATGGAGCCCGACCAAGAGCCGGACATCACCCGCGGCACGCTGGAGGGGCGCATCCGACCCGGTCCGGTGACGGTGTACCGCCTGCAGTCCACCGGCGACGCCCACCTGAAGGCCTACGTGGCCGAGGGCGAGGTCCTGGACATGCCCACCCGCTCCTTCGGCGGCATCGGGATCTTCGCCATCTCGCAGATGGCGCGCTTCTACCGCCACGCGCTCCTGGAGAAGCGCTTCCCGCACCACACCGCGGTGACCTTCGAGCACTCGGGGCGGGCGCTCTTCGACGCAATGCGGATGCTGGGCGTGGAGGACGTCTCCTGGCCTCGGCCGGCGGGGCTGCCCTACCCCACCGAGAATCCCTTCTGATCGCCTTCGCCCCCGGGGCGAGGAGGACGGATCGATGAACCGCTCAAGCCACCTGGCCCTCAGCCTGCTCGTCCCGATGCTCGCGAGCTGCATCAACACCCCGGAAGGCGAGGTCGAATACTCGATCGAGCCGGTGCCCTTCACCGACGTCCGCTTCACCGACGCCTTCTGGGCTCCGCGCCTGGAGACCAACCGCAAGGTCACCATCCCCCACGTCTTCCGGCGCTGCGAGGAGGAGGGGCGGATGGACAACTTCGCCATCGCCGCCGGATCCAAGCAGGGCGAGCACCGCGGAGGCTACCCCTTCGACGACACCGACGTCTACAAGACCATCGAGGGCGCCTCCTACGCGCTGATGCTCGATCCCGATCCGGAGCTGGAGAGCTACCTCGACGAGCTCATCGCCCTGATCGCCGCGGCCCAGGAGGAGGACGGGTATCTCTACACGGCCCGCACCAACGGCTGCGAGCGCCTGCGCAACTGGTTCGGCGACGAGCGCTGGGTCAACGTCACGCGCAGCCACGAGCTCTACAACGCCGGCCACCTCTTCGAGGCGGCCGCAGCGCACTACCAGGCCACGGGCAAACGCTCGCTCCTGGAAGTGGCCCTGCGCTTCGCCGAGCTTGTCGAGCGCGACTTCCACGAGGAGGGCCTTCGCGCGCCGCCCGGCCACCAGGTCATCGAGATGGGCCTGGTGAAGCTCTTCCGCGTCACCGGCGAGCAGCGCTGGCTGGAGTTGGCCCGCTTCCTGCTCGACGTGCGCGGGAAGGCGCTGGACGGGCGGACGCTGGGCGGGCCCTACAACCAGGACCACATGCCGGTGGTGGAGCAGGCCGAGGCCGTGGGCCACGCGGTGCGGGCCTCCTACATGTACGCCGGCATGGCCGAGGTGGCCGCTCTCCTCGGCGACGAGGGCTACCTGCGCGCTGTGGACCGCATCTGGGAGAACGTCGCTGGCCGCAATCTCTACATCACCGGCGGCATCGGGGCCACCGGCTCGGGCGAGGCCTTCGGGCCGGAGTACGAGCTGCCCAACATGAGCGCGTACAACGAGACCTGCGCCGCCATCGGCAACGCGTACTGGAACCACCAGATGTTCCTGCTGCACGGCGAGGGTATGTACTTCGACGTGCTGGAGCGCACGCTGTACAACGGGCTGCTCTCGGGGATATCGCTGGAGGGGGACCGCTTCTTCTATCCCAATCCGCTGGAGTCGGTGGGCCAGCACGAGCGCACGCCGTGGTTCCACTGCGCCTGCTGCACGGGAAACGTCACGCGCTTCATCGCCTCGGTAGCGGGCTACGCCTATGTAGTGTTGCAGTACGAGCTGTCCACACCGGGCGACCCCGACGGGGGCGATGGCCCCACGCAGTGGCTCGTCCTCGGGGATGAGATCTACGTCAACCTCTACGCCGGCAGCGAGGCGGAGATCGAGCTCACCTCCGGGACGGTGAAGCTCGTCCAGGAGACGCGCTATCCGTGGGATGGGCGGGTCGACATCCTCGTCACACCGCCTGAGGAGGGGTACTCCTTCGGCCTGAACCTGCGCATCCCCGGCTGGGCCCGCAATGCGCCCATCGCCAGCGGTCTGTACCAGTTCGCGGAGGCCCACGCCGAAGAGCCGACACTGGAGCTGAACGGCGAGGCTGTGCCGCTCGCCATCGGGGGCGGCTACGTGCGCATCAACCGCATCTGGAAGGCCGGCGACCGTCTGAGCCTGCACCTCCCCATGCCGGTGCGCCGCATCCTGGCCCACGAGGAGGTCGATGCCGACCGCGGCAGGGTCGCCCTGCAGCGCGGGCCGATCGTGTACTGCGTCGAATGGCCCGACGTGGAGGGCAAGCACGTCCGCAACCTGCTCCTTCCGGACGACGCCGAGCTCGAGACCTCCTTCCACGAGGACCTCCTCGGCGGCGTGCAGGTGATCGAGGGCGAGGCCGCCGCCTACCGCCTCGACGAAAACCGAGAGGTGCTCACCGAGGAGGGCGTCCCCTTCACCGCCATCCCCTACTACGCCTGGGCCCACCGCGGCCGCGGCGAGATGCAGGTGTGGCTGGCGCGAGAGGAGGGCGCGGTCTCGCCGGTCGGCCTGCCGACCCTGGCCTCGGAGGCGACGGTGAGCGCCTCCTTCGGCAAGAACCCCGGCGCGGTCCAGGACCAGCTCGAGCCGAAGAGCTCGATCGACCACGACGTGCCCTTCTTCCACTGGTGGCCGCACAAGGGCACGGTCGAGTGGATCGAGTACGACTTCGGCGAGATGCAGGAGGTCTCCACCTGCGAGGTCTACTGGTTCGACGACACCGGCCGCGGGGAGTGCCGGCTGCCGGCCTCCTGGAAGGTCCTCTACCAGGTCGGCGACGAGTGGAAGCCGGTCTGGACCGAGGAGAGCTACGGCGTGGAGAAGGACCGCCACAACCGGGTGGTCTTCGAGACGGTCCGGTCCCGCCGCGTCCGCCTGGAGATCCAGTCGCAGGAGGGCTGGGCCGGCGGGATCCACGAGTGGCGGATCTGGTGATCGCCGCGCCCGCGAGATAGGGCCGGAGAACGGAGTGAGCCCCATGAGGCCGACCATCGCCCTCTTGTTCGCCCTCGCCGCACCCGCGCAGGAGGGCGGTGCGGCCCCCGGGGACTACCCCATCCAGCCGGTGCCCTTCACCGCCGTGGCCTTCGACGACGCCTTCTGGCTGCCCCGCCTGCGCACCAACCGGGAGGTGAGCATCCCCTTCGCCCTCGACAAGTGCGAGGAGACCGGGCGCATCGAGAACTTCGCCGTGGCCGGCGGCGTGAGGGAGGGCGAGCACCAGGGCCTCTACTTCAACGACTCCGACCTGGCCAAGGTGCTCGAGGGAGTGGCCTACTCCCTGGCGATCCACCCCGATCCGAAGCTGGAGGCGCGCGCGGACGGGATCATCGAGCTGATCGCCGCCGCGCAGGAGGAGGACGGGTATCTCTACACGGCGCGCACCGCCCAGACCCCGGACAAGCTGCCGCCCGGCGGGGAGGAGCGCTGGTCGAACATCGAGCACGGGCACGAGCTCTACTGCTCGGGTCACATGATCGAGGGGGCCATCGCCTACTTCCTTGCCACCGACAAGCGCCAGTGGCTCGACGTGATGATCAAGAACGTCGGGCTGCTCGACCGCGTCTTCGGTCCGGACGGCCGGCGCAACCCGCCCGGCCACCAGGAGATCGAGATCGCCCTGGGCAAGCTCTACCGATTGACCGGCGAGCAGCGCTACCTCGACCTGGCCCGCTTCTTCCTCGACGAACGGGGCCGACCCGAGGGGCACCGGCTCTACGGCCGCTACAGCCAGGACCACGTCCCGGTCGTCGAGCAGGAGGAGGCCGTGGGCCACTCCGTGCGCGCGGCCTACCTGTACTCCGGCATGGCCGACATCGCCGCCCTGACCGGGGACCGGGGCTACGTCGACGCCATCGGCCGGATCTGGGAGGACGTGGCCTCCACCAAGCTCTACGTCACCGGCGGCATCGGCGCGAGCGGGGGCAACGAGGGCTTCGGCGAGCCCTTCCGCCTGCCCAACTCGAGCGCCTACTCGGAGACCTGCGCCTCGATCGCCAACGCCATGTGGAACCACCGGATGTTCCTGCTGCACGGCGACGGGCGCTACCTCGACGTCCTGGAGAGGGTGATCTACAACGCCTGTCTCTCCGGCATCTCGCTCCGTGGCGACCGCTTCTTCTATCCCAACCGCCTGGAGAGCTTCCAGGGAGCGGAGCGGGCGGCGTGGTTCGGCTGCGCCTGCTGCCCCTCCAACGCGGTGCGCTTCCTGCCCTCCATCCCGGGCTACGCCTACGCACACTCGGGCGGCGACGTCTTCGTCAACCTCTACGTCGGCGGCACCGCGACCGTGGGGACCGCGGAGGGCGACGTGAGGATCACCCAGACGACGCGCTATCCGTGGGACGGCCGGATCGAGATCCGCGTGGAGCCGGCGGGCGGCCCGCGCAGCTTCGGACTGAAGCTGCGCATCCCCGGCTGGGCGCGGGAGGAGGCCGTGCCGAGCGGGCTCTACCGCTTCGCGAGCCCGAGCGGCGAAGGTCCTACCCTGATGCTCAACGGAGCCGTGCTGCCTTGCGAGCCGAAGGACGGCTTCATCCGCATCGAGCGACGCTGGGAGGCATCCGACCGGGTGATCCTGAACTTGCCCATGCCGATCCGCCGCGTCCTCGCCGATCCGCGAGTGGAGGACGACCTCGGCCGCCTCGCCCTGCAGCGGGGACCGATCGTTTACTGCGTGGAGGGGATCGACACCGCGAGCGGACATGCGCGCAACCTGCTGCTGCCCGACGAGGCCGAGCTCGAGACCTCCTTCCGAGGCGAGTTCCTGGGCGGCGTGCAGGTCGTCGAGGGCACCGCGCAGTCGGTCAAGTGGTCCGACGACGGCCGCTCGCTGGTCCTGGAGCCCCAGCGCTTCACCGCCATCCCGTATTACGCCTGGGCCCATCGGGCTCGAACCGAGATGAGCGTCTGGCTGGCTCGCGAGGCGGAGCACGCGCATCCCCTGCCCTGGCCCTCCATCGCCCACACCGCGAAGCTCACGGTCTCCTTCGGCCCCAGGAAGGACGCCATGCGCGACCAGATGGAGCCGCGGAGCTCCATCGACCACTCGGTGCCCTTCTGGCACTGGTGGCCGCAGAAGGACCGCGAGGAGTGGGCCCAGTTCGACTTCGCCGAGCCCACCCTCGTGTCCGGAGTCGAGGTCTACTGGCTCGACGACGAGGGGATCGGCGGATGCCGGCCCCCGGCCTCCTGGCGCCTGCTCCATCTGGGGTCGGACGGCGAGTGGGCGCCGGTGGACACAGATGACGCCTTTGGAGTCGAGAAGGACCGCTACAACGAGGTGAGCTTCGCCCCCGTAGAGGCGCGCGGCCTGCGCCTCGTGATGCAGTCGCAAGAGGACTGGTCGGGCGGCATCCACGAGGTGAGGATTCACGCGCAGGAGCCCGCGCCTTTCGATCGGATCTTCCGCGACCAGACCCTGCGGATCGACTTCTTCCAGACCGGAGATGCCGGGAGCCTCGACTTCTCCGTCGACCAGCTCCGCCTGGAGGGCCCCTGGGCCGGCAACCCGCATCGACTCATCGACGACACCGGCTCGGGCATGTACTTCCTCGAGATCCGCGATCCCTACGCGGATCGGCTGCTCTACTCCCGCGGCTTCGCCACGATCTTCGGCGAGTACCGCACCACCATGGAAGCCAAGTCCGGCCTGAAGGGCACCTTCCCCCAGTCCCTGCTGCTGCCCTGCCCGCGCGAGCCGGTGAAGCTCACCATCGCGGGTCGGGGCGAGCACAACGCCCTGGTGACGCTCTTCGAGGCGCACATCGACCCGCTGAGCGCCGACGTCATCCAAGAGGCGCCCCACCGCGATCTGCGGGTGAGGGAGATCGCGGTCGAGGGCGTCCCCCGCGCCCAGGCCGACATCGCCCTCCTGGCCGAGGGCTACACCGCCGAGGAGGAGGAGAAGTTCTGGCGCGACGCGGAGCGCTACGCCGCGCTGATCCTGACCCACGAGCCCTTCGGCCGCCTGCGCTCGAGGATCAGCATCCGCGCGGTCTTCCTCCCCTCCTCCGAGAGCGGGGTCGACCAGCCGCGCAGGGGGATCTTCCGCAACACGGCGGTGGACGCCGCCTTCAACGCCCTCGACCTCGAGCGTTACCTCCTGATCGACGACAACCGGGCCCTGCGGGACATCGCCGGGGCGGTTCCCTACGACATCGTCGCCGTGCTGGCCAACTCGGAGCGCTACGGCGGGGGCGGGATCTACAACGACTACTGCATCTCCACGGTGGACGACGAGCGCAGCGAGCAGGTCTTCATGCACGAGTTCGGCCACGCCTTCGGCAACCTGGCCGACGAGTACTTCGACGCCGAGGTCGCCTACAACGAGTTCTTCCCGCCGGGAGCGGAGCCGCACGAGCCGAACATCACCGCGCTGCTCGATCCGCAGAAGGTGAAGTGGAGGCACCTCCTCTCGCCGGGCATCCCCGTCCCCACCCCCTGGGGACAGGAGGAGACCGCCGCGCTGAAGGCCGAGGCCGCGGCGGCGGAGGAGGAGATGCGGGCGAGGGTTCGCGGCCTCGAGGAGCAGGGAGGCTCGGCGGCGAGGATCCGGGAGCTGCGCGACGCCTGCCGGGACCGGATCGACGAGCTCGACCGGCGGGCCGAGGAGGTCCGGCGGCGCTACCAGGACCTCTACCGCGGCCAGGTCGGGGTCTTCGAGGGCGCCGGTTACTCCCCCGAGGGGCTGTACCGCTCCGAGGTCCACGTGGGGATGCTGCACGAGGGCAGCTTCGGGCCGGTGAGCGAGGAGGCCCTCGCGCGGATGATCGAACACCTGACCGCAACCGATCGGCAGCCATGATCCCGCAAGCACTCGCCAGCGCTGTCCTCCTCTGCTTGGTCCCCGCAGACGACCCCCTTCCCAATCGCTCCTTCGAGGAGACGACGGAGGCGGGCGAGCCCGCTGGCTGGCGGGTCTTCAAGTGGGGCGGCGCGAGCCACGCCAGCGTCGCCGACTTCGGCCGCAGCGGCTCTCGCTGCGCGGCGCTGAGCTCGACCCGTGGCGCCGACGTCTCCTGGGGCGCCATCGTGGCCGTGCGGCCCTGGTCGCGCTACCGCTTCAGCGGGTGGATCAAGACCGAGGATCTCGTCGCGACCACCGGCCGCGGCGCGCTCTTCAACCTGCACGGCATGAGGGACGCCGCCTCGCCCGTCCTCACCGGGACCCACGACTGGACCGAGCTCTCCTACGAGTTCGACACCGGGGCGACCGACGCGATCCACCTCAACTGCCTCTTCGGCGGCTGGGGCTTCGCCGCCGGCAAGGCGTGGTACGACGACCTGAGGCTCGAGCTGCTCTCCAGCCGGGAGCTCTCCCCGGCGGTCACGATCGACGCCTCGGTCGAGCGCGAGCCCATCCATCCCTTCGTGTACGGGCAGTTCATCGAGCACCTCGGCCGCTGCATCTACGGCGGCATCTGGGCCGAGATGCTGGAGGACCGCAAGTTCTTCCACGCGCCCGGCGAGGAGGGCTCGCCGTGGTCGGTGATGGGTGCCGAGGGCTTGACGATGGATCGCGAGTCGCCCTACGTAGGGGAGCAGACCCCGGTCCTGCGCGCCTCGTCGGGTTCGCGCGTCTGGCTCTCGCATGACGGGCTGGGGCTCGTGGCCGACGCTCGATACGAGGGGTACATGGTCGTGGCCGGGGATCCATCGGCCGCCCCGGTCACGGTCGTCCTCGAATGGGGCGGGAACGTCGATGATCGGGCTTTCGCCGTCATCGACTCGCTCTCCGCCGAGTTCCAGCGAGTGCCGATCACCTTCACGGCGGGGGCCAGCACCGATTCGGGACGGCTTCAGATCCTCGTCGATGGCGAGGGCGAGGTCCGCATCGGCACTCTCTCGCTGATGCCCGCCGACAACGTCGAGGGCTTCCGCGCAGACGTCCTCGCGCTCCTGCGCGAGCTCGACTCCCCCATCTACCGCTGGCCGGGCGGCAACTTCGTCAGCGGCTACGACTGGAAAGACGGCATCGGCGAGCGAGACCGGCGACCTCCGCGAAAGAACCCAGCCTGGACCGGCATCGAGCACAACGACGTGGGCCTGCACGAGTTCCTGCGCCTGTGCGAGCTGATTGGGACCGAGCCCTACGTGACCGTGAACACCGGTCTGGGCAGCGTGGAGATGTGTGCAGAAGAGGTGGAGTACTGCAACGGCGCCGCCGACACCCCCATGGGCGCGATGCGCGCTCGAAACGGCCGCCCCGAGCCCTTCGGCGTCACCTGGTGGGCCATCGGCAACGAGATGTACGGCGGCTGGCAGCTCGGCCACATGCCGCTCGAGGAGTACGTCGCCAAGCACAACCGCGTGGTCGACGCCATGCGCGCGGTCGATCCCGACATCCGGGTCGTGGCCGTGGGCGCGGTGGGCCGCTGGGACGAGCTAATGCTCGAGCGCTGCGCCGACCACATGGACCTGATCAGCGAGCACTTCTACTGCCAGGAGCGGCCCGGCCTCCTGGGGCACGCCGCCTGGCCGGCCGAGCACGTCAAGCGGATAGCAGACGCCCACCGGCGCTACCGCTCCGAGATCGGCGCTCTCGCCGGCCGCGACGTCCGCATCGCCCTGGACGAGTACAACTACTGGTACGGCCCCCACCTCTTTGGCGAGCTGGGCACGCGCTACTTCCTCAAGGACGCCCTGGGCATCGCGCGGGGGCTGCACGAGATCTTCCGCAACAGCGACCTCTACTTCATGGCCAACTACGCCCAGACGGTCAACGTGATCGGGGCGATCAAGGCCAGCAAGACCGAATCCGCCTTCGCCACGACCGGACTCGTGCTCAAGCTCTATCGCCGGCACTTCGGCTCGATCCCGATCGAGGTGACCGGCGCGCCCGAGCCGCTGGACGTGGCCGCGGCTCTGAACGAGGAGCGCACCCGCCTGATCGTGGCGGTGGTCAACCCCACTTCACAGGAGGTCTCGCTCGACCTCGAGATCACCGGCATCGATCTGGCCGGCGAGGGCACGCGCTGGCTGCTCACCGGCCCGCATGCGCGCGCCTACAACGCTCCGGGAGGGCCGACCGAGGTCGCCATCCTGGAGACGCCGACCGGAGAGCTCGCCGGCCCACTGCGCGTGCCCCCCATGAGCGTCTCGCTCCACGCGCTGGTCACTCGCCGCTAGGGCTGGCGGAGCTCAGCGAGCGGGAGGGGTCGAGGTGGCGGACCTCGCCGCTCCAGGAGGCGGACTCCACGAGGAGGCCGGTCAGGACGGCGCAGCCAGGAGACCAGCCCTGGCCGCTGGTCTCCCGACGAACCCCATCGTGGTCATGACGGAACTCCTCCGACTCCCGGGAGTGGGCCCCGGGGCCGCGAGGGGCCCGAGGCGGCCCGGCGAGGGCCTACCTACGCTTGAAGAGGAGGTCGGGCATCTTCGGCCCGGCGCCCGCCTCGTCTTTCTGGGTCATGTCCTACCGTCATCGCGTTGCCCTTGATCGTCCCGTAGCCGGGGTCGTTCCCGCCCCAGTCCAGCTTCACGCGATCGCCCTCCATGCTCCACTTCCCGGACTCGTCCATCTCGCTGTTCTCGGCCGCTCCCTTCATCGTGCAGGTGCCGTCGCTCGAGAGCACCATGGTGCAGGCCATCGACTTCACCATGTTGTCCACCATCTGCTTCATGGCCTCCTCCTGACCGGCTGGGACGCCGGCCCCCCCCGCCTGCTCGGCCATGCTCTGCTCGAGCTTCTTCTTGAAGTCCGCGGTGTCCAGCTCCCATTCCCCGGCCGCGCCGCCCGCGCTGCCGCCGCAGCCGAAGAGGAGCAGGGAGAGGATGAGGATCCAGGTGGTGTGGATGAGGCGAGTCACGGTACGGGCTCCCGGAGTGGAGTGGAGGGGCGTGGAGGCGGTCGGCAAGTCGGCTGGCCGCCCGGATACGAGGAGCGAGCACCATAGCCTTCCCGCGGTCGTCACGGGCGCGCATCGCCGGCGATCTTCGCGCGCAGGGCGACCTCCGGGGGCTGCCGACCCTCTCCCGCTACGGCCGCGTCGCCGGCGTCAGCATGCCGCCGAGCTTCCCCCACCAGTCGGAGCCGATGGCGAAGCGCTTCATCGTGAACTCCAGGCGCTCGCCCCCGCGCAGGACGATGAGGTTCACCTCGCCCTCGCCCTGGAAGAGCTCCCAGACGCTCGAAGCGCTGGCGAACTCCTCGCCGTCCGCGCCGATGATCAGGTCGCCGGCCCGCAGGCCGGCCTGGTAGAGCGCGCCCTCCATGTCCCCGTTGGCGACGCGCAGGCAGTCCGGCTCGCGGGCTTCCAGGTACACGTCCCCGCAGGGGACCGTCACCTCCACCGGCTCGGGCACGCCGTTGGCGTTGAGGGTGTACTGACCCGCGGTGAGGTTCTCGAAGACCGCCCGGCCGTCCGCGCCGACCGATCCGCTGCGGCTGGAGGCGAAGGAGAAGGCCTCCGCATCCTCGTCGTTCTTGCGCAGGTGCAGCCAGGTGTCCTCCGATAGCCCGGGCGCCACCACGACCAGGTCGTAGAGCGTGGGCAGGCTCATCGAGACCGTCCGCTCGCCGGATGGCACCTGGACCTCGACCGACTGGACCGACTGGGTCTCCCACTCCCCGACCTTCACCAGGAGGTGAACCTCCCAGCCCCCCGGCGCGAGCCCGTCGAAGCGGGCGACTCCGTCCGCGGAGAACGCCCCCTCACCGCTTCCGCGGCGGCTGCTCATCGCCCAGTAGGGCGGCCCATCGTCCTCGCCGGCGGCGGGCGCGAGGTGGACCTGCAGCTGGCCCACGTATCTGCTGCCGGCGTAGCCCGCCACGACCACCACGATGGAGGCGGGCTCCTCGAAGGTGACGCTCACCTCGCGCTGTCCCTCCTGGAGCTGGATCTCCCGATTGCCGAGCTCGGAGTGCTCCACGGTCAGCTGGTAGCCGGTCTCCTCGGGCCAGGGCTCGAAGAAGGCCTTCTTCGGCTGCAGCCACCAGACGCCGTCTCGGCCCCGACGGCCGCTGATTCCACCCGAGCTGGAGCCGCCCCGGTGGCTGTACTTCCAGCGGAAGTCCACGTCCTGGACCGGGTTGCCGCTGGGGCCGAAGGTGCGCACCACGAGGTGCTGATCGGGATCCGGCTCGGGAACGACGAGGTCCACCTCGACCACGCCGACCTCGACGATTCGATGCGCGAGCAGGGCCTCGTTGCGGTTCGCCAGGCCGATGGCGTAGGTGCCGGGAGCCAGGTCCAGGAAGTGGAAGCGGTCGCCGCGCGCGTACGAGCGCTGCCCGGACTCCGCCAGGGCGCTCTCGTCGAGCGCTGCGCCGGCCGCCATCGGCAGGAGCCGCACCACGGCCCGGCCGCCGCCCGCCCCGAAGTCGTCGATCACCCGCCCCCGTATGCCGCAGCGGGGCTTCAGGACGAGCGGGAGGGGCACGCCCGCCTGATCCACCACGTCCACGCTGCTCTCCTCGGAGCCGTGGGTCGAGTCCGCGCCGCCGCGCCACGATTCCGCCTGTCGCAGGCCGGCGTAGCCCCTCACCCCGACGCGTCCGGGGGTCAGCCTCAGGTCGGGCGCGTCGGCCGACCACCGGTAGAAGGTCTCGTTGTCTCCGCGCTTCACGCCGATGACGCCCTCGGCCGGCTGCCGGCCGTCCTCGTGGCTGAGCTGGACCGGGATCACGTGAACGCCCAGTGCCTGGAAGGTGACCCTCTGACCGGGGGACACGCCGTAGGAGGGTCCTTCGGCCTCGATCACGTAGTCCTCGAGGAAGGCCTCCACCGAGTAGCCCTCGTCCTCGAGGAGGCCCTCGATCTCGAACTGTCCGGCCAGATCCGTGACGGCGCGCCGCCGGCTGCCGCGGGACGCGGCCCAGGTCCGGGCGCGCTCGCGGAGATACTCCTCCAGTCCCTGCTCGACGGGCGGCCCCGCACCGACGTCCGCCGGATCGCTCGATGAGAACAGCGACACGCTGTGGGCGATGACGACGGCGCCCGGGATCGGCGCCCCCGACCCGTCGATGACCTCGCCGGTGATCGACCCCGTCCCGTCCGCCCGCTCGACGTCCGGCGCGCGCACCGCATCCAGCGCTCGCTCGATCTCCGCCTCCGAGGCGCGCGGCGCCGCCGACGGGGCCGCCGCCTCGGCTGCGGCGCGGTGGGTCTCCACGGGAGCGAGGCGCGACGCGCCCGGGCCCGAGGCGGACCTCGCTCCCGGCGACGAGGGCCCCGCGAGGCCGGGCTGCGCGGAGGCCTCCACCCCCGGCGAGCTCTCGAGGAGCGAGGCGAACCAGTAGCCCGCGCCCAGTCCGACGACCAGGGCGGGGAGCGCGAGGAGGATCGAATCTCGGGGCTTCATGGCGGGCCGCCGGCGAGGATGTCGTCCCGGGCTCCCGAGAGCCCCGGACGGAGTGGGTACTCGAGCCTGAGCTCCATTGCAGGCGCGCGGCGGGGGCCCGGCAAGGAAGTTCGGCGCTCGAAGCGCGCGGGAGGCGGTCGCGAGCCCCCAGGCGCCCTTCGGCTCACCCGTAGCGCGCGAGCACCCGGCAGGCGGCCAGCCCGATCCAGGAGCGCTGGGCCCGGGAGCTGGCATTGAGGGGGCGGCGCATCTTGCCGTAGGCCGGATCCCACAGGCCGTCGGCGCGCTGGCGGCGGGAGAGCCAGCGCAGGCCGCGGGCCATGTGCTCCTCGTCGGGCGGGATGCCGATGCGCGAGATCGAGTCCAGGGCCGCGATCAGGTGGTTCCACCAGAAGGGGTACTGGAAGCGCACCCAGTAGTCCGGGTCCCGGTAGGAGCCGTAGGCGTCGGGCTGGAAGAAGCGGCTCGCCAGGAGCCTCGCGGCCTTGCGCGCGGCCGCGCTGCGGCGGTATCTCGGATGCGCGGCGAAGGCCCGCAGCACCATGCCCGTGATGTTGTGGGAGAAGGGTTGCGTGGGATCCAGCGGGAGCGGATCGGCGTGCTCGCTCGTCAGGCGGTGGGTATCGGCGCGCGTGAGCCCGCTGGCCAGGACGGCCGCCGCCCAGCCCCCGTCCTCCTGCCGCGCCGAGAGCAGCCACTGCATGCCGCGCTCCACGCGCGGGTCCTTCCCGTAGCCCGCCTCGATCAGGAGCTGGAGCAGCATGCCGACGTAGTAGGGCATGTACTGGTTGGCCAGCATGCCCCGGATGTCGCCCTCCTCGGTCTGGCAGGAGAACACGTGCTCCGCGGCGGCGGCCATGGCGGGGTGGCTCTTGCGCAGGCCGTACTGGCCGACCAGGACGCGCAGCTGCTTGAAGGTCTCGAAGAGCGAGTACTTGACGGCCGGCCCGCACTGCCTGCCGGGGTACTTCCACGAGCCGTCGGCCTGCTGCCGGTGCAGGATCCGCAGAAGCTCGGGCAGCTCCCACAGCCGGCGCGCGGGGGGCACCTTCTCGCCCAGGAGGTCGCGGCGCACGAAGTGCTCGAGGGCCGGGTCGCCCGCGGCCAGCAGGGGCTCGATCGGATCGCGCCGGAGCCTCGACCGCCAGCCGTCCATCGCCCTCAGGAGCTGACCGTGGCCGCGGGGCGCCCCCTCTTCGCGCCCTCGGGGGCCTCGGCCGAGACCGGCGGGCAGGAGGTCACCAGGTTGCGGTCGCCCCAGCCGTTGTCGACCCGCGCCACCGCGGGCCAGAACTTGTGCCCGCGCACCCAGGGCGCGGGGAAGGCGGCCTCCTCGCGCGTGTAGGGGTGGCTCCACTCGCTGGCGCTCACCTCGGCCGCCGTGTGGGGCGCGTTCACCAGGGGGTTGTCCTCGGCCGGCCAGCGGCCCTCCTCCAGCGAGCGGATCTCGCCGCGGATCGCGATGAGCGCGTCGCACAGGCGATCCAGCTCGGCCCGGGGCTCGCTCTCGGTGGGCTCGACCATGAGGGTGCCGGCCACCGGGAAGGACATGGTCGGGGCGTGGAAGCCGTAGTCCATCAGGCGCTTGGCCACGTCCTCGCCCTTGATGTGGGCGCTCTTCTCGAAGGGCCGCAGGTCGAGGATGAACTCGTGCGCCACCCGCCCGCGGGCTCCGCGGTAGAGCACCGGGTAGTGCTCCGCCAGGCGCGCGGCCATGTAGTTGGCGTTGAGGATGGCCACCTGGGTGGCGCGCCGCAGCCCCTCGCTGCCCATCAGCGCCATGTACACCCAGGAGATGGGCAGCACGCCGGCGCTGCCCCAGGGCGCGGCCGCCACGCACCCCAGCGACTGCTCGCCGCCGGTCTCGATCACGGGATGTCCCGGCAGGAAGGGCGCCAGCTCGCTCGTCACCGCGATGGGCCCCATGCCCGGTCCCCCGCCGCCGTGGGGGATGGCGAAGGTCTTGTGCAGGTTCAGGTGGCAGACGTCGGCCCCGTAGTCGCCCGGCCGGGTGAGGCCCAGCTGGGCGTTCAGGTTGGCGCCGTCGAGATAGACGAGACCCCCGGCTTCGTGCACCACCTCGCAGATCTCGCGGATGGCCTCCTCGAAGACGCCGTGGGTCGAGGGGTAGGTCACCATCAGGGCCGCCAGCTCGCCCCGGTGCTCGTCGGCCCGCTCCCGCAGGTCGGCCACGTCGATGTTCCCGTCCCGGTCGCAGGCCACCGTCACGACGCGCATGCCGGCCATGATCGCGCTGGCCGGGTTGGTCCCGTGGGCCGAGGTGGGGATCAGGCACACCCGCCGGTGGCCCTCGCCGCGGCTCTCGTGGCGGGCCCGGATCACGAGCAGGCCGGTGAGTTCCCCCTGGGAGCCCGCGTTGGGCTGCAGGGAGACGGCTTGCAGGCCGGTGGCCTCGGCCAGCGCCCCCTCCAGGCGATCGAAGAGCTCGCGGTAGCCCTGCGCCTGCTCGAGGGGGGCGAAGGGGTGCAGCTCGGCGTACTCGGGCCAGGAGACCGGCAGCATCTCGCTGGTCCCGGTGAGCTTCATGGTGCAGGAGCCCAGCGGGATCATCGAGGTGGTCAGCGAGAGGTCGCGGCTCTCCAGGCGGTGGAGCCAGCGGACCATCTCGTGCTCGCCGTGGTACCGGCGGAACACCTCGTGCTCGAGGCAGGCTCCGGCGCGCGCGTGCGGGGCGGGGATCTCGAGCCGCGCGCTCTCGGCCAGCTCGGCGAGGTCCAGCTCGCGTCCGGCCGCTCCCCCGAAGACCTCGAGGAGGTCGCGCAGATCCTCCGCGGAGACGGTCTCGTCCAGGGCCACGCCCACCGCGCCGGCGTCGAGCGGGCGCAGGTTGATGCCCGACTGGCGCGCCCTCTCGAGCACGGCCTCGGCGTCCTCGACCTCCACCCGCAGGCTGTCGAAGAAGAGCGGGTGCGACGCGCGCAGGCCCAGGCGCGAGAGGCCCTCGGCGAGCAGCGCCGCCGAGCCGTGCACCCTGCCGGCGATCTCCGCCAGGCCCTCGGGGCCGTGCCAGGCCGCGTACAGCCCGGCCATGATGGCCAGCAGCACCTGGGCGGTGCAGATGTTGCTGGTGGCCTTCTCGCGCCGGATGTGCTGCTCGCGGGTCTGCAGCGCCATGCGCAGGGCCGGGTTGCCCAGGCGGTCCCTCGAGACCCCGATGATGCGCCCGGGGATCTGGCGCGCGAAGCGCTTGTCGTCGCGGGTCGCGAGGAAGGCGGCGTGGGGTCCGCCGTAGCCCATGGGCACGCCGAAGCGCTGGGTCGAGCCCACGGCGACGTCCGCGCCGAGCTCGCCCGGCGAGCGCAGGAGGGCCAGCGAGAGCAGGTCCGCGGCCACCACCACCAGGGCCCCGGCCGCGTGGGCGCGCTCGGTGAGGGGCGCGTAGTCGAGGATCTCGCCGTCGGTGGCGGGGTACTGCACCAGGGCGCCGGCCACCGGCTGCGCCGCGAAGTCGTGCTCCTCGTGGCTCCCCACCAGGAGCTCGATCCCCAGCGCCCTCGCGCGGGCCTCCACCACCGCGATCGTCTGGGGATGGCAGCGCTCGGAGACGAAGAAGGCCTCCCGCCCGCCCTTGTCGAGCCGCAGGCACATGGTCATGGCCTCGGCCGCGGCGGTGGCCTCGTCCAGCAGGGAGGCGTTGGCGATGGGGAGGCCGGTGAGCTCGGCGATGGCGGTCTGGAAGACCAGCAGCGCCTCCAGCCGTCCCTGGGAGATCTCCGCCTGGTAGGGCGTGTACTGGGTGTACCAGCCGGGGTTCTCCAGCACGTTGCGGGCGATCACCGGCGGGACGATCGTGCCCGAGTAGCCCATCCCGATGTAGGAACGCATGACCCGGTTCCGCCGCGCGCTCTGGTGGAGCTCCGCCAGGAGCTCGCGCTCTCCGCGGGGCGGCCCGACCTCGATCTCGCCCTGCATCCGGATTCCCGCCGGCAGGGTCTCCTCCACCAGCGCCTCGAGCGAGTCGAGCCCCAGGGTGGAGAGCATCTCCCGGACGTCCTCCTCGTCCGGCCCGATGTGCCGGCGGGCGAAGGTGTCGTGGGGCTGGAGGAAGGGGGGGATCTTGGCTTGACCGGACACCGTCGCGCTCCCCTGTCTGGGGTTGGATGGGCCCCGCGAGCTCCGATGGGATCCCGCAGGGCGTCGAGGCTCCGGATTCTACCGCTGCGGTGGGACGCGCAGTAGGCGCCCGGTGCGCCTCAGCCGAAGAGGAGCCGCGAGAGCTCGCCGAAACCCCTCACCGCGACGGCGAGGCCGGCCGCCGGGGCCGCCCCCCCCTCGACCAGGATGGCGCAGGAGGTCCTGGCCAGGGCCGCGGCCGCGTCGTCGATCCCCACCCGGTCCCCCACGTAGAGCGCCCCCTCGGGGTCGGCCCCGAGCAGCGCCAGGGCCCGCCGGATCCCCCGCGGGTCGGGCTTGAGCTTGCCCACCTCCGGGTCCTGGGCGCAGACGACCGCCTCGAAGAAGGGCGCCACCTGCAGGGCCTCGAGCTTGGCGCGCGCCGGGTAGTCCGAGTAGACCCCCAGGGAGAGCCCCCGCTCGCGCGCCCGCTCCAGGAGCTTCACCAGCCCCGGTCGGCGCGCCGCGGCCACGAGGTCCAGGGGCTCGCGCTCCATCCAGCGCTCGACCAGGCCGGCGAGGAGCTCGCGGTCCAGCCCCGAGAGGTCCGCCGCGCAGGAGAGCTGGACCTCGCCCAGGAACCCGCCCCCCTCCCCCTCCCGGCCGCGCAGTCGCTCGTGGGTCTTCCGGTAGGCCTGCAGGCCGCGCAGGGTGCGCAGCAGGGCTCGGGGCTGGGTGAGGTGCGCCCGAACCAGCCGCTTCAGCATGCCCCGCTTCACCCGCCCGGGGCGGTAGAGCGTGCCGTCCACGTCGAAGACGAGCGCCCGCAGCTTCTGGGGTTCGAAGGGCAGCGAGCCGGGCATGGCGCTAGTGTACTGTCCCAGGAATTCGTGTGCATAGATCGCGTTCCTGGGGGTTCCTGGCTAGGCGCAGCGACGACGCGTATTCGCAGGCACTACTCGGAGGAGCTGCAACGCCGCCAGGGGCCGCCAGGAACGCGAGATATGTGCACGAACTCCTGGGACAGTGCACTAGCCCTGGTCCCCCGTGAGGTGGCTCTGCACGTAGTCCCGAACCCCCTCCTCCAGGGAGGTGAAGGGCTGCTCGTAGCCGGCCTCGCGCAGCTTGGCCATCTCGGCCTGGGTGAAGTTCTGGTACTTGCTCGCCAGCTCCGCGGGCATGTCCACGAAGTCGATCTGCGGCTCCAGATCCATGGCCGCGAAGACGGCCCGGGCCAGGTCCACCCAGGTGCGCGCCTGCCCGGTGCCGCAGTTGTAGAGCCCGCCGACCTCGGGGTGATCGTGCATCCAGAGCGTCGCCGCCACCGCGTCCTTGACGTAGATGAAGTCGCGCTTCTGCTCGCCGTCGGCGTAGTCGGGGTGGTTGGAGCGGAACAGCCCCACGCGACCGGCCTCCTGGATCCAGCCGAAGGCCTTGTGGACCACCGAGCGCATCTCGCCCTTGTGGGCCTCGCCGGGGCCGTAGACGTTGAAGTACTTGAGGCCCGCGATCTCGCCCAGGTGGCCGCTGCGCAGGGCCCACAGGTCGAAGAGGTGCTTGGAGAAGCCGTACATGTTGAGCGGGCGCAGCTTCGGCGTGAGTTCGTCGTCGTCCGAGTAGCCCAGCGAGCCGTCGCCGTAGGTGGCTCCGCTGGAGGCGTAGACGAAGCGGATGTCGCGCTCCAGGCACCACTCGCACAGGAGGCGCGAGTAGCGGTAGTTGTTCTCCATCAGGTAGGAGGTGTCGACCTCGGTGGTGGTGCTGCAGGCGCCCAGGTGGATGAGGGTCCGGGGCGGCTCGAGCTCGCGCGAGAGCACCCGCGAGAGGAAGGGCCGCCGGTCCATGTAGTCCTCGAAGGTCAGGCCCACGAGGTTCTTCCACTTCTCGTCGCTCCCCAGGGAGTCCACGACCAGGATGCTCTCCTCGCCGCGCTGGTTGAGGGCCTCGACCAGGTTGCGACCGATGAAGCCGGCTCCGCCGGTGACGATGATCCGTGCGCTCACCTCGATGATCCTCCCTCTCGGCGGCGCCGCGAGGCGGCGGCCTCCTCCAGGGTTCGCTCGACCTCGGAGAGGGTGGTCGAGCGGGCGAAGCGGTCCATCCGCTCCAGCCCGGCCTGGACGAACTTACGCTGCAAGTCCTTGTCCGACAACAGCTTGGAAATGGCGTCCGCGAGCTCGTGGGGGCTCTTCGCGGGCACCAGGAGCCCGTTCACGCCCTCCTCGACCACCTCGGGATTGCCGCAGATCGAGGTGCACACGATGGGGGTGCCCAGGGCGGAGACCTCCAGCAGGGTGTGGCTCAGGCCCTCGTACTCGCTGGCCAGGACGAAGAGCTCGGCCGAGCGGATGGTGAGGGGGATCCGCTCGTAGGGGACGTTCCCCAGGAAGCGCACGCGCCCGGCCACGCCCAGCTCCTCGGCCAGCTTCGGCCAGGCCTCCTCCATGTCGCCGTCCCCGGCCACCAGCAGGTGCACGTCCTCGGGCAGCTCGCACAGGGCGCGCAGGATCACGTCGATCCCCTTCCAGACCATCAGGCGGCAGATGCTCAGGAGGTAGCGGGGACCCTCGGGGAGCTCCAGGGCCGCGCGGGCCTCGGCCGGCGTCTGGGAGACGTCCTCCTGCCGCGGCCCGTGGTAGGCGTTGTAGATCCGCCGGACCTTGTCCTCGGGCACGCCGTAGGACTCGATCGGGATCCGGCGCAGGAACTCCGAGCAGGCGATCAGGCGGTGGCACCACCCCCACCACAGGCGCTGCAGGCGGCGGGTGAGGGACACCTTCCAGCCGTAGTCCTTGCCCTGGTAGGTGACGATGTCGTCGCCGCCGATCCAGCCCTTGCGGTGGGAGATCTCCCACGAGCCGTCCACCATGATGCGGATCACGGCCGGCCGTCCGCGCAGGCGGGCGGCCAGGACGTGCAGCAGGGCCAGGTGCTCCTGCACGTAGACCACGTCGTAGGCGCCGGCCTCGCGCAGGACCCGCCAGAAGGCCTTCAGGTAGCGCACCGGCAGCGGTCCGCGCGGGATGGCGATCACCGGGTAGCCCTTCCCCTGCGGCTCCGGAACCGAGCAGAAGGCCACCACCCCCACCTGGTGGCCGCGTTCGATCAGGAACTCCGCCAGGCTGGGCACGTACACGGAGGGTCCCCCCAGGTCGGGCGGGAAGACGGGAGAGGTGATCAGGATGCGCATGGATGGGGATCTGCGGAGCGCGTCGGAGGGGGCCGTCGAATTACCTGGCGGCGGGCGCCTCGCCCCGGCTCGTCTGGCGCTCGCCCTCGATGGCTTCCAGGATCGCGCGGGTGACGTCGCCGGTGGGGTACTCGCCGGTGAAGCAGGCGTTGCAGAAGTGCTCGATCCGGTGGTTGCCCTTGCGGCCCGACTCGTTCATGCGGCCCCGATCCAGGTACATCAGGTAGTCCGCGCCCAGCTCGGCGCTGACCTCCTCGACCGTGCGGTCGGCGGCGATGAACTCGGTCTTGGTGGCCATGTCGATCCCGTAGGGACAGGGGGCCACCAGCGGCGGGCTGGTGATGGCGAGGTACACCTTGCGGGCCCCCGCGTCGCGGGCCATCTGCACGATGAGCTTGGAGGTGTTGCCGCGCACGATGGAGTCGTCCACCAGGAGGACCGCCTTGTCCTCGAACTCCAGCGGGATGGTGTTGAGCTTGCGCCGCACGCCCATCCGACGGGAGTCCTGGCTGGGCATGATGAAGGTGCGCCCGACGTAGCGGTTCTTGACCAGGCCCTCGCGGTAGGGCACGTCCAGGTGGCGGGCCATGGAGATGGCCGCGTCCCGCGAGGAGTCGGGGATGGGGATGACCGTGTCGGGCTGCGGCGCGTCCTCGTCCTCCCACTGCTGCGCCAGGGCCCGCCCGAAGCGCCGGCGGGTCTTGTAGACCGAGATGTCGTCGAGCATGGAGTCGGGGCGGGCGAAGTACACCAGTTCGAAGATGCACGGCCGGTGGGGCTTGTCCGACAGCTTGCGCCGCCGGACCTGACCGGAGCGGTCGATCAGGACCGCCTCGCCCGGGCCGATGTCCAGGATCCGGCGGTAGCCCGACACGTCGAGCTCGACGCTCTCGGAGGCGCAGGCGTACCAGGTCCCCTCGGGGGTCTGCTTCTCCCCCATGCAGATGGGTTTGATGCCGTAGGGATCGCGGAAGGCCAGGAGCCCCACGTCCGGCAGCAGGGTCACCACCGAGTAGGCGCCGCGGACCTTGGCGTGCACCTCCTGCACGGCGGCGAAGACGTCCTCGCCGTCGAGCGGCGCGCCCAGCACCAGGCGTCGGCCCAGCGCCCCGGTGAAGACGTACAGGATGGCCTCCAGGTCGCAGTTGGAGGTCAGGTAGATGCCGTTCTTGCGGAAGCAGTCCTTGAGCTGGTCGAAGTTGGTGACGTTGCCGTTGTGGGCCATGGCCACGCCCATGGGGACGACCGTCTTGAACGGCTGCACGTCGTCGTAGGTCCCCGAGCCGACGGTCGGGTAGCGCACGTGCCCCAAACCCAGGTTGCCTCGCAGGCGCGACATGTTGCGCTCGTTGAAGACGTCGCGGACCAGCCCCAGGCCCTTCTTCTCGTGGAAGGCGTCGGTGAAGGTCACGATCCCGGCGGCGTCCTGGCCGCGGTGCTGGACCGCCACCAGGCTCTCGTAGATCTCGAAGGCGACGTCCGCGCCCTCGGGTCCCAGGATGCCGATGAAACCGCACATGGTGGAGCGGGGGGGCCCTCGGGGCCCCCCGCCGGGGCATGTTAGTGCGCCGGCGCGCGGTTCCACCTCCCCGGCGCGGAATTCGCGCCGCCGCCCCGCATGGACGGATTCCGGGGGGGGTGTCACAATCGGTTCCATGGTCGCCCGACGGTATGCCCGCGCTCGCGCCGGCCGCCTCCTCCTGGCCCTGGCGCTCCCGGCGCTCGGCCCGCTCGTATGGGCACAGTCCTGGCCGGCGGGTCCGGGGGTTGAGATCGGCGGGATGGGCCAGCCGGGCAAGCTCCCCCCGGGCTACGAGCCGAGCGGCGCCGCTTGGCACGCCGGTCGCCAGGAGCTCGTGATCGTGGGCGACGGCGGCCAGGTGACGGCCATGGACCGGGACGGGGGCCAGATGACTACCTGGCAGCTGTGGGGCGACCTGGAGGCGGTGGCGGTGGCCGACCCGGGCTCCAG
The DNA here is from genome assembly GCA_964615935.1 of uncultured Planctomycetaceae bacterium. Taxonomy (GTDB): domain Bacteria; phylum Planctomycetota; class UBA1135; order UBA1135; genus CAZTTG01. The sequence goes on along the minus strand of CAZTTG010000007.1, from coordinate 9,671 downwards.
CCTGGTCTACCTGGGGCTCGAGCAGCCGGACATGGTGCTCGAGTTCGACCTCACCACCGGGCAGCTCACCGGCGAGCAGTGGGACCTGACGCCCTGGATGACGGGCCCCTCCAACGAGGGGCTCGAAGCCCTGACCTTCGCGGAGGGCCTGTTCCTGGCCGGGCTGCAGTCCGACGGGCGGATCTTCCGCTTCGACCTCCAGCCGGGAGGCGTCGTCGTGCCCGGGAGCGCCCTCGCCTCCCATCTCGGCCGCGGCGACCTCTCCGGCCTCCACTACGAGCCCGCGACCGCCGTCCTCTACGCCATCCACGACAGCTACGATGCGATCGTCGAGTACGACGCCCAGGGCGTCTTCCTGCGCGAGTACGCCCTGGCCGGCGACAACCAGGAGGGCGTGACCCTGGCGCCCTGCTGCCCGGGAGGGGCGGCGAGCATCTTCCTCGCCGAGGATTCGGGCGAGGTGTGGCGCTACGAGGGCTACCCGATCCTCTGCGCTCACTCGCTCGTCTACTGCACCGCCAAGCTCAACTCTCAGGGCTGCCTGCCAGCCATCGGCTACGCCGGCTACCCCAGCGCCTCCGACCCCGCCCCCTTCGTGATCGGCGCGACGCAGGTCGTCAACAACAAGAACGGCCTCCTCTTCTACGGCCTCGCCGGCCGCTCGGCCCTTCCCTTCCAGGGCGGCCTCCTGTGCGTGAAGCCCCCCTTTCGACGGACGCCGATCCAGAGCTCCGGCGGCAACCCGCCGCCCGCCGACTGCTCGGGGTCCTTTGCCTTCGACTTCAACGCCTGGATGCAGGCCGGCGCCGACCCGGGCCTCGCCCCCGGCGTGCGGGTAAACGGCCAGCACTGGTACCGGGATCCGGCGAGCCCCAGCACCACCGGTCTCACGGACGCGATCGAGTTCGAAGTGTGCCCCTAGTGTTGCCCTCCAGCTCCTCGCGCGCGCTCCTCGCGGCCCTGGCGGCCCTGCTGATTGCGCCGGTGGGGACCGCCCAGAGGGAGCGCGATCCGGCCCTGGAGATCCTGAAGGGCGTGGAGGAGATCGCCGCGCCGGGCGTTCCCGGCGAGGTCTGCGCCTTCGGCCCGGAGGCCTTCGTGCTGGTGGCCGGCCGGGGCGGGGTGCCGGTGGTGGCCGCCGCGCGCTCGGGCCGGGGGGGCGCGCTGGTCTTCGGGCACAACGGCTACCTGAGCGCGGGCTCCCTGCGGACCGCGGACACGGGGACGCTGCTGCGCAACGCGGTGCGCTGGCTGGCGGGGGGGAAGCGCTCCCCGCGGGTCCTCTGCCCCGGCAACGCCGGCCTGGCGGAGGCCGTCGGCGAGCTGGGCCTGCGCGCCAGAGCGGAGGGTGATCTGCGCGGCGCCGACGTCCTGCTCGGGCCGCGGTCGGGAGGTCTCGGCCCCCGCCGCATCGAGGAGCTCCGGGCCTTCATGGAGGAGGGCGGCGTCCTGGTCCTGGCGGAGACCGGCTGGGGCTGGCAGCAGCTCAACTCGGGCAGGATCCTCGCGCGGGACCTGGCCAGCAACCGGCTGCTCGCGCCCATCGGCCTGGCCTTCGGCCTGGGGACCGTCGGCAAGACCACCGAGGCGGGCTACTCCACCCGGCCTCCGCCCGATCCCCTGTGCCACGCGGGCCGGGCCCTGGAGGCTCTCCTGGCCGGCGGGCTGGAGGGCGCTCCGCGCGAGCTCGCCATCGGGCGGATCGCGGCCGCCCTCGCCTGCCTGCCCGACTTTGAGCCGCGGTTGATCCTGCCGCTGCGAGCGCTCCTGGAGGAGCAGGCCGCCGGTCGGGGGAGCGCGAGCCTGCCCGGGCGGCTGGTGGATCGCTGGAGCGCCCGCGACTGGCGCCCGCTGGCCGAGCGCTGGGGGCCGTGGCGCACCATCGGCCCCTTCTCCTTCCCCGGAGGGGGGCGGGAGATCGCGACCGTCAAGCCGGTGGAGCGGACGCTCGAGGACCTGGTCGCGGGCGGGGCGGGGCCGGACCTCTCCTCGGCCTTCTCGAGCGGGGGCCGCAAGATCCGCTGGCAGCCGCTCGATGTGGCCGGCGACGGCCTCGATCTGGACGTCGGGGAGGTGCGCCTCGACGAGATCCTCGCTCCCCCCGGGGCCGAGCCCGGCTGGGAGCGGCGCCAGGTGGCCTACCTCTGGCGGCGGGTGGAGGTGGAGGGGGATTCCGAGCACCTCCTGTGCGTCGAGGCCGACGACGGGGTGCGCCTGTGGGTCAACGGGGAGCTCGTCGTGGACCGCCCCGAGCCGCGCCCGGAGGACGCCGGCGAGGCGGACACCTCGCTCTTCCTGAGGGCCGGCACCAACCACCTCCTGGTCAAGGTGGCCAACGGCGAGGGCCTCTGGAAGTTCCGCCTGCGCCGCGCCTCGGCCCTGAGCCAGCAGGCCATCCACGCGGCCATCGACCGCGGCGTGGCCTGGCTCCTGGAGCGCCAGCGGGTCGACGGCTCGTGGGACCGGGAGCCGCACTACGGTGTCGGCTTCAGCGCGCTGGCCGTGTACACCCTCCTGAAGTCCGGCGTGGGCCGCGACCACCCCGCGGTGCGGCGCGGCATGGCCTTCGTGCGCGCCGGGCCGGCGCACCACACCTACGGCTTGAGCTGCAAGATCCTGGCCCTGTCGAGCTTCCTCGAGGAGGGTGGCGCATCGGGCGAGCTGCGCGACGCGACCGAGGAGCTCGTCGACTGGCAGGGGGCCAGCGGTCTCTACGCCTACCCCCTCTACCCCGGCGGCGCCCGCCTGCCCGACGACCTCTCGAACACCCTGTACGCGGCGCTGGCCCTGCGCGCAGCCGCGAAGAGGGGGGTCGAGGTGCCGGCCCGGACCTGGGAGAAGCTCGTGCGGGGAGCCCTGCTCTGCGCTTCGAAGGAGGAGGCCGGCCCGGGTCGCGGTCGGCGGCCCGCGCCGCGGGGGTTCGGCTACCGGCAGGCCGCCGCCGCCCGGGGCTCGACCACCACGGCGGGTCTCACGGTGCTGCTCGCGGCGCGCGAGGCCCTGGAGGATCGCCTCGGCCGGCGGGAGCTCCGCGAGATCGACACGGCCGTCGAGCAGGGCCTGGCGTGGCTCGACGAGAACATGACCTGGACCGAGAACCCCGGCGCGACCCGCTGGCACTACTTCTTCATCTACGGCGTCGAGCGCCTGGGGGCCCTGCTCGGCGCCCAGGTGCTGGGTCGGGTGAACTGGTACTGGTCCGGGGCGGAGTACCTGGTCGAGGTCCAGGGCGAGAAGGGCGACTGGACCGGCGGCGAGGGCGCGGTGGACACCTGCCTGGCCCTGCTTTTCCTGAACCGCGCGACCGCGCCGGACACGGGCCGCGCCTCGCGTTTCAAGGTGCCGGCCTTCGCCATGGAGGAGCCCAATCCTCCGATCCTGTTGCGCGCCACCGGCCGCAATCCCCTGGTGGTGTGGATCGCGGGCTTCTCGGACGAGATCGCCGATCGCTTCGCCCCTCGGCGCGGCCAGATGCCGGCGATCGGCGGGGTGAGCTGGCTCGCGCGGCGCGCCGACGGCGGCGAGGAGCGGGTCATGGCCCGGATCGAGGCCCTGCCGGAGACCGACGGCCTCCCGCAGCGCTTCGAGGCGCGCCTCTCCTTCGACGAGCCGGGCGAGGTCGAGGTGCGGGCGCGCATCGACTTCCTCGAGCCCGCGACCGAGGCGGGGATCGAGCCGCAGCGGATCCCGATCGAGAGCGGCGTCCTTCGGGCCGAGGTCGGCGAGGTCGTCACCGAGGAGGTCCTGGGCTACGCGCGCGATCCGGAGCGCAACCGGCTCCGGGGGGAGGGCGTCGAGGTGACGGCCTCCTCCCAGGAGGGCCAGCAGGCTCCGGGGCGGGCCCTGGACGGCTCCTGCTCCACGGCCTGGCGCTGCGCCGGCGGGGACGCGGCGCCCTGGTGGAAGGCCGCCCTCCGTCGCCCGATCGAGGCCCGGCGAGTCCTCTTCACGCACGCAGCCTGTCGCCGGATGGACGCGGCCGAGCCTCGGGTGGCGCGCGCCGAGGTGATCCTCGACGGCCAGCAGCGCTTCCCGCTCGAGCTCCACCCCGACCCGATGCGCAAGAGCGCGCTGGAGCTCCCCGAGGGGACCCGCCTCTCGACGATCGAGGTGCGCATCCTCGACGCGCGCAATCGCGGCGCGGGCGCGCTGGGCTTCGCCGAGATCGAGGTGATCGGGGGGCCCTGAAGCGCAGGTGCGGGCCCCGGGTCGATGACCTTGGCTCGACGGGGACGCGCGCCTAACATCTCGGTCATGACGGGCCTCCTCCAGCAGCGACCTGGCCGACAAGCTCCGGCCCCTCTTCCGTGCCGGCTACCGACCCGCGGTCGAGGAGGGAGATCCCGAAGGCCCGGCCTCCAAGATGGGCGGCCGGCCCTGGCTGCCCGAAGGATCCGAATGGCCGGCGTGCCCGAACTGCGAGAGGCCCCTGCAGCTCCTGCTGCAGCTCGACGCGAGCTCGTTGCCGGCGGAGGCGCCGGACCTCGGCGGCGGCCTGGTCCAGCTCTTCTACTGCAGGACCCTGGAGCCGCTGTGCGCCGTCGATTGCGAGGCGTTCTACCCGTTCTCGCGAGCCGTGCTCGCGCGTCGCCTCGATCCCGCCGTACCCGGCGCGACCCCCGGAGGCGAGCCGGTTCAGCGGCCGCTGCCGGCGAAGGCCATCCGGGGCTGGGAGGCCCTCGTCGACATCCCTCACTGGGATGAGCTCGAGCAGGAGGAGATCGAGATCAGCGAGGTCGAGGAGGAGGCGATCGACGCCCTCGAGCTCCCGGCGCAGGGCGACAAGCTGGGAGGCTGGCCGTTCTGGGTGCAGAGCATCGACTACCCCCAATGCCCGGAGTGCGGCCACACGATGCGCCTCGTCTTCCAGATCGACTCGGAGGACACGCTCCCGATCCTGTTCGGTGACGCCGGGTGCGGGCACCTCACGCAGTGCCCGGACCACCCGGACGTGCTCGCCTTCCGCTGGGCCTGCGCCTGACGCGCGACGAAGGGCCGCCGGCCCCCGTCAGCCGTCCGTGTACCCCAGCGCCCCCAGGGCCTCGAGCTGGGCGCGAGCCTCGGCCTCGAACTCGGCCGCGGCGGTCCAGTCCTCGGAGAGGGTCACCCACTCGCCCCCGACCTGCACCTGGCAGGTGGAGTGCCCTCCCCAGCCGTTGGTGCGCGTGCGGTTGCGGCTCCCGTCGGCCGCGGGGACCGCCTCCTCGGCGGCCTGGTCGATGCCCCGCACCATGGCCATCAGGGGCTCGGCCGAGGCGGGCGCGCACCGGGGCTCGCGGCCCATCGAGTCGGCCCGGCGCCAGGCGACCTCGGCCTCCATGCACATGGTCCGCAGGAAGGCGTCGAGCTGGGAGGCGAGGACCTTCGGGTTGGCGAAGACCCGCACCGCGATCGGCTCGCCGTTGATCGAGTAGGCGAAGCCCACGAGCGGGTCCTCCGGGCCGAGGCCCTCGAGGTGCTCGCGCACGCGCCGCTCCAGGGCGCTGCGCCGCTCGAGGGCTTCCTCGTCGGAGTCCTCGATGGTGGCCAGGAAGGTGCTGGTGGCCGGCGCGTTGCCGGCCTTGCTGTTCACCGTGCTCACCTGGCTCCAGACCGCGCGCTGGTCCGCCGCGTACTGGCCGCTGGCGCGGATGCGCTTGGACGCCAGCACGTCCATGCTCTGGAACTGCCCCTCGGTCGCCTCGCCCTCGCGGACCGTCGTCCAGCGTCCCTGCTCGACGCAGAAGGCGTCCACGGGCACGGTCTGGCCGGCCGCGATGATCAGGTCCCGGGCGATCTGGCGGTCCTGCTTGCCGCCCTTCACCACCGTGCCGCCGGGCACGAAGATCGGGTCCTGGCCGCGGTTCTCGATCACCAGCTGGTTGACCTGGGCCGGCTGGGCCCCGCCACCGCCGGCGCCGCCGCCCAGCTCGCGCACCACCGCCACCCCGGCCTCCTGGGCCTCCCGCAGCCCCAGGTATTCGCCGGTGCGCTGGGGTGTGTCGCTGAGCACCGGCCAGACGGTCAGGTTGTCGACGCAAACGCTCTCGGCCAGCCAGCGCTGCTCGTCGAGCTACAGCGAGCCCGCCACCGTCTGCGGCTCCACCAGGCCCTCGCGTCCGGCACAGGCGGCGCAGGCCGCGAGCAGCAGCGGCAGGGCGCCCCGCCGAATGATCTGTCCGGTTCTGTCCATGGTCTCTCTCCGCACGGGATCGGCACTGGCCCCGATCCGCACCGCAGCGGGGGGACCCTCACGACCCGATACGCAGCCCGGCCCCGGGCGTTGGGCGGGGGTGCGATCGGCCTACATCCAGACCTGCTCGACCCCGCGGAGCGCGAAGATGCGCTCCAGTCGGCGGGAGCCGTCGGCGACCAGCCAGTACAGGCCGCCCACCGGGACGTCGCGGAAGACCGGCGCGCCGGCCCCGGCCTCCTGGCGCCCGAGGGAGGTCCAGCCGTCCTTCCACACGAAGAGCTCGTAGGTGACGCCCGGCTTCAGCCGCGAGACGAGGCCCCCGTCCGCCGCCACCTCGCGCCGCGAGGGCCCGGCGGCGGGAAGCTCGATGGCCATCCGCGAGCCGGGCCTCGGCCCGAGGGTCTGCACGGCCCCGTCGGCCGCCAGGAAGAAGGGCGGGGCCGCGGGCAGGAGCTCCTCGCCGTCGAAGAAGGCGGGCAGGTAGGCGATGCCGCGGCCCATGTCGGTGAAGGTGACCTCGCGCCCCTCGCCCCCCTCGATCCGACCCCAGTGGATGGCCTTCCACTCGCCGCCGTTGAAGACCGCGAGGTACGCATGCTGCGCGCCCTCGGGGGCCTCGTTTCGCAGGCGCACGCGCAAGTCGCTGGTCTCGAGGTACTGCGAGGTGACGTCGCAGTAGTTCTTGCGGCCCAGCCAGCGGGGAGCCTCCTCCTCGGGCCCGAGCTGGAAGGCCAGGTTCTGGAGCTGGTGCGAGAAGGTCTTGCGGTAGATCTTGGCCGCGCGGCTTCCGAGGCCGGCCCGCCCCTCGCCCTTCGCGTCGAGGATCACGGTCCAGGCGTGGTTGTTGTCGCGGTCGGCCCACCAGGGGGTGTAGTCGGCCGCCGAGGCCACGGCGTTGGACCGCAGGGCGAAGGTGGTCATGTTGGTGATGTCCTCGCAGCGCCCCTTGCGCCGCTCGCACATCTCGCCGAAGCCCTGGTCGGTGGGGTGCAGGTAGTAGAGGCTGTCGAAGCCCACCCAGCCGCCGACGTCGCCGGAGATCAGGCGGCCGGCCTCGAGCGGGTCCTTCGGGTCCTTCATCCTTTCGGCCAGGTCGGCGTAGCGCTCGCGGCAGGCCGCGCGCCAGGCCTCGAGGGGCTCGTTGCTGCCGCGGTAGGGCAGGACGTGCTCGCGGAAGGCATCGAAGGTGAGCTCGGCCGCCCAGGGGAGCGTGCGCCAGGCCTCGAAGGCCTGCTCGATGTTCTCGATCAGGAGGTCGGCCGGGACCGTCTCGAGGTCCGAGGTCGTGTCCTTGCCCTTGAAGTCGAGCGTGCCGTGCTCCTTCTCGAGCGCGTCCAGCGCCGCCTGCGCCTCGCCGAAGGAGGCGTGGTCCAGGGCGTCGAAGGGGACCTCGTTCCCCTGCTCGTCGAACAACCCGTAGACCGTGTAGCCGTGCCCCTCCATGTTGGCGACGAGGAAGCAGGCGGCCTCGTACTTCCGCGCGTCCTCCCCGCTGCGGAAGTGGTTCAGGACGCCCTCCAGGGCGGCGCGGTTCTCGCCGGCCTTCGACAGCGCGGCCTCGACCTCGGGCGGCCACGAGTCGGCCTGGGATTGGAGGAGGCAGGCGGCGAAGAGGAGCTCCTTCAGCATCGGCGATCTCCGAGGAGTTGAGGGATCCGGGTCGCGAGAGGCGCGGCCCTTCAACCGGGCATTGTACGCTCGGGAAGGCCCCCCGGCGCCCGAGGAGGGCGGGGGCGCCGGCTCTTGATCCAGATCGTACGCGCGAGTAGGAGTAGCCACCTGGAGATGGAATGACCTGGCCCGAATTCCTCGCCCTCTCCCTCGTGGCCGCGGCCCTGGTGGCCGTCGCCGCCGCGCTCCTCGCGTGGGGCGCGCGCTGGGGCTCGACGGCCGCGGAGCGCGCCGCGCCCATGCCGGGGGACCAGCTCTTCGGGTTCAGCCGCGCTCCCCGCGCGGTCATGACGCGCGCCATCGACATCGCCGCCTCGCCGGAGCTCATCTGGCCCTGGCTGGCGCAGCTCGGCCGCGGCGCCGGCTGGTACAGCTACGACCGGCTGGACAACGGCGGCCGCCCCTCCGCCCGCCACCGGGTGTCCTGGATCCCCGCGCCGCGGCTGGGCGATGCGACGCCGATCGGCTACCTCCAGCGCCTCGAGGAGGGGCGCGGGCTCGTGTGGTGGCTCGGCGACCTGCCCTTTCTCGGGGCCCGGGCGAGCCTGGCGGTGGACGTCGCCCTGCGAGCCGAAGGCTCGGGTTCGCGGCTGGTCATCCGGATGTCGGGCGCGGCCGCGGGCGCCATGGCCCGGCCAGCGCTCCTCGTCTTCCGGATCATCGACTCGATCATGGCACGCCGGCAGCTCCTCGGTGTCCGGGAGCGCGTCGAGCGCTGCGGCGCGCGCACCGCCGATCCCGGGCGGCCCGAGACCGGCGCGCGGGACCAGTTCCAGCTCTACGAGGTGATCTATGCCGACGGCCAGACGGCCGGCGTGCCCGGCAAGGAGCACGCGCGAAGCTGGCGTCGGGCGGCGATCGAGGACGGGATCATCGAGGGGCCGCCGTAGCGGGGAGGTCGCGCGTGCCCTACCAGACCCGCAAGCACTCCTATCGGGACGAGCGCGTGGCCGGCGAGTACGACGCGCGGCGCTTCGACGGCTCCCTCGGCCGGCGCAAGCACCGCCGGGACTGCGCGCTGGTCCTCGGCCTCCTCGAGGGGCTCCCGCCGGGCTCCTTCGTGCTCGACCTGCCCTGCGGGACCGGGCGGCTGCTGCCGGCCCTCGCCCGGGCCGGATACCGGCCGCTGGGGGGCGACTTCGCGGCCGAGATGATGGTGGCCGGCGCGGCCCGCACCCGGGCCGAGTGCATCCAGGCGGACGCCGAGCGCCTCCCGCTGCGCGATCGCTCGATCGACGCGGCGGTGTGCTTCCGCTTCCTCTTCCACGTCGACCAGCCGGCCGCGCGCCGGCGCATCCTCTCGGAGCTGGCGCGCGTGTGCCGCGGCCCGGTGATCCTGCAGGAGCGCGACCGCGCCTCCCTCAAGAGCCGGCTGCGCGCGCTGCGCGAGAGGCTCGGCCTGCGCCGCGCGGGCCGGCCCCTTCCCGGGCGCGCAGAGCTCCTGCGCGAGCTGGAGGAAGCCGGACTGGAGCTGGTGCGCCTCGCGCCGGTCTCGCGCCTCTTCTCGGACAAGCTCTTGATTGCCGCCCGCAGCGCGCCGAAGCCCTGAGCGTGCCTCAGGCCAGGGGCCGGCCGAGTCGGCGGCAGTGCTCGACCCAGCGATCGGCGTGCCCTCGCGCGGCGGCGATCCACTCGTCGATCTCGGCGGGAGCACCTGGGCGGCCCTCGAAGGCGAGGAGATAGGCCTCGTTCAGCTGCCGCACGTCGGCCTCGCCCACTCCGGCCTCGAGCGCGGCCTCGCTGCGCGCGCTCGCCGCCAGCCGTCCGAGGTCGGCTCGACGCAGATCGAGCGGCGCTGGTGTCCGCGTGCGGGAGACCCCGTCGA
>CAZTTG010000006.1:94390-108243 GCA_964615935.1 uncultured Planctomycetaceae bacterium | reverse complement strand
GGAGAACCCTCCCCGCCGCCTGTAGCGCCCTGCTCCTGGCCGCCTGGACGGGTTCGGCCCCGGGGGGCGCCGCGCCGGCGCGGCCCCTCCCGCCCGCACCCACCGAGCACCGCCTCGATGCGGACGCCGAGCACCGCAACAAGGTGGGGCGCGCGCGCTGGATCGAGGAGCTGCACCGGGCCCCGCCGGGCGTCGACTGGCGCGCGATCGAGCGCGCCAACGGCCTGCGCGAGATGGCCCGGCGCAACCAGCTCGGCCGGCTCCACGGCCCCGAGGCCGGCGGCGCGGCGTGGACCGAGATCGGCAGCAGCAACCAGGCCGGGCGCATGCACTGCGCGGCCATCGGCCCCGACGGCCAGACCCTGTACGCCGGCTCGTCGCGGGGCGGCGCCTGGCGCGGCGCCATGGACGGCTCGAGCTGGACGCCCATCGCCGACAACGTCTACGGCGGGGTGTACGAGATCCTGGCCCTGCCGGGCGAGTCGCCCGGCGATCCCGACGTGGTCCTGACCGCGGCCGGCAGCTCGGTGTTCGTGTCGCGGAACCAGGGGCTCACCTGGGAGACCCCCGACGGGCTCCAGTACGTGACCGAGGTGCGCAGCCTGGGCGTGCTCGACGACGCCGCGCCCACCATCCTGCTCGCCGCTCAGCGCGGCGGGGGGGTCGGCGGGAGCAGCTACCTGGGGATCTACGCCTCGACCGACTACGGCAGGAGCTTCGATCTGCGCTGGGAGGGCACCCAGGACTTCCGTGGCTGGATGTGGGTGCCCCGCAAGGGGCCGGCCGCGCAGGACAACGTGTGGGTCCTCTCGGGCGGGGGGCTGCGGCGCTCGACCGATGGCGGACACACATTCCCCATCGTATCGGGCTTCGCCCTGAGCTCGACCGAGGGAGTGCTGACCGGCTCCGAGGCCGGATCGCCCTCGCTCTACGCGGCCATGAAGGAGGCCGGGCAGTGGAAGCTCTACGTCTCCCACAACGCCGGTGCGGTCTTCCAGCACACCCACGACATCGACGACTTCTGGGAGTCGCTGTGCGCCTCGACCAGCGATCCCTTCACGGTGATCTACGGCGGCGTCGAGGGCTGGCGCTCGATCGACGGGGGAGGCAGCTTCGGTCGGATCAACACCTGGGGCTCCTACTACGGCGACCCGGCCCACAAGCTGCACGCCGACATCCCCGGGATCCACTGCTGGCCCGATCCGGCCGCCCCCCAGGACGACATCTGGTACATCTCCACCGACGGCGGCATCTTCGAGTCCCGGGACGGCGGGGCCAGCTGGCTGAACCTGACGCTGTCGGGGCTGGGGGTGAGCCAGTACTACTCGGCCCTGACCTCCAGCGCGAATCCGAACCGGGTGGCGGCCGGCTCCCAGGACCAGGGCTACCAGCTGGGCACGGTGCAGCCCTCCTCCGGCCCGGGCCCCTCGAGCGCCCTGACCCAGGAGATCTCGGGGGACTACGCCCACCTGACCTCGGGCGACGGCACCCACGACCTGGTGTACTCGGTCTACCCGGGCTTCATCCTGATCCAGGACGGCGCCTTCACCCCCTTCCTGTGGACCGCGGACTTCCCTCCGGGCGCCCCGAAGCCCTGGCTGCCCTTCCTGCTGGGCGATCCGCTCGACAACGAGTGCTTCTTCTTCGGCAGCGACGTGCTGTACCGCTACCGGCGCGTGAACACGACCACCTGGACCCACAGCCAGCACTCCACCCAGGACTTCACGGTCGCCGGCGGCCAATACGTCAGCGCCCTGGGAATCGCACCCACCGATTCGCAGCGCATGTACGCGGTCACCAACGGGGGGGGCCTGTTCGTCTCCCAGGATCACGGCGTGAACTGGACCCACACCCAGAGCGGCGCCCCGGGCTCGCACTACCTCTACGGCCAGACCATCGCGGTGCACCCCACCGATCGCGACGAGGTCGCGGTGGGCGGCTCGGGCTACAGCACCGCCGGCGTGATCCGCTCCATCGACGGGGGACAGAGCTGGTCGCCCATCGCCAGCGGCCTGCCGCAGACCGTGGTGTACGATCTGGTGTACGCCCCCGACGGCTCGGGCGACCTCTACGCCGGGACCGAGAGCGGCGCCTGGCGCTGGGACCGCCAGAGCTCGAGCTGGGAGAACATCATGTCCAACGAGGCCCCGATCACCACCTACTGGTCGGTCGAGGCCGTGCCGCCGGACATCGTCCGCTACGCGACCTATGGTCGGGGGATCTGGGACTACCGCATCCCGCAGCCCGGCGGCTACTACACCTACGGGCAGGGCAAGGTCAACTCGCTGGGCCTGGAGACGCTCCTGGACGGCAGCGGCACGGCTACCTGGACCGCCAACAACCTCGCCCTGGAGGGCATCCTGGGCGTTCCCGGCAAGCCCGGCATCGTGATCCACTCGAGCGAGCCGGACTCCAAGCCCTTCATGGGCGGCACCCTGCTGCTGGCCACGCCCATCACGCGCTGGCAGAACTACCAGTGGGACGTCTTCTCCTGCGCCACGGTGCCGGTGCACGTGGACCTGCAGGACGTGGGGGTGACCCGCTACTTCCAGCTCTGGTATCGCGACCCGCAGCACCTGGACGGCTACGGGATCGGGCTGTCGAACGGGCTGAAGGTCCTGTTCGGGCTGTAGGCCCCGGCTAGCCCTCGCCGAGCGCCTCCGAGAGCGCCTTCTGCACCGCCGGCCACCTCTCACCGGCCATCAGCTCCCGGATGGCGGCCTCCTCCTCGGCGGCGAGCTCGCGGCCCTTCAATGCGCGGGCGATCTCGAGGCGCACCACGCAGGGATCGGACTCGGCGAAGAGGGCCAGGAGCTCGGCAAAGGTCGCGCGGGCGAACTCCTCGCGCACCTCGTCGACGATGCTGCCGGTGTAGCCCAGCGCATCCAGGACCTTCAGGGCGTCGGCGCTCAGGTCCCCGGCGTTCATGCTGGTCGCTCCCCGACGGATGCCGATCGCGCGGCGCTCCTCGGCCAGGCGGCTCATGTGCTCCACGCGCTCGGGGTGCTCGGAGGCGATGTTGCGGCGAGCGCGCGGATCGGCCTTCAGGTCGTAGAGCTCGGTCGTCAGCTCCTCGGCGCACATGCCCAGCTCGGTGGGGAGGATGAGCTGCCAGCCGTCCTGGGTCTCCACCCTGGAGGCGAAGCGAGTGGTCGAGAATGCGTAGGGCTTCGCTTCCGTCCAGGCCTCGGGATCTTCGAGGAGGTCGAGCAGGCTCCGGCCGGGGAGGTTCTCGGGGGGAGCGACGTCGGCGAGGTGCAGCAGGGTGGGGGCGATGTCGACGTTCTCCACCAGCTCAGCGATCGCGCGCCCGGCGGGCAGCCCGGGAGCCCGCAGGATCAGGGGCACGTGGACCAGCTCGTGGCTCACCTGGTTGCCGTGGGTGGGCATCAGGGTATTGACCAGCGTGGGATCCTCGCCCGCATCCTCAGCCTCCTTGCGCTTGCCGGTGTGGTAGGCCACCCGGGTCCACAGGCCCTCCCCGTGGTCGGCGGTGACCAGCACCGCGGAGCTCCCGGACTGGCCGCTGCGCTCCAGGGCCTCGAGCAGGTTGCCCACGCGCCAGTCGGTGAAGCTGACGTCGTCGTCGTAGCCGGCGATCTCCTTCGCTATGTGGCGGACGCTGGCGTCATGGTCGGAGAGACCCAGCTCCTCGCTCACGCTGCGGTAGTAGGCCATCCGCTCCGGATCCACCTCGCCGGGCTCCTTCAGCCGGCGGTGGAAGCTCGGGTCCTCGGGCAGGTAGGGGTCGTGGGGCTCGTTGAGGTGGACGTAGGTGAAGGTCTTCTCGCCGGCGCGGCTGGCCAGCCACTGCGCGACCGGCTCGTCCGCGGTGTAGGGCACGTGCTGGGTGAACTCGTCGAAGCCCCGCCGGAAGCCGTTCTCCTCGTTGATGATGTCGTTGTAGATGAAGGCCCGGGTGGCCCAGCCGGCGCGCTGGAAGCACTCCGCCAGGGTGGTGAGTTCGCCCGGCAGGTCCAGGCGGTCGTCGGCCAGGTAGCGCCCGGTGAAGAGCGAGAGCACCGAGGGCGCGGTCCACGAGCTCTGGGAGATGGCGCGCTCGAAGCGCACCCCCTCGCTCGCCAATCGGTCCAGGGCGGGGGTGGAGCCGGGCTCGTAGCCCCAGCCGCCGAGGTGATCGGCGCGCAGGGTGTCGATCAGGATCAGGACGACGTGGTCGGGCCCGTCGATGGAGGTCCGCGAGGAGCCGTCGCAGCCGGCCAGGAGCAGGAGTCCCAGGGCGGCGCAGATCGCGGGGCGGTGCATGTCCGGATCCTAACAGAGAGGCCTCACAGCACCGCGCCCAGGATGGTGCCCTCGAAGACCATCCGACCCTCGGTGAAGGCCTGGGTGGCGTAGGTGAACATGTTCCGGCGCAGGCGCCGGGCCTGGCCCACCCAGGTGATGCGCTGCCCCGGCCCGACCATGCCCCGGAAGCGCACGTCGTCGACCCCCCGGTAGCCCACGAATTTGCCCTCCTGGTCGGGGCGGCGGTGGATGAAGTGGTAGGTGCAGAGCTGGGCGGCGCCCTCGATCATGAGCACCCCGGGGAAGATCGGGCGGCCCGGGATGTGGTCGGCGGTCCACCAGTCGTCTGGTTTCAGGTCCCGAAAGCCGACCACCAGGCTCTCCTCCAGGTCGAAGTAGGTGATCCCGTCGAGTAGCTCGAGCCGGCCGCGCTGCTTGCACACCTCGCGGATCTTCTCGATGGGGATCACGATCTCGGTGAGCTCGAGCTTCTCCTTCTCGATCAAGAGCGGGGCGGGCATGGTGACTCCTGGACGCGGGCGGGCGGGGAACGGCGTAGCAGTGTAAGCCAGAGCCCGGGTCGATACACGCCCCGAGGCGGTCTGCGCCCTCCCTGAGAGTCCGGCCTACGCCCTCCGGGCCGGGCGCAGGCTGCGCGCCGCCCAGGTCCCGCGCCGCACGAGGTGGAACTGCAGGGCGGCCTTCCCGAGGGTCGTCAGGTTGATGGCCCACCAGACCCCCAGGCTGGCCAGGCCCAGCGGTCCGGCCAGGAGCCAGGCGAGCGGGATGCGCAGGAGGTTGCCCGAGGCGCTGACCCACATCGGCGGCCGGGTGTGGCCGGCTCCGGCCAGGACCTTCTCGTGGACCACCTCGATGGCCACGAAGATCTGCGAGAAGGCCAGCGCCGTGACGTAGGCCACCGTCTCGCGCAGGACACCCTCGTCCCGCGTGAAGATCCGCGCCACGGGAGCGCCGCCCAGGAGGAAGACGGCGGTCATCAGGGCTCCCAGGAGGATCCCCAGCCGGCGGACGCTGGCCACCGCCTCCCAGGCCAGCTCCTGGCGCCGCGCGCCCAGGGCGCGACCCACCAGCGAAGCCCCGGCCATGCCAACCCCCAGGTAGCAGGGAAAGGCCACGCCCTCGAAGACCTGGAAGCCGATGCCCAGCCCGGCGACCGCGTCCTCGCCCAGGCCGGTCAGCACCAGGTTGAGCAGGGCCCAGTAGACCCCCGCGTAGAAGGCGATGGACAGGGCCGTGGGGGCGCTGATCGCCAGGATGTCGCGCATCAGGGGGAAGTCGGGTCGGCGGCCGGCGCCCACCAGGCGCACGCGGTACAGGCGCAGGAGGCAGAAGAGCCCCAGGAGGACCGCCACCAGCCGCGAGATCACCGTGGCCAGGGCCGCGCCGCGCATGCCCAGACCCTCCTCCAGACCGAAGGCGCTGGCGAGGTGCGCCGCCAGGGAGGCGATCGGCGCCACCGCATCGGAGGGGGCGTGCTCGGCCGCCCGGGCGCCGTAGATCAGGAGCGGGTTGAGCAGGAAGTTGATCAGCAGCGACAGGAGCTGCATCAGCATGGGCAGGAGCGTGTTCCCCATGCCGATCAGGGCGTTGTCGATGATCGGGATGAACACCAGGGGCAGCATGCACAGGAAGAGCGTGCCCAGGTACTGCTCGGCCATCCGCGCCGCCGAGCCCTCGAGCCCCAGGAGGCCGACGATCCAGGGCGTGCCCGCGGTCCCCGCCGCGGTCAGCCCGACGCCGATGAAGAGGCCCAGGAGCAACGCGTGGCGCAACACACCGTCGCGGGCCGCGACGTCGCCCGCGCCCACCGCGCGCGCCACCAGGGCCAGGGTGCCGCCCACCGCCAGGAAGAGGACGGCGAAGTTCATGATCAGGACGAACAGGCTGGCCCCGATGGCCGCCTGCGCGTCGCCGCCCAGCCCCTGGACCCAGAACTGGTCGTTGATGCGGTAGGTGTTGTTGAGGAGATAGGAGAGGATCGCCGGCCAGGCCAGCCGCATCACCGCCCGGATCCCCACCTCGGGAGAGGCGGTCACCGCCGGGCCCCGCTCATCGGCGCTCGAGAACGAGGTTGGCGCGCTTCCTCTCGCCCTCCTGGAGCTCGACCCGGGTCCGGCCGGAGCCGATCTCGTCCAGGGAGCCGTAGACGGTGTAGCGCCCCGCCGGCAGGAAGCGCACCACCGCCTCCCCCCGGCTGTCCGACTCGGCAACGATCTGGCCCCCCCGGTCCCCGTAGCCGCGGACCGTGGCGCCGGCCACGCGCTGGCCGTAGGCGTCCACCACCCGGACGTCGAGCACGCCGAGGTTCGAGAACTCCTGCGTGGGCACCGTCATGTGGGGCGCCTGGAAGGAGAGCTCCAGGGGTGGCCGGATGGGGGCCGTGGCGCCGCCGAGGAACAGGATGTAGCCGCCGTCGCACACGTCCTCGAAGCGGTAGCCGCCGGCGCCGTCGGTCCAGGTCTGCCGGCGCGTCCCGGTGGCCGCGTGCTCGAGGATGACCCACAGGCCGTCCATGGGGACCCCGGCGGGCATCTGGATGCTGCCCGAGAGGCTGCCGGTGGGGAGGACCGGGACCGTCAGGTAGACCTCGGCCTGCCCCGCGGCCAGCAGGACCTGGCGCGGGCGGCTCTGGACGCCGGGGCCCTCGATCCTCAGCTCGTAGCCGCCCAGCGGGACCTGGCCGAAGTCGAACTCGATCCCGCCCCCCTCGTGGTCCAGGCGACGGTGCACCGCCAGGCTGCTGCCCACCAGGGATGCGCTGGGGGACAGGATCGCGGCCCACTCCTGCGGCAGCTCCTCGGCCGTCGTCGCGGTGATCCTCCCCCGGATGGTGCCGACGCCGTCGAAGCTCCTCGCGGGGGAGGGCGTCGGATCGCGCTCCAGGGCCCCGGCCGGCGCGCGCGGCTCGGCGGCCTCTCCGGCCCCCAGCGGACCGCGCTCCTCTCCGGCGGCCCGGGCCTCGGCCTCGCGCCGCGCCTCGTGCATCTGCTCCTCGACCCGTCGCGCCGCCAGCTCGGCTTCCACGGCGACCCGGTGCTGGTGGTCGACCATGTACCAGATCAGGGCCAGGACCGTCAGCAGGACGAAGAAGACCCCCGCGATGCCGAGCACCGCCTGGCTCGTGGCGCCCCCCTGCCGGGTCGCGCCGGAGCTCCCCGTGGGAGGACGCCGCCAGCCCCCCGCAGCCCGGGCGGCGGCGTTTGACATTTCCCGGCGGCCTGACCTACCCTCTCGCGCCATCCGTTCGTACGCAGACCGATCTACCTCGGATCGGAGCGGATCGAAGCTCCGCAGCCTCCCCGGCGGAGGCCGACCAGGAATCCTAACGGCAGCAAGTGTCAGCGGGTAGCGCCCACCATGAACCCCATTCAAACCCTCCTGGACCGTCTCCCCCGCATCGGCTCACAGCCGCTCCTGCCGGCGCTGGGCCTGCTCGCCCTGGCGCCGTTTGCATCGGGCTACGCCCCGGGGAGCCCCGGCGCGCCCCAGTCCGAGCCGCGGGTGATCGTCCTGGGCTTCGACGGCACCGATGGCAGCACGACGCAGGCGCTGATGGAGAGCGGGGCCCTCCCGAACCTGCGGCGCCTGGCCGAGCAGGGCACCTTCGCCCACCTGGACACCACCCGCCCGCCCGAGTCGCCGGTGGCCTGGGCGTCGCTGAACTCGGGGCGGAACCCGGGCAAGACCGGCGTGCCGGGCTTCGTGCGGCGCCAGCTCGTGGGCAGCTCCCAGACGCCCTCGCCGACCTTCGGGCACATCGACACCGACACCCCGCGGCCGCTCGAGGAGTGCCGCAACGCGCCCATCCCCACCTGGCGCGCCTGGAAGCTGGCCCTGGTCTCGGGCGTCGCGGTGCTGGCGATCTCGGCCTTCCTGTTCCTGGTGCTCCTGCGCATGAAGGCGGCCCTGTCGATCGCCCTGGCCCTGGTGCTGGGGGCGGGCGCCGGCTGGGGCGGCTTCACCCTCCGCCAGTACCTGCCCGGCGAGATGCCGGTGATGCGCAACCGCGTGGAGTGCGAGCCCTTCTGGGAGACCGCCGCCCGCGCCGGCGTGCCCTCGATCGTCCTGGCCGCGGCGCAGTGCTTCGACCGGGCCGAGGTGGAGGGCGCCAAGGTGCTCTCGGGGCTGGGGGTGCCGGATGCCCGCGGCAGCGTGCAGAGCTTCTTCGTCTACACCACCGACGACATGTATTTCACTCGCTCCATCAACGACAGGCTGGCCTCCACCGGTTCGGGCGGCAAGAAGCTGCGCGTGGACGAGCACGAGGGCGTGATCGAGACCTCCATCTGGGGACCGGTCAACTTCTGGCAGGTGGAGCGCCTCGAGGCGCAGATCGCCGAGCTGGAGCTCGAGCTCGACGAGGACAGCCTGGGCTATCAGGCGAGCCTGGCCCTGCAGGACGAGAAGGCCCTGCTGGAGGAGCAGGTCGACGACCTCGAGAAGGAGCCCCTCAGCCTGCCGCTGCGCATCGAACGCGGCGAGGACTCCGCGGTGGTCTCGATCGGGACCGAGAAGAAGACGCTGCGCCCGGGCGAGTGGTCGGACTGGTACCACCTGACCTTCGAGC
Source organism: uncultured Planctomycetaceae bacterium (assembly GCA_964615935.1). Lineage (GTDB taxonomy): Bacteria > Planctomycetota > UBA1135 > UBA1135 > CAZTTG01. Next base: position 99,407 of record CAZTTG010000006.1, on the reverse strand, counting down.
TCAACCCCCTGATCAAGGTCAAGGCCATCACCCGGGTGCAGATCCAGGCGATGGACCCGGAGATCCTCACCCTCTTCGTCGACGCCCTCCAGATCGACCCCGCCGCCCCGCCCTTCTGGCAGCCGATCAGCCAGCCCCACTGCTTCGCCAGCCAGCTCGCCGAGAAGCTGGGCGGTCCCTTTGAGACCATCGGCTGGGCCTGCATGACCATGCCCTTCAAGGACGACCTGCTCGATCCGGTGAGCTTCATGCAGGACATCGAGTTCACCTTCGATCTGCGCGAGCGGATGAGCCACGTGGCCCTCGAGCGCGACGACTGGCGCATCATGATGACCGTGCTGAGCACCCCCGACCGGACCCAGCACATGATGTACCAGTACTACGATGCGGAGCACCCCCTCTACGAGGAGGAGCAGGCCAGCCGGACCATGGAGTTCTTCGGCGAGACCATCGAGCTGCGGGACGCCATCCCCGCCATCTACCGGCAGGTGGATCGCTTCGTGGGCGAGGTGATGGAGCGCCACCTGGGGGCCGAGGACACCCTGCTCATCTGCTCCGACCACGGCTTCTACACCTTCCAGCGGCAGGTGCACGTGAACAACTGGCTGGCGGAGAAGGGCTACCTGGTGCCGCGCCAGCGCCTGAAGAGCAAGAGCGACGGCCGCTTCCTGGGCAGCTACGTGGACTGGTCGAAGACCCGGGCCTACTCGCTGGGTCTGGGCATGGTCTACCTCAACCTGGAGGGGCGCGAGGGGGGCGGCATCGTCAAGCCCTCCGAGGCCGCCGACCTCATGCAGCAGATCACCGCCGACTTCCTGGCCACCACCGACCCGGCCACCGGCGACCACATCGGCAAGCAGAGCTTCGCGGTGCGGGACGTCCACTCGGGGCCCTACCTGGACCGCGAGGCGGACATGATCCTGGGCTTCGCCAACGGCTACCGGGTGTCCTGGTCGACGACCATGGGCGGCTGCAAGCTGGAGAAGGGCGACGAGGGGGTCGGCTACCGCATGGCCTCGCCCTACGAGGACAACCTCAAGAACTGGTCGGGCGACCACGTCTCGATGGCCCCCGAGATCGTCACCGGCACCTTCTTCTGCAACCGCAAGGTGGAGATCCCCGAGGACGGCGTGAACATCATGCAGATCGCCCCCACGGTCCTGGACCTGATGGGGGTGGCGCGGCCCGAGGACTACGACTTCGAGCCGCTGAAGATGGCCGACTGAGCCGTCGGGAAGGCGCGCCGCGCGGGTCTCAGCGGGCCTTCTCGGCCATCATCAGCGGCGCGCTCCAGGCGCCGCGGCCCTGCGTGCCCACCAGGATCCGGTTCCGGCGCGGCTCCAGCAGGACGTCGATCACCGGCGCGTTGGGCAGACCGCTCCCGTAGCGCTGCCAGCGCACGCCCTCGTCGTAGCTCACCCACAGCCCCGAGTCCGTGCCCGCGAAGAGGGCCGGCTTCTCGGGGCGCACGTCCACCGCCACCGCGTTGACGGGGACGTCGGGGAGCCCCATGTCGAGGGGCTCCCAGCTCTGGCCGGCGTTGCGCGTGCGCCGCACCTGGACGGTCCCGAAGGAGGCCACCGCCTGGTACAGCGTCAGCGGGTCCTGGGGATCGCAGAAGAGCTCCCGGGTCACCCGGGGCCAGCCGGGGTTGCCGCTGTCGATCAGCGCGAAGCTCCACCCGCCGTCGGTGGAGCGCTGCAGGTTGCCGTCGTTGGTCGCGGCGAAGACGTAGAGGGGATCCGCCGGCGACTGGGCCAGGGCGCGCACCGCCCCCGCGCCGCCGCTGAGGTCCCCGCTGATGGGGCTCCAGCTCGCGCCGTGGTCGGTGCTGTGGTAGATGCGATGGGTGGCGTAGAGCATCCGACCCGGCGTCAGGGGGTCGATCAGGTAGGGCGGCACGAAGCAGGTGCGGTCCGAGCCGGAGATGCCCGAGCCCGACCAGCCGAAGCTCCAGCCGCCGTTGGTGGAGCGGTAGAGGTTGCCGGACCCCTGGTACTCGGCGAAGACGTACTGGGGGCTGGTGGGGTCGAGCCGGGTCCACCCGCCGTCGCCGCCCAGCACCTGGCTCCAGCCGAGCCCCGGCGCGTCGTGCCGGTTGGTGCCGTTGTCCTGGGTGCCGCCGAAGATGAGCTGGTCGTCGGTCGGGTGGGTCGAGAGGCCGGCGTAGAACTGGATGATGCCCAGGCCGTCGTTGAGGGAGCTCCAGACGTCGCCCAGGTTGGTGCTGCGGTGGACCCCGCCGTCGTCGCCCACCAGGAGGCGACCCGCCGCGTCCCAGGCGATGGCGTGCATGTCGACGTGGGGCGGGGTGCGGTTGGACCAGCCCGCGCCGGCGCTGGTCGAGCGGTAGAGGCCGAGCCCGCCCATGAACACGGTGTCGGGGTCGGTGGGGTGCACGCCCACCACGCTCAGGTACCACCCGTAGGAGGACTGGATGCTGCCGGGCGAGATCGCCGTCCAGCTCGCCCCGTGGTCGTCGCTGCGCCAGGCCCCCAGGGTCGAGGCGCTGCCCCCGCTGGAGCTGGCCGGCCGGGTGATCAGGGCGTAGACCCGAGACGCCTGGCTGGGGGCCACGGCCAGGCTGATGCGGCCCACGCTGCTGGTCGGCAGGCCTCCGCCCAGGCGGGTCCAGCTCGCGCCCCCGTCGACGCTCTTGTAGACGCCGTTCTGCGCGCTCCCGAAGATGCGGCCGATCCCGGCGTAGAGCACGTCCGGATCGCCGGGGTCCATGGCCAGGTCGGTGGCCGAGAGGTCCGGCAGGCCCCCGGCGAGCCGCGTCCAGGAGTGGCCGCCGTCGAGCGAGCGGAACACCCCCAGCGGCCCCGTGGCCTGGGGATGCCCCTTGGCCGCGGCCAGCTCGGGGAAGCCGCCCGCCCGCGTGATGGCGGCGAAGAGCCGCTGCGGGTTCTGCGGGTCGACCAGGAGGCGCGAGAAGCAGCGACCGGCGAGCTCGGACTCCCCCAGGTGCTGCCAGTGATCGCCGCCGTCGAGGGACTTGTAGAGCCCCAGGCCGTAGCGCGAGTGGTTGGCGTAGTTGGCCTCTCCGGTGCCCGCGTAAACGATGTTGTCGTCGGTGGGGTCGATGGCCAGGGCGCCCATCGCCAGGGTGGGCATGGAGTCGGTGAGGGGCTCCCAGCTCTGACCGCCGTCCACCGTGCGCCACACGCCGCCGTCGGCCCCGGCCGCGAAGAAGCGCTGCGGGTCGGTGGGGCTGCAGGCGATGGCCGAGACGCGGCCGGTGTACTGGGCGCCGGAGATGGGGGCCGGGCCCAGCTCGGTCCAGGCGAGGGTGCCGGGGGTCGTCCCCTGCACGCCGGCCGGGGCGAGCAGCGCGCCCAGGCACAGCTCTCGGGCCCAGGCCGCGAGGAGGTCCGCGATGGGGGCGCTCATCGTCGCGACTCCCGGCTGGGGACCTCGAAGCTCAGGCTGCCCGAGGCGAGCTCCCATCGAGCCGCCTGGTGCGCCCCCTCGGCGCTGGGGAGGCGCCGCAGGGCGTGGACCTCCAGCGACCAGCGGCCCGGCTCGGCCAGGTGCACCGAGGCGATGCCCGCCCGATCGCAGGTCGCGCTGCGCGTCCGCCCCGAGCCGAGGTGCCGGGCCAGGACCCGGGTCCCCTCCGCGCCGCCGAAGGGCAGGTAGACCCGGACCGGCAGGTCGAGGCCGGCGGGGGTGCGCGTGGGATCCATGAGCAGGCGGATCTCGACCGCCTGCCCGGACTTGGAGAGGGCCGTGGCCGAGGAGGTCGAGGGGGGGCCTCCGGCGGCGCGCACCAGCGTCTTGGCGCACTCGATCCGGCGGACCCGCACCGGCTCGTCGCGGACCTCGTCCTCGAGCTCCGCGAGCTCGGTGGGGACCCGCGCGCGCTCCATCCGATCCAGCGCGAAGTCCGCGAGCCGACCGGCGGAGAGGACCTCCACCCGGGGCCGCGCGTCCAGGCCGACGAGGGTCGTCCCCGGATGCTCGAGCGCCAGACGGGCGAAGTCGCCTCCGGGCCGGGCGGGCGGCAGCTCGTCCAGGTTGCGCTGCGTGCCCGCGGCGCGCACGAAGAGCCACTCGATCCGCCCCGTCGGCCAGGGCGCGCGCCGCGCCGGCCCGACCCCGCGGCCTTCCGCGAAGAGGACCAGCTCGCCGTCCACCGAGTGGCTCTGGGGGACCAGGGTGAGCGTCTCCTGCGCCCGCGCCCGCGCCGGCGCCGCCGCCAGCGCGGCGCCGAGGAGCGCCATCCAGCCCGCGATTCCCTTCATCGAAACCCTCCCGGAGCGGCGGTGGGAAAGGGGGGCCGCTCCACGGCCCAGTCTAGCCGAGGGGCGCCCGGGCGGGGCCGCGGGCCGCCCCGGGCGTGCCAATCCTGCTCCCGGGGCCAAGCTGGCCCACGCGGGGCCGGGGCCCGATCCCGCGACCGGGCCCGTCTCCCTCGTTTCACACGAGATTGACCCGAAGCTGACGCACAGGCCCGGTGCTCGCGCGTAGCTCGAAACGAGGCCCCGGGACTCGCGAAGAGCGGCCGGGAACGCAATCGAGACTCGCAAGCGGGGAATAGGGCGCCCGGGCGATCTTCGGAAGGTCGGGGCGCGAATCCCCAACAAAACGAACGTGAGGAACCTGCTGCACGAACGGACCGGATCGTCGCCCGGGAGCCCGCTCCGCGCGGGTCGGGCCACGCGCCTGGTCTGGACCGACCCCGAGACCGGCGACCGGTTGACGATCGCGATACAGGGCTCGGAGAGCTTCTTGCAAGAACTCCGGGCGCTGGGATTCGAGCCTCTCGGTGAGGAGGTCTCGGTCCTCGGGCTGGACGATCGAGGCGATTCGATCATCCGCATCGAAGCACACCTCGCCCCCGAGGCACCTTCGCCGGCCAGCCGGTCGGCATGAGGGGGGGCGAGGCGCCCGGTGAGTCGCCTCGCGGTGGATCCGGGCAACGTTGGTGGTGTGGGACCCTCCGATGGGCGCGCTCGTGGCGGGGGCCCCGAGCGCGCCGCGTTTCGAGCCGGCGCGCCCCCGGATAACGGCG
>CAZTTG010000006.1:0-94380 GCA_964615935.1 uncultured Planctomycetaceae bacterium | reverse complement strand
GGGGGGGGGGGGGGGGGGGGGGGGGTGGGTGGGGGGGTTGGGGGGGGGGGGTGCCCGGGGGGGGGGGGGGGGGGGGGGGGGGGGCCCCCCCCCGCCGCCGCTTTTCGAGCCGGCGCGCGCCGGGATAAGGGCGCCCAGAGCCCCGGATTGGGTGAGGCAATCCCCGATCGCGGACACTAGGCTGCGGCGATGAAGCTGCACTGGAAGGTCGCCCTGTGGATGACCGCGGGCGTCGTCCTCGGGGTGCTCATGCAGCAGTTCCTCCCCTCGGCGGCCCACGCCGGCGCCACCTGGAGGAGCACCGCCGGGGGGCTCGAGCTCGCCTCGGTCAGCCCGGGAGGGCCGACCGACAAGGCGCGGCTGAAGCCCGGCCTGGTGATCACGGGGGTGATCCGCGCGCGCCACACCCCCGAGGAGGTCACCCGGCCGGTGGCCACGCCCGAGGACCTCGAGGCCCTCCTGGCCGAGGCCGGCAACGGCGAGATGCTGTGGCTGGTGGTGCCCGAGGGCGACCCGCGCCCCCTGCCGCTGGGTCTGGACCCGGGCTCTCCCCTGGGGCGAGCGCTGGGGCCCTTCGCCTTCGCGGCCGACATCTTCATGTCGCTCCTGAAAATGCTCATCGTGCCCCTGGTCATGGTCTCCATCATCTGCGGCGTGGCCGGCATCGGCAGCCCGCGGGAGCTGGGACGGCTGGGGGGCAAGACGGTCGTCTACTACGTGAGCACCAGCCTGCTGGCCATCCTCGTGGGCCAAGTGCTGGTGAACGCGGTGAGCCCGGGCGAGGACGCCGAGCTGGGGCTCTCGCCCCTCGTCCAGGAGCTGGGAGACGATCGCCCCCAGCTCATCGAGGTCTTCAAGCGCATGGTCCCGCCGAACATCGTCGAGTCGATGTCGGACAACCGGAACATGCTCTCGATGATCTTCTTCGCCCTGCTCTTCGGCTTCTTCATCACCCAGAGCCGGGAGCCGCACCGCAGCAACGTCTACGGCCTGGCGCGATCCCTGCTCGAGGTGATCATGCGGCTGGCCGAGGGGGTGCTCAAGCTGATCCCCTACGGGGTGTTCGTCCTCATCGTGAAGGTGGTGGGGGGCACGGGCATGGGGGTCTTCAAGCCCCTGCTCATCTACATGGGCACGGTCACCGCGGCCCTGCTCATCCACTCCTGCATCACCCTGCCGATCCTGCTGCGCGTGGTGGGGGGGATCTCGCCCCGGCGCTGGTTCCGGGCCATGACGCCGGCCCTGGTCACGGCCTTCAGCACCAGCTCCTCCAACCTCACCCTCCCGGTCACGATGGAGACCGTGGAGAAGCGCGGCCGGGTGAGCGGCAAGATCGCCTCCTTCACCCTTCCGCTGGGCGCCACCATCAACATGGACGGCACGGCGCTCTACGAGTGCATCGGGGTGATCTTCCTGGCCCAGTACTACGCCAGCGTCGACCCCGAGTTCACGCTCACCCTCGCCGACCAGGGCCTGGTGGTCCTGATGGCGCTGCTCGCCAGCGTGGGCGCGGCGGGTATCCCCTCGGCCGGCCTGGTGATGATGTTGACCATCCTGGGGGTCCTGAACCTGCCGCTCGAGGGCGCCACCCTGCTGCTCGCCATCGACCGGCCGCTGGACATGCTGCGCACCGGCGTCAACGTGTGGTCGGACTCCTGCGGCGCGGCCATCGTGGCGCGCAGCGAGGGCGAGGTGGGGCCCCTGGAGGCGGGCGAGGCCGACGCGCCACCACCCGACCCGGCCCCGGGATAGACCGGGATGGAGCCGCGCGACCCCGAGCCCGTCCCCCCCGGATCGGCCTCCCCCGCCCCGGACGGCCCGTTCTGGGCCCGCGTGGAGCTCGCCTGGCCGCTGAGCCTCCTGGCCGGCTTCGGCGGGAGCTGGGTCGGCCTGCTGGTGGGCGTGCCGGGCGCCGCCGCCCTGGGGGCCTTCCTGGCCTTCCTCCCGGTCCATAACCTCCACTGCGGGGGGGGGAATCCGCGCTTCTCCGCCCTCCTTGGCCTGGGCTGGGCCGTGGGCATCCTCGGCGCCATCCTGGGGAGCGCCCTCGAGGGCGGCGCGGACGGCATCGGGGCGAGCCTGCCGCTGTCCTCGCTCTTCGTCGAGCGGGGGGTCGTCGCCTGGTTCGGCGGGCCGGGCGCCGACGCCGCGGCCGCGCGGGCCGGGGTCTGGGTCCTGCCTCTGCTTCTCGCGCGCCCGGCCCGCGGCCTGGCCTTCCTGCTGCTCTTCGCCCTCGCCGTGGGGGCCGCCGGCGCCGGCGCCGGCTGGGTGAGCGCGCGAGCGGCGGGGGCCGGCGTCTCCCCGCTCTCGGCCTGCGCGCTGGGGCTCTCCCCCTTCCTCCTCCTGGAGGTCTCGGGGACCCTGGCGGTCGGTCTGGCCCTGGCCGAGCCCCTCCCGCTGCGGCCGTTCCGGGCCCTCGGGCCCTGGCGCCGGGGGGCCCTGGGCCTGGGCGCAGCGGCGATCGCGCTGGGGATCGTCCTCGAGGTCACCCTGGCCGAGCCCTGGGCGGCCTGGGTGGACGCTTCCGCGGGCCTCCGCTAGGTCGAGCGCCTGCCCGTGGAAGCCCGGTCTCCGCTTGGTAGAATCCCCCCCCCTTTTGGGGATCGCGACACCAGGATGAACTCCCGCGCCCGAACAGCGCGCGGCCCGACCCCCCTGCGGACTGCGTAATCCATGGCAAACCCCGCCCTGACAGAACGGATCACCCGCTCCCTGGCCTACATGCTCCGGCACCAGCCGGAGAAGTTCGAGCTGGAGCTGGACGACTTTGGGTACGCCGAGCTCGAGGAGGTCGTTCGCGCGCTCCAGGAGCGGCTCGGCGAGGAGGTGGACGGCGAGGACGTCCGCGAGGCGATCGGATCCGGGGACCGGCCCCGCTACGAGATCCGCACCGACAAGGTCCGCGCCCTCTACGGGCACTCGATCGACGTCAAGCCGGGCGAGCCCTCCCAGCCGCCGGAGTTCCTCTACGTGGCGGTGGCGCGGCGGGATGCCGAGCGCGCCCTGCGCTACGGCCTGCGCGGGGGACGCCGTCGCTTCCTGCACCTGGCTCTCACCGTGGACGACTCCAAGGAGAGCGGGCGACGCATCGGTCGGGAGTACGTGGTGATCACGGTCTTCGCGCTCGACGCCTGGGAGGAGGGGGTCAACTTCTACGATCGCGCCTCGCTCTACCTGGCCGAGGAGATCCCCACCCAGTACCTCGAGGTCCACGAGCGCTGCGAGGACGGCTACGCCCCTCGGCGTTCGTCCGATGGTCGGGGCCGTGGGCGCGAGCGTCGCCCGCGGGAGGGGCGACGCGAGGACGGCGGCGGCGGCCGCGAGGATCGGCCCCGGAGGGGTCGAGGCGGCCGCGGCGAGCGCAGCCGCGACGACCGACCCCGTGACGACCAACCCCGTGACGACCGGGCCCGCGACGAGCGGGGACGTGACGAGCGGGGACGTGACGACCGGGCCCGCGACGACCGACCCCGTGACGACCGACCCCGTGACGACCGTGCCCGCGACGAACGGGGACGCGACGAACGGGGACGCGACGAACGGGGACGCGACGAACGGGGACGCGACGAGCGCGGCGCCGGAGAGCGCGGCGCCGGAGAGCGCGGCCGCGGGGAGCGCAGCCGCGGAGAGCGCGGCCGCGGAGAGCGCGGCCGCGGAGAGCGCGGCCGAGGAGAGCGCGGCGCCGGAGAGCGCGGCCGCGGGGAGCGCAGCCGCGGGGAGCGGGGCCGCGGCCCCCGGGGCCCGCGCGATGAGGGCGCCGATCGCGGCCGGGGCCGCGACCGGGACCGGGGGCGGGGATCCGATCGCCCCCGCGAGGAGCGCCCGCAGCGCTCCAGCGGGCGCGCGTCCGAGGCCCGAGAGCCGGCGCCCGTCGCGGCGACCCCCTTCGCCTCCGGCGTGTTCGAGGAGGAGAAGGCCCAGCCCGAGGCTCCGCGAGAAGTCCAGCCCGAGGCTCCGCGGGAAGTCCAGCCCGAGGCTCCGCGAGAAGTCCAGCCCGAGGCTCCGCGGGAAGTCCAGCAAGAGGCTCCGCGGGAGGAAGCGCGCGAGGACCGGAGCTCGGAATCCCGCCGCGGGCGCCGCGGGGGTGGACGGGGACGCGGCCGCCGCGGCGAGGGCGAGCGCCGGGACGAGCCGGGCCCCGCCGAGGAGCGCGTCGAGAGACCGGCCGAGAAGCCGGCCGAGAAGCCCCAGCCTCAGCCCGCCGCCGAGCCCGAGCCGGATCCGGGTCCGGCCTTCGGCCTGGGCGTGTTCGAGGACTGAGACTCCGCCGAATCGGGCCCTTCGAGGCGGAGAAACCGCGCCGACCTCGGCGTACACTCTCTCCGTGCACAGCCTGCCGATCCTGAGCGAGCTGCCGCCGGGCTACTTCGTGGAGGAGAGCCCCCGGGGAATCCTGGCGCTGGACATCGACGCCGCGCCGGCCCTGCACCGGGCCGGCTTCGGCCCCGAGCACGACGGCTCCCTGCGCGAGAGCGACCTGGTCGGCCGGCGCCCCCTGAAGGAGCTGGCGGTCGGCGACGAGCGCTTCGTGGTGCGTCGCTACAGCCACGGCGGCCTCCTGCGCTGGATCACGGGCTCGCGCTTCCTCGACCCCGGGCGTCCCTTTCGCGAGCTGATCCTGGCCCATGCCCTGCGGAGGGGAGGGCTGAGGACGGCCCCGGTGGCCGCCGCCCGCGCCCGCATGGTCCGAGCCGGGGGCTGGCACCTCGACCTGATCACCCGCCGCGTGGAGGATTCGCTGGACCTGGGGCGGGTGCTCGAGGCGGTGCGGCGGGGCGAGGTGGAGAGGAGGGCCCTGGGCCGCATCCTCCCGGCGGTGGGGATCATGGTGCGCCAGCTCCATCGCCACGGTGTGCTGCACGGCGACCTGACCCCGCGCAACGTCCTGGTGAGCCAGAGGACCCTCGGGGGGGCCGACGAGCCCGAGCTCTGGATCATCGACCTCGATGGGTCCGTCTGGAACCAGGTCCTGGGCAAGGGCGAGCGCCGCGCCAACCTCCGGCGCCTCTACCGCCACACCGTGCGCGCCAGCCTGGGCAAGACCTCGCTCCTCCGCCGGACCGACTGCCTGCGCTTCCTGAAGAGCTACGACCAGGGGGAGGGCAACTGGAAGGCCGACTGGCGCGCGATCGCCCGGGCCCACGGCTTGCGCAGCGTCTTCCATGCGATGGGCTGGGTGCTCGAGCGGCTGTTCGGCCGGCTGAGCACGCTGCCGGAGGAGCGCCCCCGAGGCCGGGAGGCCTCGGCGCGCTGAACCTCACTCCCCCGGGCGCTCGTAGCCCCGCACCCGGGGATAGACCAGGCCCTCGGCCGAGAGCACGCTCTCCAGGAGCCGCGTCGCGGCCAGCCGGTGCCGCTGCTGTGGGATCAGGCCGCGGATGCGCTGGTTCTCCCGCCTGAGTCTCCTCCGCAGCCCGGCCCTCAGCTCGGCCGCTTCCCCGGAGCGTCCCGCGGACTCCAGGACCAGGGCCCGGGTCCCCGCGATCGCGACGCGGTCCGGCAGCTCGGCCCCGCGCAGCTCGAGCAGGTGCGCGGCGCGCTCGATCGCCTGCAGGGCCCGCGGCAGCTCTCCCCCCAGCAGCGCGATGCGGGCCTGGATCGCCAGGGTCACCGCCTCCACCCGATCGAGCCCGATCTCCCGCGCCAGCTCGGCGGTGCGCCCGAGCAGGCGCGCGGCCTCGGGATCCCCCCGCTCCCACAGGAGGATGCCCAGCCACAGGCCGGCCAGGGCCCGGCCCCGGCGGTCCTCGATCTCCGCCGCGACCAGCAGGGCGTCGCGCAGCCTCGACTCGGCCTCCTCGGCGCGGTCGAGGTCGAGCATCAGGCCGCCCAGGCGCGCTCCCGCCTCCAGCTCCAGCCGACGCTCGCCGGCCCTCCGGGCGAGGCGCAGGGCGCGGCGCATCGAGCCCAGGGCGCGCCGCGGCCTACCCCCGACCCGGAAGGCGCGGCCCCTCAGCATGTGGCCCGCGGCGAGGACGCCGGGCAGGCTCCAGTCGGCGGCCCGGCGCACGAGGGAGAGGGCGCGGTCCACCTGCCTCAGGCAGGGCTCGATCCGGGCCTCCAGCAGGTCGATCTGGCCGAGCATCAGGCGGGACACCGCTCGCTGGGGATGGTGGGCGGCGCACTCGAGGGCCCGCCGCGCCAGGGATGCCGCCTCGCGCAGCTCCCCGACGTGGGCCTGCACCGCCGCCAGCCGTCGCAGGGTCTCGCTCTGGAGCTCGAGGGGAACCCCGGCCGACTCCGCCAGCTCGACGGCGTTGCGCAGCATCCCCCGGCCCAGGCCGTAGCGGCCGATGCTCACCGCGTGGCGGCCGTGCAGCAGGTAGACGCGGCACAGGGACTCGCCCTCGCGCTCGGGGTCGAGCTCGAGATCCGACAGCCGATCCAGCCAGCGGCGCTGGTCCTCGCGGTAGCCCAGCCGGTCGGCCGCGTCAGCGGCGGCCTCCAGCAGCTCGATGCGCAGCCGATCGCGGCCCGGCCGCGCGGGCAGGGCCTCGATGGACTCGAGCCCCCAGGCCGCCAGGGTGTGCACGCGCTGGGGCTGGCCGCGGCGGAAGAGCGCGGAGATCAGGGGCCGCAGGATCCGCAGCAGGGCCTCGTGCTCCCCCGCGGCGCGCAGGTGGAAGGCGCGCTGGAAGGCGTCGCCGGCCCCCAGACCTCGCCCCGGCTCGGCGGAGAGGGTCCGGGCCGCGGCCGCGTGCAGTCGCACGCGCCGGCTGGGCCGGATCGAGCGGTAGACCGCCTCGCGCAGCGCCGGACGCGCGAAGCGGTAGCGCGGGCCGGCGGGGGTGAGCCAGCCGGAGGTCGTCAGTCGCCCCAGGACCGCTTCGATCTCCGACCGGGGGGTCGGGGGAAAGGCGCGCGTCAGGAAGCCCGGAGCGATGCGACCGCCGGCCACGGCCAGGCGCTCGAGCCAGCGGCGGTCCTCCTGCGGCAGGGCGCGGTAGCGATCGGCGATGAGGGTGTGCAGGGAGGCCGGCAGGGGCAGGCGCTCGGGCGGGACCAGCAGGTGCAGGCGCGCGTCGTCCGGGCCGTGGGCGCGCAGCTGGCCGCGGTCGCGCAGGGTGCGCAGGATCTCCGAGAGCAGGCCGGGGCTGCCGCGGCTGCGCGACCACAGCACGCGGCCGATCCGCTGGCGGGGCATCGAGGGGTGGAACATGAGCGCGGCCAGATCCTCGACCGCCTCCGGCTCCAGGGGCCCCAGGCCCAGGGAGCGCGTCCCGGGCCAGCGGCCCGACAGCTCGCGCACGCGGTCGAGCTGCTGCGCCCGGCGCACCTCCTCGTCCTGCCGCACGCCCAGCACGAGCAGCGCGCGCGTGCCGCCGATGCCCTCGGCCACGCGGATCAGGACGCTCAGGCTGCCCTCGTCGGCGTAGTTGAGGTCGTCGAGGAAGACGATGAGCGGCTGGCGCGCGCCCAGGCGCAGGAGCCATACCGCCAGGGCCGAGGGAACCGCGACCGGGGTCGCGCCGGCGAAGGCGGGGTCCACGGCCCGGATCAGGGTCTCGGCCTCGGCCGGGGGAACCAGCTGCTCGAGGAGCTCGCGCTGGCGCTCCCCGGTGGCGGCGGCGAAGGGCACCCGCAGCCAGCGCTGCAGGAGGCGCAGGATCGGGTGGCAGGGGCGGATCTCGTCGATCGCCGGGCAGCGGCCGTAGAGGTACAGCGGCGGCTCGTCGCGGGCGCGGGCGCGAGCGGCGAAGTCGCTGAGCAGGCGCGACTTCCCGCTCGCCCGGGGTCCCTCGAGCCAGACCACCAGGCCCCGCGGCGCGACCTCGCCCCGCGCGGAGACGGCCCCGGCGGGACCCCCGGCGGGGCCCATCGCCTCGGCCAGGGCGCGCGCGAGCTCCTTCATCTCCCGCTCGCGCCCCACCAGGGGGGTCAGGTGCGAGGCGTGGGGCTCGCTCGGTCCGCCGCGCCGCGACTCGACGTCGAAGTCCACCAGAGCGCGCCACCACTCGCTGCGCTCCCCGCGCTCCAGCCGCTCGGCGACCGCCCCGCTGGAGGGCCGCCGCTGCGGGTCGCGCATCAGCATCTCCTGCGCCAGGTGATCGAGGAAGGGCGAGAGCTGGGGCACGAGCCTCGAGGGGGGCACGAAGCGTCCCGCGGCCAGGGCGGCCAGCAGTCGGTCCGCCTCGGGCACCTCCAGGGAGCGGCGCAGGGGCTGGCTGCTGGAGAAGCCGGCCGCGCGGTGGGGGCGGCCCCCGGCTCCGGCGCCGGCGAAGGGGTGCGTTCCAGTGGCCAGCTCGAAGAGGACGATGCCCAGGGAGAAGACGTCGCTGGCGGGGCGAGCGGGCTCGCCGCGGGCCTGCTCGGGCGCCAGCCAGGCCAGGCTGCCGCGCTGGGCGCCTTCGACGCGGCGCACGGGCCGGGCGAAGCCCAGGTCCAGCAGCACCGCCCGGCCCCCCTCATCGAGGCGCATGTTGTCCGGCTTGACGTCTCCGTGCAGCCATCCGGCCTCGTGGAGCGCCGCCAGGCCGCCCGCGACCTGGGCCAGGGCGGCGCGCAGGCGGGGCTCCGGCAGGGGGCCCTCGCGCTCCAGGATCTCGCCCAGGGTGCGGCCCGGGACGAAGGGCATCACCAGCTCGAAGCCGCGCTCGCTCGGGCCCCAGTGGAGCACGTGCGCCAGCCCCGGGTGCCGGACGCGAGCGCCGATCCTCGCCTCCTCGCGGAAGGCCTCCACCGCCGCGCGCTCCTCCGCCAGCTCGGGGTGGAGGACCTTCACCGCCACCTCCTGCCCCGCCGGCCACTCGCCGAAGGCCCGCCTCAGGACGCCGCGCACCACGGCTCCGGTGGAGCCGGCTCCCAGCTCTTCGGCCAGCTCGATGTCGGGTCGGGTGGACATGGGGAGGAACGCTGCGGGACTCGAGGGGCAGGATAGCATCCCGATCGAGGGTGCTGCGCGTCCGCTCCGAGCCACCTATAATCCCGCGGCCCGGACGGGCGAGTTCACCGAGGATTCACCATGAGCCTGCGACTGTTCAACACCCTCGGCCGCGAGAAGCAGGTATTCGAGTCCATCGAGCCCCGCGTGGTTCGCATGTACAACTGCGGCCCGACGGTCTACAACCGCCAGCACATCGGCAACTTCCGCGCCTTCCTGTTCGCCGACCTGCTGCGCCGCTGGCTGGAGATCTCGGGCTACGAGGTGCGCCAGGTGATGAACATCACCGACGTGGGGCACCTGGTGGACGACGCCGACGAGGGGGAGGACAAGATCGAGGCCCGCGCCCGGCGGGAGGGGCTGGACCCCTGGCAGATCAGCCGGGAGAACACCGAGACCTTCAGGGACGACATGCGGCGTCTGGGGGTCCAGCCGGCCCACCTCTACCCCAAGGCCACCGAGCACATCCCCGAGATGCTGGAGATCGTGCGCGGCCTGATCGAGAAGGGCTTCGCCTACCGGACGGGGGGCAACGTCTACTTCGAGGTGGGCCGCTTCGACGGCTACGGGAAGCTCTCGGGCAACCGCATCGAGGACCTGGAGGCGGGCGCGCGCCTGGAGGTCAACGACGAGAAGCGCCACCCGGCCGACTTCGCCCTGTGGAAGGCCGACCCGCACCACATCATGAAGTGGGAGAGCGAGTACGGGCCCGACGGCTTCCCCGGCTGGCACATCGAGTGCTCGGCCATGGCCCGCCGCCACCTGGGCGACTCGATCGACATCCACACCGGCGGCGAGGACAACATCTTCCCGCACCACGAGTGCGAGATCGCCCAGTCGGAGAGCTTCACCGGAGCGCCCTTCGCCCACTACTGGCTGCACACCAAGTTCCTGCAGGTGGAGGGCGGCAAGATGGCCAAGAGCCTGGGCAACGTCTTCACCCTGGACGACGTCGAGGAGCGGGGCTTCTCGATCCGCGCCCTGCGCTACCTCCTGCTCTCGGGCCACTACGGCCGGCCGCTGAACTTCACCTGGGAGGGCCTGCGCGGCGCCGCCAGCGCCCTGGAGAACCTGGACGAGATCGCCCTGCGCCTGGCCCGCGCCAGCGGCGCGGCGGGCGAGCCCCAGGGGGCGGCCGCGGAGCCGGAGGCGGGCCTGGATCGGGTCGCGAGCGCGCGCGCCGCCTTCGTCGAGGCCATGGACGACGACCTCGACGTGCCCAACGCCCTGCCGGCGCTCTTCGGCCTGCGCCCGGCCGTGCTGGAGGGGCGCCTGGGACGGGAGGCCGCCGCGCGGGGCCTGGAGCTCATGCGCGAGGCCGACCGCGTCCTGGGGGTCATCGAGTTCCAGGAGGGCGGGGACGAGCGCATCGAGGGCCTGATCGCGGCCCGCAACCGGGCCCGCGACGAGAGGGACTGGGCCGAGGCCGACCGCATCCGGGACGAGCTCCTGGCCGAGGGCGTGGTGCTCGAGGACGGGGCCGCCGGCACCACCTGGCGGCGGCGGTAGGTCCCGCGGCCGGGCGTCGCTACTCGCTCTCCTCCAGCTCGTCCCGGGAGGACTCGTACTCCTCCTCCCATTCCTGCTCCTCCTCCTCGGCCGGAGCCTGGCCCTCCTCCTGGATCTTGCGGTCGCGGTGGAGGGCGGCGCTGATCGCCTTGTCCATCTCGGCGGCGTAGGCGATGGACTCGTCGTAGAACCAGCGCAGGCGCGGGACGCGGCGGACCTTGAGGACGCTGGCCACCTGGCGCTGGATGAAGCCGGCGGCGTCCTCCAGCATGCGGGCGGCCTTGTTGCGGTCGCCCTTGGTCCCCAGCACCGAGTAGTAGATCTTGCCGGCGGAGAGGTCGCTGGAGAGCTCCACGCGGGTCAGCGTGATGAAAGCCCTCCGGGGATCGTTGAGCTCGAACTCGATGCAGTGCGCCGCCCGCTGCAGGATGCGGGCTTGCAGTCGGGCGATGGTGCGGGCGTTGGCCATGCTCGGGCCCCCTCGTCGGTCCTGGATGCCTGGGAGCGGGTCGGTGTCCCGCTCCCCCGGTCAGATCTTGAGCAGGCGCTTGACCTCGATCACCTTGTAGGCCTCCAGGATGTCGCCTTCCCGGTAATCCTGGAAGTCGCGCAGGGTCACGCCGCACTCGAAGCCCTCCCGGACCTCGCGCACGTCGTCCTTCTCGCGGCGCAGGCCAGCGAGCGCGGTGGTGTGGATCACCTCGTCGTCGCGCGTGACCCGGATCCGGTGGTCGCGCTTGACGGTTCCGTCTATGACCTGGCAGCCGGCGATGGTCCCGAACTTGGAGGACTTGAAGATGACCTTGATCTCGATGTGCGCGGTGACCTCTTCCCTGTACTCGGGAGCCAGGGAGCTCTCCATCAGGGCGCGCAGATCGTCGATCAGCTCGTAGATCACCCGGTAGGAGATGATCTCGGCGCCCGCGCGCTCGGCGGCCTGGCGGGCCTTGTCGTTGACGCCCACGTGGAAGGCGACGACCTTGGGGTTCTCGACGGTGGAGGCGCGGTCCACGTCGCTCTCGGTCACCGTGCCCAGGCCCGCGTGCAGCACCTGGACCTCGACCTCCTCGTGCTTGAGCTGATCGAGCTGCTGCTCGATGGCCTGCAGGGTGCCCTGCTGGTCGGCCTTGACCACGATGTCGATGGTCTTCCGCTCGGCCTCGCCCAGGGTCATCTGCAGGGTCTCCACCGTCACCGAGCGGCGCTCGGCCAGGGACATCGCCCGATTCTTGCGGGCGCGTTCCTCGGAGACCTCCTTGGCCTTGGCCAGGCTCTCGACCACGTAGAAGGCGTCGCCCACGCCGGGCAGCTCGGAGAGTCCCGAGACCTCCACCGGAGAGGAGGCGCCCGCCTCGGGGACGGCGCGGCCGCGGTCGTCGTGGATGGAGCGCACCCGGCCGTAGCCCTCGCCGGCCAGGATGATGTCCCCGGGCCTGAGCGTCCCGTCCTGCACCAGGAGGTAGGCCACCTTGCCCTTGCCCTCCTGGATCTCCGCCTCCAGCACCATGCCCTTGGCGGGGCCCTCGGGGAGGCAGGAGAGCTCCAGCACCTCGCCCCACTCGCAGACCTTGTCGAGCAGGGGGCCGATGCCCTCGTTCTTCAGGGCGCTGATCTCGAAGACCGCCGTCTGGCCGCCCCACTCCTCGGGGATGAGGTCGCGGCCGGCCAGCTCGGTCTTGACCTTCTCGGGCATGGCCTCCGGCTTGTCGCACTTGTTCAGGGCCACCACGATGGGGGTCTCGGCCTTGTTGGCGTGCTTGATCGCCTCCAGGGTGCTGGGCATCACCCCGTCGTCGGCGGCGATGACCAGGACGGTGACGTCCACCGCCTGCGCGCCGCGCTCCCGCATGCTGCTGAAGGCCTCGTGGCCGGGGGTGTCGACGATGGTCAGGGTCTGGCCCTTCTCGGTCTGGACCTGGTAGGCGCCGATGTGCTGGGTGATGCCGCCGTGCTCGCCCTGGATGACGTGGGATTCCCGGATGGTGTCGAGCAGGGTGGTCTTGCCGTGGTCGACGTGCCCCAGGAAGGCCACCACCGGCGGCCGGGGCGTCAGGCGCTCGTCCTCGACCTGGGAGCGCTTCTGGGCGATCTCCTCGAGCAGCGCCTCCTCGGCCTCGATCTCGGTGTGGACGTCCAGGATGACGCTGAACTCCTGGGCCAGGAGCTGGGCGGTCTCCTCGTCCAGGGTCTTGTTGATGTTGACGCTCTGACCCATCAGGGTCATGGCCTTGAACACCAGCTGGTTGGCCTTCAGGGACAGGGATTCGGCCAGCTTCTTTATGGTGATCGGCGCCTCGATGCGCACGCTGCCGCCCGCGTGGGGGGAGGCGCTGACCGGGGAACCGGAGCGGCGTCCCCCGCGATCGCCGCGTCCCCGTCCCGCCCCGGGCTGGGGCCGGCCGCGGCGCAGGAAGCGACCCGCCTCGCGCTCGCGCAGCTGGGCGGCGGTGAGCTGGCCCCGGCTGCCGTGGTCGCCGCGCATCAGCGCCCGGGAGCGGTCGTGCCCCAGGGTGGGCCGCACGTCGGGGGTGACGTCGTCCTTCGAGCGCAGGCGCCGCGAGTCGGGCCGGCGCTGGGCGGTGGTCTGGATCTTGCTCAAGTCGACGAAGCCCACGACCTTCCCCGTCCGGCGCTTGGCGCTGGGCCGCACGATCTCGGGGGACACCACGCCCTCGCCGATCTCGACCGCCGCCGGCTCCGGCTCCTGGCCCTCGAGGAGGGCCGCCGGCTCCAGGGTCTCGGCGGGGGTCTCGGGGATCACCACGAGCTCGGGCGGGGCCTCGGGCTCGGGGGTCGCCTCGACCTCGGGCTCGACCGCGACCGCCGGGCTCTCCTCCGCCGGCTCCTCCTCCGCCGCGACCGGCACGGTCTCGGCGGCGGGCTCCTGGATCGACTCGGCCGGCTCGGCCGGGGGCTCGGCCTCGACCGCCGGGGGCTCCTCCTCCGTCGCGACCGGCGCGGTCTCGGCGGTGACCTCCGCGGTCGACGAGGGCTGCACCGCCGGGGGCTCGGGGGCGACCTCCTCGATCGGCGCCGGCTCCGCGGCCACGGTCTCGACGGGCGCCTCCTCGATCTCGGGCTGGACCTCGACCTCGGCCGGGGGGGCGGTCTCGGCGGGGGCCTCGGGCTCGGGCTCGGGGGGAGCCTCGGTCTCCGGGGGGGAGGGGATCTCCACCTCGACCTCGGCGGCCTCGCCCTCTACCGCGACGGCCGTCTCGACCGCGGCCGGCTCCTCGGGGGGGGGCGCCGGCTCGACCTTCTTCTTCTTCTTCTTCCGAACCCGCAGGCCCAGGCTCTTGAGCTCGGTCTCCGGAGCGGCCGGCTCAGTGGTCCTGTGGAGATCGTGCGCCCCGAGCAAGCCCTCCACCCGCAGGAGGAGGAACTCGTCCATGGCCGTCATGTGGCTCTTGATCTCGGCCACGCCGAGACTGCGGAGCTTGGCCGCCAGCTCTTGGCCGGTCATGCCATACTCCTTGGCCAGATCGTAGACGCGCTTCTTCTTGCTCAAGGTCGACGTCAGTCGCTGCTTGCGATGTCGGTGTTCGGTTCGGTACGAGTGTTCGCCGGACCACGGCTACTCTTCCCGGGGCAGCTCGACCGGCTGCTCCCCGGGGGCTGAGGCGGATGCCTCGGCCGGGGGGGTGACCGGCGCGGTCTCGGGAGCGGCTTCCACGGCGGAAGCGGCGCAGGTGGGCTCGATCTCGTCGGTGGGTGATTCGTCTTCGGATTCCGGGTTCTCGGCCTCGGGCTCCTGATGATCGGCCTCGGGCTCGGGGGCGTCGGGAGCCTCGATCGGGCCCTCTTCGCCCGCCAGCGGCTCGCCGTTCTCGTCGAATTCGCCGTCCTCGTAGTCCAGCGAGTCCGCCTCGAACTCGGCGCGGGTCTTGATGTCGATGTCCCAGCCGCACAGCCGGCTGGCGAGGCGCACGTTCTGGCCCTTCTTGCCGATGGCCAGGGACTGCTGGTCCTCGTCGACGATGACCACCGCCGAGCGGTCGTCGATGTCCGGGTAGATGTTGTCGATGTGGATGGTGGCCGGCTTGAGGCCATTCATGATGAGCTGCTCGAGGGAGTCGCTCCAGCGGATGATGTCGATGCGCTCGCCGCGCAGCTCGTCGATCACCGCCTTGATGCGCGATCCGCGCACGCCCACGCAGGCTCCGATGCAGTCGATCTTGGGGTCTTGGGAGAGCACCGCCATCTTGGTGCGGTACCCCGGCTCGCGCACGACGCGCTTGATGTCGATGATGCAGTCGGCGATCTCCGGCACCTCCAGCTCGAACAGGCGCCGCACCAGGTCGGCGTGGGCCCGGCTGACCACGATACGCACCCGGGGGCCGTCCTTGCGGACCTCGAGGATGATGGCGCGGATGCGGTCGCCGGTGGAGAAGGTCTCGCCGCGGACGCGCTCCTCCTTGGGGAGGTAGGCCTCGGCCCGGCCGAGGTTGACCACCAGCTCGTCGCCCTCGTAGCGCTGGACCGTGCCGTTGACCAGCTGGCCCACGCGCGTCTCGTACTCGTCGAACAGAACGTCGCGCTCCAGCTCGCGGATGTTCTGCATGATGCCCTGCTTGACGTTCTGGGCGGCGATGCGGCCCAGGTCGCCGAACTCGAGCTCGTAGACCTCCTCATCGTCCTCCATGGTGAGGTCGCCGCTCTCCCGATCGATCAGCACGATCAGGTCGTCACCGGTGCCCAGCCGCTTGCGCACGCCGGCGGCGAGAGCCCTTTCCACGGCCTGGAAGACCAGCTCTTTCGGGATGTCCCGATCGAGGTGGATCATGTTGATCAGGCGGAGGAGGTCGGAGGAGTCCATGGAGGAGGTGAGGTGCGAGCCGGGCGGGAAATTGCTTAAATATATGAGAAGAAGTGGGTTAGCCCACTTCTTGTGGAGAAGGCCGCGCTCCGCGAGGCCCCCCCCCGGTCCAAAGGCGCACCAATTGTGCTAATCATCGGGGCCAAGTCAACCGGTCCTTGGGACGGTCCCCGGCCGATCCCGGTGCGCTGACCCGGCCCGAGCATGGGGCGACTTCGCGAGAATGGCAGGTTCAACCGGCTTTTTTGTGGGTGTGAGTGAGGCATCCCGCGCCCTCGCCGGGCGGGTGGAGCAGCTCGCCCGCAGCGAGGCGACCGTCCTGATCGAGGGGGAGAGCGGCTCCGGAAAGGGGCGGGTGGCCGAAGCGATCCACCGGCTGGGACCCCGTTCGGAGGGGCCGCTGGTGGAGGTCGACCTGGCGGCCCTGTCGCCGACCCTGGTCGAGGCCGAGCTCTTCGGGCACGAGGAGGGCGCCTTCACCGATGCTCACCGCTCCCGCCTGGGGCGCTTCCGGCGGGCCGAGGGGGGGACCGTGGTGCTGGACGACGTCCCCTGCCTGCCCCTGGAGCTCCAGAGCAAGCTCCTGCGGGTCCTCCAGGAGAGGGCCGTGGAGCCCGTGGGCGCCGAGGAGGCGATCCCGATCGACGTTCGGGTCCTGGCCACGTCGAGCCTGGACCTGCGGGGCGAGGTCGATGCCGGCCGCTTCCGGGAGGACCTCTACTACCGCCTCGCGGTGGTGCCCCTGCGGGTGCCGCCCCTGCGGGCGCGGCTGGCCGACCTGCCCGAGCTGGTCCGAAGCCTGGGGGCCCGGCTGGCCCCTCGCCTGGGGGTGGCGCCCAGAGAGCTCGAGCCGGCGGCCCTCGAGCGGCTGGCGCGGCACTCCTGGCCGGGGAACGTCCGCGAGCTGGAGAACGCCCTCGAGCGGGTGCTGGCGCTGATTCCGAGCAGCCCCGACGACCCCACCGGTTCGGCGGGGCCGCCGCCGGTGGCCCCCGAGGAGCTCGATTTCCTGGAGGAGACCGTCCGCGGCGTGGCCGAAGAGCTCACGCGCACGGCCCTGGCCCACGGCCTGACCGCCGCCGAGATGGAGCGGGCCCTGCTGGAGCAGGCCCTGCGGGAGCAGCGCGGCAACGTGAGCGCCGCCGCGCGCCAGGTGGGGCTGACCCGCCGGGCCTTCGAGTACCGCCTCGCCCGCGCCGGGAGGTAATGGAGCCAGCGATCGAGGCCCATCCCGCTGCGGCGCGCGAGGCCCCGATCCTCGGGGGCCTCGCCGGATGGGCGCTCGCGATCACGGCGGCCCTGGCGGCCTGCCTGCTCGCCTCGCCGGTCCACGCTCGCGGCCGCGCGCAGGCGCCGGACGGGGCCGCGGACCTGCTCGCCGAGCTGGAGCGCGCGGAGCCCGAGCGGCGCCGGGAGCTCCTGGATCGGCTCGAGGAGCTCGGACCGCAGGCCGCACGCGAGGCGATGCGAGGCCTGGGCGGGTCCGGGCTCGCGGGCCGCCGGGTGCGCAGCCTGGTGGCGCGCCGATTCGGGGACGCCACCTGCGTGGAGGCGGCGATCGAGTCCGTGCTCGATCCCGACCCCGAGGTCTCCCGCAACCTGATCGCCTTCCTCTCGCGGCGGGATCTCCGGCGGGACCGCATCGCCGGGCGGACCGCGGCCCTGGGTCGAGCCGCCCTCGCCGCCGCGGACGGCGGGGTCCGGACCGAGGCCCTCCGGGCCCTGGAGTCCCTGGGCCTCTTCGGGAACCGCGAGGTCGTCCCCGAGCTCGAGCGCCTGCTCGCGGACCTGCCCGCCCCCGAGCGGGTCGACGCCGCCCGCGCCCTGGGCAACCTGCCCGTGGCCCGGGAGCGGGTCCTCGCCCGGGTCCAGGATGCCTTTCGGGGGCCGGCCAGCCCGGGCTCGGGGCTGCAGTCGGTTCCCGACGACGTGCTCGCCGTGCTCCTGGGCGTCTACGGGACGCGCCTGGCCGAGGTGCCCGCCGGCGGGGAGTCGCCGATGGACCGGGTGCCCCTGGTGCTCGGCCCGAGGCATCCCTCTCCGAGCGTGGCCGCCGCCGCGGGGGGGGCCCTCGACCGGCTCCTGGGTCGACTCGCCTTCCTGGGCGAGACCGAGCGCGCGGATCGCATCCTCACCGCCCTCGGGGAGGAAGGCGCCGACCGGCGCGCCCTGCTCGTGAGGCGCGCGCTGCTGGCCTTCGAGCTGGGGCTGGATCCCGGGATCCCCGCGGCGGCGGGCCGCGAGCTATCGCGCGAGGCCGGCCCCGCGGGAGGGGCCCCGATCGGGACCGGCGCGCGGGCCGATGCCCGGCGCTGGCGCTGGCGCGGCGCGGTGCTGGAGGCCCTGGGCGAGCTGGGGGCCGGTCGGTGGCAGGGCGCCGATCCGCCGCTGGCGCGGGCGGCTCGAATCTCCGACGCGATCCTGGCCGACCGCTCCGATCTCCGCGGCTCGCCGGCGGCCCACGCCGCCGCGCTGGAGCAGAGAGCCCTGATCGAGGTCCTGACGGCGGTGAGGTGGCTGGGTGCGGGCCGGCCGGTGGGCGATCCCGAGGCGCTCGGCTGCCTGCGGACCGCCCATCAGCTCCTGCTCGGAGCCCATGTCGCGAGGATGAGGGACCCCGATCGCACCGGACAGCCGAGCTGGGAGGCGGTCCTGTCCCACCGCTTCGCCCCGAGAGGGACGCTGTTCGCGAGCGGCGCCCTCGATGCCTGGCCGCGCGAGCGGGCCCTCGAGGTCGAGCACGCCCTCTACCGCGCGATGGCCTCGGTGGCGCCCTTCGAGATGCCGGGCTTCGAGCCCGTGCAGGCCCCCGAGCCGCGGCTGGCCGATCCCCTTCGGGATCCCGCCCGGCTCGAGCTCCTGCAGAGGATCCACGGCGAGCACCTCCGGCTGGCGCTGGAGGAGGAGGCTCGCCTGCGGCGGATCGAGCGAGACAGCCCGCAGCATCGCCTCCTCCTCCGGGCCGTCCAGGAGCTGGACCGCCAGCGACGGGAAGGCGAGAGCGCGGACTGGCCGGGCCTGATCGCGCTGCGCACGCCCTGCGAGGTGGGCCTCCGGGTCGCCGCCGTCCTGCGCGAGGAGGGCCGCATCGATGAGGCGCGCGAGCTCGTCGAGCGCATGCTGGTCGACCTGGAGCGCCTCGGGGAGCGTATCGGGACCGGCGTGAACGACGAGTCCCTCGTGGCGCGGCTGGAGATGTCCCTGGGCTCCAGCTGGACCGACGCGGGGGAGCCCGGGACCGCGGAGGAGCTCCTGCTGCGCGCCCTCGAGCGGCTGGAGGCCTGGGAGCAGTACTCGATCGAGGCCGGGCGGGGCTGGCTGGAGGTCCTGCGCACCCGCGCCCTGCGCTCGGACGCCCTGGTGGGCCTGGCGGTCAACGCCAACGTGCGACAGGGCGATCCGGAGGCGGCCCTGGGCTACTTCGAGCGGGCCTTTGCCCTGCGCCAGGACGACTTCATGCGGGTGCTGCTGGCCTGCTACCGGGCGCGCGCCGGCCGCGCGGACGAGGCCCGCGAGCTGCTGCGCGACCTGCCCATCTCGCCGGTCAACTACTACAACCTGGGCTGCACGTGGGCCCTCCTGGGCGAGGCCGACCTGGCGCTCGATCACCTGCTCCTGGACCTGAGGGCGAACCACCCCAGCGCGGGCTCGCTCCAGCGCAAGCAGGAGTGGGCGAGCGGCGATCCGGACCTGGCCTCCCTGCGCGGCGATCCCCGTTTCGAGCGGATGCTCGCCATTCCCTTCGAGGAGCTGGCCGAAGGCCGGTGATGGTGCCATGGGCAAGGTGGTCCTGACGGGCAAGGGGCGTCGCTGGTTCCTGAGCCGGCATCCCTGGATCTTCGCCGACGATCTGGCCTCTGCGGAGGGCGAGCCGGGCGAGCTCCTCGGCATCGAGGATCCGCAGGGGAAGCGGATCGGCTGGGGGCTCTTCAGCCGGGGCTCGAAGATCGCGGTACGGGTGGTCTCCCGCGACGCGGCCCAGCCCGATCGCGCCTTCTGGCTCGAGCGGATCGTGCGGGCCGTGGCCCGGCGCGAGCGGCTGGGTCTGCTGGAGCCCGCGGGGGCCTGCCGGCTGCTCTCCGGCGACGCCGAGGGCGTGCCGGGCCTGGTGATCGATCGCTACGCCGACGCGGCGGTCCTGCAGTGCGGCACGCAGTCCGCCGACCGCATGCGCGACTTCCTGGTGGAGCTCCTCGAGGAGGCCCTGCCGCTGCCCCTGGGGACCATCGTCGACCGCTCGGACCTCTCGGTGAGGAGGCTGGAGTCCCTGGAGCGCCGGGTCGAGGTGCTCCGGGGCGAGGTCGAGGGGGCGGTGGAGGTGCGCGAGGGCGAGCTCGTCTACGAGGTCGACCTGCTCGCCGGCCACAAGACCGGCGCCTTCCTCGACCAGCGCGCCAACCGGGCGGCGGCCGCGCGCCGGGCGGAGGGCAGGCGGGTGCTGGACGCCTTCAGCTACGACGGGCTGTTCGGGATCCGGGCCGCGCTGGCGGGCGCGAGCTCGGTGGTGTGCCTGGACCAGAACGCGGCGGCCGGCGAGCGCCTCCTGCGCTGCGCCGAGCGCAACGGGGTGGCGGACCGCGTGAGCTTCGAGCGGGTCAACGCGATGAAGAGCCTGCGCGACAGGGCCGCCGCCGGCGAGTCCTTCGGCCTGGTGATCCTCGATCCGCCGGCCTTCGCCCGCAACCGCCGGGAGCTCTCCGGCGCCCGGCGGGGCTACGGCGAGCTCAACCTGCGCGGGATGGGCCTCGTCGAGCCGGGGGGGCACCTGGTGAGCTGCTCGTGTTCCTTCGCCCTCGGCCGGGAGCTCTTCCTCGAGATCCTCACCCGCTCCGCCCGCGACACGCAGCGCGAGGTCTACCTCGAAGAGCTACGCGGCGCCGCGCCGGATCACCCGGTGCACCTGTGCCTGCCGGAGAGCGCCTACCTCAAGTGCGCCGTGCTCCGGGTGGAGTGAGGGCCGAGCTCCGCGGCCGGAGGCGTCTCCCCGCGGCGCCGCCGGCGTCCCGGCGACCGCCGGGAGCGCGGAGACCGAAGTTCCGGCGGATTTCCGGCAACCATCCGGGGTGGCGGGCATCCCCGGGTGGTAGGGGCCCGGTGGAATGCCGGGTCGCGGCCGTCCGGCTTGAGGGGGCCCCCGCCCGGCACTAAGGTGACCGGTCCGGGACGGGGCAGCGAAGCCCGCCGACCCGGACACCGCCGGTCCCACCGAGGGTCGGGAAGAGCATGGGCCTGGAGATCGAGATCACTGTCAACGGCGAGGCGCGCGAGGTGCCCGAGGGCACCTCGGTGGCCGAGCTACTGGGCCTGCTGGACCTCCAGGTCGAGCAGGTCGCGGTGGAGGTCAACCAGCGTCTCGTGCGGCGCGCCGATCACGATCGGACGCGGCTCTCCCCCGGAGACGCGATCGAGGTGGTCACCCTGGTCGGCGGCGGCTGAGAGAGGAAACGAGGGCCCCGCGGGGGCCGGAGCGCAGCCATGAGCGAATCCCACATCCACGACGATCCCCTGGTCATCGGCGAGCTGGTGCTGCGCTCGCGGCTGCTGGTCGGGACCGGCAAGTACGCGAGCTTCGAGCAGACCGCCCGGGCCCTCGAGATCAGCGGGACCGAGTGCGTCACGGTCGCGGTGCGCCGCGTGAACCTCGATTCGAGCAAGGGGCCCAGCCTGCTCGACCACATCGACCGCGACCGCTACACCATCCTGCCGAACACCGCCGGCTGCTTCGACGCCCGGACCGCCATCCGCACGGCCGAGCTCTCGCGCGAGCTCCTGGACACCAACCTGGTCAAGCTGGAGGTGCTGGGCGACGAGCGGACCCTGCTGCCCGATCCGTTGGGAACCCTGGAGGCGGCGCGCGAGCTGGTGACGCAGGGTTTCAACGTCCTGGTCTACACCTCGGACGATCCCCGCCTGTGCGTGGCGCTCGAGGAGCTGGGAGTGGGCAGTGTCATGCCCGCCGGCTCGCCCATCGGCTCGGGTCAGGGCATCCTGAATCCCAACGCCATCCGCATCATCCTCGAGCTGTGCGAGGTGCCCATCATCGTCGACGCCGGCGTGGGCACCGCCTCGGACGTGGCCATGGCCATGGAGCTGGGGGCCGAAGGGGTCCTGCTCAACACCGGCATCGCCGGAGCCCGGGACCCCCTGCGCATGGCCGCCGCCATGCGCGACGCCTGCGCCGCGGGTCGCAACGCCTGGCTCGCCGGCCGCATCCCCAAGCGGCTGTACGCCAAGGCCTCCTCACCCGTCGAGGGCGTGATCGGATCCCCCTCCGAGCCTGCGCACCAGGCGTGAGCCTCACCGCCGCCGTCCTCTCCGGCTACGACTCCGACCGCCTGGCCCTCATCGGGCTCGTCGTCCTGGCGGTCAGCCTGATCCTGCTGCCCCTCTGGGTGGGGACCAGCCGGAGGCTCGTCCCCGTGTCCCAGGTGCATCGCGGGCGCTGGACCCCGCTCGACCTGGCGGCGGTGGTCTTTGCCGGGGTGAGCGCGCTCCTCCTGGCGCCCCTCCTGCTCGAGGCCGGGATCGGACGGTCCATCGAGGGGGCGTCGGGGGAGGAGCTGCAGCTCTTCGAGCTCTTCGGATCGGGGTTCCGCGTTCCGCTGGTCGGCGTCCAGCTCCTGCTCCAGCTCGTCATCTTCCTCGCGCCCGCCGCGGTCATCGCGGGACGGGCGGCCACGCTCGAGCCCCGCGGCTGGCGCGCCCTCGGGATCCGGCCGGGTGGCAACCGGCGCGCCTGCGCGCTCGGCGCCCTGGGCTTCGCCCTCTTCCTGCCCGCCTTCCTGTCCCTGTCGTGGGTCTGGCACTGGCTGCTGGAGGCCCTGGGCGAGCCCGTCGAGGCCCAGGAGGTGGCCCAACAGGCGGTCCTGATCGGGGGCGCCTGGCTGCCCCTGCTGCTGGTCCTGGTGGTCGCGATCCTGCCCTTCTTCGAGGAGCTGGTCTTCCGCGGGTTCCTGCAGCCCCTGCTGGTCGACCGGCTGGGGGGGGCCGGGGGCGTGGTGGTCACCTCGCTGGCCTTCGCCCTGCTGCACGAGCAGACGGCGCGCCTCCCGGTCTTCGCATTGAGCCTCTTCCTGGGGAGCGTCATGCTGCGCACCGCCCGTCTGCCGGCCGTCTGGCTGATTCACTCGCTGAACAACGGGATCGCGATCGCCCTCGTCCTGCACCCCACCA
This sequence comes from uncultured Planctomycetaceae bacterium, assembly GCA_964615935.1. Classification (GTDB taxonomy): domain Bacteria; phylum Planctomycetota; class UBA1135; order UBA1135; genus CAZTTG01. The sequence goes on along the minus strand of CAZTTG010000006.1, from coordinate 72,001 downwards.
CCCGCGAGCTGATGCTCGAGACCTGAGCGAACCATGAGCTTCTTCGAGCAAAGGGGCCTCTTCCGGGCCGCACCGGGCGGCGCCTTCGTCGCCGCCAACGCCGTGGTCTGCGGCTACGTCACCCTGGGCGAGGACTCCACCGTCTGGTTCGGGAGCGTCCTGCGCGGCGACGACGCGCCCATCGTCATCGGCCGGCGCAGCAACGTCCAGGACCTGACCATGCTGCACCCGGATCCAGACGTTCCCATGGTGATCGGGGAGGAGGTCACGATCGGGCATCGCTGCGTGCTGCACGGCGCGCGGGTGGCCGACCGCTCGTTGATCGGCATGGGGGCCATCCTGCTCGCCGGCTCGGTGGTGGGGGAGGAGGCGGTCGTCGCGGCCGGGGCGGTGGTACGCGAGGGCTTCGAGGTGCCACCGCGCACCCTGGTGGCGGGGGTGCCGGCCAGGATCATCCGCAAGATCGACGAGGAAGCCGTCCGGTTCAACGTCGACGCCGCCCGGATGTACGTCGAGAAGGTGCGGCAGTATCTGGGTGATCCCGCGGCGGGGGAGAGGCGATGACGACGCCCGGCGCGGGCGAGCTGCAGGGAGTGATCCTGGCGGCGGGGAAGGGATTGCGCCTGCAGCCCTTCAGCCAGGGGCTGCCCAAGCCGCTCCTGCCGATCCTGGATCGCTCGCTCCTCGAGCGCCAGATCGAGGCCATGCGCGAGCTGGGGATCGACGAGATCCTGGTGGTCGTCGGGCACCTCGGGCACCACGTGGTGCGCACGCTGGGGGACGGCTCGCAGCTCGGGGTCCGGCTCTCGTACGTGGAGCAGCAGGAGACGCTGGGCATCGCACATGCCCTGGGCCGCACCGAGTCGCGGGTGCGCGGGCCGTTCATGCTCTTCCTGGGTGACATCTACTTCGAGACGCGGGACATGTCGAGCCTGGTGGAGGAGTTCGCCCGCGACGACGTCGATGGTGTTCTGGCGGTCAAGGTCGAGGAGGACGTGGAATCCCTGCGACGCAACTTCAGCGTCGAGCTCGACTCGATGGGCTTCGTTCGGCGAGTGATCGAGAAGCCTCGTTATCCTCACGGCGAGCTCAAGGGATGTGGGTTGTACGTGCTCGATGACGCGTTCTTCGACGCCGTGCACCGCACCCCGCGCAGCGCCCTGAGAGACGAGTACGAGCTGACCGATGCCCTCCAGACCTTCATCGATCGGGGCTTCCGCCTGGTGCCGGCGCACGTGGTCGAGAGGGACTTCAATCTGTCCTATCCGGCGGATCTCCTGGAGATCAACCTGCAGGCGATGGAGCGGGAGGGGCTGGATGTCTATGTCTCCGAGAGCGCGGTGATCAATCCAGGCGCCCGGCTTCGCTCTTCGGTGGTCATGGCGGGGGCCCGTCTGCCTGCGGGAGCCCGCCTCGATCGCTGCGTGGTCCTCCCGGGCGAGGAGGTGCAGCCCGGCGAGCACGAGCGCACGATCTTCGCCTTCGGGGAGGCCGTGCAGTGTCCCTGATGGGGTGAGGGGGCAGAACCCCCTTCCCCGATGAGGACCCAAACCCCGCACCCACCCGCCCCAGACACCATTCCCCGCGACCCACCCGCAACCACCGGCCGATCCCGCGCGTCCCCCGGGCGGAAGGGGGGCGTTCCCCCGGGGGACCCCCTGGCGACCGAGGAGCATCCACCGCCTAGAATACCCCGATGCCCTCCCCCCCGCCCTCGCCCGTGAGCCCCGACCGCTGGCCCGAGCGGGTCGAAGACCTGCGACAGAGGCTTCGCGCGCTGGGACACCTGGCCGTGGCCTTCTCCGGTGGCGTCGACTCCGCCGTTCTCCTGCACGCAGCCCACGCCGAGCTGGGTGAGGGCGCCGTGGCGGTGACCGCCGATTCGCCGAGCCTGGCGCGGAGCGAGTTGGAGCAGGCACGACAGCTCGCCCGCGAGCTGGGCGTCGAACACGCCATCCTGGAGACGGGGGAGATGCAGGACGAGGGCTACCTCGCCAACGACGGCCTGCGCTGCTACCACTGCAAGACCGCCCTCTTCGACGCCATGCAGCGATGGGCCCGAGACCGGGACCTCGCGAACCTGGCCTTCGGCGAGATCGCCGACGACCTCGTGGACGATCGGCCGGGGGCGCAGGCGGCGGCCGAGAGGGGGGTGCTCGCGCCCCTGCGCGACGCAGGGCTCACCAAGGCCGACGTGCGCCGATACGCCCGCGAGCACGGCCTCCCCGTGGCCGACAAACCCCAGATGGCCTGCCTGGCCTCGCGCATCCCCCTGGGAACCCGGGTCAGCCGCGAGGCACTGGCCCAGGTCGAACGGGCCGAGGACGCGCTGCGCGCGCTGGGCCTGCGGCAGCTTCGCGTGCGCCACCTGGGGAAGCGGGCCCGCCTCGAGGTGGCGGCGGAGGAGCTGGAGCGGGCGCGCGAGCTGAAGGGCGAGCTCGCCCGGGCCCTGACCGAGGCCGGCCTCGAGGACTGGGAGCTCGAGGTCTACCGCAGCCCCGCCGAACGCCTCGGCGCCGGGCCGTCCGATCCGCCCGCGTAGACCCTCAGCGCTGGAAGATCGGCAAGAGCCCCAGCGGGATCGCCAGCACCAGGCAGCTCATGGCCGTGTCGTAGCAGGGGCCGTACTTGCTGCCGGACCAGGAGCCGTCCTCCTTCTGCTCCGCCAGGATGGCCGGCAGCTCGTCGCGCCACCAGCGCTCGTACATGCGGCGGTCGGGGTTCTGCCACAAGGCCTGAGCCAGGTACAGGCGTTCGTAGCGGGGAAAGCCCGTGGGCGAGCGGGGACGGCCCTCGGCGAAGAGCCCCCGCCACAGGTGCTCGGTGGCGGCGTCGATCACCGGACCGGAGTACTCGCCCAGCGAGTTCAGGGTGGCCACCGCGGCCGCGGTCAGGGCCAGGGTGTCCTTGTGGTCGGGCCCCAGCGCGTAGCGGAAGCTGCCGTCGTCGTTCTGGCAGCGCTTGACGTACTCGACCGCCCGGCCGATCACCGCGGGATCCACCAGGACCCCCGCATTGCGAGCGCCGCGCAGGGCCTGGACGAAGCAGATGGTGACCGAGTTCTCGTGCTGGATCGTCTGCACCGGCTCGTAGTACCAGCCGCCCTCGATCGCCTGGCAGCGCCGGATCCGCTCCACGCTGGCCTCGAGGGCCTTGCGGATGTCGTGACCGCGCCGGCGCTGGGGGGACATCGACCAGGCCTGGGAGAGGGCCAGGGTGGCGAAACCATGGGCGTGGTTCCTGCCCTGGGCGCCGTTGGCCTGGATGTAGCCGTAGGTGACCGAACCCTCGGACAGATCGCAGTGCGCCAGGAGGTAGTCGATCCCCCGCGCCACCTGGTGGCCGTAGGGCCCGCGCTCGGGAACGCTGCCGCCGGCCATGAAGGCCAGGCTGGAGAGGGCCGTGACCGCCACCGGCACGTAGAGGCCGGGCTGGGGATAGGAGCCGTCGGCGCGGGTGGCCTGCTGCCCGGCCAGGAAGGCCAGGCCGCGCTCCAGGGCCAGGGTGGCCGGGGTCTCACGACCGGGGAGGGCGGAGTCGGTCGAGGGAGCCTGCGAGGGGGAGAGCGCGGGCCGAGCCTCGGCCCCCGCCCGCTCGCTCGGGCGGTCGGCCTCGCGCTCGTCGGGACCGGCGGTCAGGCCGCTCCCCAGCGCGAGGAGGACCGCGGCCCGGCACGCGAGCGCCCTCACGGCAGCCCCCCCGCCCATCGGCGCGCCGGTCCCGTCAGTTCCTCCGCTTGTTCAGCTTGCGGTAGTAGGACTCGATCCAGTCGCGGTACTGCGGCGGCATGTCGCCGCCGCCCTCGCTGCTGAAGATCTCCCGCACGTGCACGGGGAGCTCGCCCCAGCGGCCGGCACCCTGTCCCGCGCCCACGCGCTCCGTCTCGAGGCCCGGCGGAGGCGGGCCCTCGCGGTTCTCCGATGCGCCCGGCGGGTCCTCTCCGTTGCTGGTCGGTGTCCCGTCCTGGGGCTGGGGATTCCCGTCCTGCCGCGGCTCCTGCCCCGGCTGACCCTCGCCCGGGGACGTGGGAGTCTGCTCCTTCTGGCCGCGAGGCTCGCCCGACTGGTCCCGGTCCAGGGGAGACTGGCCTTCCTGCTGCTGTCCGCTTTGTGGCGACGAACTGCCGCCCTTCGAGCGGGAGCGTCACAAGCCCCCGCTCTTCGGTCACGACCCGCCTGGCTCGGAGTCGCAGCCCTCGTCGGCGAGCTCCAGCAGGCGGTCGATGTCCCGCAGGTTCTCCTCGGACTTGGCGATGGTCAGCTCGAGCAGATCCTCGGCCCCCGCCTCCTCGATCGCCTCCCGGTCCACCTCGCCGGCGGAGGCCTCGAACAGCAGCTCGTCGATCTCCGCCAGCCGCCGCTCGATCTTGAGGAGGAGCTCGTGCATCTCCTCGTGGTGGTCGTGCACCCCCGGCTCCTCCAGGGTGATCTCCGGCCGCCGGGGGGGCTCGGGATCCTGGGCGGCGGCGGGCGGCGCGGTCAGGCAGGCCACGAGGACCAGCGCGGCGGCTCCGCGCAGGAGTCTGGATCGCGCAGTGTTCGGCATGGGCAGCTCCATTCGGTCCGGGTCCGGGGGACTCCTAGTCCCCCGAGCCCCCTTCGTCGACATCGGGGATCTCGATTCCCAGGCGTTCCGTGAATTGTCGGAAGAGCTCGCTGGTCCGCTCGTGGCGCTCGGCCAGCCGCTGCAGGTCCTGCAGGAGGAAGGGGTCGGCGCTCTCGAGGTCCAGATCAGGATACAGGATCCGGAATCGTCTGAGGCGATTCAGGGACTCCAGCTCCATGCGGCGCAGGAGCTTGAGCTCGGCGAAGTCCTCCACCAGGCGGGGTCGGGAGGCCTCCTGGTTCTGGCCCCCCCCGTCCTGCTGGCCCCCGCCGCCCTGGCCCTCCTCCTGCCGGCGCCGCTCCTGCTCCCGCTGGAGGGCCTCCCAGAGCCACTCCAGGGCCTCCAGGACGTCCTGCTGCAGGAGCTGGACCCGCTCGCCCGACTGGTACTCCCCGGCCTGGTCCATCCGCTCGGCGATGCGCTCCAGGTCGTCCCGGATCTCGCTCAGGATCTCGGTGAAGACCAGGGCCCCCTCGGCCTCGATGGCGTCGGCCAGCTCCCCGGCGCGGGCCCCCAGCGCGGCCTCCTCGCTGGCGATCCGCCTCAGCCGCAGGCGCTGGGAGCGGGTCGGCCGGGCGGCCGCGTCCCGGCCGGAGTGGACCTCCCGGGTGGCCGCCATGGCCTCCTGGTGGCCCGCGATCAGGCCCTGGACCTCCTCGGTGATGCGGAACAGCAGCTCCTCCTGCCGCAGGCGCTGGTACTGCTCCTCCTCCTCGGCGAGGTCCTCCATCGCGTCGCGGATCTTGCGCTCGGTCTCCTCCTCCTGCCGCTCGGCCTGGGGGAGATCCCCCTCGGTGAGGGAGCCGGCGGCCTCGGCTGCGGACTCGGCGGCCTCGTCCAGGCCGGGCAGCGGCCGGGCGCCCTCCCGCTCCCGGTTGCGGGTGGCCAGGTCCAGGAGCTCGCGGCGGATCTCCTCCTGCTCGCGGGCCAGCTCGTCGGCCCGCTGCCGGTCCGCCGGCTCGGTCGGGCGCGAGCCCCCCTGCGCGGCCTGCCGGGCCTCCTGCAGGGCGTCCACGGCCTCCCGCTGGGAGGCCGTGGCGCTGGCCGTGCGGCCCTGCTCCATCGCCTCGGCGGCGCTCTCCATGGCCTCCTGAGCCCGCTCCATGGCGTCCCCGGCCCGTTGCTCGGCCTCGGGCTCGAGCCGGGCCCGCTCCGCGGCCTCCCGCTGCTCGCCGGCCTCCCGGGCCAGGTCGCGCTGCTCCTCGGCGGGATCCCGGCCGGAGCGCTCGTCCTCGGCGGCCTGGCGCCCGGCCTCGGCCCGGCGCGCCTCCGCCAGGGCCTCTTGAGCCCTCCGCAGGGCCTCCTCGGCGCTGCGCGCGGCCCGGGCCGCCTCCTGCGCCCGACCCTCAGCGGCCTCGCTCGAGGCCCGGTCCATCTCCTCGGCCGCCCTCTCGAGCTCGGCGCCGGCCCTCTCGGCCTCGGCATCGTCGGAGAGCGGCAGGCCCTCGAGCTGGCGGTCCAGCCGCTCGGCCTCCCCCGCCTGCTCGGACTGCGAGCGGGCGAGGACCGGCCCCATCGCCCGCTGCTCGTCGATCCCCTCCCGCAGCGCCTGGGCGGCGCGGTCGGTCCGGCTCCCCGCCTCGTGGGGATCCGGCGCCTCGCTCGAGCCCGCGGAGGCCGGTTCGGCCGCCTCCATGGCCCGCTCGAGCTCCTCCGCCGCCTCCCGCGCCGCGTCGCCGGCGACCGTGGTGGAGGCCGCCATCCGGTCCAGGCTCTCGCGCGCCGCCGCCCGGGCCGCCTGGGCCGCCGCGTCCTCCTCGCGGGCGAGCCGCTCCAGCTCGGCGGCCCGCTCGTCGAGGGCCGCGGCCGCGGCCTCGCGGCGATCGGGATCCTCCCCGGCCTCCCGCAGGTCCGAGGCCGACTCGCGCAGGGCCCGCGCGGTCGCCTCGGCGCGCTCGTCGCCCGACACCCGGCCGTGGCGCTCCTCGAGCTCGGCGGCCGTCTCCAGCCCGCTCGCGACCGGCTGCAGGTCCTCGTCCGCCCTCGCCCGGCGCGCCGCGTCGGCCGCCGCGCGCAGCTTGCGGGCCGCCGCGCGCAGCCGATCGGCGCTCATGCCGGCGCCGCGCGCCCGCTCGACGTCGGGTCGGGCCTCCTCCAGCCCGGCCAGCTCGCCCGGATCCCAGGACTCGAGCACCGCGCGGTCGGTCTCCTGCCGGGCCAGCAGCTGCGCCAGCAGGTGTTCGACCTCCTCGAGGCTCAGGCTCCCCGATTCGCGCCCGCGCTCCTCGGTCTCGCCCAGGAGCGCGCGCTGGCGATCGAGGAGCGCGCTCAGCCGCTGGTCCAGCTCGCTCTGGGCCTCGCTCCGGCTCGCCTCGCGCAGCCCGCCGGTCTCGTCCCGCAGATCGGCCTCGCGGTCGGCCAGCGCGGACAGGGCCTCGCGGATGGCGCGCAGCTGCTCGGTCGCCTGCTCGAGGCTCTCGAGGTCGCTGCGGTTCTCGAGGATCGCGAGCAGCCGGACCAGGGCCTGGACCACCTGCTCCTGCTGCTCGAGGGAGCGCACCGGCTGGCCCGCCTCGAGGTCGATGCGGGCCTGCTCCATCGCCTCCTCGAGGGTCAGGGCGCCCAGCTCCTCGTTGCGCTCGTCCAGGAAGCCGAGGCCCTCGCGCAGGAGCTCGAGGGCGGTGACCCGCCCCTCGGCCTCCAGCCTCGGCAGGAGGACCTCCATGGTCTGGCGCAGGCGCTGGACCTGACGGCGCAGGAGGTCCTGCTCCTCGGCGATCCGGGCCAGCTCGCGGCCCAGGGCCTCGTCGTCCTGAGCGGCCGCGCCCGGGGCCACCGCGGCCACCGCCACGGCGGCCAGCACGGCGGCTGCGATCCTTCCGATGACTCTCATCTCACCTGTCCTTGGCGTACTGCCGCGTGCGCTCGCGCAGCGAGCGCTGCCGGTAGAGGATGTCCCGCGTGAGCGAGAGTATGGACTGGTAGTTGTCCCACTCGGCCAGGCGCTCGAGGAGCTGCTCCACGTGGGTCTGCAGGTCGGCCTGGAGCGCCGCCGCCGCGATCAGGTGCTCGTGGGCGGTGGAGACGTCCGTGACCTGGGCGGCGAGGTCGAGGGCCTCGACCACGCCCCGGGCGTCCGTCTCGGCGATCTCCAGGCCGAGGTCGAGGATCTCGACCAGCTCGCCGGCGAAGCCCGGCGTCCCCAGCCGGCCCTCGCGGTGCGCGGCGGCCAGCTCGACCCAGACCTCCGGGTGAAAGCGGCGATCGCTGAGCTGTGCCTTCGACTGGTCGAGGTGCTCGAGCAGGCCGGCGGCCTTGTCGTCCAGGCGGGCGTAGAGCACCGTCTCGACGATGGCCGAGACCTCGCGGGCCACCGCCTCGGCGTCGCCCTGGACCCGGCGGGCGCCGGTGAGCACCGCGAAGAGCTCGCGGCCCGGGAGATCGGCCAGGTCATCGCCCTCCAGGCCGGCCAGGAGCTCCCCGGTCCGGCGCCCCTTCTCGGCGCTCAGGGTCTCCAGCGAGCCGACCTGGGCGCGCACCTCGGCCAGGCGATCCTGAAGCCGCCGCAGGAGCTCCTCGTCCGACACGATCCGCACGTGCAGGGGAGTGGAGGCGGTGAGCCCCGGATCGGGCGCGTTGTCGACGGCCACGACCTCGAGGGCGTACTGCGATCCGGGCTCGGCCCCCCGCCCGTCGGCTGCGAGCTGACCGACCTCGATGCGCGCTCCGGCGGAGAAGACCCGCAGGCCGCGCGGCGTCCCCTCGGCCGGGGGCACCTCCTGGATCTCCAGGGACGAGCCCGCGGGCCGGGCATCGGGCGAGCCGACGGGGGCGGCGGTCCAGACCATCTCGACCAGGCCGAAGTCGTCCCGGGCCCGCACGCGGAGCGGGATCAGGCCGCGGGAGGTGGTGTGGACCTCGGAGCGGCCGGGGGACAGGATCCACAGCTCGGGGTCGCGGTCGGGGGCGACGTCCACCGCGTACAGGCCGGGGCTGGGGTTGGTCAGCCCCGAGTCGTCCTGGAGCTCGAAGCGGTAGCGCACCGACTTCTCGGCCAGGAGCTCGAAGCCCAGGCCGCCCGTCGGCTCGCCCTCCGCGAGCTCGCCCGGGAAGCTCCTCGGCGCGAGCTCGATCACCTCGCCGTCCGGCAACAGGTGGACCGAGCCGATCGCCTCCGGGGGATCGGGCCGCATGACGATCGTGAGCTTCGAGCCGGCCAGCACCTCGACGTCGCTGTCGCGCACGCTGCGCCGGGAAAGCCCGCTGTAGGCCGGCGGCTCGACCTGCACCACGAGCCCCGCCACGTCGGGCGGCTCGAGCACCTGGACGCGCACCACCGGCCGTCCCCGGCGGTCGTCCCCGCCGGTCACGCGGAACTCGCAGTCCTCCTGGCAGGAGCGCAGCATGGTGCGGAAGCTCGCGCCGCCGGTCGCCGGCACGAGCATCTCCTGCCCCCCCGAGAAGCGCAGGCTGATCGAGTCGGGCACCACCCCCTCGGCCTCCACCAGCACCGGCACGTCGGTCCCGCGAGCCACCCGCACGTCGATGGCCTCGGGCGAGTCCTCGGGCCCCTCGATCTCGATCCAGGCGCGCTCGGAGAGCAGCGGGATGGACACCGCCAGCCAGGTGCGCTGGGGCCAGGGCACGTCGCCCCCCAGCAGGCGCTTGGCGAAGATCAGGCTGTGCTCGGGGCTGGCGAACGCCAGGAAGGCGAGCGCCGCGACCGAGGCGAAGCCCACCGCGGCCCGGCGCCGCGGGGAGCGCTCGTCGAGCACGTCCCGCAGGCCGATTCCCCGGGCGCGCTGCCCGGCCTCCTCCTGGACCCGGGCCACCAGCTCCGGGGATCCGTTGGGGCGGCGGGCGAGCTGCACGGCGCTGACCAGGAGCTCCTTCAGGCCGGGGTGGGCGCGCTCGATCATCACCGCCAGGCCGGAGCCGTCGGGGCGCCGGGACAGGGGCCGCAGGAGCTCGCGCCGCAGGACCAGGACCGGCAGGAGGATCAGGATCGCCAGGTGGATCCAGCGCACCCCGGCGGGCACGTGCAGGACCCAGTCGGCCAGGAAGGCGAAGGCCAGCCACGCGACGGTGAGGGCGGCCACCGTGCCCAGGCCGTGCAGCCAGATCTGGACCGAGAGCCGTCGGGCCAGCCGGCCGATCAGACCATCGAGGTGCGCGCGGGTGGGCTCGGGGGGCACGGGGAATCCTCAGCGCTGGAAGATGGGCAGGAAGCGGTAGGGGATCTCCAGGATCAGGACCGCCACGGCGGTGCCGAACTCGTCCCCGGGGCCCACGTCGTTGGGCCAGGAACCGTCGGGTCGCTGCATCTGGAGCAGGTCGGAGCGCAGGCGGGTGAAGTACGGCTCCCACCACCCCGGGCCGGCCGTGTACATGGCCTGCACGCCGTAGTAGTGGCCGTACCAGAAGAAGTAGTGGCCCGGGTTGTGCCCGTGGTAGCCCGTGCCCCGATGGCGGTTGAAGTCGTCCAGGTTGCGGCGCAGGTAGTCCAGGCCGCGCAGGATGGCCTCGTCGGTGTAGATGCCCAGCCCGTACAGGGCGGTCACCCCGGCGGCGGTGAGCGAGAAGGAGCTGCGCGAGCGGTCCTGCTTCTGGTAGTGGAAGGAGCCCAGCTCGCCGCGGGCCATCGCCGAGTGGGGCCAGCGGGGATCGATGCTGGCCTCGCTCACCGCCGAGTCCACGACGTACTGGGCGGCGCGATCCACCACCTGCTTGGGCACGCGGATCCCGATGTTGCGCGCGGCCCGCAGGGCCAGCACCTGGCACACCACGATCGACATGTCGGACTGGCTGGCGTAGGGCTCGTAGCGCCAGCCGCCCTCGGCGTTCTGCGAGTTGACGATGAAATCCACCGCCAGCTGCAGCTTGCGCTGCACGTCCTCGCGGTGGGTCATGCCGTAGATCTCGGCCAGGAAGAGGGTGGCGAAGGCGTGCGAGTACATCCGCGTGCCGGCGTAGGTGATGTAGCCGTCCTCCTGCACCGCCCCGAGCACGAAGTCCAGCCCGCGGTCGACCACCTTCCCGTAGCGCCCCCGCCCCGGCAGGTGACCCCCGGCCATGAAGGCCATGCAGGCCAGGGCCGTGACCCCCACGTGCCCCCGGTCGCGGGCGGTCCACTCGTAGCTGGTGTTCAGCTTGTAGCCGATGATGCAGGTCCAGCTCCCGTCCTCCTGCTGGCGGTCGGCCAGCCAGGCCAGGCCGCGCTCGACCGCCACGGCCTGCTGGGGGGTGACGACGATGGGCTCCTGGCCGCCCCGCGCGCCGCGCTGCGCGGGCTCGGCCGGCTCGCGCGGAGACGCCAGCTCCGCGCCGGCGCCGCCGTCGGAGGCCGCCGCGAGAAGCGGCGCCGCGAGGAGGATGTGTGCGATTCTCATCTCTGTCTCCTGAGGATGCGCAGGCCCTTGCGCCCGCGGATGAGCAGGGCGTCGCCGAGGGCTCGCAGATCGAGGTCCTTGGCGTCGCCCATCTCCACCGGGAGGTTGGAGAGGTCCTGCCTCACGCCGGTCTGCCGGTCCAGGAGCAGCAGGCTGGCGCGAGGCTGCAGCCTCGGCCGGTCGTGCTGGAATCCGTTGTAGCAGAGGGCCACGGTGTTGCGCGAGAGGGCCGGCAGGGGCCAGACGTCGCTCATCGGCTCGCTCAGCTGGTGCACCCAGCGCTCGCCGAAGGGCAGGTGGATGGCGCGGATCCGGGTGCGCTCGGCCCCCTCGGGGGAGTACAGGAAGAGCCAGGGGGCCTCGAGCTGGAGGGTTTGGAAGCGCGGCAGGCCGATGGGCCAGTCGTCCCGGGCGATGCGCACCCCCTGGATCTCGCGGTGGGCGCCCGAGCGGGTGTTCAGGTCGACGACGCCGCCCATCCCCGAGACGCTCGTGGTGGGGGGCCGGTACACCAGATAGGTGGACTCGCCCGCGCGCGCGATGGAGTACAGCTCGCGCGCGGCGCGCCTGGGGACGTGCCAGGCGCGGGCGCCGCGCTCCAGGTCCCAGGCCTCGACGTCGACCTCCTCGGGCTTGCGCGTCCTGGTGGCGCTGGTGGAGAAGGAGGGCAGGATCAGGCGGCCGTGATCGATCCAGGCCGCCGCGGCCTCCTCCACCCGGGCGTAGCGCCCGATGTCGATCTCCAGCGAGACCGTGCCGGTCAGGAGCTCGACCACCTGGGCGATCTCGTTGCCGAAGTTCGGCAGGAGCACCGCCTTGCCGCCGCCGCAGATGGGGTCCTTCCAGTAGTGCCCCGGGACCGAGGCGGTCCACAGGCCCACCCCGCCGTGGGCGTCCACGGCGGTGATGCGGTGGCTGCGGTCGCTCGAGCGCACCAGGATCAGGCAGACGCCGGAGTCCTCGCGTACCGACAGCACGCTGCCCTCGTGGGGCTGCCACCGCCACGCCGCGCGGCCGTCCCGCGGGTCGAGGGCCACCACCTCGTTCTCCAGGGCGAACGCGATCCGCTCGGGCGTGAAGGCGCACCGCCCGTCCCAGTAGCGCGGCATGGAGGATGTCCGCACGGGGTACGACCAGTCCTCCTCGCCCGAGAGGGGGCCGGGGAGGGCGACGATCGCGGCGTCGGGGACCTTGCGCGCCAGGAGCAGGATCGGCTCGCCCAGCTCGACCGGGCCCTCGCCGGCGGGGAAGGTCCGGCCGAGCAGGACGTACTCCCCCGGCTCGGCCCGGGTGCGGGCGTCTCCGGGGAGGAAGTCCGAGTGCTCGGCGGCCATGGGCGGGTCGGCCGGGGCCGGCAGGTCCCGCGCCAGGGCGGCCAGGGTCGCACCCCCGTGGGCCTCGATGGGGGAGGTGAGCTCCGGGAACTCCCGGGCCAGGGCCGAGAGGACCGCCCGCTCCAGCGTGCGATTGCCCCGCCCTCCGAGCACGCCGGCGAGCCTCAAGAGGGCGCGGGCCTGGGCCTCGGTGCTCCGCCGGGGGGACCAGTCGTCGGGCAGGGGACCGAGCACGATGCGCGCCGCCGTGGCCGCGTCCCCCGAGCGCAGGGCCACCTCGAGGCGCGCCTCCTCGGCCTCGATCGCCGCGCGCGCGAGGGGGTAGACGTCGATCACCCGCTGCAGCCCGGCCAGGTCCCCCTCCTCGAGGGCCCGATCCAGCAGGGCGCGGGCCCGCTGCTCGAAGGGCTCGTAGCTGCGCCGGCCCACCTCCTCGACGCGGGCGGCGATGCGCTCCTGGACGGTGGGACCGTCCGGCGGGGGCCAGGCGATGTCGCCGTAGCGCTGGGCGATGGCGTGCAGGTCCTCCAGCTCCCGCTGGGTCTTCCCCGCCGCGGCGTGCCCGCGGGCCAGCTCGAGCTGCGCCCACAACCCGACCGGCAGCCCGCTCTCGCCGCGATCCGCGAAGTCGCTCCGGCGGGAGGCGGCCGCGGCCTTGAAGGGGAGGTGGCTGTCGGGGATCCGCGAGCTCTCGCAGCGCCTCGCCAGGATCTCGATCGCCTCCTCCCAGGCCGACAGGTCGCGGTCGCGCAGGAGCTCGATCTCCTGCAGCAGCACGTCCCGCAGCGCGGCCGCGTCGGGGGCCAGCTCCCGCGCGCGGCGCAGGAGGTCGATGGCCACCGCGGGCTGGGCCAGCTCGGTCCGCACCAGGGCCTCGGTGCGCAGCGCCAGGTGCAGCCGCTGGCTCACGTCGCGCTCCAGGCGGTCGCCCCGGGCGAAGGGCTCCAGCACCTCCCTCGCGAGCGCGATGTCGGCCAGCGCCCCCTGGTTGAGCCCCGAGCGCCAGTGCTCGACGGCGCGGCTGGAGAGGAGGGCGGAGTAGCTCGCGGCCAGGGCCGGGTCGTCGGGGTCCTCCGCCAGGCGCGCCTGGTAGCGCTCGATGCGCTGCTGCCAGTCGAAGAAGCCGTGCACCGCCCGGGCGCCGATGGCGAAGGCGGCTCCGTCGGCGAGCAGGACGTTGCCCCGGCCGTCACCCCCGGGCCAGGGACCCGACAGCCGCGGGTCCTGTCGATCGATCCGGTGGCGATCCAGGGCGACGCGTCCCTGCGAGGTGGGCACGACCAGGAAGCGGTCCGCCAGGGCCGCGCGCGGCATGGGGGTGAGGCCGCCGGACAGGACGGGTTGCGCGGGCACGCCGGGCTGCATCGGCTGGGGGGGGACGGTCGAGTGCAGGCCCGTGCTGGACTGGAGCGCCAGTATGGTGTGGCCGCCGAGGTAGACCGTGTCCTCGGTCGCCCCCAGGAGGACCAGGTTGCGGGTGTCGGAGCGCGAGGCCCGGCCGGTCAGGCGCTGCTGCGGGATGGACCACAGGAGCGTGCCGCCGTCGAGCTCGACCCCGATCAGGTCGGGGCTGTCGGTGGGGCCGGCGATGGCCATGCCGTCGGCCACCACCGGCGGGGCGTTGTCCCACACCCGCGTGCGGATCGACGGGTTCCAGTGCACCGCCCCCTTGAGCGGGTACTGCTCGTAGAGCGTCTCCCACAATACCTCGCCGGTGAAGAGGTCCAGGGCCGCCAGGGCCCCGAGCTGGGTCAGGGCGATCACGCGGTGACCCTCCACCCTCACCGGGGGCGCGCAGAACTCCACCTGGTGGCGGCCGAACATGTTGAGCTCGCGCTGCCCGCTGATGAGGTTCGCGGACCACAGGAGCGCGCCGGTGGTCAGCTCGAAGCAGGCCACGTGGTAGTCGATGCGCCCCTGCATGCGGTAGGCCGGCACCAGCAGGCGCGTGCCGGCGATCACCGGCGGCCCGGCCACGAACATGCGCTCGGAGAAGCAGCCGCCTTCCCCGTCCCAGTCCTCCGGCGGCATGTGGTTCCACAGCTCCTCGCCGGTGCGCGCGTCGAAGGCGAAGAGCCGGCGGTCGGGGATGATCCGGGTGATCTTGATCCGGTCGTAGTCCCGGTTCTCCGACTGGGTGACCGGGATCTGCAGGGCCGCCACCACCACCCCGGCCGCCGCGGCCGGCGCGATCAGCAGGGTCTTCTCGTGGATGCCCTCGTAGAAGTCGCTCCGCCGGACCCGGTTCCACCCCGGGGGCTCGGCGCTGGCCCACAGGAGCTCGCCGGAGTAGGCGTCCAGGCACAGGAGGCGCAGGGAGGTGGACACGTACAGCCGCTCGCCCCACAGGGCGGGGAAGAGCACGCCCACCGCGCCCGCGCTCCCGATCAGCGGCTCGGAGCGGCCGGGCTCGAGGGGGTAGCGCCAGAAGGCGCAGCTCGTCGCCGGGATGCTGAGCTGGCCCTCGCCGGGACCCGGCAGCCGCAGGCCGGCGGCCGGCGGCTGGGAGGCCTCCAGCTCGGCCAGGACGCCCGCCCCCGTGTCGGTGAGCTCGCGCGCCAGCTCCACTCGCCGGTCGATCCCCGGGCCCCGGCTCCCGCCCGCGAGCTCCAGGATCTCCAGGCCGCGGCGCCAGGCCTCGACGGCGTCCCGCGGATTACCGCTCTCCAGCTCCAGATCGCCCAGGGTCCACCAGGCCTTCATGGCCGCGGGGCAGATGGGCCAGCGCCGGGCCACCTCGGCCAGCTCGCTGCGGCGGCCGCTGCGGCGCGCCTGGTCCAGGGCCAGGGTCGAGGCGCGGGCGTGGCGCTCGGCGTACAGGAGCCGGGCCTCCTCGGGGAGGCCGCGCAGCCGGCGGAGGGCGTACTCGACGGCGCCCTCGTGCACCGGCTGGTGGGAGACGCGCCCGCGATCGTCGCGGGTCCGACCGGGCAGGAGCTCGCCGCCGTGGGCCTCGATCAGCGCCTGCAGGTCCGAGAGGGCCTCGCTCCAGCGCCGGGCCGCGACGTGCTCCTCGGCCCGGTCCCGCAGGCTCGCGGCCACGCGGGTCTGGGGGATGGAGAAGGGCCGGGCCTCGCGGCGCCGGCCCTCGGAGAGCTCCTGGCCGGACGAGGCGGACCCCATCAGGAGAATCGGCAGGAGGGCGAGCCAGCGGAGGGTGCGGACCATGCTCGGGGAGCCTTCGCGGGGCGCGCCGATCCCCGCCGGTTCTATCGTCCAGTGCCGCCGCCTTCTCAACCGGGGCCCCCCCTCACACCAGCTCCAGGCGCTTGCGCAGGATCCACTCGACGGAGAGCACCGCCAGGACCAGGAGCAGGGTGGCCCAGCGGTCCCAGACGTCGTCGAGCCGGGAGGAGATGGGCTCCCGGCGCTCCTCGCCGCCCGGGAGCTCCGCCAGGAGGTCGTCGAGCCGCGCCAGGTCCACCGCCGCCCCCCCGGTGGCCACGCTGAGCTCGCTCAGCGTATCGGGATCGGGCGAGGGATCGGCGTTCTCCCGCGAGGGCAGGACCACCTCGAACTCCGAGCTGCTCACGCGCTTGCCGGAGATCTCGATCCACACCCGGTGGAGCCCCGGCCGCTCGGGCTCGAGGGACCCACGGTAGAGCCCCGGCCGTCCGGGGGCGGCGGCCAGCTCGAGCTGGCCGCGCTGATCGTCGGGATCCCGCCACCAGACCGTCTGGGCGGCGGCCTCGCTGGGGCGGAAGTCCTCGTCCAGGACGCGCGCCTCGATGGTGGCGCGCTCGCCCAGGGCGAAGCGGTTGCGGGTGGTCTCCACCCGGTAGCGCCGGTCGCCGCTCTTGAGCCGGCCCAGGGACAGCCAGCGGATGGCGTTGCGCCAGAAGCGCTCGTGGTAGCGGTCGCCGTAGTGGAAGCGCCAGCGCCAGGTGGAGTCGAAGGCCACGAACATCGTGCGCCCGGCGGGGTAGTGGCCCACCACCAGCAGGGGGTGGCGCTCGCCGCCCGCGGCCTGGTCCGTGGGGTGGCGCAGGAGCACCTGCGCCCCGGGCTTGGCGCGCGGCACGGGGCAGTACCAGTAGAAGCCGCGCAGGCCGTCGGGGCTCTCCCACAGCTGCCGGTTCACGCGCGGATCGTCGTGCAGGCGCACCACCTCGTGGGGGGCGGTGGGGTCCTCGAGCAGGGGCCGCATCTCGCGCGTGGTGTCGCCCTCGAAGCGCAGCACGCCGGAGCGGTCCATGGCCACCGGCATGAGCTCCTCGAGCTGGGTGGAGAGCACGAAGGCGCGCGGGTTGTCGTCCACTCCGGCCTGGAACAGGATCCCGCCCCCGCGCTCGACGAACTCCACCAGCGAGTCCTGGAACTCGGCCACCCGCAGGGGATCGGGCGAGATGGCCTCCGAGCGCGGGTTGATGTCGCCCAGGATGATCACGTCGTAGTTCTCGAGCAGCTCGCGGCGGCCGGTGGGCACCCGCGTGAGCGGGGGCAGCCCCCGGGTGGACTCCTGGGGGAAGTCGGCGGTGGCCGACAGGAGGCAGCACTGCACCTGCAGGTTCTGGTCCGCGCGCAGGAGCAGGTTCTTCAGGTAGCGGTATTCCCAGCGCGGGTAGCCGTCGACGTAGAGCACCCGGATCTTCTCGGGCGTCACGTGGACCGTGAACTCGACCGCGTTGTCGTCCAGCAGGGTCTCCTCGGGCAGGGGCGCCAGCGAGACGCGGAAGCGGCGCTCGGCGACCTGCGAGTCGGCGGCCGGGGGGGCGATCAGGATGACCCGCTCACCGCTCTCCGAGAGGGCGGCGGCCTCCTCCGCCACGACCCGCGGCTGGCCGCGGCCGCCCTCGGGGGGCAGCTCCTCCAGGGTGATCGCGGCCTCGCCCAGGCCCTGGGTGCCGCGGCCGACGACGCGCACCGTGACCGCGATCTGGTCGCCCGCCAGGGCGCCGGCGGGGGCCTCTGCGATCTGCACCAGGGCGTTGCGCTCGGGCCGCGTGTCGCCGATCACCAGGGTGTGCACCGGCACGCCCGACAGCGCCGCCGTCCGGGCCGCGTCGAGCGCCGTCGCGCCGCCGTTGCTGCGCCCGTCGGAGATCAGCACCACGTCGGTGACGTGGCGGCCGCGGTGGGACGCCAGGGCCCCGACCAGCGCGTCGCCGAGGTGGGTGGCGCGGCCGCGCCCGGCCAGGGCGTCCGGCCCGGCCAGCGGCGCCAGCCCCTCGCCGAAGGAGAAGGCCCGGGCCTCGTAGCCCCGCTCGGTGAGGTGGGGGAGGAGGCTCTGCTCGAGCACCGCGCGGGCCAGCTCCAGCCGCATGGGGTCCCGGCCGTCGGGGGCCAGCTCGCGCACCGCCGCGCGCACCTCGGCCTGGTCTCCGCTGTAGGCGTCGCGCCGGCGCATGCTGGCGGAGTCGTCCACCAGCACCAGCACGTCGGCCTTGCGCACCTCCTCGCGCTGCTGCACCAGCACCGGCCGGAAGAGGACCACCAGGAGGCCGGCGAGCGCCAGGAAGCGCAGGCCGATCAGGGCCGCCCGCGCCGGGCCGGGGAGCTTCTCGCGCCCGTAGCCGATCCAGGACGCGAACGCCAGCAGGGGCAGGAGCACCAGCACCAGGATCCACATCTCGGGCAGGTCGAGCAGGCGGAAGGTCTGGCGCAGGCCGGCTCCCTCCGCCCCGCCGGCGGTCTCCTGGAGCCCGAGGATGAGGGCGGGTTGGTGCACTAGTGCAGCAACCCGGGAGTTCCGTTCCCCCTGCGGAGTCTCTCGGCGTCGCTGGCAAGGCGCGCCGCCGACGCGTATTCGCTGTAATACTCGGAGAAGGCGCAACGCCACCAGCGGCGTCGAGGGGCCCGCAGGGGGACCGGAACTCCCGGGTTGTTGCACTAGCCTCATCCGATCCGACTCCGGCGGCGGCCGAGCCAGGCGGCCCACAGGGACTCGAAGATCAGCGCGACGAAGCAGGCCAGGGCCAGCGCGCGCCACAGCTCGCCGCGGCCCGAGGGCTCGTCGGCTCCGGCCTCGCGGCCCGCCGCGCCCTCGGCCACCAGGGTGAGCGCGGGGTGCAGGCTCTCGAGCTCTCCCGCCGAGATCCGCTCGAGGTCCCCCTCCCCCGGATCGAGCTGCACCGCGAAGGGCAGGGAGCCCTGGCTCCCCTGCATCTCGATCCGGTAGAGGCCGGCGCGGCCGGTGTCCTCCACCGGCGGCAGCCGCCACACCCCGGACGCGATCAGCTCGGGCTCGCCGCGCAGGGGCCGGCGCGAGCCGTCGGGGCGCACCAGGCTCAGGCCGCGCGGGAAGCCCTCGACCTCGGGCGAGAGGGGCTCGCCCACCGAGACGTTGGGCGAGGGCGCCCGGGGGATGCCGCCGTAGCGGACCATCTCGTGGGCCAGCGGGATCAGGGTCTTGGGGGACTCCGACAGCCGGTTCCACTCCGGGTCGATGGTGGTCGTCAGGAGCAGGACGCGCCCGCGATCGAAGCCGCGCTCGATCAGCAGGGGGTGGCCGCCCTCGTCGTCCAGCCGCGCCAGCACCCGCGCGCCCTCGATGGGCCGGGCGGGCATGAACTCAAAGATGGGGACCTCGGTCAGCAGGGGCCTCCAGCGCTCGTCGGCGAAGAAGGCCAGCACCGGGTGCTCGGGGTCGAACTCTTTCACGCGGAAGTAGCTCTCGCGTCGGTCGGCGACGGCCACCGGGCGGCCCAGCTCGGCGGGCAGCAGGCCGCTGCCGTCGGGCCGATGCAGCAGGGCGTCGTAGCGCCCGGCGTCCACGCGATCCCCGACCGCGATCCACAGCGAGGCCCCCGCGGCCACCCGCTGCTCGAGCCGCTGGACGGCGCGCACCGAGGCCAGCTCGGCGTTGGCCAGCACGATGACGTCGAAGCCCGCCAGATCGAGGTCGGGGTTCAGGAGCTCGTCGGGCTCGATGGTGCGCAGCTCGAAGGGGGCGCTGCCGCCGGCGAGCACCGGCCCGTCCCCCTCGGGCGGCTCCAGGGCCGCGATCAGCAGGCCCAGCTCGTCCCGGTCGATCTCGGGGGCGGGCTCGCCGTTCACCAGCAGGGTCCGCACCGGGGGCGGGACCAGCACGACCCGTGCCCGCGAGTCGTCGACCTCCAGCCGATCGGAGTCGAGCCGGGCCTCGAGGGTGTGGGGTCCCGGCGCGCGGAAGGTGACCGTGAACACCGCCCGGGCGCGGCCGCGACCGGGCACCTCCAGGAGCTGGCTGGGCCGCCGCTCGCCGTCCTCGACCAGGGCCAGCCTCACCGAGGCGGTGCGCGCGTCCCAGTTGGCGACCGTGACCCCGACGTCGATCGGCACCCCCGGCCCGAGGAGGGGCCCGATGGTCTCGAGCGACACCACGCCCAGGTTGGCCGGCGTCGGGCTGCTCGGGCCGAGGTCCTCCACCACCACCAGCAGGCCCAGCTCGCGCAGGCGGTCGAGCTGCTCGAGGAGGGCCGGGGCGGAGGCCTCCTCCCGGCCCTCGGCGCCGGGCTCCGGCGGCAGGTCGGGGAGGAAACTGCGGCGCTGCAGGTCGCCGAGCAGGCGTACTTCAAGACCGCGCTCCCCGCCGCCGGCGGCGTCCTCCTCCGCCAGGCGCGCGATCTCGCCCACGGCGCGCGCCAGGTCCAGGCTCTCGTCGGTCGGCTCGGCCAGGGTGCCCAGCAGCGAGAGGGCCTCCTCGGGGGTCCCCCAGGAGAGCAGCCGCGGGTGATCGGCGGCCAGCAGCAGGCGGGCGCGGTCGCCGCGGCTGGAGTCCAGCTCCAGCAGGATCTCGCGGGCGCGGGCCGTGATCCGCTCGAAGACGCTCTCGACGCTCTCGCGGTAGCCGGTGGAGGCCGAGCCGTCGAGGACCAGCACCAGGTCGCGGCGGCTCTCGGTCAGGCCGGCCAGCGGACTCTGCGCGCCGACGAAGGGCCGGGCCACCGCCAGGGCCAGCAGCGCCACCGCGGCCATGCGCAGCAGCAGCAGCAGCAGCTCTTCGATTCTCGCGCGGCGTCGCGTCCGGCGCAGGGCCGCCAGCACGAAGCGCATGGCCGCCCAGGCCAGCGGGCGGTGCCGCTGGCGGTTGAGCAGGTGGATGATCAGCGGCACCGCCGCCAGGGCCGCGCCCGCCACCAGGCCCCCGTTCACGAAGCCGTCGATCACCAGGACTTCCCTCCCCGAGTGCGGGCGGTGCGGTGCGCGAGGTAGGTGGACAGCACCGCGTCCACGGCCCGGTCGGTCCGGATCTGGATCCAGTCCACCGAGAGCGAGCGGGCCTGCCGCGCCAGGAGGCGGTTGTGCCGCTCGATCTCCTCGACGTAGGCCGCGCGGAGCTGCTTGGGATCGACGCGCTCGACGCCGGAGTCCTCCAGGCCGTCCAGCCGGACCAGGTGGTCGATCTCCAGGGAGAGCTCCAGGGGGTCGAGGATCTGCACCAGCACCGGCTCGTGGCCGCCGTGCACCAGGCGTCGCAGGCCCTCGAGGATCGAGTCGGTGTCGTCGAAGAAGTCCGAGAAGACCATGACGATCCCGCGCCGGCCGAGCCGCTCGGCGACCCAGTTGAGCACGCCGCCGATGCCCGTGGGCCCCTCGGGGCGGGCCTCCTCCAGGGCGTCCAGGATGTTCTTCTTCTGCACCTCGCCGTTCTTGGGCGGGACCTTCACCCGCTCCTCCCGGTCGAAGAGCACCAGCCCCGCGGTGTCGCGCTGGCTGAGCACCAGGTGCGCCAGCGCGGCCGCGCACCAGCGGGCGTAGTCGAACTTGGTCCAGCGCCGCGAGGTGAAGGCCATGGACTCGCTGGCGTCGACCAGGAGGTGGCAGGAGAGGGTGGTCTCCTCGATGAACTCCTTGACCACCAGCCGGTCGCTGCGCGCGAAGACCTGCCAGTCGAGCCGCCGCACGTCGTCGCCGGGCACGTACTCCCGGTGCTGGGCGAACTCCGAGGAGCTGCCGCGGAAGGGCGAGCGGTGGTGCCCCGCCATGAAGCCCTCGACCACCGTGCGCGCCACCAGCGTCAGACCGGAGAGCCGGTCGAGCACGGCGGGGTCCAGGGCCTTCTCGGGGTCCTTCACTTCGCTCTCATCCTGCCGCGGGTCCGTCGCCGGCCGGGCAACGCGAGGGCGGGGCTATGCCCCGGCCTCCTTCACGCCCGGAACGCCGGCGCCCACCCCGGCGCCGGGGTCGATCTCCTCCAGCAGGCGATCGACGATGTGGTCCGAGGTCATCCCCTCGGCGGCGGCCGAGAAGTTGGTCAGGATGCGGTGGCGCAGCACCGGGTGCACCACGGCGCGCACGTCCTCCACCGCCACGTGGTTGCGTCCCTGGAGGGCGGCGTGGGCCTTGGCCCCCAGGACGATGAACTGGCTGGCGCGCGGTCCCGCGCCCCAGGTGACCCACTCGCGCATGAAGGGCAGGGGGTCGGAGGCGTGCACCCGGGTGCCCCGCACGAGGGCCAGCACGTAGTCGAGCAGGTGGTCGGCCACCGGGATCTGGCGCACGGCGTCCTGGAGCTGGCCGAGCTCCTCGGCCCCGAGCACCGTCTCCGGGGAGTCCATCTCGCCGCCGGTGGTGCGCTTGAGGATGTCGCGCTCCTCCGCCTCGGTGGGGTAGTCCACCTTGACGTGGAACATGAAGCGGTCGAGCTGGGCCTCGGGCAGGGGGTAGGTGCCCTCCTGCTCGATGGGGTTCTGGGTGGCCAGCACGAAGAAGGGCTTGGGCAG
The DNA here is from genome assembly GCA_964615935.1 of uncultured Planctomycetaceae bacterium. GTDB lineage: Bacteria > Planctomycetota > UBA1135 > UBA1135 > CAZTTG01. The sequence continues at coordinate 50,089 of CAZTTG010000006.1, read as the reverse complement.
GGGCCGCGGCTGGCCGGCCGAGGTCACCTGCCCCTCGACCATGGACTCCAGCAGCGCCGCCTGGGTCTTGGGCGGGGTGCGGTTGATCTCGTCGGCCAGGATCACGTTGGCGAAGATCGGGCCGGGCGCGAAGCGGAAGCTGCGGGTCTGGCTGTCGGGGTCGATCTGCAGCAGCTCGGTGCCGGTGATGTCCGAGGGCATCAGGTCCGGCGTGAACTGGATCCGGCTGAAGGAGAGGTCCAGGGTCCGCGCCAGGCTCGAGATCATCAGGGTCTTGGCCAGACCAGGCACCCCCACCAGGAGGCAGTGCCCCCGGGTGAGGATCGCGAGCAGGAGCTGATCGATGACCTCGTCCTGCCCGACGATCACCCGGTGCAGCTCCTCCTTCATCCTGGCGTTGGCGGCGCGCAGTCGCTCGAGGGAGTCTTCCAGCATCGCGTTGTTACATTCGGTTAAGGGTCGTGAGCCGCAAGCTACCTTAACTAGCCGAGGGCCAGTCCGCAGCTACAGGAGTTTGACGCCCTGGGAGCCCCGTCCCGGCCGAATTCGCCGGCTTTGTGTCCGGCTCAGGTCCCGAACAACCACAGCCGGTCGGCCCCCAGCACGAGGACGCGATCGCCGCGGGCGTGCACCGAGCCACCGACTACGGAGCCGCCCTCCAGGGGTTGGGAGTCGATCAGCAGGTTCTCGCGCTCCCGGTCGAGCAGGTAGAGGGCGCGGTCGGTGCAGACCAGCACGCGCCGCCCCGACGCCAGCCCGCGGCCGGCGAAGGCCTCACCCAGGGCGAAGTACAGGGAGTCCCGGCGACCTCCGGTGGCCGCGGTCCAGCGCGAGACCGTGGGCCGCGCTCCGGCCCTCCCCAGGTCGAGGGTGCACCGCTCGTCGGCAGAGAGGACCGCCCGGCTCTCGCCCCGGGCCCGGGGGGGCCGGAGGAGGAGCCCCTCCCCGAGGAGGTCGGGCCCGCCCCGCAGGCGGTAGAGGTGCTCGCCGTCCGCCGGGGCCCACACCAGCCAGCCGGGCCCGGCCGGGGGCCGGAATCCCATCCACCCCGAGCGCTCGACGGGCCTCCGGCTGCTCTTCAGGCTCCACAGGAGCCGGCCGTCGGCGGCCTCGACCAGGACCCCCACGCCGAGGTTCGTGCCGGCGAACACCAGGTCCCCGCCCGGCTCCCCCCCGGCGAGGGCGGCCACCCGGGCCAGGGGCTGGCCGGCCACGGCCTGCACGGTGGCGGCCGAGAGGCGGCCGGGATCGAGGGTCAGCTCGACGCCCCGGGTCAGGAAGCGCTTCCACAGGAGCCGGCCGTCGCGCAGGTCGAGGGCCAGGAGCCAGGAGGCGATCTCGCGGACCGCCGAGGGGGCCGAGCGCTCCCGGGCCTGGATCACGACCCGGTCGCCGAGCACGAGGGGCCCGGGCTGGAGCTCGAGGAAGCCCGGCCCGCCGAGATCCTCGAGGGGCTCCGATCGGCCGCCCTCCAGGAGCCGCTGGCCGTCCCGGATCCCCCAGCGCAGCCGCGGGGTGGGCGAGGCCGCGCTCCGGAAGCCGGCCCCCGGGGGCTCGACGCACAGCAGGGCGTTGCCCCCCGCCGGCGAGGCCCGGCCGTGGACCAGCACCAGGACCTCGCCGTCGGTGGCCGGCAGGAGGGGCCAGCCCGCGCGGGACGGGCCCGAGCGACTCGCCACAGAGCGGCCGTCATGGGGTCCCCGGGGGGGGAGCAGGCGCTCCAGCTCGAAGGCGTCGAGGAGGCGGCCGGTGCTCGCCTCGACCAGGTGCAGGCGCTCGGCGGTCTGGACCGCCAGCCGCCCGTCGTCCAGGAAGGCCAGGCCCGGCCGCACCCCCCCCCGCGCGCGTCGTGCCCCGGTTCGGGCGCGGCGCCGCTCCAGCTCGCTCCGCAGGTCGGTCTCTCCCACCGGCTGCAGCTCGACCGCCCTCCTCCACGGCTCATCGGCGGATCCGGATCCGTCGGATCCGAGGAGGGAGCGCGCCGTCCTGCGGCGGGCGGCTAGCGCCCGCGCCCGGATCGGGGCGCCGGGCCCGTCCGGACCCGCGTTCCCGGGGAGGCCGGCGCAGCGGGCCGCGCGGTCGTACCAGCCCATGGCGGCGCGCGCGGCGCCGCGCTCCAGCTCGAGGTCCCCGCGCCGCAGGGCCGCCTCGAGGGCCGCCGCGGTCGCCGGATACTGCCGCTCGACGCGCGCCAGGGCGTCGGGATCCGAGCCCGCCGAGGACAGCTCGCGGCGGGCTCGCTCGGCGAAGCGCGACCGCCAGCGGCCGAGCTCGCCGGTCCCCACGAGGCGCCGGATCGCGGCGACCTCGATCCCCTCGGTGCTCCTGCCGGCGGTCCCGTCGGGATCGGGCCAGGGATCCGCGGCAGCCTCCCCGGCGATCCGCCGGGGAACGGCGTCGCCGGGATCGCTCGCCCGCAGGGCCGCGAACCAGTCGTCGAAGACCTGGTTCCAGGCCCGCGCCAGGAGCTCGGCGTCCTGGGGGGGGCGGGCGCGCAGCTCCGCCAGGTTGCGGTCTCCCCGGGCCAGCAGCTCGGCGGCCGCCTCGGAGATCGGCAGGAAGGCGTCGTTCCGCAGCGGGCCCTCGTCCCAGGGCCACTCCCCTCCGACCTGTCCCGGCGCCAGGAGCGCGCAGGCCGCCAGGGCGGCCGCCCGCCAGCGGTGCGGCCGGCCCGAGGAGGGCCTAGAGGCCCCTGCAGCCGGGTGACAGGGCGCCGTCGGGGTCGAGCAGGGCGCGCCGCTCGCGCTCGAGGAAGATCGGGTCATGGCGGGCCCGGAGCATACCCTCGAGCCGGCTCCGGTGCGCCAGGACGGCCTCGTGGCGCGCCTCGATGCGCTCCTCGACCCGATCCAGCCGGCGGCTCTCGGCCAGGGCCGGCCGCAGGCCCGCCAGGCCCACCTGGGCCAGCAGGACCAGGGGCGCCCAGACCGGAGCCCAGTAGCGGATGTGGCCCCAGACGCCCCGGCGCGGCCCCGCGGCGGGGCTCCGGACCGCCCCGACGGGGCGGCTGGCGTCTCTCTCGGGCCTCATGCTCCTCCTCTCGGCCTCTCCTCTAGGCCAACCCCTTGTACCCGAAGCGGGCTTCCTCTCCCAGCTCCTCCTCGATCCGCAGGAGGCGGTTGTACTTGGCCACCCGGTCGGTCCGGCAGGGGGCCCCGGTCTTGATCTGGCCCGTTCGGGCGGCGACCGCCAGGTCGGCGATGGTGGTGTCCTCGGTCTCGCCCGAGCGGTGGCTCATGACCGTGCGGTAGCCGTGGTTGTGGGCCAGGGTCATGGTCTCCAGGGTCTCGCTGAGGGTCCCGATCTGGTTGGGCTTGATCAGGATGGAGTTGCCGGCCTTGACCTCGAGCCCCTTGCGCAGGCGCTCGACGTTGGTCACGAAAATGTCGTCGCCCACGAGCTGGAGGCGATCCCCCAGCCGGGACGTCAGCAGCGTCCAGCCCTCCCAGTCGTCCTCGTCCAGGCCGTCCTCCAGGGAGAAGATCGGGTACTTCTCCGCCCAGTCGGCGTAGAAATCCACCATTTCCTCGGAGGAGAGGCTGCGGCCGTCCACCCTGTATTTGCCGCCCTCGAAGAAGGAGCAGGCCGCCGCGTCGATGGTGAGCTGAAGGTCCTTGCCCGCCTGCAGGCCGGCCTTCTCGATGGCGGCCAGGATCAGCTCGACCGCCTCCTCGTTGGAGCGCAGGTCGGGCGCGAAGCCGCCCTCGTCGCCCACCGCGGTGTTCAGGTTCCGCTCGCGGCACACCCCCCGCAGGGCGTGGTACACCTCGGCCCCCATGCGCAGGCCCTCGGAGAAGCGCGAGGCGCCGAAGGGCATGACCATGAACTCCTGCAGGTCGACGTTGTTGTCGGCGTGCTGGCCCCCGTTGAGGATGTTCATCATGGGCACCGGCAGCACGGTGGCCATGGCGCCCCCCATGTAGCGGTAGAGGGGCAGGCCGCACTCCTCGGCCGAGGCCCGGGCGGTGGCCAGGGAGACCCCCAGGATCGCGTTGGCCCCCAGGCGCTTCTTGTTGGGGGTGCCGTCGAGCTGGATCATCCGCTCGTCGATCTTGGTCTGCTCCAGCGACTCCATCCCGATCAGGGAGTGGGCCAGCTCGGTGTTGACGCTCTCGACCGCCTTGAGGACGCCCTTGCCGCCGTAGCGGCCCTCGCCGTCCCTCAGCTCCCAGGCCTCGTGGATCCCGGTGCTGGCGCCCGAGGGCACGGCGGCGCGCCCGAAGGCACCCGACTCGAGCCCGACGTCCACCTCGATGGTCGGATTGCCGCGCGAATCGAGGATCTCGCGGCCACGGATCTCGCTTATCTCGCTCATGATGCCGGGCATCCTAGCGATCGATCGCGCCGGCGCCAGTCCCGCGCGAGCGCTCCGGGCTCGCCGGGCCTCCGGGCTGTCCGAGCGCCGGGCCGAAAAGCCGGCCCCGGACCTGGACCCCCCCCCGGTCGGGGGGCGTACCATCTCCCGTCCGCTCGCCTCCGCGCGGGCGGGCCCCGCTCGACGGAGCCGCCCCCAATGAAGTCCCGCCCAGGTGGATCCGAGCGCCGGCTGCGCTCCCGGCCGGTCGCGCTGCTGCCGAACCTGATGACCCTGGCCAACGTGGCCTGTGGCCTGCTGGCCATCTCGTGGGGCATCGACGCCCTGGCCCTGTCGGAGGAGAAGCCCGAGCTCTTCTACGCCAAGATGGAGGCCGCCGCCTGGCTGGTCTTCCTGGGCATGGTGCTCGACGGGCTCGACGGGCGCGTGGCGCGCATGACCGGCAGCGTCAGCGACTTCGGCGCGCAGCTCGACTCCTTCGCCGACTTCCTCACCTTCGGCTGCGCCCCGGCCCTGCTGGCCAAGGTGCTGATCGAGCACGAGGCCCCCCTGGTGGGCTACCTGGGCCACCCCCGCCTGCACTTCGTGGCCGCCGCCACCTTCGCCATCATGGGCTGCCTGCGGCTGGCGCGCTTCAACGTGGAGACCGAGCCGCACGCGGCCGCGCACCGCTCCTTCAAGGGGCTGCCCTCGCCCGCGGCCGCGGGCTCGGTGTGCTCCTACATCCTGATCTACCTGGCCCTGCGCAGCCCGGAGATCGAGACCTCCGTGGGGACGCGCACCCTGGTGGGCCGGGGCCTCTCCGCCCTGCGCGACTGGTTCCCCAGCCTGCAGACCGAGCCGCCCGCCTGGCCCCTGCCGGTCCTGGCCGTCCTGCTGGTTGCCCTGGGCGGCCTGATGGTCAGCCGCCTGCGCTACCCCCACGGCCTGGTGCTGTTGCTGCGGCCGCGCAGCCAGTTCCTCACCCTGGTGTACGTGGTCTTCTGCGCCTTCGTCTTCTTCTCGGCGCCCATCCCGATCCTGTTCGCGATCTTCAACGGCTTCGTCCTCTTCGGCCTGGCGCGCGCCCTGATCCGACGCCGCGCGAGGGGAGCGAAAGGGCAGGAGGCCGGGGGATGAGCGACGCGAGGGCGTGGGTCGGCCTGGGGTCCAACCTGGGCGACCGCGAGCGTCACCTGGCCGGAGCGCTGCAGCGGCTGGAGCGGGCGCCCGGCGTGCGCGTCCTCGCCCGATCGAGCTGGTACGAGACCGATCCGGTGGGGGGGCCCGACGGACAGCCCCCGTATCTCAACGGGGCCCTGTCGCTCGAGACCCGGCACGGGCCGCGCGAGCTCCTGCGCCTGCTGCACGCGATCGAGCGGGCCGAGGGCCGCCGCCGCGGGGTGCGCAACGGGCCGCGGACGCTGGACCTGGACCTCCTGATCTGCGGGACGACGCGCGTGGAAGGGCCCGCTCTCCGGATCCCCCATCCCCGGATGGAGGAGCGCCTGTTCGTCCTCGTCCCCCTGGGGGAGATCGATCCCGGCCTGGTCCTGCCCTCGGGCCGCGGGGTGCTCTCCCGCATCGACGAGCTGCGCGCGAGCCAGCGCGAGGAGGAGCCGCGACGGCTCTCCGCGGTCGGGAGTCCGGGCTGATGGAGCTCCTCGAGGACCCCGCCTCGGCGGGTCAGTGGTGCGCGCGGCAGCGCGAGGCCGGGCGGACCCTGGGCTTCGTGCCGACCATGGGCGCGCTGCACGAGGGCCACCTCTCCCTGGCGCGCCGCTCCGTCGCCGAGAACGCCCGCACCTGCGTCAGCGTCTTCGTCAACCCGCTGCAGTTCAACGAGGCCGCCGACTTCCGGGGCTACCCGCGCGACCTCGACGGCGACGCGGCCCTGCTCGCGGCCGAGGGCTGCACCATGGTGTTCACCGGAACCCTGGAGGGCTTCTTCCCGGGGGAGACCACCCCCGAGGGGGGATTGCGCCCCGGCCTCCTGCTCGACGCGGGCCCCTGCGCCCGCGGGCTCGAGGGGAGCTTCCGGCCCGGGCACTTCGAGGGGGTCGCCACCATCGTGTCGCGGCTCTTCGAGGTGGTGAGGCCCGACCGCGCCTACTTCGGCGCCAAGGACTTCCAGCAGTGCCTGGTGGTGGAGGAGGTGGCCCGCCGGCTCGGCTTCCCCGAGGTCGTGCGCTGTCCAACCTCCCGGGAGCCCACGGGCCTGGCGCGCTCCTCGCGCAACCTGCTGCTGCGCGAGGAGGATCGCGAGCGGGCCCCCGCCCTGCATCGGGCGCTTTGGGCGGCCCGCGCGGCGTGGAGCTCGGGGGTGCGCGAGGCCGCGCCCCTGCGCGAGCTCATGCTGGGCGAGCTCGCCCGCGCGGACCTGGAGGTCGAGTACGCCGAGGTGCGTCAGCCCTCGAGCTGGACCGCGGCCGAGCCCGAGGGCCGCCTGAGCGAGGCGGTGGCCCTGGTGGCGGCGCGCCTGGGCCGCGTGCGGCTGATCGACAACCTGCGGCTGGACGGGGGATCGTGAGCGGGGAGGGGGCTCCGGCCGGCGGGTGGGTGCGGGCCCTCGCCCCGGCCAAGGTCAATCCCTACCTGGAGGTGCTGGGCCGCCGACCGGACGGGTACTGCGAGCTCGACACCACGCTCCTGGCCATCGATCTCTGCGACGAGATCGCCGTTCGCCGCGACGACTCCGGCGGCCTGTGCCTGACCCTCAGCGGTCCGATGGCCACCCCCGACGTTCCCTCCGACGAGGAGAACCTCGCCTGGCGGGCGGCCCGCGCGGTCCTCGACCTCGCCCGCGAGCGCGGGAGCGCCGGGCCGGAGGTCGGGCTGGAGCTGGAGCTCGCGAAGCGCATTCCGTCCCAGGCGGGTCTGGGGGGCGGAAGCTCGGACGCGGCCGCGGCTGCCCTGGCCGCCGCCGAGGTCCTGGGTCTCGAGCTCTCCGAGGACGAGCTCGACCGCCTGCTCGCGCGGCTCGGCTCGGATTGCGTCTTCTTCGCGAGGGCCGCCACCACGGGCTTCGCGCGCTGCCGCGGTCGCGGCGAGATCGTCGAGCCGCTGCCCCCCGTCGAGGGATGGTGGATCGCCCTGCTGGCCCCGAAGGTGAGAAGCCCCACCGGAGCCGTCTACGCCGCCCTCGAATTCCCCTTGAGCCCCCGCCGGGTAGCGCCTAACGTCCCCTGGAACCCGCTCTCCTCAACGGAAAGGGAGGTCCGCGCGGACCTCTACAACCGGCTGGAGGAGGCGGCCTCGAAACTCGAACCACGGCTGGGCCACTGGCGCCACCTGCTCGATCGGAACCTCGCCCCCCACTTCCGGTTGAGCGGCAGCGGCTCGTGCTACTTCGGGGTCTACTGCGACGAGCCCAGGGCTCGGCGGGACCTCGAGCGCCTGTGCGAGATCGCGCGGCGCGGGGGCCTGAGCCTGCGCGGGAGCTGGCTCGTCCGGCCCGCGGGCTTCGGTGCGAGGCTGCTCTCCTCGCGGTGATCGGCGCCTCTCCCGGGCGCCCCGATCCGCTCCGGCCGGCCGACCCGCGCAGCGCCCCCCCCGTCGCAACTCCCGGCGACGACGCTCGCAATGAAGATCAAAGAGGTTCGCATCAAGCTGGTCGAGGATCGCCAGGACAAGCTGAGGGCCTATGCCAGCATCACGCTGGACGACAGCCTGGTCATCCGAGATCTCAAGATCATCGAGGGCGGGAAGGGGCTCTTCGTGGCCATGCCCAGCCGCAAGATCCACGACCGCTGCCCCCGCTGTCGCTCCAAGAACCACATGCGCGCGCGCTACTGCAACGACTGCGGCGAGCGGCTGGGGGAGGAGCGCGGGGACTTCGACGAGCGCGGCCGCGTCCGGCTCTACGCCGACATCGCCCACCCCATCCACCAGACCGGTCGCGACGAGGTCCAGCGCCTGGTGCTGGACGCCTACCGCGACGAGATCGAGCGCGAGCGGCGCGGGCTGCGGCCGGCGCCGGGCTTCGTCGACATCGACTACGACGCGCCGGCGCCCTCCCGACCGAGGCGCGCCTCGGGCCAGGACCACCCGAGGCACTCCTCGGGCAATGAACCGGGCCGCTCGCGGGACGAGGGCCGCCGGGCCCAGCGGGCCTGACGGCCGCGCCCCACCGGGGCTGCCGGGGAGGAGATGCCGGGAAGGGCGCCGGGTCGCCCGGGTCGACCCGTATGATGGCGCCGCGAGCGCATCCGCCCGATGGCCATCGTCGCCTCCCACATCGCCGACGACTTCTCGTCGCTGAGCCGCCAGGCACTGGACCAGGCCTCGCTGGCCGATGCGGTGGAGCTGCGGCTCGACCGGATCGGGAACCCCGGCGAGGAGGCGCTGCGCGAGCTCATGGGCCGCCTCGGCCGGCCGGTCATCGTCGCCGTCCACGATCGCGAGGCCTTTGGCGGCTGGGAGGGATCGAGGGCCGAGCGCATCGAGATCCTGCGCACCGCCGCCCGCGCCGGCGCGAGCCGGGTCGACGTGGACGTCCGCCTGGCCCCCGAGCTGGGCTCCCTGCCCGGAGGCTGCCGGCGGATCCTGTCGCGGCACTTCACCGAGGGGACCCCCGACGACCTCGCCGGCCCCCTGCGGGAGCTCGAGGCCCTGGCGGGCGAGGGCGACCTGGTCAAGCTCGTGACCCGGGCCCGCAGCGCGCAGGACGGCCTGCGCCTCCTCGAGCGGGTGCGCGCGGCGCAGGGCTCCCTCATCGGCTTCTGCGCTGGCGAGAGGGGGCGCTTCACGCGGGTCCTGGCGTCGGTCTTCGGCTCGCCCTACACCTTCGCCGCGCCGGCGAGGCCCCCGAGCGGGCCGGCCCCCGAGCCCACCGCGCCCGGCCAGATCCCGCTCGACGAGCTGCGGGCGCTCCTGCCGCCGGGCGGCCCCGGCCCGCGGACCGAGGTCCTGGCGGTGGTGGGCGATCGCGTCCGCCACTCCCTCTCGCCGCCGGTCCACGGCGCGGCGCTGCGGGCCGCGGGACGGGACGCGGTCTTCGTCGCGCTGGAGACCGACGACTTCGACGACCTCATCGCTCGGCTCGGCGATCCGGTCTTCCGGGGCCTGGCGGTCACGGTGCCCTTCAAGCGCGAGGCCTTCGCCGTCGCCCGCGAGCGGGACGCCGCCTCGGCCGCGTGCCGGGCCAGCAACACCCTCGTCCGCGATGGGGACGGCTGGCGCGCGAGCAACACCGACGTCTCCGCCATCCGCGACGCCCTCGAGCGGGGCTTCGAGCGGCAGGGCGCGGGCCGGGTCCTGCGCGGAGCGCAGGTCCTGATCCTCGGAGCGGGCGGCGCGGCGCGGGCCGCGGCCACGGCCGTCCTCGGCGCGGGTGCCCGGCCGGTCGTCTCCGCGCGGCGGGCCGACGCGGGACGCGAGCTCCTGGCCGAGATCCAGGGAGGCGAGGCCGGGGCGATCGTGGACTGGGAGCGGATCGGCGAGGTGCCCTGCGACGCCCTGGTGCACGCGACCCCGGTGGGCTCGCCGGGATGCGCGGGTCGGGCCGGGGACGGAATGCCCCTGCCGGCGGAGCGCGTCCGCGAGGGGATCGTGGTGCTCGACGCCGTCTACCGCCCGGCCCGAACCCCGCTGCTCGCCGCCGCGCTGGATCGCGGCTGCACCTGCGTCGAGGGGGCGGAGTGGTTCGTGCGCCAGGCGGCCGAGCAGTTCGAGGCCTTCAACGGCCAGAGGCCCGACGAGAACGTCCTGCGGGGCGCCTTCCAGCATGCGATCGAACGGGACGACTGAGGGGGAGAGCCTCGCGCCGGAGGGCGTGCTGGCCCTGATCGGCCTGCGCTGCTCGGGCAAGACCCGCCTGGGCCGCGCCCTGGCCGAGTTCGCCGGCACGCCCTTCGTCGACCTGGACGACGAGCTCGAGCCGGGCTCCTCCCGCGGCGCGGGGGAGCTGCTGGCCGAGGTGGGGGAGGCGCGCTTCCGCGAGATCGAGGCGCGCGCCCTCGAGCGCGTCCTCGAGCGCGAGCCGCCCTTCGTCCTGGCCACCGGCGGCGGCGCGATCGAGCGCGCGGCCAGCCGCGTCCTGCTCGCCGAACGGGCGATCTGCCTGTGGCTGCGGGCCGACCCGCACGTCCTGGCCGCGCGCCTGAGCGGCGATTCCGCCCTCCGGCCGCCCCTGGCCGGGGGCGGGCCGCTCGAGGAGGTGGCCCTCCTCGCCGCCCGCCGCGACCCTCTGTACGCCGGGATCGCCCGCGCCGAGCTCTGGAGCGACCGCGCGGGGGTGCCCGAGCTCGCCGCGAGGGCCCTGGATGCCTGGCGGGGGGCCGCGGGGTAGCCTTCCGTAAGGAGGCGAGTCCGGCCGGCGGGTCCGCGCGGATCCGCATACAATCGTCCATTGCGTCTGGGCCGCGGAGCCCGGCGCGTTCGAGGATCGACGGAGCCGCGGCGACGAAAGCGAGAACACCATGGAGCAGCGGAGAGTGCGGGCGGGGCGGTTGGCGAGGGGTGGAGCCCTCCTGGGCCTGAGCCTCCTTCTCGGAGCGGGCGCCATGGGCCAGTCATCCGGTGACGGCACCTCGCAGCAGGCCAAGCTCCTTCCCTTCGGCGGGGGCGGGATGCGCTTCGGTAGCGAGGTGGCCATCGACGGCGACACCGCCATCGTGGGCGCACCGCGGGAGATCGACTTCTACGGCGGCGCCGGGGTGGCCTACGTGTTCGTGCGGACCGGCGCGACCTGGACCCAGCAGGCCGTGCTCGAGGCCCAGGACGCTCCGCTGGATCGCTGGTTCGGGGGCTCGGTGGCCATCGACGGGGACACCGCCATCGTGGGCGCGCCCTTCGACGACAACGGGGGCAACAACTTCAACTCGGGCGCGGCCTACGTGTTCGTGCGCAGCGGGACCACCTGGACGCAGGAGGCCAAGCTGCTCGCCAGCGACACCTTCGACCTTCGGTGGTTCGGCCACTCGGTGACCGTGGACGGCGACACGGCGGTGATCGGCGCGCCCTTCCACGACAACGCGGGCATCGCCACGGGCGCGGCCTACGGCTTCACCCGCGCCGCCGGGGTCTGGACCCAGGACCCGATCATGACCGCCTCGGACGCCTTCGCCGGCGACTTCTTCGGCTGGTCGGTGTCCCTCTCGGGCAGCGTGGTGGCCATCGGCGCGGACCTCGACGACGACATGGGAGTGGACTCGGGCACGGCCTACGTCTTCGAGCGCCAGTTCTCGGCGTGGCCCGAGCGGGCCCTCCTCAAGGCCTCCGACGGCGAGACCGGGGACGGCTTCGGGGCCTCGCTGGCGGTCTCCGGCCCGAACGCCTGGGTGGGCGCCTTCTACGACGACGACGCCGGCACCGACGCCGGCGCGGCCTACCTGTACACGGGCTCGGGCTCGAGCTGGGCGGAGGACTCCAAGACCACGGGCAGCGACACGGCCACCGACGACTGGTTCGGCTACGCCGTGGCGGCCTCGGGCAGCACCCTGCTCGCGGGAGCCCCCTACGACGACGACACCGGCGGCGACGGGGGCGCGGCCTTCGTCTTCGAGGTGGGCCCCCACGTCGCCATCTACTGCACCGCCAAGACCAGCTCCCTGGGCTGCGTGCCCTCCATCGGCTCCGCCGGCGTCCCCGGCTTCAGCGAGCCGGGCCCCTTCGACGTCACCTGCGTCCAGGTGAACAGCAGCAAGAACGGCATCTTCTTCTACGGCCTGAACGGGCGCGCCAGCTTCCCCTTCCAGGGCGGGATCATGTGCGCCCAGCCGCCGCTCAAGCGCACCCCGGTGCAGAACAGCGGGGGCAGCCCGCCCCCCGGGGACTGCACCGGGACCTTCACCTTCGACTTCAACGCCTGGGCCCAGGGTGGGAGCGAACCCAACGTGGTCCCCGGCTCCCAGGTCAACGGCGGCTGGTGGTTCCGCGATCCCCAGGCCAGCTTCACGACCGGCCTGTCGAACGCCATCGAGTTCGTCGAGGTTCCCTGAGGCGGCCCCCGGCTCGGGCGCGGAAGAGGCGGGGTCTCCTCCCCGGGACGGGGGGGAGCCCGCCGCGCTTGCCACGGCCCACAAAAGCCGAAGAAAAGGCCATGAGATCGGTCGGCTCCGGACGTATGCGAGGTCCGGGACGCGGACGCTTTTCGCGAGGTCCGGCCCCGCTTCGGCGCTAAGATCCAGACGGGACTCGACGAGACGATGCACGCAGGCGCAGGCTGGCGGAAGATCCGGGCAGGTCGGCTTCCGTTCCTCGTCTTGCTGCTCCTGGGCTCGGCGGCGAGCGGCGGCGCCCACGGCCAGGAGCCCGACCCCGGGGAGAGCCCGGCCCCTCCCGCCCCGGCCGCGCCCACCCTCCGCCGCCCTCGCGCGCCCGGCCCGCTCCTGGTGCTGGCCCTGAGGACCGCGCGGGCGGCCACCCTCGAGACCCTCGCCCGGCAGGGGGACCGGGCCTTCACGGACCTCCTGCGCCGCGCGGGCGCGGTCACTCCGCCCCACCTGCCGGCGACGCGCGTGGCCGAGCTCCAGGCCCTGCGCCGGGAGGCCCTCGACCTCCTGCGGGCCGAGCTGGACCCCGGATCGCCGACTTGCGGGCGGAGGATGGCGCTCCTGCGCGGGATCCTCGACGGCGAGGAGACGCCCGACGCGCTGTGGATCGCGGCCGCCTCGTCCGCCGCCGAGCTGGACCTGGCCGAGCTCGCCGAGCCCATGGCCCGCGGCCTGGGCCCGGATGTCGGCGACCTGCGGCCGGCCGGGGCGCGGCGGGCCCTGCACCGGCTGTGCCGCCGCTGGTTCGCCGGCCCCGAGGACTTCGCCGCCTTCTGGTCCTCGGCCTCGAACCGGCCTCGCGGCTCGTTCTACCTCCAGACCCTGGAGGACCTGGAGGTCCAGGCGCGCGAGCGCCTGGCGCGCATCCTCCAGGAGAGCCCCGGCGAGGCGGCGGCCTGGCTGGACGACCCCGATCCGGGGAACCGGGCGCTCGCGGCGCGCGCCATGGGCGAGGCCATCGCGGCCGGGGCCCTGGGCTCGGAGGACGGCATCCCGGCGCTGCTCGATCACCTCGCCACCGAGCGCGACTCGGCGGCCTTCCACGCCCTGCTCGAGGCCCTGATCGCGCCGCTGGTGGGCGCCGCCCACGGCGACCCGGCGGTGGTGCGCCTGCGCGGGATGCTGGCCGCGGCCGTCGAGTGCGGCTACGACCCCCTGCAGGTACCGGCCGCGCGAGCCCTGTCCCGACTCCCCTGGGACGCCGGCCCGGAGGGGAAGGAGGACCTCCTCTCCGCGGTGGAGCTCCTGGCGCGCATGCTCGAGGGGACGGCCGCCTCGCCCAGCCCCACCGTCGCGGACGTGACCTTCGCGGGGCTGCACTCTCTCCGGAGCCTCTGCGCCCAGGCCGAGCGCGAGGGCCTGGGGGAACGCCTGCGGGGCTCCGCCGCGCGCGCTCCGGTGATCCGCCTGCTCTCCGATCCCGAGCAGGGAAGCGGGGTGCGCATCGCCGCGGCCGGGGCGCTGTCGACCCTGGCCCTGCCCGGCGACGCGGCCGCCCTGGTGGCCCTCCTCGAACGGGAGGACGCGGGCCCGGGGCTGCGCTACGCGCTGCTGGCCTCGCTGGGCGCCACGGCCCGGGGGCTCGACCCCGAGAGCGGGGACGCCGAGCGCGTGCTCACCTGCATCCTGGCCTTCGCCGCGGACCCCGACGCCGACCTGCAGCGGCAGGCGCTGGAGCTGCTCGCCTCGGAGGGGATCGCGCCGCTGTTGCGCCGCGGGCACCTGTACCCCCTGACCCGCCGGCTCGGCACCGGCGCCTCGAGGGAGCTGGACGATCGGATCCTCGAGCTCCTGGGGCGCTTCGGGGGTCCCGCCGACCTCCCCGACGTGCTGGCGATCGAGGCCTTCGACTCGCTGGTCGAGTCCGACCCGCGCCGGGTCGCGGTCATGGCCTCGACCCTCGCCCACCTGGCCGCCGGCGAGGGCGGGCGCGTCCTGCAGGGCGCCCGCCGGCTGGTGGAGGTGATCGATCCGGCGACCCGCATCGCGCGGCTCGAGGCTGCGCTCGACCTGGTGGCGGCCCTGGACGAGGAGCAGGCCACGGCCTTCGGCGCCGAGCAGCACGCGGTCGTGGTCGAGTGGGCGCTCTCCCTGCGCCGCGCCGGGGGAAGCCTGCCGCGGCCCGAGCCCGAGGGGCAGCCCTTCGCGCACCGTCTGCTGGAGGTGCACCTGGGAGCGGCCGCGGACGGGAGCGACCCCGGGGTCGCGGCCCGGCTCGCCTGGCACCGGGCGCTGTTCCTGGGCGATCTGGTGATCGCCGAGGGCGCGGGCGAGCGCGCGGGAGAGGTCGAGGCACTCTTCGCGGACACCCTGGCCCGAGCCGAGGGAGAGGGCTCCGGCCTCCCGAGCCTCGAGGTCCGGCGGGACCGGGCGCGCTTCCGGGCCGCGGTGATGGACAGCGCGGGCGCGGTGGCCGACTTCCGCGCGCTGCTCGATGCCGGCGCCGCCGCGCGAGCGGCCGAGGCCTCGGGGACCAACGGGGACCACGGAAACGGGAGCTCTCCGCTCCTCGATCCCTCCGACCTGCGCAGCGCGGCCTCCCACCTGGCGCGCGTGGCCCGGCAGGCCACCGAGGGCCGGGCAGCCGGCCTGGCCGGGGCTTTCGACGTGCTCTGGCTGCTCGCGCGCGACCCCCGCTGGCGCTCCGAGCCGGGGGCCCTGCGGGTGCAGGACCTGCGCGAGCTGCTCGGCTGGGCCGACGAGGCCGGGGATCGCGAGCGGCTGGAGCTCCTGGCGGCGGCCCTCCAGGACCTGCCCGCCCCGCCGGCCGAGCCGCCCGAGGGCGAGCCGCCTCCGCCCGAGCCGGAGCCTCCCCCGGACGCCCTGTGGTGGGGGCTCCAGCAGGAGGCGGAGCAGCGCGGGGCCCTGGGCGAGATCGCGGCCGGGGTGGCCGAGGCGCTGGGCCGCCCGAGCCCCCCGCCCGAGGAGCCGCCGCCCCCGGCCGAGGCCGGGGAGCCCGGCGACCCCGGGGCCGGCGGCGGGAGCTAGGGCGGATGCAAAAGCCGGTGGAAACCGGCTGCATCCGGGCACCTCGAGGCTAGACTTGCGGGCCGCGGGGTGGAGCAGTCTGGCAGCTCGTCGGGCTCATAACCCGGAGGTCGCAGGTTCGAATCCTGCCCCCGCTACCACGCACGAGAGAGGACCGGGCCCTGGCAGGGCTCGGTCCTCTTCTTCCTGGCCCGGGAGGGCGGGTGGCCCCGCCGCCGAGAGCTCATCTCGTTTGCGCAGGATGCTCGAGGAGTGCAACCTGGTGGCGCAATGTCCCCCGGAGGTGCCATGAGGCTCGCCGCTGCCGTCCTCGGTTTCATGCTGGGCTGTGCCTCGGCTGGATTCGCGCAGACGTACCGGGTCAGCCAGAGGTTGACCATCGACACCGTGCCCTCGTGGTTTCCGGTGGGCTTCTGCCTGTTGACCCACGGGGAACGCCAGTACGTGGCGTACTACGATGCCGACCATCGAATGGTCGTGGCGGCACGGAGCCTCGACGAACGGGCCTGGCAGAAGGCGGTGCTGCCGAGCGAGGTCGGGTGGGACAGCCACAACTACGTGACCCTGGCCGTCGACGACCAGGGGGAGATCCACCTCTCGGGGAACGTGCACGGCGATCCCCTGATCTACTTCCGGACGGCGAGAACCGGGGACATCGACACCTTCGAGCGGAGGGAGATGACCGGTGTGGACGAGGAGCGTTGCACCTATCCCCGCTTCCTCGATGCCGCCGACGGCACGCTCCTCTTCACCTATCGCTCCGGGGGCAGCGGAAACGGCCGGCGGCTCTACAACGAATACGACCTCGAGACGCGCAGCTGGTCGCGCTTCCTGGATACGCCGCTGTTCGACGGTGAAGGCGAGCGCAACGCCTATCCGCAAGGGCCCGTGCGGGGGCCCGACGGCTACTTTCACGTGGTCTGGGTCTGGCGCGATACCCCCGACTGCGCGACCAACCACCATCTCTCCCATGCCCGGAGCCCGGACCTGAAGAGCTGGGAGACGGCCGCCGGAGCACCGGTGCGGCTGCCGCTGACCCTGGGGCAGGAGGCGCTCTGCGTCGATCCGATCCCCTCCCACGGAGGGATCATCAACGGGTGTGAGCGCCTCGCCTTCGATCGGCGGAACCGCCCGATGATCTCCTACCACAAGGCGGACGAGGAGGGCCACATGCAGGTCTTCGTGGCCCGTTTCGAGGACGGGGCCTGGAGGTCGATGGCCGTCACCAGCTGGGACCGCGAGATTCCCTTCGGCGGGCGAGGGGCGATGCCGTTCATCGGAATCCGCATCTCGGGACTCCAGCCCGTCGAGCCCGACATGTGGACCCTCACGTACCGGCATCGCGATTTCGGCTCGGGTCGGCTGGTCCTCCGCGAGGAGACCCTGAAGCCCGTGGAGGGAGCCGTACCCGTGCCTGCCGCGATCCCACCGGAGCTCCACAGCCCGCGGATCGAGTTCGACGAGATGCGCGTCAAGCTGGCGAGTGACAGCGGAGACTCAGGGGAGGCAGGAGTGAAGTACGTGCTGCGCTGGGAGGCCCTGCCCGCGCACCATGACCGTCCCCGAAAGCCACCCCTGCCTCCGGCGAGTCGGCTGGAGTTGGTGAAGCTAGTCCGGTAGCGCCTCCTCGAGGCTGCCAGGAGAATGGAGTGCGGTTGCGAACCATGAGCCCAGAGAGACCGAGTGGAGCGATGCGGCATCGGAGCCCGGGGACGAAGGCGCTCCTCGGAGCTGCGGCGCTCGCGATGCTGTTCCTCTCCGGGGCGCCCGATCCCGGCCACGCGGCGCCCGGCTCCAGCAAGCCGGTCAAGGTCTACATCCTGATGGGTCAGTCCAACATGCTGGGCTTCGGCAGGGTGGAGCCGGAGGAGACGAAGGGGACGCTGGCCCATCTCACCCGGAAGGAGGGCAAGTTCCCTCACCTGCTGGACGAGGAGGGGAACTGGACGGTGAGGGACGACGTGTGGTACGTCCAGGTCACCGTGGGACAGCGGCAGCACTGGCTGCAGCCCCAGGGCCGGCACATCGGGCCGGAGCTGCAGCTCGGCTGCGTCATGGGGGACCACCACGACGAGACGGTTCTCCTCATCAAGGCCTCCCAGGGGAATCGAAGCCTCGGCTGGGACATCCTCCCGCCAGGGAGCGAGAGGTTCACCCACGACGGCAGGACGTACGCCGGATACGAGGACACTCCCTCCTCGTGGGTCGAGGGTGAGGAGAAGAAGCCGGTGGACTGGTACGCCGGCAAGCAGTACGACGACTTCGTGCGGGACATCCACGAGGTCCTGAACGACCTCCCCCGGTTCTTTCCGGACTACGAGGGCCAGGGATACGAGATTGCCGGCTTCGCCTGGTGGCAGGGGCACAAGGATCAGAATCCAGCCCATGCCAGCCGCTACGAGCTGAACCTGGTGAACCTGATCGAGAGGCTGCGGGGGGAATTCGAGGCGCCGAAGGCGCCCTTCGTCCTGGCCACCATCGCCTTCGGCGGATGGGACCTGAAGGGCCCTGGAGCCACGGTGGCCGAGGCTCAGCTGGCGGTGAGCGGGGAGAGGGGCAAGTACCCGGAGCTCGCCGGCAACGTGAAGACCGTGGAGGCCCGGAGCTTCTGGCGGGACAGGGAGGTCTCGCCCAGCGGCCAGGGCCATCACTACAACCACAATGCCGAAACCTACGTGCTCGTGGGCGACGCCCTCGGACGGGGGATGGTCGAGCTGCCGCGAAAGGACGCCAGGTGATCACCATGCACGCGCTCCTCCTGCTCGGTGCGTCGATCCTTCCTCCCCCCTCCTCGCCGGCGGACGACTGGCCGCAGTTCCGCGGCCCCGGGGCGTCGGGCGTGAGCACGAGCGCGGAGCTTCCCGATACCTGGAGCGAGACCGAGCACGTGGCGTGGAGGACCGAGATCCCCGGTCGGGGCTGGTCCTCGCCGATCGTCTGGGGTGAGCGGGTCTTCATCACCACCTCGATCCGGGAGGGGGGGCAGCCGGAGGCCGTGAAGAAGGGGCTCTACTTCGGCGGCGATCGGCCGGCGCCCGACGAGAGCCACCGGTGGGCGGTCTACTGCCTGGACCTCGCCACCGGCGAGATCGAGTGGGAGAGGGAGGTCCTCAAGGGCGTTCCCGAGCACGGGCACCACCTGAAGAACTCGCTGGCCTCGGAGACGCCCGTCTGCGACGGCGAGCGCGTGTACGCCTACTTCGGCAACGTCGGCCTCTACTGCTTCGATCTCGAGGGAGAGCCGCTGTGGTCGAAGCGCTGGGAGAGCGTCCCGACCCGCAGCGGGTGGGGGACCGCCGCCTCGCCCGTGCTGCACGGCGGGCGGATCTACGTGGTCAACGACAACGAGGAGCAGTCCTTCCTGGTCGCGCTGGAGGCGAAGACGGGCGAGCCGCTCTGGCGCGTCGAGCGCGAGGAGAAGTCGAACTGGGCCACCCCCTTCGTCTGGGAGCACGAGGAGCGGACCGAGCTCGTCACCCCCGGGGCCCGCAGGATCCGCAGCTACGACCTCGACGGTGAGCTGCTCTGGGAGCTGGGGGGGATGTCCTCGATCACGATCCCGACGCCGCTGGCCGCGCACGGGATGCTCTACGTCACCTCCGGCTACGTGGGGGATCGGCGCAGGCCCCTCTTCGCCATCCGCCCCGGCGCCGAGGGTGACATCTCCCTGGGAGAGGACGAGACCAGCAACGAGTTCGTCGCCTGGTTCCAGCCGAAGGCGGGCCCCTACAACCCCTCGCCGATCGTCTACGGCGGGCACCTCTACGTCCTGTACGACCGGGGGGCCCTGGCCTGCTACGACGCGTTGACCGGAGAGGAGGTCTACGGACCGCAGCGCATCGGGTCGGGGAGGAACGCGTTCACCTCCTCGCCCTGGGCCTGCGGCGGCCGGATCTTCTGCCTCAGCGAGGACGGCGACACCTTCGTGATCCGCGCCGGACCCGAGTACGAGCTCCTCGGCACCCATCCCCTGGGCGAGCTGTGCATGGCCACCCCGGCGATCGTGGACGGGGGCTTGATCGTTCGCACCAGGTCCCGCGTGCTCCGCATCCGGTGAGCGGGCTCCGGTCGGTCCCCGCGGAACGACCGGCCTCGGAAGCGGAGCCGCGCCCCGTCGCGGGCTTCGATCCGGGAGGTCGTTCCGGTATACTCTTCGCCCTCAAATAGGCTCCCTCCCCTCTCGGGGGACCGTTCGCCCCGCCCCCCTCGGGGCGGATCGCGCTCGATTCCAAGGAAAGAAACATGCCTTCCGCCAAGATCAACTGGACCAAGATCGACGAGGCGCCGGCCCTCGCCACCCACTGTTTCCTGCCCGTCGTGCAGGCCTTCGCGAAGGGCACGGGGGTCGAGATCGAGATCGCGGACATCTCCCTGGCCGGGCGGATCATCGCCAGTTTCCCCGAGAACCTGAGCGAGGACCAGCGGATCCCCGACGAGCTGGGCCGCCTGGGAGAGCTGGCGAGGACCCCGGACGCCAACATCATCAAGCTGCCCAACATCAGCGCCTCCATCCCCCAGCTCCAGGCCGCCATCGCGGAGCTGCGCGGCAAGGGTCACGACGTCCCGGAGTACCCCGAGGAGCCGAAGAACGACGAGGAGAGGGCCCTGCAGGCGCGCTTCGCGGTGGTCCTGGGCTCGGCGGTGAACCCGGTCCTGCGCGAGGGCAACTCCGACCGCCGGCCGGCGGCCTCGGTGAAGGCCTTCGCCCAGAAGTTCCCCCACAAGATGATGAAGGACTGGCCGGAGTCGGGCTCGAAGACGCGCGTGGCCCACATGAGCGGCAAGGACTTCTACGAGAGCGAGCGCTCCACCACCCTGGACGCCGCCACCGAGGTGCGCATCGAGCTCGTCGCCAAGGACGGGGAGGTGACGGTGCTCAAGGAGAGGCTGCCCCTGCTGGCCGGCGAGGTCATCGACGCCGCGGTGATGAACGTGGCCGCCCTGCGCGCCTTCTACGCCGAGCAGATGAAGCGGGCCCAGGCCGACGGCGTGCTGCTGTCGCTGCACCTCAAGGCCACCATGATGAAGGTCTCGGACCCGGTCATGTTCGGCCACGCCGTGTCGGTCTACTTCGCCGACGCCCTGGACAAGCACGCCGAGGCCCTGGCCGAGATCGGCGCCAACGTGAACAACGGCCTGGCCGACGTGCTCGACAAGCTCGACCGGCTGCCGGCCGAGAAGAAGGCGCAGATCGAGGCCGACATCGAGGCCTGCTACGAGAGCGGACCCGACCTGGCCATGGTCGACTCCCGCAAGGGCATCACCAACCTGCACGTCCCCAACAATGTGATCATCGATGCCTCCATGCCGGTGGTGATCCGCGACAGCGGCCGCATGTGGAACAAGGACGACGCGCTGCAGGACACCATCGCCATGGTCCCCGACCGCAGCTACGCCACCATGTATCAGGCGGTCGTCGAGGACTGCCGCGAGCACGGCCAGTTCGACCCCGCCACCATGGGCAACGTCGCCAACGTGGGCCTGATGGCCAAGAAGGCCGAGGAGTACGGCTCCCACGACAAGACCTTCATGGCCCCCGGCGAGGGCGTGATCCGCGCGGTCGACGCCACCGGCGCCGTGCTGCTCGAGCAGGGCGTCGAGACCGGCGACATCTTCCGCATGTGCCAGACCAAGGACGAGGCCATCCGCGACTGGGTGAA
This sequence comes from uncultured Planctomycetaceae bacterium, assembly GCA_964615935.1. GTDB lineage: Bacteria > Planctomycetota > UBA1135 > UBA1135 > CAZTTG01. Next base: position 29,153 of record CAZTTG010000006.1, on the reverse strand, counting down.
GCTGGGCGTGACCCGCGCCCGCGCCAGCGGCTCGCCGGCGGTCTTCTGGCTCGACCAGCGGCGGGGCCATGACGCGGAGATCCTGAAGAAGGTCGAGGCCTACCTCCCCGAGCACGACACCGACGGCCTGGACCTGCGCGTGCTCGAGCCGGTGGAGGCCATGACCTTCTCTCTGGAGCGCGTCCGCCGCGGCCAGGACACCATCGCCGTCACCGGCAACGTCCTGCGGGACTACCTGACCGACCTCTTCCCCATCCTCGAGCTGGGTACCAGCGCCCGCATGCTCTCCATCGTGCCCCTGCTCGAGGGCGGCGGCCTCTTCGAGACCGGCGCCGGCGGCTCGGCGCCCAAGCACGTGCAGCAGTTCCTGAAGGAAGGCCACCTGCGCTGGGACTCCCTGGGGGAGTACTGCGCCCTGGTGCCGTCCCTCGAGATGGTGGCGCAGAACACCGGCAACGCGCGGGCGGCGCTCCTGGCCAGCACGCTGGACGAGGCCGTCGGCAAGTACCTGGAGAACGCGCGCTACCCCTCGCGCAAGGCGGGCGAGATCGACAACCGCGGCTCGACGTACTACCTGACGCTGTACTGGGCCCAGGCCCTGGCCGCGCAGGGTGAGGACGCCGAGATGAAGGCCCGCCTGGCGCCGGTGGCCGAGGCGCTCGAGGAGAACGAGGCGAAGATCGCCGAGGAGCTCCTGGCCGCGCAGGGTCAGCCGGTCGACATCGGCGGCTACTACCGCCCGGACGCGGAGACCTGCGCCCGCGCGATGCGGCCCAGCGCGACCTTCAACGGGATCATCGACGCCATGTAGGACCGCCGCGAGCTCGAAGGACCCGCCGGTCCGGACGACGAGAGGCCGAGTCATGCGCTTCCTCACCTGGTTCCTCCCCCCGGTCGTGGCCTTCGTCGCCCGCGGCGCGGTCCCCGCGCCGGCAGGGGAGGCCGCGGCGCCCGATGGCGGGCCGCGGAACATCCTCCTGATCATCTCCGACGACCACGGGCAGGACCTCGGCGCCTACGGCAACCCCGTCATCCGGACGCCGCACCTTGACGCCCTGGCCGCCGACGGGGTGCTCTTCACCCACGCCTTCGCCACCACGGCGAGCTGCAGCGCGAGCCGCTCGGTGATCCTCACCGGCCTGCACAACCACCGCACCGGGCAGTACGGGCACACGCACGACTACCACCACTTCGCCGCCTTCGATCACGTGCAGAGCCTGCCCGCGCTCCTCGGCGAGGCCGGCTACCGCACCGCGATCATCGGCAAGCACCACGTCGAGCCAGCCTCCTCCTTCGCCTTCGAGACGGTGCTGCGCGGGGCCGGGCGCAATGACGTGGCCATGGCGGAGCGGACGCGGGAGTTCCTCGCCGCCGAGGACCAGCGCCCCTTCTTCCTGTACTTCGCCACCCACGACCCGCACCGCGGCGGCAAGCGCCTGGCGGACGGGAGCCAGGCGCCGATCGAGGACACCGAGGCGGCCGACTGCTTCGGCAACCGCGAGGGGGGCTACGAGGGGGTGGAGGAGGTCTCCTTCGAGCCCTCGGAGGTGATCGTGCCCGCCTTCCTGCCCGACAGCCCGGCGGCGCGAGCGGAGCTGGTCGAGTACTACCGCTCGGTCTCGCGCCTGGACCAGGGGGTGGGCCGGCTGCTGGCGATCCTGCGCGAGTCGGGGCACTGGGAGGACACGCTGATCCTCTACATGTCCGACCACGGCATCGCCTTCCCCGGGGCCAAGACCACGGTCTACGAGCCGGGGCTGCGCTCGCCGCTGATCGTCCGCCGGCCGGGGACGGAGCGCCGCGGCCTGGTCAGCGCCGCGATGGTCAGCTGGGTGGACGTCGCGCCGACCCTGCTCGACTTCGCCGGCGTGGAGGCGCCCACCTACGCCCGCCAGGTCTCCACCCCTCGCCTCGCAGCGCAGATGCCCGCGCGGCACGGCCTGCACGGCCGCTCCTTCCTCCCCATCCTGGAGCAGGAGGAGCCGGAGGGCTGGGACGAGGTCTTTGCCTCGCACACCTTCCACGAGATCCAGATGTACTACCCCATGCGCGCGGTGCGGGGCCGGCGCTACAAGCTGATCTGGAACATCGCCCATCCGCTGCCCTTCCCCTTCGCCACCGATCTGTGGGAGTCGGCCACCTGGCAGGCCGCCTACCAGGAGGGCCCGCAGGCGCGCTACGGCCCGCGCAGCGTCCACGAGTACATCCACCGCCCGGAGTACGAGCTGTATGATCTGGATGAGGATCCACTGGAGGCCCGGAACCTGGCCGGCGATCCCGAGCACGCGGCTATCCTCGAGGAGTACCGGGCGAAGCTGGTGGAGTTCCAGCAGCGCACGACAGACCCCTGGCTCATGAAGCGCATGTACGAGTGAGTCCCATGAAGAGCGCCCTGACCGTCTCGATCATCGCTCTCCTCCTCAGCGCGGCAGCCATCGCGACCCTGCTGGCGCGCCGGCCCGGCCCCGATACCAGCGGGGAGGCCCCGGTCCTCGCCGGCGAGCTCGCCGCCGAGGGCGAGCTCCGGGAGCGGCTGGAGGAGCTGGCCGCGGAGAACCGCGCCCTGCGCGACCGCCTCGCGATGCTCGAGCTGCGCGCGGCACCCGAGGCGCGCACTCCCGTGACGGAGGGCTTCGCCACGAGGGAGGAGCTCGAGGCCCTGCGCGAGGAGCTCTTCGACGCGCTCGCCGGCGGATCCCCGCTGGGGTCGGCGATCCCCGACGGGTCGTCGGAGCTCGAGGAGCGGGTCGCCGGCGCCCTCACGGCGATCCGCAAGCAGGAGGCGGTGGACAAGGCGCGGGCGCGGCAGGAGGACCGCTCGGCGAGCCTCGAGGACACCATGCCCAAGATCGAGCAGTGGCTCGAGCTCAGCCCGCACCAGTCGAACGAGATGCGCTCGGCGCTCCTCGCCCAGTACGATCGCGAGACGGATCTCATCCGGCGCTGGGAGGCGGGCGAGGACCCCGAGCTCCTCGGCGAGCAGAAGCGCAGCGACCGCGAGGCCTTCCAGAGCGAGCTCGCGCTCTTTCTGAGCGCCGATCAGCTGGAGACCTTCCTGAACCGGGGCGGCGGGAAGTAGGGGCCGCCCGGGACCCGGCGCTCAGAACGCCCGCGTCACCCCCGGGATCGCGATCGGATAGCGCCCCTGCTCGTCGGGCGCCACCGGCGGATCGGAGTCCATGGTGAGCTCCTCCAGACCCGGCGCCAGCTCCAGCTCGGAGGCCAGGGCTTCCTCCCACCCGACCCTCTTGCCCGATTCGACGGCCATGCGGCCGAGGATGCCGATCAGGGCCGCGTGGGCGCAGCGCTCGGTCTCGTTGTAGGGCTCGTCCGCGCGGATGGCCGCGAAGAGGCGGTCGTGCTCCACCTGGTAGGGATTGGGCTGGGGCCCCTCGTGCTTCCAGATCAGGCGCTCGCTCTCCTGCACGTGCCCCTCGTAGATCCGCGGCGCGGGCACGCCCTCGCCCAGCACGGCGCAACCCTTCGTGCCGTGCAGCACGTCGCCGAAGAAGTTCCAGCAGCCGAGCTGGAGGCGGCCCTGGGCGGCGAGGCGCGTCCCGTCGGGGAAGGTGTACTCCGCGTTGTAGTGGTCGAAGAGCTGGTCGGGCTCGGTGCGGACCTGACGACCGCCCTGGCCCTGGGCCGAGACGGGCCAGGCGCCCTTGGCCCAGCAGGCCACGTCGAGGTTGTGGATCAGCCAGTCGAGCAGGAAGCTGCCGTTCAGCCAGGTGAAGCAGCTGTAGTTGCGGATCTGGTGGGCCAGCTCGCTCACGTCGGCCTGCTTCGGTCGGTAGGGCACGGGACCGTGCACCCGGTACGCGAAGCAGGTGGTCAGCTCGCCGATGGCGCCGTCGTGGACCCGGGCGATGGCCTCCTGCAGCGGAGCGTAGTGGCGGCTCATGAGACCGCCCGCGATCTTGAGGTTCCGCCGGCTGGCCTCCTCGCCGGCCGCCAGAACCCGGCGCACGCCCGGGCCGTCCACGGCGAAGGACTTCTCCATGAACACGTGGCAGTTTCGAGACACCGCGTACTCGAGGTGCATGGGGCGGAAGGCCGGCGGGGTGGCCAGCAGCACGACCCCGCCCGGGGACACCGAGTCGATGGCCTCGCGGTAGCCCGCCAGGCCGGCGAAGCGCCGCACCTCGGGCACGTCGAGCTGCTCGGCGAAGCCCGCGGAGAGGGCGTTGAAGCAGCTCTCGACCTGCTCGCCGAAGGCGTCGGCCATGGCCACGAGCTTCGTGGGCCCCTCGGTGGACAGCGCGTTGACCGCCGCGCCGCCCCCCCGGCTGCCGCAGCCCACCAGGGCGACCTTCAGCGTCTCGGGCTCGGACGCCTCCTGCGCGCGCAGCGCGCCGCCGAGGGCCGTGGCGCCGGCCAGGGCGCCGGAGGTCATCCGCAGGAACTCGCGTCGGGAAGGGGGACCCGCGCTCGCGTCATCGCGCTCGTGCATGGCTGGCTCGCATGGGGTGTGCCCCGGGAGGGGCGGGAGGGGGCGGCCCGCGGTCGCTCTCCGGCCGGCGGCCGGCGCCGCCGGGTGGAGTATAGGGCCGCCTGGGCGGAGGCGATGCGATCCTCAGCGGGACCTGGGCTCGAGGAGGAGGACCTCCCCCTCCGAGGTCTCCAGGGTGAATCGCGCGCCGCGTACGATCTCCTCCGCCCCCCGGGGACGGCGCACGACCACCTCCTCGTCCGGCCAGGGGTTGACCACCGTGCAGTCGCGGCCGCGCTCGCTCGCGATCCACAGGTACTGCACGCGGCCCTGCCTGAGCTCGCTCGAGACCAGGAAGGCGCCCCAGCTGCGGAGGCCGGCGAAGCGGGCGTCGCGCTCCCTCGGCCAGACGGGGAACACCCGCAGGACCTGCGTGCCGGGCGCCGCGCCGGCGGGCACGTGGCCCATGCAGAGCATCATGTCGATCGCGTTGGGCGTCGTGCTGAAGTTCTCGATGCCGTGGGGGTTGCCGAGCTGGAAGCCATTGCAGGGCTCCTGACATAGGTGCGTGGAGTGGCGGCATTGGCCGAATGCCGTTCATTCACGATGAGGGGGTGCGTCATAAGGTATGCAACGCTTTGACGGGGGCCGCGATCGACACCGACCAGGGAGCGAGCCCGACACGCCGTTTCCCTGCTGAGCCATGAGCGGATGGTTGCATGAATCGGGGCGCATGTGTCAGGAGCCCTGCATTGGGGTAGGTGTGCGCCGCGTAGGCGCGCAGTCGGTCGAGGATGACCTCCGGGTCGTATCCCACGCGCACCGCAGCGGGGAAGAAGCTGTTCGAGCCGTTGAAGTCGATCCAGCGGTCCATGGTGGTGATCGTGTCGCGGGCGACGGCGAGCCACTCATGGTCGCTGTCGAGGCCAAGGGCGTTCCCGGGGTAGACGTGCTGGATGCCCAGCGTGTTGTCGCCCCACCACTCGGTGCCCCGCTCGGTGTAGCGGAAGACGGTCCGCCCGTCCCGCTCCTGGGTCGTCCAGCCGCTCAGGTGATCCAGGACGTGGCGCCACTTCTCGCGGCGACCGGCGTCGACGTCCAGCTCCCGGCTCATGTCCAGGGCGAGGTCGAGGGCGTTGCGGAGGAGCCCCAGCGTGAGGATCGGGTTCACGTTCTGCCCCGATCCCTCGTGGACCGCGTCGCCGACGATGACGTAGCGCCCCTCCTCGAGGCGGAGGTAGTCCTCCCAGAACTCGACCACCTCGCGGACGAAGGGGTAGACCCTGGCCCCGTATTCGGGGTCGTAGGTGCAGCGCCAGCGCTGGGCCACGTTCACCAGGCAGTAGGCGGCGTTGGAGCGCTGCTGGTAGAACATCCCGCCCGATTCGTGGTTCGGCGAATCGCTCTCCTCGCTCACCCGCGTGGTCTCGATCCCGAGCGGACCGATGCCCACCGGGTAGAGCACGCCGCGCGTCCCCGTGACCTCCTCGGCGTACCAGCGGCCGCGCTCGCGGAAGGCCAGGATGGGCGCGTCCTGGGGATCGCCCTGCTCGAGACGATTGGCGGAGTAGAGCGCGTAGAAGGGCGCCACGTGGTTGTAGTTGGTGTGGTAGTCCCCCTGCCAGCGGGGCGAGTCGGTGGTCACCCAGCCGAAGATCCCCGGCGGAAAGCGCGGGTCGCGGCTGGCCGCGCCCATGGCGTACAGGGACCGCCAGTAGTGCCTCTCCAGCGCCGGATCTCCGATCTCCACGTAGGAGCGCCCCCAGTAGGCTGCCCACCAGGCGTCGTGGTCCTCGTACACCTCGTCGAGGTCGGAGGGGGCGAGGCTCTCGACGGCCTCGATCGCGCGCTCGGCGTAGCGCTCGTCCGCCAGCAGGCTGTCCATGGCCAGGACCAGGGTGACGGGCCGATCCGCGGGCAAGGTGAACCGGAAGCCCGCCGAGGTCGCCGTCTCTCCCGGCGCGGCGCCCACCCCCCCGCCGAGCACCCTGCAGGCCACGGCCGCTCCGCTCGCGATCTCGACGCCCTCGAGGAAGGCGCGCCGGCCGAAGACCACCTCGCCGCCTCGCCCGGCCTCGCTGATCGAGCCCCGGCCCGAGATCACCCGAAGCACGGCATCGACGTCGAAGGCGCGGCCCTCGGCCTCCAGCCGCAGCACGAGCAGGTTGCGCTCCGCGGCGACCAGGCTCGTCGCGCGCAGGATGCCCTCGGCGGTGGCGAAGGTCCCCACGGTCCTGGGCTCGGCCCACGACTGGCGCACCTCGTACGAGGCGCCCGCGAGCCCGGGGACGCGGATCGCCAGCTCGCCGAGGCTCACCGGGCTGGCGTTCCCGCGCCCGGACTCGAGGCGCCAGAGGTCGTTCTTGGCGAGGTGGAAGCGCTGCTCCTGCGGCGGACCCCCGAGGGCCACCTTCAGGTCGCCGTTCCCCATGAGCGGCCCGTCCACCGAGCAGTCCGCCGGCGTGCGCGTCGGCGGAGCGGTCCACACGGCGGCGTGCTCGCCGACGAGCCGCAGGGCCTCGCTGACGGTCTGCGGGCTCGCCCAGCCGGCCAGCAGCACCACCGCGAGGCAGGCCCGCATCCCGCCCGCCTACTCCCGCCGCACGATCACCCGGTCGGGGATCTCGTTGCGGTCGCCCTCCTCCCAGGGGAAGTGCTCCTGCAGGACGCGGGCGCACTCGCGGATGCCGGCCACCAGGCCTTCGCGCAGGCGGCCCTCGCGGACACCCTCGAGGATGGCCCGGTCGACCCGGCTCCAGGTGTCCTCGCCGACCTTGGCGTCGATGCCGACGTCGGCCAGGACGATGACCCGGTGCTCGAGCAGGCTGACGAAGATCAGGACGCCGGTGCGGCCCTCGGTCTCGCGCAGCTCGTGGGCGTGGAACTCCTGGAAGGCCTGCTCCTCGCAGACCTTGCTGGCGCGCTCGGCGCGGATGAAGAGGCGCTGGTAGTCCGGCAGGAAGTGCGCCGCCAGCCAGCCCACGGCTCCCAGGGCGAGCTGGGCGAGGAGCACCAGCGAGGGGTGGTCCCAGGGTAGCCAGCCGGCCAGGAGGACCGATCCCAGGAGGAGCGTCAGGAGCGCCGAGGTCCAGCGCGCGCCCGGGTGGGGGTCGGAGCGCTCGACGACCACGGGCAGGATCTCGCCCACGGTCTTCTTCTCGGCCGAGCGGATCTCGGCGTGCAGGATCCCGAGGTCGGCCTCGTTCAGGGAGCGGGTGGCGCGGTAGCGCCGGTCGCGCACGAGGGCCCGCACGAGCAGAAAGAGGAAGACGAGCAGCAGCGCCCAGCTCCCGATCCAGCCCGAGAGCTCGAGGAAGCCGCGGGAGACGCCGTGGCCCTCGCCGGTCCAGGAACCGCCCTCCTGGGAGAGCGCCAGCACGCTTGCGAAGATCGCCATCACCAGCCTCCCGAGGCGCCGCCTCCGGAGAAGCCACCGCCTCCTCCGAAGCCGCTGAAACCGCCGAAGCCGCCCCCGCCCAGACCGCCCGAGGAGAAGCCTCCGCCCCCGCGTCTCCCGGTCAGGGAGCCCAGGAGGATCCACGGCAGGATCCCCCCGACGCCGTGCCGGCGCCCGCGCCCCATCCGGATCATGAGGAGCATGAAGATCACCATCCCGACCACGCCCGCCCCGGCGGAGCCGGCGTCCGACCGCCGCCCCCCGGCGGTCCGCTCCACCGGCCCGTAGTCCCCGCCGATGGCCGCGTGCATGGCTCCGATCCCCGCGCGCAGCCCCTCGTGGAAGCGCCCCTGCTTGAACTGCGGCGAGATGATGTCGCGGATGATCCGCCCCGAGATGGAGTCCGTCAGGTTGCCCTCGAGCCCGCGGCCGACCTCGATGCGGATCTTGCGGTCGGCCTTGGAGACCAGCAGCAGGGCGCCGTTGTTGGCGTCCGCCCCGCCGAGGCCCCACCCGCGGGCGACCTCCAGGGCGGTGCGCTCGAGGGGCTGGCCCTCGAGGCTCTCCACCGTGAGCAGGGCGATCTCGTGGGTGGTGCCGGACTTGTACGACTCCATCAGGGACTCGAGGGAGCGCTCCTGATCGGGCGAGAGCATCCCGGCGAGGTCGGTGACCCAACCGTCGTTGTCCGGGACCTGGATCTGGGGCGTGGCCGCGAGCAGGGCCGCGCTGAAGAGGAGGGCGAGCATGCCGGGGCCTAGTCGTCGCTGCTTCCGAAGTCGATGGTAGGCGTCTCGGTCACGCCCTCGTCGATCTCGAGCTGGGGCAGCTTCTCGAAGCCGAACATGGAGGCGATCAGGTTGCCCGGGAAGCGGCGGATGGAGACGTTGAAGCCCTTGACCGACAGGATGTAGTCGGTCCGCGCCGTGCCGATGCGGTTCTCGGTCCCCTCGACCTGGGTCTGCAGGTCCCGGAAGTTCTCCGTGGCCCGGAGCTGTGGGTAGTTCTCGGCCACCAGCAGCAGCCGGCCCAGGGAGGCGCCCAGCTGCTTCTGCGCCGCCATGTAGGCCTGGAGCTGCGCGGGATCGCTGGGAAGCTCGTCGGGGAGCTGCACCCGCCCTACCGACGCGCGAGCCTCGGTCACCTCGGTGATGGTGGACTTCTCGAAGTTGGCCGCGCCCTTGACCGTCTCGACGAGCTGCGGGATCAGGTCGAAGCGCCGCTTGTACTGGCTCTGGATCACCGTCCACCTGGCCTCGACGTCCTCCTGCTTGTCGATGATGCCGTTGTAGCGGCTCACCCCGCAGCCGCCGATGCCCAGGACGAGCAGGAGCAGGACGCCCAGGGTGACGCCGCAGCCCATGGAGATGGCGCCGCGGCGGGCGGGGTGGGGGAGGGGTCTGCGGATTCCGGCGGTGAATCGATTCGACATGGCTGGAGGGTCTCCGGTCGGGGAACGGGCATGGTACGCGCCGGGAGCCCGGGAATTCACGCCCCACGCGGCGAACCCGCGCGCGTCATCGACGGAATGGGAACGCGAGGCCCTGGGTGAGCGCCACCAGGCGATCGACGTTCGCATTCATGACCTTCAGGTAGTCGAAGCCCGCGGCCCGCTCCGTCTCGCCGAGCAGCTCGCAGGGGGAGAAGAGGATGCTGCGGACGCCGAGCTCGCCCTGCAGCGCCTGTGCCGTCTCCGGCAGGGGCTCCGACTCCCACAGCATCACCGGGACGAAGCCCGTGTCCTCGACCGCCTGGCGGATGGCTTCGAGCTGCTCCGGGGTGAGCGGGCTGTCGGGATCGAGGTCGAAGTTGACCACCTCCCACGCGCACCGCCGCGAGAGGTAGTTGTACGCCGGGTGCGAGCACAGGATCGCGATGTCCTCGAGGCTGATCGCCTGCAGCCTCGCGTCCAGCGCCCCCAGCTCCGCCGCCAGGGCCTGGGAGTTCCTGCGGAAGGCCGAGGCGTGCTCGGGGAAGCGCGCGCACAGGGCGTCGCGGATGGCCTCCGCCTGGATCGCGGCCAGGGCGGGGTCCATCCAGGTGTGCCCGTCGATGCCCGTGTGGGCGTGCATCCCCTTGGCACCGTGGCTGTGGGTGGTGGTGGCCTGGTAGGTCACGAGGCGGTCCTCGAACGAGGCGGCGGTGTCCACCACGCGGCTGCGCGGCAGGCTGGCGCTCTCCACCCACTTCTCGAACTCGGCGCCGTTGACGACGACCAGGCTGGCCTCCTGGTAGCGCTGGATCGCCTCGCGCGAGGGCTGCCAGAAGATGGGGTCCTCGTCCTCGGGGATCGGGCACACCACCTCCACCAGTCCCCCGGCGATCCGCTCGGCGAAGAAGGTCGTGGGGTAGAAGGTGGTGTACACCACCGGCTCGGCGGTCTCCGCGTCCTCGCTCGCGTCCCCCGGTCCGCAGCCGCCGACCAGGGCCAGGATCAGGCCGACCAACGGGATTCTCGTCACGACTCGCATGGCTCGCTCCTCTGGAATGCGCTCCTCACCCGAGCACCCTCGCCAGGTCCGGCAGCAGCACCGCCACCGACCCGATCCCGGCGGCCGCCAGGACCAGGCTCAGGCCCACCACCAGCGCGATCTCGACCGCGTACAGCCGGGCCACGGCGAAGCGGCTGCAGCCGATGCGGTTCAGGGTGCTCATCTCGGCCGCGCGGATGCGCATCGACAAGAGGACCACCAGGGCGCACATCAGGACCGTGCAGGCCCCCAGGACCGCCGAGAGGCTGTCGAAGAGCGCCCGGATCCGGAACACGAAGGCCATCAGGTCCTCGATCACGTCCACCGGCGTCACCATCTGCCAGCCCTCCGAGGCGTTCACCCGCGCCTTCGTCAGGGTGGCCGCCTTGGCGTCGGTGGGATCGAAGACGATGGCCGAGAGCGGCAGGCGCGCGGGGTCGCCGTGGTAGTGGAAGGAGGCGAGGTTCTCGGGGGTGACCTCGTTGTACTCGATCATCGCCTGGCTGAGGACCACGTTGCCCTCGGTGCGGCCCAGGACCAGGCTCTCGTCCACCTCGACCAGGGCGTCGTCGTGGCCGTGGGCCAGGCCCTCCAGCACCCAGGCGGTGCCCACGTCCACGAAGACCGCCCCGTCGTCGGGCGTGCCGCCCTCGGCGAGGACCCCGCAGACGTGCATCTTCAGGGCCGGCGGCTTGGAGATGTCGTAGAGCTCGCGCTGGTCGGAGAAGAGCGCGTCGCCCGGCGAGAGCCCGAGCTCCCGCGCCACCCGCGCGCCCAGGGCCGCGTCGCCCAGCATCAGGGGGATGCTGCCCCGCTCGGCCCGCAGCCCGCGCAGCTCAAAGTACTCCGGCGAGGTGGCCACCACCGGCAGGCCGCGGGCGGTGAAGCGCAGGTTCAGCGGGATGGCCGTGCCCATGCCGGCCGCGTTCAGCTCCGCCAGCCGGGTGAAGGGCAGGGTCCCCAGCTCGCTCTCCCGGAAGTACAGGACGCTGAGCGCCAGGTCGAAGCGGTTCCCCTGGGTGCCCACCACCAGCGGGGTGTTCTCCGCCCGGGCGGTCAGGTCGTCCTGATAGCGGTGGATCAGGAGCCGCGCCGCCAGGGGCAGGAAGACCGGCACCGCGATGCACAGGGTCAGGATGGTGGTCTGCGCCCGGTTGTGCAGGGCGTGGCGCCAGGAGAGCAGCAGGATGCCCCTCACGACGCCCCTCCCGCCTCGAGGTCGCGCACGTCGATCACCCGGTCGAAGCGGTCCAGGATCGAGTGGTCGTGGGTCACCATGAACAGCGCCGCCCGCCGCTCGCGGACCTGGTCGAAGAGCAGGTCCAGGGCGGTCTTCGCGGTCTGCGGATCGAGGTTGCCGGTGGGCTCGTCCCCCAGGACCAGCTCGGGCCCGGTGACCAGCGCCCGGCAGATGGCCACCCGCTGGCGCTCGCCGTGGGAGAGGCGCGCCGGGCGCCGGCGCAGCATGGGCTCGATGCCGGTGGCCCGCGCCAGGGAGCGCGCGCGCTCGCGCGCGGCCCGGTCCAGGACCAGGCAACCCGCGACGTGGTAGGGCAGCAGCACGTTGTCCAGGGCCGAGAGGTAGTCGAGCAGCTCGAACTCCTGGAAGACCATGCCGATCCTGGCGATGCGCCGGGCGCGCCGCTCCTCGTCCGACAGCTCGCTGATGGCCTCGCCGCCCAGGCTCACGCGCCCCGCCTCGGGCACCTCGATCCCGGCCATGAGGTTCACCAGGGTGGTCTTGCCGGTGCCGCTGGGCCCGATGCAGGCCACGTGCTCCTCGCGCTCGATGGCGAGGCTCTCGACGCTCAGCCGGAAGCCCCCCTCGCCGGAGTAGGCGAAGCGCACGCCGGCGAGCTCGACCATGGGGGCGCTCACAGCCCCTCCTCGCCCCACAGGGCCTCGGGCTCGCCGCCGGTCTCGCCCGGGATGGGGGCGGAGTCCACCCGCGACTGCTCGAGCACGCGGCTGCCGGCGATGCGCCAGCCCGGCTCCGCGAGCTCGACCGCGTAGCGGGCCCGGTACTCGTTGGTGCGGCTGTGCGCGTGACCCCAGTGATAGACCGAGCCCATCACCTGCCAGCGGGCCACCACCGCGAAGCCCGGCACGTCGTCGGGCGGCAGGAGCCCGATCGACTCGACCTCGCTCTCCAGCAGGTCCACCTCCTGCACCCGGCACACCGCGCCGCCCTCCTCCTGCAGGATGAGGCTCTGGTAGATCTCGTCGTAGAGCTCCTCCAGGAGGTCGCCGTCCACGCTGCGCGCCAGGGCGTCGTAGACGTCGCTCTCCTCGGTGTAGTCGAAGGCCCGGTAGATGTTGGCGTGCAGGGGCGCGAAGACGGCCAGGGCCTCCTCCTCGCCGGGCAGGCCCGCGCCCCCTCCGGCCCACAGCGAGGCCGGCACCGGCACCCGCGCGGTGCCCAGGGTGAGCGCCGCGCCGAGCAGCAGGAGCGGGGCGGCCAGCAGGCGCGCGCGCCGTCGCGCCGGCGCCGCGCGGCGCAGACCGGGCGCGGCGATCGACGCCGCGGCCAGCAGCGCGAGCCCCAGGGACAGGAGCGGGAGCTCGGGCGGGGCCGGGGCCTGGCCGCGCTCGGGGACCGGCAGGAAGCGCTCGACCAGGGCGGTCGTGCCGTGCCAGGTGTACTCGGGCTCCTCCGCCCGGAAGGTGATGATGGTGTCCCGGCCGCCGACGTCCAGCCGCGCGGTGATCTCCAGGGGTGGGGGCTCCTCATCGATCGCCGCCAGCGGATTGGGGGGGTAGGACCCCCAGACCATGGAGACCTTGCGGGGTGGGGTCTTGACCGGGTACTCGAGGACCAGGCGCACACCGACGAGCCCGCGCGTCCCGGTGATGGGGAACAGGGGCAGCAGGCTCATGTCCGGCTCGGTGACCTCGAAGCCGGAGTCCACGGGCGTCACCTCGACCCCGTCCACGGTCACGAGGTTGACCTCCCGGTAGTGGTCGAAGAGGGCCTCGTGCAGGCCATCCTGCTCGACCTCGTGCACCCATCCGTCCTGCTCCCGGGCCGCGTCCACGATCTCGTCGACGAAGACCAGGTTCATCAGCACGTTGAAGCGCACGCTCTCGTCCAAGATGGAGATGCGCACGTCGGCGTGCGGCCCGTCCTGGGGATGGGCCCGCTCGCCGGCGGTCACCGCGAGCGAGGCGAGCAGCAGAACCGCGACGGCCGCCCATCCCCTTGCGAGGGACGGCCTCCCTCCGACACCCGCCGCTCCGCGGGATCGCGCCAGCGCACCATCGCTCGCCATCGCACCAATTCTTACATTGCGCGGTTCAGGACTCCCCCCGGTCCACCGATTCGATAGGACACGGCGGAGGGCCCAAAGTGTAGTCTGACGAGGGTCCCGCGCCACGGTTCGATTCCCGCTCCCGCAGACGAGATCGCGATCCCGAGGTAGCAGTCATGACGTTGAGCAAGGGTGTCCTGGGCGGCGCGCTGGCGCTGATCCTCCTCCCGGTGTCCGCTCAGGACCCGGAATCGCCCGACGCCCCGATCGCCAGCATCCTCCAGGAGCTCTCCGAGGACGTGCGCGTCTACAACGATCACGTGGTCACCCTGGCCAACCCCTTCATGGAGGGTCGGCTGCCGGGCACGCGGGGGATGGAGATCGCCAAGGAGTACATGGAGCACTGGTTCCGCGAGGCCGGTCTCCAGCCGGCCTTCGGCCCCCGGGAGGAGGGAAGCGACGCGGAGGGCGTCGCGCCCGGGACGAGCTTCCGGCAGCCCTTCGAGCTCTCCAGCACCGCCACGCTCACCGCCCAGGACCTGCGCCTGCTCGGTGGGGATCTGAAGCTGCGCGAGGGGACCGACTACAACGCGCTCTCCGTGGGCAAGCCCGGGGAGGTCTCGGGGCCGGTGGTCTTCGTGGGCTACTCCTGCGTGAACCGGCGCGAGGAGTACACCAACTACGGGGATGACGACGACCTCAGCGGCAAGATCGCGCTCATGTTCCGCTTCGAGCCCATGGACGAGGCGGGCAAGAGCCTGTGGTCGACGCGCGCGCCCTGGACCGGGCGCGCCGGCTTCGCGCGCAAGGTGCGGGAGGCGGCCCGGCGCGACGCCGCGGCGGTGATCATCGTCAACACCCCGGGCGCCGAGGATCCCCGCATCCACGAGCTGTCGTCCTTTGACAGCGGCGGCCGCTCCCAGATCGGCGGCCCCGCCTTCCTGATGTCCATCGAGGCCGGGGAGCGCCTGATCGAGGCCGCCGGCCTGGGCAAGTCGCTGCTCGAGCTGCGCCGGATGGCCGACGAGGGGATCGGCGTGACCGATCTGGGCATCGAGATGAGCCTGAGGGTCGAGGTGGAGCGCAAGCCGCTGATCGCCGAGAACGTGGGCGGGCTGATCCCCGGTCGCGGCGAGCTGGCCGACGAGCTGGTCATCATCGGCGCTCACCTGGATCACCTCGGCATGGGCGCCTTCGGCTCGCGCTCGGGCTCCGGCCAGCTCCACCCGGGCGCGGACGACAACGCCTCGGGGAGCGCCGCCCTGCTCATGCTGGCGGAGAAGCTCCAGGCCGACTACCGGGAGCTGCCCGAGGACGCGGCGGCGCGCTCCCTGCTGATCATGGGCTTCAGCGCCGAGGAGTCGGGCCTCCACGGCTCGCGGCACTACGTCAAGGAGCCCATCGTTCCGCTGGAGCAGCACGCCCTGATGATCAACTTCGACATGATCGGCCGCATCGAGGAGAAGCGGCTGAGCGTGTCGGGGATCGATACCGCGGCGGGTATGAAGGAGTGGCTCCAGCCCCTCTTCGAGGAATCCCCCCTGACCATCGTGGAGGGGCGCTGGTCGGGCGGAGGCAGCGACCACGTCGCCTTCGTGGGCAAGAAGATCCCGATCCTCTTCGCCATCATCGCCCGGCTCCACGGCGACTACCACACGCCCAAGGACGTGAGCAGCAAGATCAACCGCGTGGACGCGGTCCACACCATCCACCTCTTCCGGCGGATCGCGATGACCGCCATCACCCACCCCGGGCCCTTCGAGTTCGTCGGGTCCCCCCCGCGGAGCCGGCCCTCCGGCGGGCCGGTCGCGGGGGCTCCCTCCGGGGGCGGGGCGCGGATCCGGGTGGGGATCATGCCCAGCGGCGGGGACTCGGAGGCGGGGGTGCTGATCTCCCGGGTCTTCGACGGCACCTCCGCGGCCGAGGCGGGGATCCAGGCCGGGGACCGCATGATGAGCTGGAACGGCAAGCCCATCGAGCGCGTCTCGGACTGGCTCGAGATGCTCTCCGGCCACGAGCCCGGCGACAAGGTCGAGGTGGGACTGCTCCGCGACGGCGCGGAGAAGATCCTCACCATGACCCTCAAGGGTCGCGAGGAGGGCTGAGCGGGGCTCAGCGGCGCGGTCGCAGGAGCAGCAGGGCCAGGTTCGGCGGGAAGCCCTCGGCCTCGTCGAGGGGGAGCAGCTCGTAGACGAAGACCGGGTGCTCCTCCGGAGGCCGCGGGAACCGGGGTGGCAGCACCGACCAGGGATCGTCGGCGGGCGTGGTGCTGGCCCCCGCGTAGGTCAGGTCGCGGTTGGCGAAGAAGCTCACGTCCACCGTGCGGTCGTGGCCCGGCGACTTGAGGCGCTTGATGCGGAGGGGAGCCTCGAGCACGTCGCGGTTGGTCAGGCCGTAGGTGTCGTAGAGGTAGACGTCCGAGTAGTAGCCGACCGCTCCGATCGCGCCGTAGGCCAGGCTCTCGCCCGGCCGGGTGTGGCCTTGCAGGGCCTTGCCCAGCACCACCCACCGCTCGGCGTTGGCCTTCATCTCGGCCCACTTCCCGCGCTCGGAGAGCATCCCGTCGGTCTTGTTCCAGCGGAAGTGGAAGCGGTAGCGCAGCTCGTAGGGGACCGGGTGCCGGTCGAAGGCCGGCAGGAGTGACAGGACGCAGGCCGCCGCGATCAGCCCCGCGGCGAGCGCGCGACCCCTCCTCGAGGCCGCCGCGAAGCGGTCCACCGCGGCCGCGAAGAGCACCGCCAGGAACACCAGGGCCGGCACCAGGAAGCGGCCCATGGTCATGAAGTCGCCGCCCACGTGCCGCGCGTACCACAGGGTGCCGAGGAGGACGATGGCGCTGGAGAGCGCCGCGCCCCCGGCCGGCCGCGCCAGGAGGCGCAGGGCCAGGAGCAGGGCCAGGAGGCCCGAGGTGAACGTCAGGAAGAAGGAGACGACGTAGTTCGTGCCGCGCCGGTAGAAGTCCTCGACCAGCTCCGGCGAGAGCTCGGAGACCGAGACCTTGGCGCGCGCGGTGTTCGGCAGCCACTCGCCGTAGGTGAGCTGGCGGAAGGCGAGGTGCGCGGCCAGCACCAGGGCCAGGACGCCCGCGCAGGTGAGGATCGCCCGCAGCAGGCCCGGCCGGCGGAGCAGCAGCCAGCGCACGGCCGCGGCCAGGAGCACCAGCCCCACCCAGAAGGCCCCGTCGGCACGCAGGAGCGCGGCGGCTCCCGCCCAGACGCCGGCCCGCAGGCCGCGGGGTCGCTCGGGGTCGGCCAGCAGCGCGTGGAAGGCGCCGAAGACGGCCAGGGCCAGGGGCATGGTGGCCAGGCCGCCGGTGGACCACAGGGCCAGCGGGGGGAAGGTGCCGAAGAAGAGGGCGCCGGCCACCGCGCCGCTGCGCGTGGCGCACACCCGGCGGACCAGGAAGGCGCTGACCCAGGCGAGCAGCAGCACTCCGCTGGCGATGGTGATCCAGTGAACGACGGACGGGGCGGGGACCCCCAGGCGCTCGAAGCCGGCCATGACGAGCACCCACAGGAAGTTGCTGTACCCCTCCACGGGCGCGGCGGCGTCGGCGATGTTGAAGGTCAGGCCGTGGCCGGCGGCGAGGTTGCGCGCGTAGCGGAAGGAGATGTAGCAGTCGTCGGTCAGGAAGCGGAAGCGCCACACCAGGTAGGCGAAGGGCGCGAGGCCGACGAGGAAGGGCAGGAGCGCGCTGGGGCGCGGTTCGATCTGGGGGCGGTTCACGGCGTTCCGGGGGGAGGGTAGGCGGTCCGTCCGGCGGCCACAACCCGGGGGGGGAGCCCGCCCGCGCGGCGGACCCGGACTCCCCTACGCTCCAGAGGGGGAGACGTGTGCGCGCACACCGCGACCCGGGACACTAGAATCCCGCCATGCCCGGCTGGCTGCGCCGCACGGGGGGCGTCCTCGCCCTGCTGCTCCTGGTGGTCTACGCCACCGTCCCGCTCCTCTCGGCGGGATTCCTGCGCGACGACTTCGCCTGCCTGGCCACCGCGGCCGAGGTGATCGGGCCCGAGGGCGGGCCCGGGGCCCTGAACCGCATCGAGCGGCTCCTCGAGGTGGAGGGGACCGACGGCCACCCCCTGGCGGGGGCCTCGGTGGTGCTCAGCGCCTGGCTGGCGTCGAGCCTGGGGGCCGAGGGCGGGCAGCCCTGGTCGCCGGCCGGAGCCCGCCTCCTGAGGCTCGAGAACCTGGCCCTGCTCCTGATCGCCGCCTGGGGCCTGGGCCGCTTCGTCCGCCGCCTCCTGCGCCCCTGGACCGGGAGCGACCAGGGGGCCGCGGCCGGCTGGACCGCGTTCCTGCTCTTCGCCCTGCACCCCATGAACGCGGCCACGGTCGCGAGCGTCGCCGCCCGAGGGGATCTCCTGGCCGCCGCCCTGGGGACCCACGCCGGGGCCGCCTTCCTGCTCGGCCGCCAGGAGCGGCGCTACGGGCTGATCGCCCTGGCGGGGGTCCTGACGATCCTGGCCGGCCTGTCGAGCGGGCTGGCCCTGGTCCTGCCGCTGATCCTGGCCGGCTCGGAGTACGTCTCCGCCCGGCGGTACCGGCCCGTGCGCACCCGGGTGCGCACGGCGATCAACACCGCCCTGGTGTTCTCGGCCTGCGCCGTCGTCGACACCATGGTGCGGAGCTGGCCGCTCGGCGGAGTGCGACCGCCCGGCGCCCTCGCCGACCTGGCGGCGCTGGAGGACCTCTCCGGCGCCCTGCGCGTCGTGGCGATCGGGCTGGAGAGGCTGGGCATGCTCATCCTGCCGGTCAACGCCTCCGGGATCGGCGTCCTCGGGTACGCGATCGCCGGGCTGTGCGTCCTTGCGGCCCTGCAGCCGGCCCTGGTGTCGGCGCGCTCGGCCCCCAAGCTCTGGGGGTGGGTGCTGTTCGGCTGGGCCTTCCTCCTGCTCCTCGCGGAGCTGCCGGACCCCACCCTGCGCGTCCAGCCCACCGATCTGTCGGGCGCCCGGGCCTTGTTCGCGGGCTCGGCCGTCGCCGCCGGCGGCATGGCGGTGGGAGCCACCGCCCTGCCCGGACTGCGCCGCAACCTGATCCCGCTCGTGCTGGCCCTGGGCTTCTCGATCCTCGGCCACGCCAACGCGCTGCCGTGGGCCCAGGCCGCGGGCGAGGTGGACCGGCTGCGCTCCGAGCTGCGCAGCGCTCGCGCCGTGCACGGGGACGATGCCTGCATCCTGGTCATCGATCCGCCGACGGTCCGGCGCGGGGTGGACGGCCTCGGCGCCGCCCTGCCCTGGCTGGTGCACCCGCGCATCCTGGGCGAGGCGCCGGGCAGCTCGCCGCAGGTTCGAGCCCTCACGCGCGCCGGCTTCCGGGTCCTGGTGCGCGAGCGGGAGTTCGAGGAGCTGCGCCAGCGGGGGCTGGTCGTCCTGAGCCCCCTCGACGCGGGGGGCCCGGGCGGCGCCGCGACGGGCGCGGGCGTCCGTCGGATGGTGCGCGTACCGCCTCCGGAGGCGACCACCGGCACGCGCTCCTGGCGGAGGGAGGGCCGCTCGCCCGCCCTGGACGCGGAGGCGCCGGTCGCGAGCGCCCTGCGGGTCCGGGCCGCCGAGGGCAGCGATCCCACCCGCCCGCCCCGGCTCGCCTGGCGCGCGCGCTCGCCGATCTGGCCGGACGGAAGCCTCGCCGGCGCCTGGATCGCGGCCGGCGCCGAGCCCACGGCGGTGTTCGACCTCTCGCGATCCCTGGCCTGGCTGCTCGGCGAGCGGATCCAGCGCGTCTGGCCGGCCGAGGGCTGGAGTCGGATCGTCGAGGCCGAGCTCCTGGACCGGCTCCCCGGCCTGGGGGGGGGCGTGGAGCCCCGCGCCTCGGGGGGCGACTGGGCCTTCGATCCGCCCGGCGGCTGGGTGGTAGAGAGCAGCGGCGGGCGGGGCGACTGGTTGCTCTCCCTGCTGGACCTGCCCACCCTCGAGCTCCACGAGATTCCCCTCCGGGTCGAGGAGGACCGCCTGCTGGCGCCCGGGGCGGCGAGGCGAGTGGCCGACGCGGTCCGGCGCGGCGGCGGACCGATCGCCTGGTCGCTGGAGTACCGCATCGGGGGCTCGACCGTGGCCGAGGCGCGCGGCCGGCGGGTGGGGCGTCGCGGCACGGTGGAGGAGTCGGGGGGCATGGAGGGCCGCTGAGGAGGCCGCGGCACCGCTGCCGGAGCGCAGCGCGCCGCTATCCACCGGGCCCCTCCACCCAAGGGGACGTCCCCCCCCTCACCGCGGTTGCGGCCTTCTCGGCCTTCTTGCGGCCCCCGGTCGCCGGACTTGGTAGCCTCCCGGCCCCCCACGACGCGAGGGAGTCGTCATGACCCGAAGACCGTCCAAGGACCTGGAGTGCTTCCGCAATCCCAAGCAGGAGCGGGAGTACGAGATCCGGATGGAGTGCCCGGAGTTCACCTGCCTCTGCCCGAACACCGGCCAGCCCGACTTCGCCACCATCCGCATCCGCTACGCGCCCGACGAGTGGTGCGTCGAGCTGAAGAGCCTCAAGCTCTACCTGTGGTCCTTCCGCGACGAGGGCCAGTTCCACGAGGACGTCACCAACCTGATCCTCGACGACCTGGTGGCCCTCCTGAAGCCGAGGCGCATGACCGTCGAGGGCGACTTCCGGGTCCGGGGAGGCATCCATACGACCGTGGAGGCCAGCTACCCCTGAGTCGATGCGGCGACCACCGCGGGAGGCGTTCGTGAAGAGCCTCGCCCTCAGCCTGATCCTCTTCTCCTGCGCCTCGGCGCAGGAGACGGAGCCCCAGTCACCGAGCCCCTGGATCGAGGGCGCACTCCAGGCGGCCCGGTGGATCCAGAGCTGCGAACGCTCGCACCCGGCCGGCCTGGTCTGGGACGCGGTGCCCGGATCCAGAAGACCCGGGGATACGACCGGCGAATCGGGAGAGACGCCGTCCTTCGACCGCAGCCTGTATTCAGGAACGCCAGGGGTGATCCTGTTCCACCTTGAGCTCTTCCTCGCCACCGGCGAACAGTGGTGGCTGGAGAGTGCTGCGCTGGGAGCGGGACCCCTGCTGGTCGAGGTCCAGCGCGACGACTGGCCCGACGGGCACGGCCTCTACCGCGGCCTGGCGGGAGCGGGCTTCGTCCTGGAGCACGTCTACCAGGGAACCGGGTCCCCGAGATTCCGCGAGGGGTGCCTGCGCTGCCTCGAGCGCATCCACGAGGACGCCATCGCCAGCGAGCACGGGGCGAGCTGGAGCCAGGTCAACGACGTCATCTCGGGCGCGGCGGGCACCGGCCTGTTCCTGCTCTGGACCGCCAAGTGGATGGACCGCCCCCAGGACCTCGAGCTGGCGGCGCGCGCGGGCAGACACCTGATTGCCCTTGGCGAGCCCGCCAAGGGTGGCCTCGACTGGCCCATGGACCCGGACTTCCCCCGGCGCATGCCCAACTTCTCGCACGGCACCGCCGGGATCGCCTTCTTCCTCGCGCGGCTGTACGAGGAGACCGACGAGCCGGCCTTCCTGGAAGCCGCCTTGGCCGGCGCGCGCCACCTGCTCGCGATTCGCGACCCGGGGGACCCGGGCTGCCGCATCCACCACCACACGCCCGGCGGCGAGGACCTCTACTACCTGGGCTGGTGCCACGGGCCGACCGGCACCGCGCGGCTGTTCCACCAGCTCGCGAAGGTCTCCGGCAAGGGCGAGTGGAACGCCTGGGCCCTGCGCGGGGCCGAGTCCATCCGCGTCAGCGGGATCCCCGAGGTCCGGACCCCCGGCTTCTGGAACAACGTCGGCCAGTGCTGCGGCACCGCCGGCGTGGCCGAGCTGCTCCTGGACCTCTCCGGCCGCTCCGACGGGGCCCCTCACCTGGAGTTCGCCCGCCGGCTGGGCCATGACCTGATCCGGCGCGGGGAGCTGGTGGAGCTCTCCTCGACACGGAACGGCGAGAGGCAGCTCGGCCGCCGCTGGGTGCAGGCCGAGCACCGCGTGCGCCCCGAGCTGCTGCAGGCCCAGAGCGGCTACATGCAGGGGGCCGCCGGCATCGGCATGTTGCTCCTGCACCTGCACGCGCGCGAGCCCGGCGTGGAGGGGAGGGGCCGCATCCGGCTCCCCGACGATCCCTTCGGATCCGGGTGGTAGGGGCGGGAGCCCCCGTGTAACGTCGCCGGCGATGCGCGTCTCGCTCTACGCCACCTGCCTGGTCGACCTGGTCTGGCCCTCGGTGGGCACCGCGACCGTCGAGATCCTGCGCCGGGCCGGCTGCGAGGTGGACTACGATCCCCGCCAGACCTGCTGCGGGCAGCCCGCCTTCAACACGGGATACCGCGAGGACGCGCGCCGGGTCGCGCGGCGTCAGATCGAGATCCTCGAGGAGCGGCAGGCGGACGCCGTGGTCGTGCCCTCGGGCTCCTGCGCCTCCATGCTCCGGCGCCTGCCCGAGCTCCTCGCCGACGAGCCCGGCTGGCTCGAGCGCGCCCGCTCCCTGGCCGGCCGCGTCCGCGAGCTCTCCACCTTCCTGGTCCGCGACCGGGGCGCGCCCGACCTCGGCGCCTCCTTCGACGGCCGCCTCTCCTGGCACGACGCCTGCCACGGCCTGCGCGAGCTCGGGATCCGCGACGAGCCGCGGCGCCTGATCCGGGACGTGCGCGGCGCCGAGCTGGTCGAGTGCGAGACGGCCAGCGACTGCTGCGGCTTCGGCGGCACCTTCTCCGTCCGCCACCCGGAGATCTCGGTGGCCATGCTGGACCGCAAGCTGGAGGCCCTGATGGAGCTCGGGGTGGACGCGGTGGTCTCGGGGGACGTGAGCTGCCTGATGCAGATCGGCGGGCGGCTCGAGCGCCTGGGATCGAAGATCCGTCCCATGCACCTGGCCGAGCTCCTGGCGTCGCGCTGAGGACCCCCTGCCGTGATCGAGCACACCTCCTGCGAGCACTTCTCGGACGACGCCCGCGAGGCGCTTCTCGACGAGGGCCTGCGCGGGGCGCTCGAGCACGCCACCGGCCTCTTCGCCGAGCGGCGCGAGAAGGCCATGGAGGAGGTGCCCGACTGGGAGGAGCTGCGCGAGCGCGCGCGGGCCATCAAGCTCGCGACCCTCGATGCCCTCGACGAGCACCTCCGGACCTTCGCCGAGCGCGCCGAGCGGGCGGGCGCGCAGGTCCACTGGGCGCGGACCGCGCGGGAGGGGTGCGAGATCGTGGCGCGCATCGCCGAGCGCGCGGGCGCGAAGCGGCTGGTCAAGAGCAAGAGCATGACCACCGAGGAGATGGGCCTGAACCACGCCCTCGAGCGGCGCGGCATCGAGCCCGTGGAGACCGACCTCGGCGAGTGGATCATCCAGCTCGCGGGCGAGACCCCCTCGCACATCATCGTGCCCGCGATCCACAAGACCCGGCGGCAGGTCGCCGAGCTCTTCGCCGAGAAGCTCTCCATCGAGCCCAGCGACGACCCGGCCGAGCTGACCCGCGCCGCCCGCGAGGTCCTGCGCCGGCACTTCGCCGAGGCCGAGCTGGGCGTCAGCGGGGTCAACTTCGGCGTGGTCGAGACCGGGTCGATCCTGGTCCTCGAGAACGAGGGCAACGCGCGCATGTGCACCAGCCTGCCGCGGGTGCACGTGGCGGTCATGGGGATCGAGAAGCTCGTGCCGCGGCTGGCCGACCTCGAGGTCTTCCTGCGCCTCCTCCCGCGCTCGGGCACCGGGCAGCACCTCACCAGCTACCAGTCGATCCTCACCGGCCCGCCCGACCGCGAGGGCGAGGAGGGGCCCGCCGAGCTGCACATCGTGCTCCTCGACAACGGCCGCTCCGCCATGCTGGGGGACGCGGCCTGCCGCGAGTCCCTGGCCTGCATCCGCTGCGGGGCCTGCCTCAACGCCTGCCCGGTGTACCGGCAGATCGGGGGGCACGCCTACGGCTCGGTCTACCCGGGGCCCATCGGCATCGCCATCACGCCGCAGCTCGCGGGGATCGAGCGGGCCGGGGAGCTGCCCTTCGCCTCCAGCCTGTGCGGCGCCTGCCGCGACGTGTGCCCGGTGAAGATCGACATCCCGAGCATCCTGCTCGACCTGCGCTCGAAGGCCAGCCGACTGCCGGCCGCCCTGCCCGGGGCCCCGGGCTCCCTGCGGCCGCTCGAGCGCCTGGCCTTCCGCCTGTGGTCCTGGGCCATGTCCGGCCCGCGGCGCTACCGCGCCCTCGCCTTCCTGGGGCGCCTGGCCCAGCGCCTGGGGCTGCGGCCGGGACGGCCGGGCCCCCTGGCCCGCCAGCTCGCCCCGCCCCTCGCGGCCTGGACCGCGGGTCGCGAGCTGCCGGGCCTGGCCCGGCGCCCCTTCCGCGATCGGTGGCGGGAGGAGCTCTCGGGGCCGGACGGGGGGGAGGCGCCATGAGCCCGGCGCGGGAGGAGATCCTGGCCTCGGTGCGGGCGAGCCTGAGGGGCGGACGCGGACCGGCCGGGCCCGCGCGCCCGGCGGAGAGACGCCCCGGTCCCGAGGGCACGCGGGAACGCGTGGAGACCTTCCTCGCGCTGCTCGAGCGGGTGGGGGGGCAGTGCGTCGTCGCCGAGGGCGAAGGGGATGCCGCCCGCGCCCTGCGGGCGATCGTGGAGGAGCTGGGCGGTGCAGGCGTGGCCCTCTCGGACTCGCCCCTCGTGCGCCGCCTCGCGGAGTCCCTGCCCGAGGGCCTCGATCTCCTCGAGGACCCCTCCGATCGCGCCGCGCTCCTGCACCGGGCGGGGGTGGGGGTCACCGCCGCCCAGTGGGGGATCGCCGAGACCGGAACCCTGGTGCTGGAGTCCGACCGCGAGCGCCACCGCCTCGTCTCCCTTCTTCCCCCATTGCACGTCGCGATCCTGCCGGCCGAGCGCATCCTCGGCACCCTGGGCGATGCCCTCGAGAAGATCGGGCGCGCCGGCTCGGGCGGCCCGGCCAGCGCCCTCACCTGGATCACCGGGCCCTCGCGCACGGCCGACATCGAGCTGACCCTGGTGATCGGGGTGCACGGCCCGCGCGAGCTGCGGGTCATCGTCGTGATGGGGGAGGACGGGTGAGGATCGCGAGCTTCCGCGCCGAGGGGGAGGAGAGCCCGCGGCTCGCCCTCCTGCTCCCGGAGCGCGACGAGCTCCTGGACCTCGGCTCGGACGCCTGCGGCATCGACGCGCCCGCGAGCCATCTCGGGTGGTTCGACCTGGACGGCGCGCCCCTCGCCCGGGCGCGGGCTCTCCACGACCGCGTCCGGGCCGAGCCCGCGGAGCTCGAGCGCCTGCGCGCCGCGGGCGCGGTGCTGCCGTGCGAGAGCGTCCGCCTCCTGGCCCCGGTGCCGCGCCCCGGCAAGCTGATCGGCATCGGCCTCAACTACCGCGATCACGCCGCCGAGCAGGGAGCCCGGGTCCCCGACGAGCCCCTGATCTTCTCCAAGTTCCCGACCGCGGTCATCGGCCCGGGCGAGCCGGTGGTCATCCCGCCGGGCGTCGGCTTCGCGCGCAATCCGCCGGTGTGGCTGAGGCCGGGGGACGTCATGGAGGTCGAGATCGAGGGGCTGGGGGTGCTGCGTTCGCCCGTGGTCGGGTTCCAGGCCCCTGCCTGAGGGTTCCCTCGAGGAGACCCGCCGCGGTACCTTGAGCCCACCTCCCCTCACATGGAGCTCGCCCACGACCCGACCCGCCCCGAGGCTCCGCCCCGCTCCAGCGCGGGCGCGCGGGCCCTGGGACTCCTCGTGCTGCTGGCCATCGCGGCCCTGAGCTCGGCGGCGCGCATCTCGACCGCGCTCGGGGACCCCAACTTCGATACCAGGAGCGCCGAGGGGCTGCTCAAGAGCGATCCCGGGCTGCTCTACTCCCTGACGCGCCGGGTGGTCGAGGCCGGGGGCGCCCTTCCCGCCGACTTCCGCGCCGATCGGCGCATCGAGCATCCGGGGACGATCGACGTCCTGGAGCAGTTCACCGTGGGCCAGGAATTCCTGGTGGCCTGGTGCCATCGACTGGTGGGCGGCGAGGTCCCACTGCACGTCCTCTGCGTGTGGGTCATGGGGATCGTCGCCAGCCTGGCGGTCCTGGGCGTGTACGGGCTGACGCTGGAGCTCTCGGGCCGCGTGGGCTGGGCCCTGGGGGCGGCCGGCCTGTGGGCCCTCCTGCCGGCGAGCTACCGGACCCTCGGCTTCGTCCTCGTGCGCGAGGACCTGAGCCTGCCGCTCTTCTCCCTCCAGCTCTGGCTCCTGGCCCGCGCCGCTCGCCTTCGCACCGCCGTGGCCTTCGCCTGGGCGGGCCTCGCCCTGGGAGCGGCGGCCGCGACCTGGCACGCCACCGGCTTCCTGCTCGCGCTCGAGCTCGCCTGCCTGGCCGTGTGGTACCTGCACACCGGCGGCAACCCCCTCGCGCTGCGCCGGGCCTGGGTGGGCCTGGCGGCGGCGCTGGCGGTGGGCCTGGCCGTGCCGGTGCTGCGGGCCAAGATGTTCGCCCTCTCCCCAACCCTGCAGATCGGCGGGGCCCTGCTCCTGTGCACCTTCCTGCGGGGCGCCCCGGCGAGTCGGCGACTCGCCCGGGCCGCCTGCCTGGCCTCCGCCTGGGCGGCGCTGGCGGCGATCTCGTACGGGTGCTCGCGGGCCCTGGGCGGGGGCATCCTCGACTACTCGCACGTCTTCGAGCTGCTGGTCGCCAAGCTGCGCCACCTGGGCCAGCTCCCCTCCGATCCCACCTCGCTCTCCTTCGACGTGCGGCTGATGTGGCAGGGGCCCTTCGAGACCCTGGCGCTCGGCAAGGGCGCGGCCCAGCTCTCGGTGGGTCTGCTCGGCGCCGCGGTGGCCCTGCCCGCCCTGTGGCGGTGGCTGCGCGCGCGCGCTCCGGCGTCCGCACCGGGGGGCGAGGCGCTGGTGGGGATCCTGACGCTGGTCTCCCTGCCGGTGGCCTGGCTGATCCAGCGCACGGTGGTCCTGCCCGGTCTGCTGCTGCCGGTGATCCTCGCCCTCGGCCTGCGCCGCGTCCTGGGCGAGCGGCGGGGCGCGGCGGCCCTGGCGGTGGCCCTGATCGCCCAGGCCCTCCTCTTCGGCGGCTTCCTGCGCGGGCACTCGATCTCCTGGTACCAGCCGCCCGAGCGCCAGCTCATGATCGCCGACGCGCTGCGCGCCGTGCGGCGGTACGTGCCCGAGGGCGAGCCGATCGTGTGCGACTTCATGAGCTCGGGAGCCGTCCTGGCCCACACCGATCACCCGGTCTGCCTGCAACCCAAGTACGAGAGCGGCGAGAGCCGACGGCGGGCGGAGGAGTTCTTCGACGCCTTCTACCGCCGCCCGCCCGAGGCCCTGCGCGCCCTGGTGCGCGATCGATTCCAGGCGCGCTACCTGCTGATCGACCACTTCACGCTGTGGAGGCTCGGCGTGTCGCGCACCGTGGCCGGCCTGGGGCCCGGGGCTCGAGCGCCCCTGCCGGGAACCGCCGCCTCGGTGTTCCTGAGCGACGAGGAGGAGGTCCTGCGCGGCGTGCCCGGCTTCGAGCTGCTCTACTACAGCCCGGACCCCCACCGCACGCCGGGAGAGCCCGGCGGCTTCTACCGGCTGCTGCGAGTGGAGGATTGACGCGGGCAGGGGAGATCGGTGAGGTCTTCGCGATACCCATCCGGATGAGACGATTCGCGCGGCTGCGGCGGGAACGCGCCCACCTCGCTGGTCAGCCGGCGTAGAATCCGAGCTGGCTCTGCCGGCGCCCGGCCTCCGCGGCGCGCTGGAACCGAGACCCCCAACCGGAGTACCCCATGCGCGAGCTCGTCCGCGACATCGACGGCCTGCTCCGCGGTCGCTTCACCCGCCGCGAGGACCTGGCACTGGGGAGGGTCCGCGCCCCACTGGGAACGCTGGTCCTGGCCGGGGCCCTCCTGGGCGCCATCTACGGCGCCTTCATGGGCCTGTACGCGGTCCTGCGGCCGGCCAACCCCAGCGTCCAGCAGCTCTTCGCGACCACCGCCAAGGTGCCGCTGCTCTTCCTCCTGACGCTGGTGGTCACCCTGCCCTCGCTCTACGTGTTCTCGGCGCTCTCCAACTCGAAGCTCCAGCTCGCCGACACCCTGCGCCTCCTCCTGGCGGCCATCGTGGTCAACCTCGCGCTGCTGGCCAGCTTCGGGCCGGTCACCGCCTTCTTCACGCTGAGCACCGAGAGCTACCCCTTCATGGTGGTGCTGAACGTCGCCTTCTTCGGCGTCTCCGGGCTGGTGGGCCTGGCCTTCCTGCGCCGCGCCCTCGACCGCGTCTTCGAGCCGCCCCGGCGCGCCCGCGCGCCGGCAGAGGAGGATCCGGAGGAGGCCGACGAGGCGCGGGAGGGCGAGAGCCCGGCCGAGATCGTCGAGGAGAAGCCGGAGGCGGACGGTGGGACCGCCGCGTCCGGCCTGTCACCGCAGTACGTCTACCCCCGCTCGCAGCGCGCGCCGATCGAGAGCTCGCGGCGGATCTTCACCGTGTGGATCGTCATCTACGGCGCGGTCGGCGCCCAGATGGGCTGGATCCTGCGGCCCTTCGTGGGCGCGCCCGGCCTGGAGGTGCGCTTCTTCCGCGAGGACGCCTGGAGCAACGCCTACGTGATCGTGTTCCGGGACGTCTGGTCGCTCCTGTTCGACTCCGCGCCTTACTGAGCCCGAAGGGGCGGGGCCCGCGGAACGCGTCGGTCCCGCGGGCCCCGTCGGTCTACGCCGCAGGGGAATCCCGCCTACTGAAAATCGACCTGCACGGCGTTGCTGAGATTGGCGCCGAAGATCCCCACCTTGGGATCCCGGTACCAGAGCTGGAAGTAGGTCGCTCCCGGGAAGATCCCGAGCTGCTGGAGATCGAGTTCGTTCTCGGCCAGGCCCTCTTCGTCGATCTGGATCGGCGCCGTGCGCCGGATGGGCGGCATCACGCACAGATGGCCGTCCTGGAAGGGCATCTGCGTCGGGTTGTACCCGTAGAAGAAGAGACCGGTCTTCTTGGGCGGGGCGCCCGACGCGAGCATGGTGAAGTCGTTGTCGGCGACGATGTCGCTCCCCAGGGCGAAGATGTGCGCTCCCTCGGCGCCGACCGAGTTCGGGGCGGCGATGCAGTAGCTGGTGCCCAGCGAGCAGGAGCCGCCTCCGACGACCTCGCGTCCGTAGGCCGTCGACAGGGCGCGGCAGTTGCCGGTGAGCGCCAGCACCTTCTGCGCAGCGGCCTGGCCGGTGCGGTGGATGGCCACCTGGGGCTTGAAGGGCCCTCCGGTCACGACCCAGGAGGTGGTGTCGGTGAGGTCCAGGTACGCCAGGCGCTGCCGTCCGGTGGCCGGCTGGCCGTTCCAGTCGGGCGTGCAGGCGGCGGTGTCGAAGCGGTGGAGCTTGAAGTTCCCCGAACCCCCGGCGATGAAATCGTTGGGCACCGGCCAGGTGGAGAACTGGCGGAAGACGATGGCGTAGCAGTCGTCCCTGCCGTTGGTGCTGGGATCCCAGGTGCAGTAGGGAGTGCCGCTCCCTCCGGCGTGGAACATCTCCAGCACCGCGCCCTTCGTGTCGGTGGAGTCGTCGTTGCCGGCCACGACCGAGTGCCCGTCCGGGGCCACGGCCGCGGTGATGTAGCCCCCGGCCGGGTTCTTGTGCTTGAACTCCTGGGCGCCGTCCTTGTCGAAGCACCAGATCCAGTCCTTGCGGCCCCCGACCGCCACGTAGAGGTTGTCGGGAGTGGTGTTGATC
>CAZTTG010000005.1:73485-109921 GCA_964615935.1 uncultured Planctomycetaceae bacterium | reverse complement strand
CCCGGAATCAACCCGCAAACCAAGTATTCAGGCGTAGGTCAGGAGCCCTGCAATGAGCATCGCCTGCGTCCGTCCCCCACGGAGCGCGGCGATACGATCGACCCTATCGGCGGCATCGATGGGGAAGGTGAATAGGAAGACGCAATTTACCTCGAGCGGCGCCTCGAGGTGAGCCACTTCACCCGGCCGACGATGCGGTGGATCCACCGGCTGCGGTAGCGGGCCAGGTGCGCCTCCAGGTCCGACCGGTGGCGCTCCAGGTGCCCGCGCGCCGCCTCGAGGTTCTCGATGTGAGCCAGGAGCCCCCGGCGCTCCCCCTCCAGGTTGGCGGCGTGGTCGCGCAGGTGGTCGCGGTCCCTCGTCAGGATCCCGGCGTGGGCCAGATGACCGTCGCGCTCGGCCAGGACGGCCTGCAGTCGGCTCGCCAGCCCGCTCCTCACGCACTCCTCGACGAAGCGCGGCGGCGGCGGCCCGGATCCCGCCGGCGCGAGGTCCCGATCGGGGTGGTGCCGGGCCAGCCCCTCGCCGGGCTCCTCCACCGCCGGCGGGGGGCTGTGCATGATCGAGCAGCCGCGGCACAGCGCCGGCGGGTCCCCCCCGGCCAGCCCCGCCCGCAGGTTCCGAAAGGCCCGGCCGTTCCAGATCTCGGCGAAGCCCTGCTCGTTCAGGTTCCCCATGGGCCGCTGCGAGTGGGCCAGGGGGTGCCCGCAGGCGTGTACGCTGCCGTCCTCGAGCACGTAGACGGCCAGGCTGGGCATGTGGCAGTGCAGGCGCGGCCCCTCCTCCCCGTCCAGCTCGCGCATCCGCTGGACCGTCTCCGCCCGGCTCTGCCGGGGGGCCCCGCCCGCGGCTCGCCCCGCGGCCGCCTCGGCGAAGGTCCGCGGCAGGTCGGCCTGTACCCCGAGCTCCTCGGCCCGGGCGCGGGCCTCCACGATCAGGTCGTCGGCGAGCTCCGGCTGCTCGAGGAGCGACTCCCGCTGGCCCTCCGGAGTCACCGGGATGACGTGCCAGGCGCTCACCCGCTCGGCCTCCAGACGCCCGGCCAGCTCGACGAAGCCGGGGAGCTCGCGGACGTTGCTGCGCATGAGCACCATGCACAGGGAGAGGCGCGGACGCTCGTCCTCGGGGGCCGCCATCCGGAAGCGGTTCAGGCGCTCGAGGTTCCCCAGCAGGCGATCGAAGCTCGAGCCCCGGCGGATGCGCTCGTGGGTCCCGGCCCGGGCGGCGTCCACGGAGACCTCGATCGCCGCGAGATCGCGCACCATCGCCCGCGCGGTCTCGTCCGAGGCGATCCGGGTCCCGTTGGTCATCAGGTGGACCTCCTGATGGAGCTCGCGGGCGCGCCGGGCGAAGTCGAGGAAGTGCGGCGACAGCATGGCCTCGCCGCCGACCCCCAGCATGAGCCGGGAGGACCAGGGCAGGATCTCGGCCGCGACCTTCTCGAAGAGCTCGGGCGAGAGGTAGGTCCAGGGGACCGCCCGGCGGTCCTCCAGCGGCCGGATGTGCTCGCTGCACATCACGCAGCTCAGGTTGCAGGTGGCCGCGAGCTGCAGGTGCACCTCGACCGGCAGGCTCTGCAGGGAGGCATCCCCCCGCTCGAAGGCCTGCACCCCGATGCAGTCGTTCAGGAACTGCCGGGGCGTGCGCCTGCGCCGCCGCACGGGATCGGGATCGTCCATCGCTGCGAATTGCGGAGGAGCTCGAGCCGTGCAAGCGGTCGTATCGACGGGCCGGGACGCTTCTGCTAACCTCGACCCGCGCCGGCCTTCTGCCCGAAGGCTGCCATCCTGGAGGGCCATTATGACCCAGCCCGTCTCCAGACGACAAGAGATCGAACGCGCCGGCCGCCTGATGTGCCGGGCCCGGCGCGCGCTGGCCTACGGGAACCTCGACAGCATCCTGCAGAAGCCGCTGGAGTACGGCGAGGGGCTCGCCTTCCCGCAGTTCATCGAGAGCGTCCAGGGCTACGAGCTCACCGACACCACCGGGCAGACCTTCGTGGACTGGGTGAACGGCGGCGGGCCGGTGCTTCTGGGACACCGCCGCCCGGAGGTCGAGGAGGCCATCCGCGAGCAGATGCGAGCCGGACCGACGCTCTCGCTGATGCACCCCCTCGAGGTGGAGGTGGCCGAGACCCTGATCGAGATGGTCCCCTGCGCGGACATGGTGGCCTTCGGCAAGAACGGCTCGGATTCGCTCACCGCCGCGACCCGCCTGGCCCGCTGCCTCACCGGGCGCGAGGTCGTGGTCCAGCACGGGATGCACGGCTTCCACGACTGGTACGTCTGCCACAACCCGATCGTGCGCGGCGCGCCGGAGGCCCTGAAGCCCCTCATCCACCCCTTCCAGTACAACGACCTCGAGGGCCTGAGCGAGCTCCTGGAGCGACTCGAGGGCCGGGTGGCGGCGGTGGTGATGGAGCCGGTGCGCGAGGTCCTCCCGCAGGCCGGCTACCTCGAGGGCGTCCGCGAGCTCACCCGCCGGCACGGGGCGCTCCTGGTCTTCGACGAGGTCGTCACCGCCTTCCGCCTCGGCAACGGCGGAGCCCAGGCGCTCTTCGGCGTCGAGCCCGACCTCGCCTGCCTGGGCAAGGCCATGGCCAACGGAATGCCCATCTCGGCCCTCGTCGGCCGGCGGGAGCTCATGGAGCAGCTCCCCGCGGTGGCCTTCGGCATGACCTTCCGAGGGGAGACCCTGACCCTGGCCGCGGCCCGCGCGGCGCTGGGCGTCCTGCGCAGCGAGCCGGTGGCCGAGCACGTGGCGCGCATCGGGACCCAGGTCCGCGACGGCTTCGGGGAGGCCTGCGCCCGCCGCGACCTGCGCATCGGCCTGGGCGGCCCGCCCGGCCGGATGACCTTCGTCTTCCAGGAGGACGGCGGGATCCCGTGGGACAGCCTGCAGGCGCTCTTCGTCCAGGAGTGCCTCAAGCGCGGCGTCTTCACCAACGGGAACGTCCTGCCCTCCGCGGCTCACGACGATGTCGCGGTGCGGCGCACGCTGGAGGGCTTCGACGGCGCCCTGGAGGTCGTGGCCGAGGCCGTGCACGGCGGTCGGCGCCGGGGGGAGGAGGGCGCGCCCGAGGCCTCTTCCCTCCCCCGGGCGATGATCTCCATCGGCTACCTGGAGGACCTGCGCCGGCAGGGCGAGGAGCTGGCGCTCTCCGGCTGGACCCTGCTGGACGGCGGCCCGGCCGAGGCGGTCGAGGTCGCGACGCCCTCCGGAGAGGTCCACGCCGCCCGGGCGCTCGAGCGCCCCGACATCGCCGCGGCCCACCCGGCTGTCGCCGGCGCGGAACGAGCCGGCTACGCCGCGGTCCTCCCCCTCGCGGCGATCTCCGAAGGGGATCGGCTGCAGCTCGACCTGCGCTTCCTGCGCGGCGGTCGACTGGCGTTCCTCTGCCGGGTGATCGTCGAGAACCCGCCGGACGACTCGGGCGCCTGGCCCGGTCCCCACTGGACCGGGGACGGCTTCCAGGTCGTCTGAGGGCGGGATGCTACCATGCGCCGATCCCCGCCCATCGCGGGCGGAGGAGCCCCATGTACTGCCCCGCCTTCGATGGCCTCTACCTGCGGGCCAACGGCGAGCTCGCCTGCTGGAACTCGCCGGGCGAGCTGGACCCGGTCGTGCGCCTGGACGCCGGACGGCTGGAGGGCGCCGACCTGGTCCGCGACGTCCTGAACGGGGAGGCCTTCCGCCGCATGCGCCGGGCGCTCTTCGAGGACCGCGATCCCTTCGACTACTGCCGCCACTGCACCTGGGGCCTGCCGGCCAGCGACGACCAGTGGAGCCGCGCGGACCCGGGAGACTTCGCCCTCCGCCGCATCCACACCCTGCAGGTGGAGCCCTCCTACCTGTGCAACCTGGACTGCCCCGAGTGCATCCCCCTGGCCGATCGCCGGACCACCCAGCGGCCTCCCTTCCACCTCGACCGGCGGATCTTCGAGAAGCTGGTGGACGACCTGGTCCTGCACGAGGTCGCGGTGGAAGCGATCCAGTACGGCGGCTTCGGCGAGCCCCTGATGTCCCCCGACTTCGCCCATCTGGCGCGCTACGCCGCCGAGCACCTGCGCTGCCCCTCCGCCTGCGACACCAACGGCAACTTCCGCTTCACCGAGGCGCTGGCCGACTGCGGGCTCGACTGGCTGGTCCTGGCGATCGACGGGGTGAGCCAGGAGAGCTATCAGCGCTACCGGCGCAGGGGCCGGCTGGACCGCGTCCTGCGCTTCGCCCGGGAGGCCTGCGCCTCCCGGGACCGACGCGGGGGCCCCCGGGTCGTCTGGAAGATGGTGCTCTTCGAGTGGAACTCCTCCGACGAGGAGCTCCGCGAGGCCTGCCGCCTGGCGGGCGAGATCGGCGTGGACCAGCTCCGGCTGGTCAACTCGAACATGCCGGGCGGGATCTCGGCCGGGGCCGACGAGGCCCGCTGGAGGGAGATCCAGGCGCTGGTGCGCGAGCTCCAGGAGGACTGCCCGGTCCCCATCGAGATCGAGGATCCGGCCTGCTTCGCGGGGCGCGGCTCCCTCTGCCACGGCTACGTGGAGACCATCGACGAGGAGCAGGGCGAGCTCCGCCTCACGGGCTGGCTGCTCCTGGAGGACGGCCCGCCCGACCTCATCCAGGCCAGCGCCCGGAACGGCGCCGAGGCCCGGGTCGAGCCCGTGCCCCGCCCCGACCTGGCGGCGGCCCACCCGAGCATCCCCCGCGCGAGCGCCGGGGGCTTCTGCCTGTCCCTCCCGGCGGAGGCCTGCTCGAGGGGGGGGGACTGTTCCCTGCTCTTCCGGGTGAGCCGTCACGGGGTGGAGCGGGTCCGCTTCACCCTGGGCTTCCCCCGGGGCACGCGCTGGCTCGATCGGACGCCGATCGAGATCCGCCACGGCGGGGACGCGCGCGTCGACTGAGCGCTCCCGCCTCAGCGGCCGACGTAGACCCCGCCGTTGTCCTCGGCCAGCCGGCGCAGGAGGTAGGCGTCGTGGGCCTCGGACAGGCCGATGGTGTGGATGACGATGCCGGCGGTGCGGTTGCGCTCGCGCACGAAGGACAGGATCTGGTCGGCGTTGGTGGTCAGGCCCACCGTGGCGCGACCGTCGGTCAGGAGGTAGATGGTGTCGATGTCGGGCTTGCTCCAGGTGCCCCCGGCGGAGTCCTCCACCCCGGCCACCTCCAGCGCCCGCTCCATCGCGCCGTAGATGTTCGTGCCCCCCACCGCGTCGAGCCGGTCGATGAACTCGACCACCTCCACGCGCGTGTCGGTCTCCATCTCCACCAGCTCGTCCTCCCAGCTCCACACGTCGCTGGCGTAGAGCACCAGGTTGAAGACGCCGCCGTCGCGCAGGCCGCCCAGGGCCCGCACCAGGTCGCGCTTGGCCACCTCCAGGCGGGAGAGCTCGCTCCCCTTGGGGAACACGTCGGGGTCGTCGGGCCGCTCGGTGGTGCCGCCGCGAGGGGCGTTGGTGAAGTTCATCGAACCCGAGACGTCCAGCACGAAGAGCACCTTCTGGCTCTCGGTGGTGATGCCGAAGAAGGTCACGCCCTGGGACTCCTGCGCCTCCTCCAGGGGGGTCCGCTCCTCGGGGGCCTCGGGCACGACGAAGCCCTCGCCGACCTCGGACCACCACTGGCGCCACAGGACCACGTTGCCGTGGAAGTCGCGCCCGCTGAGGCTCGCCAGGGCCTTCCCGATGTCGGTGCGCAGCCGTCCCTCGTCGGCCTCCAGCCGGTCGATGAGCGCGGGGACGGCCCGGACGTCGCGCAGGATCGCCAGGGCCGCCACCGAGCGGCTGCGCACGTGGGCGTTCTCGTCGGCCAGGAAGCGCTCCAGCAGCGGCTCGACCAGCTCCGGGTCGCGCATGCTCGCCAGGGCGTCGATCAGCTCGGCCCGCGCCAGGGGCTCCCGCTCGACCAGCAGCAGCTCGCGCAGCCAGCCGCCCACGGCCTCCCTCCCGGCGGCGGCGACCATGGACAGGAGGTGCAGCCGGGTGCGGTCCTTGTGCTTGCGCACCGAGCGCGCCAGCGGCGGCAGGGTCTTGGCCCGCGCCTCGGGATCCTCCCGCGAGAGGGCTCCGCCGCCGGCCCGCACGGCGGCCTCGATGAGCTGCTGCAGCTCGTGGCTCTTCCGGCGCAGGCCGGCCGCCTCCCGCTTGGCCTTGTCGTACAGGTAGACCGTGTCCCGGCCCATCCCCCCCCCGAGGCGCTCCTGCTCCTCCTGCATGCGCCTCTCCATCTTGCGGACCTCCCCCATGAGCTTGGGGATCTTCTTCTCCGCCTTCAGCTTCTCGTCGCTCCAGGCCTCCAGGAGCTTCCCGATCCGGGCGGCGGTCCCCTGCGAGCCCAGCCTCCCGAGCAGCTCCAGGCTCCCGATCCGCACCGCGAAGGTGGGATTCTCCTCCGCGTCGTCGCCCAGCCGCTTCTCGACCTTGCCCCGCTTCAGCGGGGAGAGCCCGGCGAGGAGGCGCTCCAGGCCGCCGGTCAGCTCCCGGCACCACGGCTGGTAGCGCTGCACCCGCTCGACGCGCTTGCGCAGGGTCTCCTCCAGCTCGCCCAGCTGCTTGCGCAGATCCGGGATCTTGTCCTTCAGGCCGGGATTGCGCTCGGCGGCGCTCTCGAGGTTGGCGAGGATCACGGCCCGCCGCTCCAGGTCGCTCCGCAGGCGGGCGGCCTCCTCCCGGGCCTCGCTCAGCTCCCGGAAGGCGCGCGCGAACTCCCCCACCAGGGCGGCCGAGGCCTCGGGGTTCCCGGTGGCTACCAGGGCCTCGAGGGCCGCGGTGCGCCGGGCGGCGTCGTCGAGCTGGCTGGCGCGGTAGAAGGCCGACTCCAGCTCGGCCAGGTCGTCCGGCGCCCGGGAGTGGGCCGGATGGGGCCCTGCCGCAAAGGCGGCCAGCAGGGGCAGGAGGACCGGGACGAGGGCGAGGCGAGGGGTCGACATGGGAGTGGCCTCGGGGGAGGCGGGGCGCTCGGCCACGGGGCGGGCCGGGGGCGCTGCCTCCCGGGGGGAATCGAGGGGAGCCGTTACGGCTCTCGCGAGACCAGGGTAACCTACCCGAGGCGTGAGAGGTCCGGGCGGCCGCTCCGCTGCCCCTCCGGGGGCCGGCGGGGAGGAAAGTCCGGGCTCCTCGGGTCAGGGTGGTTGCTAACGGCAACCGGCCGCGAGGCCAGGGAAAGTGCCACAGAAAGCAAACCGCCGCTGCTCCGGTCGCCGGGCCCCGCTCGGTGACCCGCCGGAGGTCCTCGGCCCGCCCGAGGCCCCTGGTGGGCGGTAAGGGTGAAAGGGTGCGGTAAGAGCGCACCGCGGTCCTGGTGACAGGGCTGGCAGGGCAAACCCCACCCGGAGAAAGGTCAAATAGGGGAGGCGATGGCGACGACCCGCGCCGGTCCTCCCGGGTAGATCGTTCGAGGCCGGGCGCGAGCCCGGTCCCAGAGAAATGGCCGCCCCCCCGCTCCGGCGGGGGACAGAATCCGGCTTACAGGGCCTCTCACGCCACTCTCCGCGGGCCGGGCTTCACCCGGTCCGGGAGGCCCCTCGGAGCCTCTCGGCCGAACATCCGAACATGGCGATGGACGGATGTCCCTGCACTGGGACCTTGAAAAACGGACGCCAGGGTCGAAATTCGGACGAGATCCCGGCGAGGGGCTATCATGCACCCATCGCGCGCAGCATCCGCGCCAGCAGCCGATCGAGGTCTTCGGGCTGCTCGTGTTCTCAGGGCCGCACAGTCGGCCCGGTTTTGTACCGACACCGCATGGAGTTCGTATTCGTCGTACCTCGGCGGGAGCTCTTCCCCGAGTGCTACCCCCAGGGTCTGCTGGCCTTCGGGGACGTCTGCCGGCTGCGCGACTTCGAGGGGGTCGTGCGCCGGCACGGGTTCTTCGTCGAGCGCGAGCACGCCGAGCGGACTCCCGCGCTCAAACAGGTGATTCCCTACACCGTACTGGTCCGCGACGGCCAGGTGCTGCTCCTGCGGCGCCTCGCCGGCGGCGGGGAATCGCGCCTGCACCACAAGCTCTCGA
This sequence comes from uncultured Planctomycetaceae bacterium, assembly GCA_964615935.1. GTDB lineage: Bacteria > Planctomycetota > UBA1135 > UBA1135 > CAZTTG01. Next base: position 101,917 of record CAZTTG010000005.1, on the reverse strand, counting down.
TCGGAGTCGGCGGGCACATCAACCCCGTGGACGCGACCGAGGACGAGGAGCCCAGCGGCTCGCCCAGGCCGCGCGGCAACCCCATCTCCGCCGCCTCGGAGCGCGAGCTCCACGAGGAGCTGATCATCGAGGGCACACTCGATATTCGAGCCGTCGGCATGCTGAACGACGACTCCAATCCGGTCGGCGCCGTTCACGTCGGCCACGTCCAGGTCGCCCTGGTGGAAGGCTCGGTCGCCATACGCGAGAAGGACGCCATGGAGGGCCAGTTCGTCCCTCCCTCCAGATTGCGTCAGCTCCTCGCGGAGGGTGCCCCCTTCGAGACCTGGTCGAAGGCGCTCGTCGAGAGGCTCGACGAGCTCCTCCCACACCCCCACCTGAGCCCCCCCGATCCGGCCCCCCCGACCGAATCGCACCTTCAATCCACCCTGGCCCGATCACACCATCCAGGGGCACGCACTGGGAACTCATGAGATCTACTACCACGAAGAAGAAGGGCCGCTCGGCGGATTCGCGGCACATCTACGATCTACTGCTCGGCGCCCGAACGGCGGACAAGGCCACCCTCTACTTCAAGGACGGCCGGGTGATCCACGGGGCGCTGATCTTCAACCAGTTCAAGGGAACGGGCCGGCTGATCAACATCGAGCAGGAGCTGAGCATCGACTTCTCCGTCGAGGAGCTCAGGGAGGTCAAGTTGTGAGCGCGAGCCCCGCCCTGGTGGCGGGGCCCGATCGAAGTCCAGACGCCCCCCCGCGGTCGGCCGCGGGGGGGCGTCTCGCGTGCGGCGGGCGGGGGTGCCGGGGAGGGGGAGGGTCGCCGGGGTGGCGCCCGGCCGGGGGGGGGGGGGGGGTGGGGGGGGGGGGGGGGGGGGGGGGGGGGGGGGGGGGGTTGGGGGGGGGGGGCGCCGGGCGGGGTGGGGGGGGGTCGACGGGCGGATCCCCCGGTAAGTTCCACGTTTCCCGCGGATCGCCCCCCGTTCCGGCGGGGGGAACGGGTCCCCGGAAACCGGCGAAAGAAGGCGGAAAGAGGGGGCTTCGGTGTCAACCGATCCGCCTCTGGAACTAGTGGGAGGTGGGAGAGGTGGCCCCCCTCCCGGACCGAGATCGGAGCATGGAATTTCTCCTCGAGTGCATCGGCTTCCCGCCGGGCTGCAACCGCGAAGAGCTGGCCTCCCAGGTCCGCCGCTTCGGGGAGCCCGCGCCCTGGCGCGGACCCGGCGGCGAGCACCTGCGCCTGCCCCTCGGCGACGGGCTGGGGCTGCGCGTCGAGCGCGAACGACAGGACGGTCCCCTGACCCTGCTCCCCGAGTTCCGCAGCGGCCGCCGGCTGCGGGTGGCGGTCGAGACCCTGAGGGTCCCGCCCGACTCCCCCTTCGACGCGGTGATCTCAGGCTGGGCCGACCCCCCCGTGACCCCGCCCGGCTTGCCCCCCGGCCGCTCCTTCTACCCGGGGGCCTACGAGCTCGCCGCGGTCCTGATCGACGCCCGTCGGCTTCCCCGCTGGCTGCCCCGGGGCCACGTTTTGGCCCTCGAGCTGGCCGGCTTCGCCCTGGACGTCGAGTACGTCGGCCCGGACTCCGGCGGCCGCGACCGCATCGCGCGCCATCTCGACTGCGGCGCCCACATCCAGCCCCTGGTGGGGCTCGATGCCCCCGGCGGGTGCATCGAGGCCTCGTTTCGGATCCGGGCGGTGCGCGAGCTCGACAATCCGGTGACCGGCGTCCCGGTCCAGCTCGTCGAGGTCGACGCCCCGGGTCGCGGCCTGCAGCTCTTCGTCAGCCGCTGGCAGCTCGAAGGCGACCGGCTGCCCGCGCCCCGGCCGGGCTGGCGCATCGAGGGCACCTTCCTGCTCTCCGGCCGCGCGATGGGCGGCCTCCCCAGCTCCACCGGAAAGCTGAAGGGGCTGTTCGGCTAGCGCCGCGGGGCGCTACTGCTCCGCCCTCCAGGACACGGCCGACGTCGCCCTCCTGGCCCGGCTCCTGGTGACGCCGCAGCGGACCTCGAGGATCACCTCGCAGGGGGCCTCCCCGTACCGCACCGTGGCCTCCACCGCCGAGCCGCGACGGGCCATCTTCTCCGGGAGCAGGCCCCGTGCGTTCTCCTCGATGTGCCCCAGGAGCAGGCTCATCGCCCCCAGGAACTCGCCGGCGTCCCGCTCGCTGTCCCAGCGGCTGACCGAGAGGAGCAGCCAGGCGTCCTCCTTCTGGAGCAGGAGCGCGCGGTCTCCCCCCCACCCCGCGGAAGCGGTGTGGGTGTGCTCGACCGCCATGGTCATGGGATCGAGCTCCTCGTCGCGCTGGTCCAGCGGGGCCGTGACCAGCCCCAGGGTGAGCTCGCCCAGCGTGTCCTGCATCCGCACCTCCCAGCCCCGCGGCAGATCGCCGATCTCGAAGGCCAGCACCACCGGCTCGTCCGCCTGCTCGGGGTCCCAGTACTTCTCCGGGTGCAGCACCTGCTCGGTCGAGCGCGGCGGGTTCTCGAAGGCCTGGATGACGTCCAGGGTGTCGGCCTCGGTCGTCTGACCGACCATGACGCTGTCGCTGCGCACCAGGAAGGAGGCGCCGCCGTTGTAGGTCCACACCAGCGGGCTCCAGACCGCGGTGGGCACGCCCTCCAGGCCTTCCACCGACTGCCTCGCGAACTCCATCAGGGGCCCCAGGTCGATCTCGTTCCGGTGGCGCATGAGCCAGGCCGCCATCAGGTTGGTACCGCTCCCCTCGACCACCGCCCGGTAGGCCAGGGTGGCGTCGGTGTCCGGCAGGCGGGCCTTGGTGGAGGCCATGAGGTCGTAGTACTGGTCGTCGAGAGCGTGGGTCAGCTCGTGCGAGAGGACGTAGCCCTCGCCGCCGCGGGGGAAGTGCTCGACCAGGAAGAAGGTGTCGGTGGTGGGGTCGTAGAAGCCGGCCACCATGCCCTCGAGCACCTCCATGGTCAGGGCCTCGAGGTCCATGTCGGCGGGGTACACGCCCAGGAGCTTCAGGGCGATCTCGGCCGCCTCCGCGAGCCCGGGCGGAATGAGCTCGTCCTCCATGGCCTTGGCGTAGGCGATGAAGGTCTCCCGGTCGGCCACGTCCACGTCCACCGAGCGCAGGAAGGGGCGGCCGCGCATGTCCTCGATGTGGCCCATGATCCGCCTGGAGCTCTTCTCGAGCTCCTCCTTGGTCCAGGGCTCGTCCTGGAGGGCGCTTCGCTGCGGCAGGCCCATGAGGGCCGTCACGCTCGCGCTGGCGAGGAGGCAGGTGAGCAGGAGTGTTCTCATCGCGGGTACCGGTGGTGGAGGTTGCAGGCTCGAGATCGCCCCGGCGGCGACGGGAGCGCTCGCCGAGGCTACCGGCGCGGCGGGGGGGCATTCACCCCCCGCCCGCACGGGTGGGAAAGCCCTTACAATGACCGATCGCGGGCCGCGCGGCGAGGCGCGATTTGCGGCCGCGCGGGAGGCTTGGCAGGATCTGCGCCCCCGCCCGGCCTCGCCACCCCCCCCAGAGGGTCCCCATGCGTTCGACCTCGCGCCTGCTCCCCGCCCTCCTCGCGCTGCCCATCCTGTGCCTCGCCCAGCCCGGCGCCGCAGCCCACCAGGGGGCTGCGGACCCCGTCGCGGAGGTGGTGGGCGCCGAGGGCGAAGCGGCGGAGCCCTCCGGCTTCCGCCGCATGGAGAAGCGGGCCAACGACATAGCCGGGAGGGTCAACGACGCCATCGAATACGTCTTCTTCGCCGACGTCTGGTTCTGGGACAACCAGCCCGAGGTGGACGAGGCCGGGAACCCGGTCCTGGACGAGCACGGGAAGCAGGGGATCGACAAGGGCGCCGACATGCCCTTCGCGGTCCTGTGGCTGGTCGCGGGCGCCATCTTCTTCACCCTGAAGATGGGCTTCATCAACGTCAAGGCCTTCAAGCACGCCGTGGCCGTCACCTGCGGCAAGTACGACGACCCCAAGGACCCCGGCGAGGTCTCGCACTTCCAGGCCCTGAGCGCGGCCCTCTCGGCCACCGTGGGCCTGGGGAACATCGGCGGGGTGGCCATCGCCATCGGCACCGGCGGGCCCGGGGCCATGTTCTGGATGATCCTGGCCGGCTTCCTGGGCATGACCTCCAAGTTCGTCGAGTGCACCCTGGGCCAGAAGTACCGCCAGGTGCGTCCCGACGGCCGGGTGATGGGCGGGGCCATGTTCTACCTCTCCAACGGGCTGAAGGAGATGGGTCTGGGCAAGCTGGGCAAGGTGCTGGCGGTCTTCTTCGCCATCCTGTGCATCGGCGGCTCGCTGGCGGGCGGCAACTCCTTCCAGGTCAGCCAGTCGCTCAACGCCCTGCAGATGACCATCGAGCCCCTCCAGGACGCCCCGTGGATCTACGGGCTGATCATGACCGTCATGGTCGCCGTCGTGATCATCGGCGGCATCCGGCGGATCGCCGCCTGGGCCTCCAAGCTGGTGCCGTCCATGTGCGTCATCTACGTGCTGGCCTGCCTGGCCATCGTGCTCCTCAAGGTCGATCAGGTCCCGGCCGCCTTCGGGGCCATCGTCACCCAGGCCTTCAGCCCCGACGCCGTCTTCGGGGGCTTCATCGGGGTGCTCTTCCTGGGCTTCAAGCGCGCCGCCTTCTCCAACGAGGCCGGGGTCGGATCGGCGGCCATCGCCCACTCGGCGGCCAAGACCGAGTACCCCGTCCGGGAGGGCGTGGTGGCCCTGATGGGGCCCTTCATCGACACCATCGTGGTGTGCACCATGACGGCGCTGGTCATCATCATCACCGGCGCCTACTCCAACCCCGACTACGCGGCCTACGTGGCCGCCGACAAGGGCGCCGCCCTGACCTCCATGGCCATGGGCGAGGTCCTGCCCTGGTTCCCCTGGGTCCTCTCGGTGGCGGTGGTGCTGTTCGCCTTCTCGACCATGATCTCCTGGTCCTATTACGGCGAGCGCTGCTGGGCCTGGATGTTCGGCGACGGCTCCTCGATGATCTACCGGCTCATCTTCCTGGTGTTCGTCTTCCTGGGCTCGATCATCACCGCCACCGAGGTGCTGGACTTCGGCGACCTGATGATCCTGGGGATGGCCCTGCCCAACGTCCTGGGCCTGATCCTGCTCAGCGGCAAGGTGCGCCGCGACCTGGACGTGTACTGGCGCGATCTGAAGGCGGGCAAGATGCCCACCTTCAAGTAGGGGAAAGCTCCATGAGCGGTTCGACGACGCAGGGCGCAATCGCCCCCATCGATCTGGCGGCCGAGCGCGAGGCCCTGGGCCCGGCGCTGGGCGAGGCCGTTCAGCGGGTGCTCGAGAGCGGGCGCTACGTGCTGGGACCCGAGGTGGAGGCCTTCGAGCGCGGCTTCGCCGAGCTGCACGGGGTCGAGCACGGGGTCGGGGTGGCCTCGGGTACCGATGCCCTGATCCTCTCGCTGGTGGCCCTGGGGATCGGACCCGGTGACGGAGTGGTCACCACGCCCTTCACCTTCTTCTCCTCGGCCGGATCGATCCCCTGGATCGGCGCCACCCCCCAGCTCGCCGACGTCGATCCCGAGACGGCCCTGCTCGACCCGGAGCGGGCCCGCGAGGCGATCGACGGCAGCACGCGCTGCCTCCTGCCGGTGCACCTCTACGGTCAGCCCTGCGACATGGCCGCCTTCCGGGCGCTGGCCGACGAGCGCGGACTGGCCCTCCTGGAGGACGGGGCCCAGGCCCACGGCGCGCAGCGCGACGACGCGGCGCCCGGGGCGCTGGGGGACGCCTGCGCCTTCTCCTTCTACCCCACCAAGAACCTGGGCGCGGCCGGGGAGGGCGGCCTGATCCTCACCCGCGACGCCCGGCTCGCCGCGCGCCTGCGCGAGCTGCGCGACCACGGCAGCACCGGCAAGTACGTGCACTCCCTCCTGGGCACGAACTCCCGACTGCACTCCCTGCAGGCGGCGGTCCTGAACGTCAAGCTGCCGCACCTCTCGTGCTGGAACGACGCCCGGCGGGGGGTGGCCGCCCGCTACGACGCCCACTTCCGGCAGAGCTCGACCGTCCTGCCCCTGCGGACCGCCCCCGGCGTCCTGCACGCCCGCCACCAGTACGCCGTGCGCATCCGGGGGGGGGAGGGCCGCGAGGCTGTGCACCGGGGGCTCTCCGAGCGCGGCATCGGCGCCGCGGTCCACTACCCCACCCCGGTCCACCTGCAGGAGGCCGCCCGGAGCTGGGGATACGGTCCCGGGGACTTCCCGGCGGCCGAGGCCCTGGCCCGGGAGATCCTGTGCCTGCCGGTGCACCCCTTCCTGCGGGAGGTCGACGTCGATCGGGTGGCCGAGGCGGTGCTCGAGCTGGCCGGGGGCTGATGCCCCCATTCCCACCGGGACCCGGGCGTCCCTTTCCCCGCCTCGGAACGGACCGGAGGCCGCGGCTTGGGCCGCCAGCGCCCTTCCGTCGACCAATAGGCTTGCGGGAGGGGCACCGGATGTCCGATCCTCCCCGCTGGCCATGAAGAGAACCCTCACCTGCCTGCTCGCCCTCCTGGCCCTCTCCGACCGGGCCGGTCCTCAGGACCCGCCGGTGGAGCCCGCGGCCCCGCCCGAGGCGCCTGAGGAGGATTCGCGCCCCCCCGAGGAGCGCTACTTCGAGACCTGCGACCACGATCGCAACGGCTGGATCTCCTTTCGGGAGGCGCGCGTCAGCCTGAGCCTCGACCGGGCGGCCTTCGCGGGTTACGACCTCGACTCGGACGGACGGGTGAACGCGAAGGAGTTCGCGGCCCGGTATGCGGAGGCGCTGGAGCGGGTGGGCGGCTTCCGCCCTCCGAACCCGGTGACCACACCGGTGATGGTGCCCCGGCGGAGCTCCGAGCAGCTCCGCACGGCCTACGACGCCAACGCCAGCGGCACCCTGGAGCTGGCCGAGCTGGAGACCCTGCTGAGCGAGTACGGCTACGAGGAGTGGCCGGCGGAGGTGGTGCTCGAGAGGGTCGACACCGACGGTAGCGGACGGATCGAGGGGGAGGAGGCCCTGCTGGTCAGCCGGCTCCTCTCGGCCGCCCACCTCGGGGGATCCGAGCTGGAGGTGGAGGACCTGCCGGAGGCCTCGACGGTGATGGAGCTCTTCGGGGGCTTGGCCGAGCCCGAGGAGGGGGTCCACGCAGCCGCCTCGGCTCCGCGCATCCCCGGTCCGGTGGGGCACTACCCGAGGCTGGACCTCGACCGCGATGGGCAGATCACCCTGGCCGAGCTCGAGCGGCTCCTGCAGCCCCAGCAGATCCAGGTGCGGTTGGGAGCCGTCCTGGCCACACTCGACGAGGACGGGGACGGGGGGCTGAGCCGGGCGGAGTTCGAGGGCTGCATGCGGCACTGAGGCGCGCCGCGAGACCGTCAGTCCAGCAACGCCACCACCCGCTCGTGCCGCGGGCCCTCCTCGGGACCCGCCACCGCGAAGGTGCCGCCCCCCGACAGGCGCACGCCGGCGTACTCCCCGTTCCTGGCGAGGACGTAGAAGTTGATGTTGAAGGCGGGCTTGCCGTCATCCCCCATCAGCGCCGGCTGCCAGCTCGCCTGTCTCTCGCACTGCCTCACGACCCGTCGCAGAGCCTCCAGCCCGGCCTCGAGCGGGCTGGCTCCCTGCCTCAGCAACTCCACGATCGCGAAGCTGCCGTTGGAGAGGATGGCCGCCTCCCCGCGCCCGGTCGAGCCCGCGCTCCCCGCCTCCTGATCGCAGTAGAGGCCCGCGCCGATGATGGGCGAGTCCCCCACCCGGCCGGGGATCTTCCACGAGAGCCCGGAGGTGGTGGTGGTGCATGCCAGCTCGCCCAGGGTGGAGAGGGCCGAGCAGTGGATCGTGCCGGTCTGGCGCCGCTCGAGGAAGGCGCGGCGGGAGCTCGCCACCCGCTCGCCGGGCTCCTCCGTCAGGGCCCCGCTCCGGCGATCGCGCTCGGGCGGCGGCGGCAGGCGATCGTCGCGCTCGCTCATGCTCTCCGTCCACCTCAGCCACTGCTCCCGCGCCTTGGGCGTGAGCAGCTCGACGTGGGGGTGGCCGTGCTGGCGCGCGAAGCGGTAGGCGCCCTCGCCCATCAGGTAGACGTGGTCGGTGCGCTCCATCACCAGGCGGGCCACCTCGCAGGGGTGGAGGATGTTCTGGATGCAGCCCACCGCGCCGGCGTTGTGCGTGGGGCCGTGCATGCAGGCGGCGTCCAGGGTGACCCGGCCGTCCTCGTCCGGCAGCCCGCCCAGGCCCACGCTGCTGTCGCGGGGGTCGGCCTCGGCGACCTTGACCACCTCGATGGCCGCGTCCAGGGGATCGGCGCCGTCCTTCAAGGCCTGCCACTGGAGCTTCATCCCGGCCAGGGCGTTGGCGCTGCCCACCATGAGCGGAAGGCCATCCCGGGGCGCGGGCGGCGACTCCCCCGCCGGCTCCGTGGAGGCATTGCCGACCGAGGTGCAGGCGAGGGCGGCGGCGGCGCCGGCTCCGAGGAGGGCGCGCCGATCGATTCGGGGATCGGTGGTCATGCGTGGACCTTCAGCGGTCGGAGGGCGGAAGTCGGAGGATCTCCTGGTGCAGCCACAGGCGGGCGCCGGTGGTCCACTCGCGCCACTGCTCCGCCAGCTCCTCCTCCTCGGCCTCCAGGGCCGCCTCGATCCGGATCACCCGCTCCCGGTTCAACGTCCTCAGGTAGCGGTCCAGGTCGGTGGGCAGGGGATCGGCCAGGGCCAGGGCGGTGGTGAGGACCGCGGTGCTGGTCCGCTTCAGCTCCTGCGAGCAGACCATCTCGATGCGATCGAGGCTGGTGTGGTAGGCGAAGGAGGTGAAGTGCCAGAAGAGCACCCCGGGCACGCCCCTGGCGTTGAAGCGGTCGTGGTCGGCGCCTCCCTCCCAGGGGTTCTCGGCCGTCTTCCAGGGCGGATCGTGGGCGGCGACGTCCACCAGGGCGCAGCGCGCCACCACCGACAGGCCGTTGGGCTGGAGGGGGTCCTCGACGTCCCCGGCCCCCCACTCGGTGTGCTCGTCCGGCGGCAGGGCGTACAGGGCCCCGGGATCGGGCATGCGCTCGAGACGCGCCACCGCGCCGGTGCGCTCGGGCGACTCGCCGATCATCTCGGCCGAGATGCCGGCCACCGCCCGGCGCCGGCTGTAGCCCAGCCAGGCGTCGGCCTGGTGCATCTCGGCCCCCCAGACGATGGAGATCGAGCGGGCCGGCCACTCCAGCTGGCCGCCACGAAGCAGCTCCACCAGGACCCGGGCCCCCTCGAGCATCCCCGACACGCCCGAGCCGTTGTCGCCGGCGCCGGGGTAGTCCAGGTGGGAGACGATGACCACGGCCTCGTCGGGGCTCTCGTCGCCGACGATGGTCGCCACCAGGGTGCGCAGCCGCCGGTAGGTGTAGATCACCTCCGCCTGCAGCGCCAGGCGCGCCTGCGGATCCGCCTCGACCGCCTCGCGGATGATCTCGTAGGAGCGGGGCGAGATCTTCATGATCGGCAGGGGCGCGGGGTGGAGCATCGTGCGCCACTTGATCGCGTCGAGATGCCGGTCCTCCCCCGTGGGATCGTAGTTGAAGGGCTCGATGTAGGAGGAGATCAGGGCCACGCCGCCCTGGGAGCGCACGCGCTGGATGTGCCGCTTGTCGATCTTGGCCTCGATCACCACCACCGAGCCGGGCCGGATGTCTCCGTAGTCCAGCACCACCTCGCCCGACACCATGGCCGGGGGCGCGTAGGTCGGCAGCATGAGCCGATCGGGGTCTCCCTGCCGCGAGAAGTGGTGCAGGATGCGCTCCTGGCCGCCGGACTCCAGCGTCAGGCTGGCGCTCCAGGGCGTCCAGGCGGGGGCGGGCGCGTCCTCCCCGGTGATCCACGAGCGGGTGGTGACCTGGCCCTTGACGACATCGAGCTCCAGCCGCGGATCCGAGCCGAAGCCGATCTCCTCGAGGGACTCCTTCAGGTGGTTGACGCAGGCCTCGTACCCGTCGTCGCCGGCCGAGCGGTAGTAGCGATCGAGGACGCCCAGGGTCTCCATGGGCCGGTCCGCGTCGAAGGCCCCGTAGAGGGCCGGGAGGAAGCGAGCGGGACCCACCTCGCCGGCCTCCACCGGCGGACCCTGGTGGTCCGTCGGCACGGCCGAGGGATCGCCCTCCTGACGTATGGCCTCCAGAAGCTCCTCGGGATCGGGCCCGTCGTTCGACGCCACGCAGGCGGCCCCCAGGAGGAGGGCGAGGATCCTCCCGGGCCACCTCCCCAGCTCCCTTCGATGCAGCATCCTCATCCTCCCTGTCGCTCACACGAGATGTACTTGTCGATCAGCAGTCCCAGTCGATCGCGGGCCGCGGGTGGGATCCGCTCGGGGGCGGTCATGATGGCGTGCTTCAGGGAGTCCTTGCAGCCGCAGGTGCGCTCTCGCTCCAGGAGCGGGACCGTGGCCAGGATCACCTGACGGGCGTGGTCGACGTTGCGGCCCATGATCTCGAGGATTCCCTCCACCGTCACGTCCTCGTGCCCGTCGTGCCAGCAGTCGTAGTCGGTGGCCATGGCGATGGTCGCGTAGCAGATCTCCGCCTCGCGAGCGAGCTTGGCCTCCTGCAGGTTGGTCATGCCGATCACGTCGATGCCCCAGCTGCGGTACAGCCGGGACTCGGCCCGGGTGGAGAACTGGGGGCCCTCCATGTTGGTGTAGGTGCCACCGTCGTGGACGCACACCCCCACCTGACGGGCGGCCGCCAGGAGGGCCTGACGTACCGATTCGCATATGGGGTCGGCGAACATGACGTGGGCCACCACACCGTCTCCGAAGAAAGTGTCCGGACGGTGGCGAGTTCGATCGATGAACTGATCGACCATGACGAAATCGCCGGGCGCGACGTCCTCGCGCATGGAGCCGACCGCCGACACCGACAGGATGCGGTTGACCCCCAGCTTCTTGAGGCCCCAGACGTTGGCGCGGTAGTTGATCTCGCTGGGCGTGAGGCGGTGGCCCCGGCCGTGCCGCGGGAGGAAGACCATGGGGACGTCCCCCAGCCGGCCGGTGACGAAGGCGTCGCTGGGGTCCCCGAAGGGGGTCGAGACCCCGGTCTCCCGGACCTCCTCCAGGCCGTCGATCTCGTACAGACCGGAGCCACCGATGACTCCGACGATCAGGTCCTCAGACATCCACTGCCTTCCGTTGGGCTCGAGGGGGCTCCTCCGGGGCCCGGGGGCGGCACCAGGGGTCGTGGCATCATAACCGCGGGGGAGCCCGGGCCGGCCCCCCCACCTCCGGTCAGCGGCCCGGGGAGGCCTCTAGCGGCGCTTCCCGTCCCGCGCGGGGGACCGATCGCCCCCCTGCGGCCGGCGGTCGCCCCCGCCGGAGCTCCGTCCTCCCCCACGGCGGTCGCCCCGCTCCCCGCGGGTGCTCCCCCGGTAGTCCCTCCGCCCCCCACGGCTTCCGCCCTGGCGGTCACCCCGGTCCCCGCGGGCGCCCCCACGCCGGTCGTCCCGGTCACCGCGGGCGCCTCCCCGGCGGTCGACCCGGTCTCCTCGGGCGCCTCCACTGCGGTCGCCCCAGCTCCCGCGGGCGCCTCCACGCCGGTCGTCCCGATCCCCCCGGGCGCCTCCCCGGCGGTCGTCCCGGTCACCGCGGGCGCCTCCCCGGCGGTCGTCCCGGTCCCCCCGGGCGCCTCCACTGCGGTCGCCCCAGCTCCCACGGGAGCCTCCGCTGCGGTCGCCCCGGTCCCCCCGGGTGCCTCCACTGCGGTCGCCCCAGCTTCCGCGGGCGCCTCCACGCCGGTCGTCCCGGTTCTCGCGGAAGCCTCCCCGGCGGTCGTCCCGGTCTCCGCGGGGGCTTCCACCGCGATCGCCCCAGCCTCCGCGGGCGCCTACACGCCGGTCGTCCCGATCCCCGCGGTAGCCTCCCCGGCGGTCGTCTCGGTCTCCGCGGGGGCTTCCACCGCGGTCGCCCCAGCTCCCGCGGGCGCCTCCCCGGCGGTCGTCACGGTCTCCTCGGGCGCCTCCGCTGCGGTCGCCCCAGCTTCCGCGGGCGCCTCCCGGGCGATCGCCGCCCCGGCCGCCTCCGCCTCCTCCGGCAGGGCCACGCCGGCCGCGCTCGCCCCCCTGCCCGCTCCCCGAGCGCTCCCGCCCCCGATCGCCGGCCCGCTCGCGGGAGTCGGACCGCGACTCCCCCTTCCAGCGGTGCCCCGCGTCCTGACCTCCAGGGCCGGAATCGCGGACGGGGCGGCCCACCCTCTGCGGGCGCTCCTTGCGCCTCTCCCGGGTCTCCCCCACCGCGGTGGCGAAGAGCCGCCGCACGACCAGGGTGGCGTAGGATCCGCGGGGCAGCTCGAAGCGGATCCGGACCATCCGGGAGCCGGGATTCTCCCGGTCGAACTCGGCCGGTCGCACGCGCAGGTGGGACGGGACCACCCGCAGCGGGCGGTCCTCCCCCTTGAGCTGGAATCCCGGCACGCCTTCGATGGAGAGCTGGGACGGCTTCAGGTCCTCGGCGGCCAGGGCCTCCTCCAGGAGCCGGCGCTGGAGGGGATCGGAGACGTCCTCCAGGCGCGGCCCCGGGAGCCGGAAGGTATCCCCCAGCCCGGCGCCGGCGGGCACGGGCCCGTTGGAGAACACCATGGGTCCCTCCCAGCCGGCGACGACCGCCCGCTCCTCGATGGGGGTGGCCTCGCGCGCGTGGGCGGCCACCGCCCGGTTCCAGAGGTGCGACTGGAAGGCGTACAGGTGGATCAGCCGGATGCGCGAGGCCACGTGGCGGAAGGCCCCGCCGAAGTCGCCCGGCCGCCGGGCGAGGTGCTCGAAGATCGAGTGGTGCTGGCCGAAGCGCAGGGCGACCTCCCGGCAGGCCACCCAGTTGCCCCAGGCCGCCCGCAGCTCGCCCTTCTCGGCGCGGGCGCGGGCGCCGTCGTGGGGAGAGCGACCCGCCAGGAGGGTCCACAGGGCCTCCTCGTGCTCGCCGAGGATGAGCCGCTTGGCGATCCAGCCTTGGTTGTGGCGCAGGTTGCCGAAGCGCTGCTCGTCGAAGTAGTTGATCAGGCCATTCCTCCGCACCCGCACCAGGCAGGTGCGCAGGGCGGTGATCTGCTTGCCGTCCAGCCGGCGGACGCACAGCTCGAAGCCGTTGCCCTCGCTCCGGGCGCTGGTCAGGGGCTCGTCCGCGAAGCCCACCGGCTCGATCCGCAGCCGGGGATCCCGCAGCCGGCAGTCCCGGCCGTGGCGCACGCTCATGTGCTGCACCGCGATGCCCTGGCGGTCCTTGAGCCCGGCCAGGCCGACCTCGGCGGTGGGCACCCCCAGCTCCCGGGCCAGGGCGGCGGCCGCCTCCAGGGTGGTCATCTTGCTCTTGGTCACCCGGTAGACGCGCCACTCCCCGGACTCGCGGAGGTAGCCCTCCTGGAGCAGCTCCCGAACCCGGAAGTCACCGACTCGCTGCCTGAGCTTCATCGCCTTGGGGGCCGTACCTTGGCCAGTTGTTTGAGGGTCAGGGCGAAGTCGCCCGGAAGCGGGGCCTCGACCCGGATCGGCTCCGGGGCGCTGGGCCCGTCGAGCTCGGGGCCGCCCACGCGGGGAAAGCGGAGGCCGCGGGCGTGCAGGCTGAGGCGGGCGATCAGCGGCCGCTCGGCGCGGCCCGGCTTGGGCCGGTAGCCGCGCTTGATCTCGCTCAGCAGGAGGGAGGTGCGCCGCCCGTAGACGGGATCGACCACCAGGGGGAAGCCCGCGTCCGCGAGGTGGACCCGGATCTGGTGCGTCCGGCCGGTGAGGGGCTCGCACTGCAGCAGGGTGAAGCCGCGGAAGCGCTGCTCGACCCGGATGCGGGTTCTCGAGGGCTTGCCGCCGCTGGCGCGGACGCACACCCGACCGCTGCGCCGGATGTCGGGCCCCAGGGGCCGGTCGATGACCTCGCTCTCCCCCTCCCCGAGGGGGTGCTCCCCCTCGACCAGCGCCAGGTAGTCCTTGCGCACCAGGCCGCGGTCGAAGGCCTCCCGCAGGGCGCGCTCGGCCTCGACGTTGCGCGCCACGAGCACGGCTCCGCTGGTGCCCTTGTCCAGCCGGTGCACGATGCGCGGCCGGAAGGAGCCCGGACCGGAGGCGGGCGGCCCCTCCCCGTCACGGGCCGGCCCGAGCAGCGCGACGATCAGCCCGGGGCGCGTTCGATCCCAGCGGTCCCCCTCGACGGCGAGATGCGCCGGCTTGTCCACCACCAGCACGTCCCCGTCCTCGTACAGGGTGGGCGGGGGGGGGATCTCCACGACGGGCGGCGCATCCTGGAGCGCGTCCTCATCGATCTCCACGCTCACGACCTGGCCCGCGCGCAGGCGCTGGGAGCGCCTCGCGGGCGCGCCGTCGAGCAGCACCCGCCCCTCGCGCACGTGCCGGCGAAGGTGACGCTTGCTCAGCCGCGGGAAGGCCTCGCAGAGGAGCTCGTCGAGCTCCACGCCCGACTGGCCGGGCTCGACGCAGAGGTGGTGTTGAGAGGCCACGGGCAGGAACCGGGTCCCGGGGAGCGGGCTGGAGGGAGGGGTCGCCGGCCTCGGGCTAGCCCGGCGTGCTGGTCTGTCGGGCGTAGGCCTCCTGCCGCAAGGCTCCCACGAAGGGGAGGTTGCGGTAGCGGCCGGCGAAGTCGAGGCCGTAGCCCACCACGAAGAGGTCCTCCACCTGGAAGCAGCGGAAGTCGGCCTCGAAATCGACCGCGCGGCGGGCGGGCTTGTCGAGGAAGACGCAGGTCCGCACCTCGCCGGCGCCGCGGTTCAGGAGCTCCGCCTTCAGCAGGTGCAGCGTCCGGCCGGTGTCCAGGATGTCGTCCACCAGGAGCAGATTTCGGTCCTCGATCTCGCTCCCGGCGGGGAGGAAATTGATCTCCAGCTCCCCGGCCTCGGTGCCGTCGCCGTAGCTGGCGGCCGACACAAAGGCCAGCTCGAGCGGGATCGGGATCCGGCGGATCAGGTCCGATGCGAAGACGCAGGACCCCTTCAGCACCGAGACGACGGTGAACTCGCGGCCCCGGTAGGCCGCGGTGACCTGTGCGGCGATCCGGTCGATCCCGGACAGGATCTCCGTCTCGTCGAAGAGGACGCGTTCGATGTCGTCTTGCAAGGGCGGGCTCGGGGCTCGAGGGGCTCCGGGTGCGGGCGCGCGGATGTGATGTGCGGGGGGGAAGGGCCCGGTATGAGCGGCTTCCACGACCCCACGGGAGCCCACCACCGTAGCATCGATCCCCCCGGGGGTCCAGCCCCACGGCCCTCGCCCCGGCGGGCGCGCCCGGAATCTCCGCTTTAAGGCGGGAATCGGGGAAACCACGGGTTTCGACGATTGTCCCACTCCGGGGCCCGTGCTAGATTCCATCTTCGGGTGGCGATCGTCGGTTTTTCGATCGCGGTTGTTCCCCAAACCTCCCAGACCGACAGGACCTATCTCGGTGGGGCAGATCGGGCACAACTCTCGAGGTCCAGTTGTTCCGATGCTCCACCCGGGCAATACCTCCACTCATCCGCACTCAATTCGCCAGGATCAACCGGACGGCAATTAAACATGGCCAAGACACAAAAACGTCAATATCACCGACGAACGGACGAGGAGCGGATCGGCGATCTCGAGGAGAAGATCAACGAGATCAAGCGGAGGATGGAGATAAAGGAGCGCCAGGATCTGCCCGTTTTGCGGGAGATTCCCAAGGTCCAGCGCCAGCTCCGCAAGTTCGCCCAGCTCGCCGTGGACCACGGCCGCGAGGACCTCTCGAACACGACCATGGCCTTCGTGGCCGGACTGGACCGGGTCCTGGACGGGCACGACATGCCCAAGCGCCGGGGTCGGCCCCCGAAGAGATCCTGAGGCCGCGCCGCCGCCGGAGCGCCCGTCGCTACTCCCGCGAGGGGTACAGCAGCGAGGTGCGGTACCACCAGCAGATCCCGTCGCGGGTCTCGGCCCGCTCCCATCGGTCCATCCCGTCCAGGGCATCGATCAGCGGAGAGGCCTCGCCCATCCGGTCCAGATCGGCGAGGACGTGGGTGACGCCCAGCGCCTCCAGATCCTGCGAGACCGCGTCGGGGCTCGCGCCGCCGCCGCCCACCGCGAGCCGCCACAGGTCGGGCGCGATCCCCGGCCACCCCGCCACGGGGGGATCGGCCGGCCGCGAGGAGCAGGAGCGCAGGATGGGATGACCGTGAACGCTCTGCCAGGCCATCGCCTCTCCGGGAGCGTCGAGGAGCACGGGCAGGGAGAGGACGGCGCCCGAGTCGGAGGACGCGCCGATGGCGCGGACGGCCTCGGGCACCCGGAACCGGAACCCCGGCCAGGGAGCGACCCAGAACTCGGCGGCCATCAGGAGGGCGAGGCCGGCGGCCAGCGGCCGCCCGCCGGGCCGGCGGAGGAGGGCGTCGAGGCCCAGCCCGGCGGCCATGGCCAGGGGTAGGGTCGCGGCCGGCAGGAGACGGGCGGGGCGGCGCAGCAGGGCCCGAACGGGAGAGTCGGCGCCGGCGCTCGAGAGAATGCCCAGCGGATCCCAGGTGAGGACGAGGAGCGCCGCGGCCATCAGGGCCAGGCGTCGGGCGCGGGGCCTGCGGATCGCGCCCGTCGCGGCGAGGGCCAGCAGACCGATGCCCAGGTAGAGCCCGGAGTCCCCGCGGCGGAGCCCGGGGCCGGCGGCCGCGAGGTGGATGCCGGGCGAGGCGGGTGCGGCGGCCGCCCGCTCTCGCGCTCCGAGGCCGGGCGGGCGGGCGAGGGGATGGAGGCCGGGTGGAGTCAGGAAATCGGACAGCTCCGGCCCGCCCGCGATCTCCGGGGACGGCGCCGGAGCCCGGCGCAGCTCGAGCAGGAGCGGCCAGGTCAGGACCAGGCACGCGCCGACGCCCAGGAGCCAGGCCCACGGGCTGAGGAGGCCGCCGCGGCCGCCCGCTCCTTCCGGGCCGGATCGGGGCGCGAGGGCCACCGCGGCCGCCCCCAGGAAGAGGAGCAGCAGGGCCCCCGTCCAGCCGCTCAGGATCGCGAGGCCCACGAGCGCGCCCGCGGCCGCCCCCAGGGCCAGCCGCCGCCCTCCCGATGCGCGCTCGCCGGCGCGCATCCAGCGCAGGAGAACCAGCAGGAAGAGGGGCGGCCAGGGGGTGGCGAAGGGGTCCAGCCGGTCCAGGCCGGCCTCGAGGAAGCAGGGGTGGAACGCCCAGGCGAAGGCCGCCGCGCCCGCTCCCCAGCGCCCGGCTCCCAGCTCGCGCGCGAGGGCCCAGGCAGCCGTCGCGGCCGCGGCGATCAGCAGCAGGATCATCGCGTTGAGGGCGAAGAGGGGCCCGGCGATCCACTGCAGCGGCGCGGAGAGCAGCCCCCACAGGAAGAGGTGGGTGGAGCCCGCCAGGCTCTCCCCCCGGGGCCAGGCGCTCCAGTCGCAGCGGAAGGGGGGCGCGCCGCGCTCGAGCGCCTCCCCGACCCACCAGAAGTCCCACAGCCACGCGTGGGCGGGCGCCGTCTCCGGAGCCGCGAAGCGCGGGTCGTAGGGCAGGCGATCGCCCAGATGGGCCGCCAGGGGCCAGGTCCAGGCCACGGCCAGGAAAGCGGCCCCGAGGGCCGCCAGGATCAGCTCGCGCTTGCGCAATGGGGCGGTTCCGGGGTCGACCCGCAGACTATAGGGCGCGGCGCCCGGGGGCCCCAGACCCTCCCAGAGCCTCTCTCCGGCCCCCGGACCGGGGGCGCCGTTCTCATTGTTGCAACTTCGTTCCTCGCCCTCGACAATGGACTTCTTCCCGGATGCCACCGGGACCGAAGGTCGCGTATCCTCTGACGAGGTATGTCCAAGCCTCCCGGTCCGGGAGGCCTGCGGATCCTTCCTGGGGGGGCACCCACGCCTCCCGACCCCATGCTCGACCGGATCCTGGTAGTCGACGACGAGCCGATCGTCCTCAAGGTCCTCGGTGAGGTATTGACCAGCGAGGGCTTCCAGGTCGCCCAGGCTGAGAGCGGTCAGACCGCGGTGGACATGCTCGACCGCGATCCCTTCGCCCTGGTGCTGTGCGACATCCGCATGCCGGGGATGAACGGCTTCGAGCTCCTGCGCGAGGTGCGCCGCAGCCACCCGGGGACCGACGTCGTCATGATGACCGGCTTCGGCAGCATCGACGGCGCGGTGGACGCCATGAGCCTGGGAGCGGCGGACTACCTGATCAAGCCGCTCAAGCCCAAGGAGATCGTGGCGCGCATCCGGGCCATCCTGGAGCGGCGCAAGCTGGAGGCCGAGATCCACAACCTCCAGAGCGAGCTGCGGTCGCGCTACGACATGAAGAACATCGTGGCGGACTCGCCGCGTATGAACGCCGTGGTCTCGGCCCTGCACCGGCTGGCTCCCAGCGAGGAGCCGGTCCTGGTGTCGGGGCCGGTGGGCAGCGGTCGCGAGTTCATCTGCCGCGCGATCCACCTCGCCAGCCCCCGCCGCGACCGACCCCTTGAGAGCGTTCGCTGCGAGTCGACCTCCCTGCCGCGCTTCGCCGAGCAGGTCTTCGGGCACAAGAGGCCCGGCGGCCGGGCCCGCCGGGGTCTGCTCGAGCGGCTGGCGGAGGGCACGGTCTACCTGCACGGCGTGGAGGAGCTGGCCCCCGAGGTGCAGGAGATGCTGGCCGCCTGCCTGCGCGACCAGTGCATCCGGCGCATCGGCTCCGAGACCCCGATTCCCCTGAAGGCCCGGCTCCTGTTCTCGATCACCGGCGCCCTCGGGGACCTCTTCGAGCAGGGCAAGCTGATCGAGGAGCTGTCCCTCCTGCGGAGCTGGGTCACCCTCAGCGTGCCCCCGCTCCGGCAGCGCCTCGAGGACCTGCCGGCCCTGGTGGAGACCTTCGCGAAGCGCTACGCCATCGAGCGCGGTCAGCGGCTGCGGGTGCAGCCGGAGGCGATTCAGGCCCTGGCGGAGCACGAGTTCCCCGGCAACGTCGATCAGCTCTTCGCCGCGCTGGATCACTCCGCCACCCTCAGCATGGACGGGAAGATCGGCCCGGAGAACGTGGAGCGCGGCGTGCGCCAGGTGAGCCTGGAGACCCAGAACGGTCCCAAGGCCATGGCGGAGCACCTGGGCGACCGCGAGTGCCAGCTCGTGCTGCGGGCCGTCAACCGGCACCCGGGCCGGCTCGACCAGGCGGCCCGGGAGCTGGGGGTGAGCCGGACCACGCTCTGGCGCCGGATGCGCAAGTACGGCATCAAGCTGCCGACGGCGTAGGCGCCTGGCGAAGCTCCGCGTCCAGGCCCGAGGCGTGCTGGGCCGGGGCCGCCACCCTCGGCGCGCCCGCCGGAGAGCGCCGGGGCCTTCGAGCGTTCGGGGGCTCTACCGCGGCACGGCCGAGACCCCGACGAGGAAGTCGAAGCCCCCCTGGCCCGGCGCCAGAGCGCCCGTTCCGTCCAGCCTCATCAGGGCGCCGGGCGCGGCGAGGAGGACCCCGGAGCCCCGCCAGACCGCGGCCCGGTCCAGGCCCGAGAGGGGCAGCCGGCGAGCCTCGACCTCCAGCGCGCCGCCGGGCCCGAAGCGGCGAGCCAGGGGCTCGGTGGAGTCCGCGATCCACACGCGCTCCTCGCCCGGAACGGGCGCGAGGTGCAGGCCGTGCATGTGGAGGGTCGCGCACGAGAGGATCGAGAGATCGCGGTCCAGGAGCAGCAGGCGCTGAGCGCCGGACGCGTCCAGGGCCCACCACTGCCCGGCCCGCGGACCGGGGGCGACGTCCTGCAGCACGCCGCCCGGCTCGATCACCCGGAGGATCTCGCCGGGCCGCGCCGAGGAGACCAGGGTCAGCCGTCCGGTCTGGCTGCCGACCAGGGCCAGCTCACCCTGAGCCCCCACGCAGAGGGCCTCCGGGACGACCGCGAGCAGGCGCCGGGCGCCCCCGGGCTCGACCCGCCACACGCGATCCGGGGAGGCGGGCCGGAGCTCGACCAGTAGGGCGTCGATCGCGTCGCGACCCGCCAGGTCCAGGACCGGCCCGAAGGCGTGCTCGGAGAGCACCCGACCGGCCGGCGACAGCTCGATCAGGCGGTGCGGGCCGAGGGGATCCCCCCCGTCGCAGGCCACCGCCCAGGCCCCCCCACCGCGCGTGGCCTCGACCTCCGTCGGCCAGGGGATCGGGACGCGGCGGGCGATCAGGAGGTCGCGGTCCAGGCCCACCACCTCGCACCGGTCCCGGTCGGTGGCCCACGCCGCCACGGGCCCGGGCTCGCCCCCCTGGCCGAGGCTCGGCCCCAGGAGCCAGGCGCTGGCCGCCAGGGCCCCCGAGGCGCAGGCCACCACCGCGCGCGGGAGGCCGTTGAAGGCGCTCCCTCCTCCGATCGTCCGCCGCGCATTCATGCCCCGGGGACCGGCGGGGCGGGCGAGCGGTTGCGGAAAAACTCCCCGGGTCGGCTCAGCCGGCCCCCGGGCGCGATCGGCTGACGCGGGCCCACTCCAGGAGGCCGATCGCCAGGCCCAGGAGAGCCCCCAGGAGGACCACGCCGCCGCGCTCCCCCTGGGCGATCCGGGGCGTGAAGAGCAGGATCAGGGGCACCGGTCCGGCGAGCAGGCCGGCGACCGGGAAGCCCCAGCGCGACGTCCCGAACAGCCGGATCAGGGCCAGGATGGCCAGCCCCAGGGCCGCTCCGAGCAGGAGGAGCCCGAGGCCCGCCGCCGGGCCTGGCTTCTGGGCGGTGATCCCGACGACGGTGAGCAGGTACAGGGAGCCCGCGAGCATCGCGGTGCCCCACCCGTCGAAGAAGCTCCGTCTCGGCAACAGGCGCATGGTCTACTCCCCTCCCTCGCCGAGGATGGCGCGGAATCCCGAAGAGAGCCGCTCGGGCTCGAGCATGGACGCATCCGGCCGGAACGTCCCTGCGCGCAGCACGCCGTCCACGGGCTGCTCCAGGACCTCGCTCTGGCCGAGCAGGCCGAGCACCAGCAAGGCCGCGGCCGCCGCGGCCGCCGCGTGCCGGGCCCGCGGGGGGATCGCGGCGGCGAGCGCCCGCAGGGCGCTGGGCCGCGTCCGCGCCAGGCGCTCGTCCAGGCCCGCCCGAGCCCGCTCGAGGTCCTCAGCCGAGGCCGGCCCGGCGAGCCGTCCGGCCTCCAGGAGGGCCTCCCACCGATCCAGCTCGGCGCGGCAGGCCGCGCAGGCCTCGAGGTGACCCTCGTCGCGGGCGGCCTCCAGCTCGGGAAGTCCCCCGTCCAGGAGCTCGATCGCGCGCCCCCGGACCCGCGCGCAGGCCGCGCCCGACCCGGTGCCGCTTCGGTCCATCTGCTCGCTCATGATTCGCTCTCCGCGAGGCGCTCCCGGAGCCGGCGCGCCGCCTGGTAGAAGTTCGCCCGCGCGCTCTCCTCGGTGATCCCGAGGAGACCGGCGATCTCGGCGTGGCTCAGCTCCTGGTAGATCCTCAGCTCGAAAACCTCCCGCTGGCGAGGCGGCAGGGCGGCCACCTCGCGCCGGATCGAGTCCCCGAGCTCGCGTCGCTCGAGGGCCGCCCCGGGCTCGGCCTCCGGCCCCGCCCGCCCCTCGGCCTCCAGGGAGACCGGGGTCGGTCGCCGCAGTCGTCGCTGCAGGGCGTTGCGCGCGATCGCGATCAGCCAGCCCCGGAAGCGGTCCCGGTCGCGCAGCGTCCCCAGCCGCTCGAAGGCCCGCACGAACGCCTCCTGGAAGAGCTCGTGGGCCTCCTCGGGCCGGGACAGCTTGCGTCGCAGGTAGCCGAGCAGAGCCCGGCCGTGCCGCTCCACGAGGGCGCGGAACTGGTCCCGATCGCCCGCCAGCACCTGGGCGATGATCTCCTGGTCGCTTCCGTCCAAGGGTCCCCGATGGCTCGGTGGGTGCAAGGGTCCGGGAAGGGGACCCCCCCGGACGCGCACCGTGAAAGGCGATGGGCCGGAAATCGGGTCCCGGCCGCTGCCGCCGCCCCGGCGATCCCAGTCTATGCTGTCGGGCCGTCCCCACAAACCCGCCGCCCCCGCACCCCCATGAAGGAATCGCCCCTGCACTCCCTGCACGCCGGCGCCGGAGCCCGCTTCGCGCCGGGCACCAGCTCCGAGCTCCTCCTGACCTACGGGGACGTGCCGGGCGAGTACGCCGCCGCCCTCGGGGGGGCGGTGCTGTTCGACCGCACCGAGCTCGGACGGGTGGCGGTCTCGGGCGGGGACCGGGCGGACTTCCTCCACCGGATCCTCTCCAGCGAGGTCCGCGCGCTCCGGCCGGGTCAGGGCGGCCGCAGCCTGCTCCTCACGAGCAAGGGCAAGGTGCTCTTCGACCTCGACCTCGACGTGGAGCCGGAGCGCGTCCTGCTCTCGTGCGGTCCGGGCCGCCAGGAGGCCCTGATCGAGGCCCTCGAGCGCTACCACTTCGCCGAGGCGGTGGAGATCGCGGACGCGAGCGAGGGCTGGGCACCGATGGCCCTCGCGGGGCCCGCGCGGCTCGAGACCCTCGTCCGGGTCCTCCCGGGGATCGAGGCGGCCGAGGGGGGCGCCGCGGTGACCGCCGACTTCGCGGGCCGCCCGGTGGGGGTCGCGAGCCTCCCGGTCGCGGGCTCTCCGGGCCTGCGCGTGGACGCGGGGCCGGCGGCGGCGGCGGAGCTGTGGGCGGCCCTGCGCGAGGCCGGCGCGCGCCCCGCCGGCCGGGTCGTCTGGGACATCCTGCGCGTCGAGGCCGGAGCGGCCGAGGCCGGCGTGGACGTGGACGACACGATCTACCCCCAGGAGGCCCGCCTCGAGTCGGCCTTCAGCCTGGACAAGGGCTGCTACGTGGGCCAGGAGGTGGTGGCCAAGATCGAGACCTACGGGGGGCTCAACAAGCGCCTGGTGGGGCTTCGGATCGATCACGACGATCCCGTTCCGGCGGGCACGCGCCTGCGCCGCGAGCAGGGCGCCGAGTGGCGCGACCTGGGGGTCGTCACCTCCTGGTCGTACTCCTTCGCCCTCGACACGGGCATGGCCCTGGGCTACGTCAAGCGCCGCCATCAGGCCGAGGGAACGAGGTTCCGGCTGGGCGAGACGGAGGCCGAGGCCGAGGTGGTGCGGATCCCGGTGCGCGCCGAGGCGGTGCCCGTGACGGGGGAGTTCGAGTAGCCCGGCGGTCCGCCTACCGACGCGGCTCGAAGGCCGGCGGCGTGCCGCGATAGGACTCCAGCTCGATCGAGACGGCGATGTTCAGGGGTCCGGCGGGGATCTCGCCGTAGATCAAGAGCGGCACGCCGGTCCCCTGGTGGACCCAGATCTCGATCGTGCCGTGGATCCCGAAGAGGCCCGAGAACTCGTCCTCCTCGCGGTCCTCGCCCTTCGGCACGCGGGTCGCCAGCTCGACCTCCACGGCGTCGAACTCGCCCGCGGGCAGGTCGAGGCGCTTGTGCGTGCCCCGCGACAGCCGGACGTCCCAGAGCTTGAGCTCGTCCAGCATCTCGAAGCGGGCCGCCAGGCGGTTCTCGCTGACCATGGAGCGCGCCAGCAGGACCGCGCTCAGCATGTCGAGGGTCCCCTCGGGGACCTCCCGCGTCTTGGGATCCCGCCAGACGCGGTGCTCCGCGCGCTTGCACTTGCGGCAGTGGTGGGGCTCCTGCCAGGGCCAGATGCCCTCGACGAAGTGGCCCAGCCGCTCGCAGCTCTTGCAGTGCCGGTCGGCGCGATGCTGCGCGGCGTCCTTTCCGTCGCGCGTCCCCAGCATCAGCTCGTGCTTGCGGTTCTCCGAGCCGGTCTGCGTCGAGCGGAAGATCAGCGCCGGCCACGCCTGCGGCAGGTGGGTGGTGGTGATCTGCTCCCTCACCCGATAGCCCAGGTAGCCCCCCCGGATCCGGGCGTCGATGATGCCGGTCCGGCGCTCCGGATCGATCCCCCCGCCGATCAGGACCCCGGAGTTGTAGGGCTCGGTCTTCGAGGTGATCGTCAGGCGCCCCACGGTGGGCGAGCCCACCACGCCGAGGTGGATCTTGCAGACGAAGACCAGCTCCTCGTCGGGGGCGATGAAGATGGGGAGCCGGCCCTCGCCGCGGTCGACGCGCAGGGCCCGGGCGTCGATCTTCTCGTCGTCCCGCTCGGCGGTGGTGGCCGCGATCGCCAGGGGCGCGACCGCGGCGAGCAGGAGGAGGGCTCGCAGGCTGAGGTTCATGGGCTCAATCTCTCCGGCCCGGGTTCTCGTCCTCGCCGGCATCCGGGTCCTCGGACCCCGAGGCGTCCTTCGACGGCCGGAAAGCGGCCCCGCCGAAGGCGTTCTCGCGGGCCTCCTGGATGCGCTCGTCGGCCATGCGCAGGGCCACCCGGGCGGGCGGCAGGCCCTCCGCCAGGGCTCGATCCAGGATCTCCCCCACCGCGGTCCCCACGCGGGCCTCGATCTCGGGCATCGGCGGCCGCTCGTCGGTCAGGTGGAAGGTCGCGCCGCGGATCAGGGCGCCGGAGTTGATGGCGATGTCGGGGACGTAGAGGATCCCGCGCTCGTGCAGCCGGTCTCCGTGCTCGGGGCGGGCCAGCAGGTTGTTGGCGGCCCCGGCGACGATTCGACAGCCCAGGCGGGGCAGGGTCAGATCGTGCAGGATCCCGCCCAGGGCGCAGGGCGCGAAGATGTCGCAGGGGGGATCGTACTCGCGGCTGGGTGGGATCATCTCGATCCCCAGCTCAGCCGACATCCGATCCGCTCGATCCGGCTCGATCTCCGCCGCCCGCACCCCCACGCCCAGCTCGAGGAGCTGCCGGCAGACGCGCTCCCCCACGTCGCCGAGCCCCTGGATCACGACCGTGCGCCGCTCCCAGTCCTCGGCACCGTCGAGGGCGCGCAGGGCCGCGCCCATCCCCGCCACCACCCCGCGGGCGGTGGCCTCCCCCAGCTCGCCCGGTCCCTCCGGCCCGGGCCGGGTCACGAAGCCCGTGGTCTCGGCCAGCCACCCGAGCTCGTCCGGCCCGGTCCCGACGTCCGGGCCGGTGTACCAGCGTCCCCCCAGCCCCTCGACCACCCCTCCGATGTGGCGGTAGGCGGCCTGGAGGTCGAGGTCGGGGCGATCCAGGACCACCATCTTCCCGCCCCCCCCGGGCAGGCCGATGAGGGCGCACTTCTGGGTCATGGCCCGGGAGAGCCGCAGGCAGTCCCGCAGGGCCCCCTCCTCGTCCCGGTAGGCCCAGCGCCGGATACCGCCGAAGGCCGGGCCGAGGGTCGTGTCGTGGATCGCCAGGAAGGCGCGCAGCCCGGACAGGCGGTCGTGCACCGCCAGAACCTGTTCGAAGCCCCCTCGGGCCATGGTGTCGAGCACCTGAACTGCCATGGAAACCGGCCTCCCTCCCACCGGCAGGGAGTGTTCATCGCCCGAACGCGGGCGCGAGTCAACCCCGGAAGCGGCCGTCCCCCGCATCGGGCGGGAAGGTCGGGCGGCCTGGGGCGTCCATGGAGGCCCGGGGGGTGGCCGATCGCGTCCGCGAGGCGCGGGGCCACTCCCGCCGGAACCCGCCGGACGCTAGGCTCGGCGCTCCTGCCTCCCCCCCGCCGCCCGATCGGAACCCCGTCTGGGAAACCGTCATGATAGACCATCGCGACGTCTGGGTCGCCCTCGGCCTCGCCCTGCTGGCCGGCTGCGCCTCGAGCCCCGCCGCACCCGACGCCTCGGAGACGCGCGGAGTCCATTCCCTGCCCGTCGTCCCCGAGCCCGCGAGCCTCTCCATCGGGGCCTTCCTGGCGCGGGTCGACACCCAGGTCGAGATGTGGTGCGAGCTGACCCTGATAGCCAGCACCGAGGAGCAGAGGGCCCAGTGTCGCGGCCTCCAGCTCAACCTCGCGCGCGAGTGCGCCCCGCGCATCGGCGAGCTGATCGTCGAGCTCGAGGGCGGCCCGCCCCTCAACCGCCGGCGCGCCGCGGCGGGCCTGGGCTTCACCTTCAAGCCCGAGGCCCAGGGGCCCCTCCTGGGGGCCCTGCACGACCCGTCCGACGAGGTTGTGAGCAACGCGCTCCTGGGCCTGGCCGTCCTGGGGATGCCCGACACGCCCCTCGAGAGCGTCGCCCGGCTGGTGCGCACCCACCCGGATTCCTTCCTGCGCAGCAACGCCGCCTGGGCCATGCGGACCATCGTCGAGGCCGGCGCGCGGGATCCGGTCGCGGGGGAGGCCGCGCGCATGGCCCTGGTCGATCCCGAGCCCAACGTCCGGGTCCAGAGCGCCCTGGTCCTGGGCATCCTGGCGGATCCCGGGTCGACCGAGGCGCTGGGAGACCTCCTCTACGATCGAACGCGCCTGGTGGCTGCCGCCGGGGCCCGCTCCCTGGCCCTGATCGGCCGGGCGGATGCGAGTCAGAAGGGCCGCTGCGCCCGCGCCCTGGTGCGGGCCTGGGAGCGCGTCGATCCCCAGACGCGCCGGAGCGTCCACCGGGCCCTGATCCGGCTCCGGCAGGCGGACCTGGGCGACGAGGTCGGGGACTGGGTCGAGTGGGCCGGCAACATGCCCTAGGAGTCCGTTGAAGAACTGCTTCGGATGCCAGGGCGCCGAATGAGTTGTTCAACGGGCTCCTGGCCCGGAAGGCCGAGCTCGAGCCGCCATCCACCCGGGCGCGGGTTAGGATGGGGCTCTCTGCGGCTGCCGAGCCCTCCCGGCTCCGGGGCTGCGGCGAACCCCTCATGAGCCCCGCGAGCCACCCCTTCCTCGCGCTCCTCGGCGGCCTCCTGACCGCCGCCCTCGTGTCCCCGGACCCCGGCCGGGTCGCCGACGTCCAGAGCCGCCGGCCCGAGGGCTTCCAGAGCGTCTCGCTCCTCGAGTTCCCCGGCGCCGAGGAGCTGGAGCACGTCCTCGAGGCGACCTACGTCCTCCCCGACCGCGCGCGCTGGTGCTTCGGCCTCACGGGGGAGCCGGGCCGGCGCCGGCTCCGCTACCGCAGCGAGGACCGGACCTTCGGGGTGGACGAGTCCAGCGCCCGCTCGGTCGAGTACGAGGGCGGCGAGCGCCTGGCCGTCCTGAGACAGATGGAGCTGCGCAGGGCGGTCTGGCTCTTCCCCGAGACCCTCGAGTGGACCGGCGCGGGCCCCGAGCGGCGGGCGGACCTGGGCGAGCTCGGGTCCCTGGTGGCGCGGATGGACGGGTCGGGGCGGCCGGTCCGCGTCGATTCCCTCGACGCCGAGGGCGAGCTCGTCGAGAGCCTGGACGAGCTCACCTGGAGGGAGCAGCGGGGACGGTGGTGGCCCGCTTCCCTGAGCCTGCGCTACCGCGGGGAGCTGATCTGGAGGGAGCGGGTCGGGCGGATCGACACCCGGGTGCGGCTCCTGGACAGCTTCTTCCTCCCGCCCGATCGGCGGGCGGGCCGGCGCGGCGTCGACGCGGCGCGGGACCAGGTGCTGCACCTCGACCTGCCCCCGGTGGTCCAGCGCCGCCTGGCGCTGAAGGCCCGGAACTGGCGGGACGCCCTGGCGGAGGCCGCGACGAGGCGAGAGGAGGTGGCCCGCGAGCTGGCCCCCCGCGGGCTGGCCCTCTCCAGGGCCCTGGTCCTGGAGCTGTCGGCCGCCGGCGAGCCCACCCACGCCCTCCTGCGGATGAGCACCCGCCCGGAGGAGCCCCCCCCTGGCTGGGAGGTCCATCCGGATCGACCGGCCCTGTGCCGGGCCGTGAAAGGGTACCGTGCGGTCCATCCCGAGCTCGTGTCCGCGCTGGTGCGGCATCGCCCCCCGGACGCGGGCTCCGGCAGTCCCTACCTGCGGCTGAGCCCCGATCGTCCGGAGGAGGGCCGAGCCCAGCTCGTGCTGCCTCTGGAGCTCCCCGAGGATCCCCCGGAGGAGGATTGAGCCCCCGCGCGGGCCCCTGAGTGGGGTGTCCCCCAGAGGGGACCCTCCCCCTCCCGGGAGGACACGCCCGCCCTCCCGCGACCCCGTCCGCCCCCCCGCGCTCCCCCGCGCCGGGGGTACCGAAACGGCATCCTTTTTGCTTCCATGGCGCTGAGCCCGCGTCCCACGGCTCGAGCAACCCGAGCGAGGTAACCATGCGCCCCAAAGTGATCGCAGCCAGCCTCTCCCTGGCCCTGGCCTGCATTTTCGTCCTGAGTCCCGACGGCCTGGCGCAGCGCAACGCCGGCCGGAACGCGGGCTCCCGGAGCTCCGCTTCGGCCCCATCGCGATCCACGGTCTCCCGGCCGTCCTCGCCGTCCCGCGCCACGGCGAGCCGCTCGTCGGTGGCCCGCAGCAGCAGCCGCCCGACCAGCAGCTCCTACTCGAGCCCCCAGAGGGGGGGCCAGCGTTCGAGCGGCTCCAGCGCCGGGCGCTCCAGCGGGGGCTCCTCCCGCTCCAGCGGCAGCTACGGCGGATCCAGCTCCGGCTCCTCGCGCTCCAGCAGCAGCCAGGGACGATCCAGCTCGACCCCCTCGCGCTCCAGCAGCAGCCAGGGACGGTCCAGCTCGACCCCCTCGCGCTCCAGCAGCAGCCAGGGACGCTCCAGCTCGACCCCCTCGCGGTCGAGCCAGGGCTACAGCCCGCCCAGCACGCGCTCCAGCTCGACCCCCTCGCGGTCGAGCCAGGGCTACAGCCCGCCCAGCTCGCGCTCCAGCTCGACCCCCTCGCGGTCGAGCCAGGGCTACAGCCCGCCCAGC
>CAZTTG010000005.1:48604-73385 GCA_964615935.1 uncultured Planctomycetaceae bacterium | reverse complement strand
CGCGCTCCAGCTCGACCCCCTCGCGGTCGAGCCAGGGCTACAGCCCGCCCAGCACGCGCTCCGCTCCGACGCGCACGCCGACCACCACGCCCTCGACGCCGTACACCGGGGGACAACCTGCGGCGGCACCCGGGAGTGCTCGATCGGGGGCCTCCGGGATCCCCGCCCGCACTCCCCGGGTGCGCTTCCCCGCGCCGGCCTCCTCCTCCTCGCGCCCGCGCCAGGTGGGCCGCGGTCAGGCCGCCCCCTCCACGGCGCGCTACCGCACGTCCTCGAGCTCTCGGACGACGCCTTCGACCCGCCCGGCCGCCAGGGGCATCACCTACCGCTCCCCGTCGGTGACCCGTCAGGCCATCGCCGATCGCTATCACCAGCCCTCGAGCACTCCCACCCGCCTGACCCCCGTCACCGGCGGCCCCTCGACCACGCGCGCAGCCAAGCGCAGCCGCTTCCCGTCGGCCTCCCGGGTCACGAGCGCGACCCCGACGCCGAGCGCCCGGTCGACCTCGAGCGCCAGGCGGGAGGCCAACGCCGCCCTGGCCAAGCGTGAGGCGAACGCCGCGCTCGCCAAGCGCTCGTCCAACGCCGCCCTGGCGACGCGCGCCGCCCGAGCCGATCGGATCGCACGCCACAAGGACCGCGCCCGCTCCCTGGCCCGCCGAGAGGCGCGGCACGATCGCGCCGGGCGCCAGCAGAGGGCCGATCGACACGAGCGCGTCCAGAACTACCAGAGGGTCCAGAAGCGCATGGACAACCTGGCGCTGAACCGGCCCGGGCTGGGGACCGAGGTCGGCATCGCCGGGACCGTGGCCGCGCGCACGGCCTCGATCGGACTGGGGATCGGCATCACCGCCGGCACGGGCTCCTGCTTCGGCTGGGGCTGGGGCTGGAACTGGTGCTACTACAATCCCTGGTACTACGGCGGTGGCTGGGGCGGGGGTTGGGGCTGGGGCTACCCCGGCTGGTACAACTGCTGGTATCCCGGCTGGGGCTGGTCCTGCAACCCGTGGTTCTGGTGGAGCCGCTACTACTGCGGCTGGTACCCGTGGTGGAACCACTACTGGTCCCCCTACTACTACTACGATCCCTATCCCCGGTACTACTCGACCGTCATCTACCACACCTACTACGACGACGAGTACCGCGACTCCGACCCGATCGTGATCTACGTCGATCGGGAGCCCGAGGAGGAGGAGTACTACGAGGAGCCCTACGTCGAGGAGCTGCCTCCCGCCCAGGGCACCATCCAGGCCACCAACCCGAACCTGGCGGCGGAGCTCGAGACGCTGCTCAAGACCGGCGACTCCATCGGCACCAAGGAGCACGCCAAGGACCAGTTCCTCAACCTGGGCGACCGGGCCTTCCGGGAGGGCCGCTACGCCGACGCGGTTCACTTCTACACCAAGGCCATCGATTTCGCGCCGGAGGAGGGGGTCCTCTACCTGATCCTGTCCGACGCCCTCTTCGCCACGGGCGACTACCACTACGGGGCCTTCGCCCTGCGGAAGGCCCTGGAGCTGGATCCCGCCCTGGTGGACCAGGTCGTCGACAAGCGCGAGTTCTACAGCGATCCCAAGGAGTTCGACCGGCAGCTGGCCGTGCTCGAGCGCTACTTGCAGGACCGCCCCATCGACCAGGACGCGAGGCTGCTCCTGGCGGCCAACTACCTCTTCGGTGGGCGCCCGGCGGACACGGTCGACCTGCTCGAGTCCGACTGGTCGAAGCAGCTGCGCGAGGAGCCGGCGGCCATGCTGATCCTGCAGACCGCGCGGCGAGTTCAGTACGGAACGGTGGAGGAGGCGGGCAAGCCGTTCTGAGGAAGATCCGACTGGCAGGTGGGTCGCGCGGGGGTCCTCCTCCTTCGGGAGGGCCCCCGCTGTCGTTCGGGTGACCGCAGGTGGAGGGGTTGGGCGAGGCCCACCGCTCCCCGTCGAATCACCCCACCCTCACCTCCCGCGGTCCGGGATCGCCGGCGAAGAACATCACCCGCGGCGATCTCCCGAAGCGCGCCTCGAAGCGAGACGCGATCGAGGCCGCCAGATCCTCCTCGCCCCCCCGCTCGAGCAGGAAGACCGCGCAGCCCCCGAACCCGGCCCCGGTCAGGCGCGCCCCCAGGCAGCCCTCCGCGGCCTCCCCCGCCTCGACCAGGCAATCGAGCTCCGGCACCGAGACCTCGTAGAGCTCGCGCAGGGAGCGGTGCGAGGCAAGCATGCGGGCGCCGAAGCCGGCGGGATCGCCGGCGATCAGGGCCTCGCGGGCGGCGAAGGTCCTCGCCACCTCCTCCAGGACGTGTCGGGCGCGCCGGCGCAGGACGGGCTCGAGCAGGTGCTCCCTCTCGTCCAGGACGGCCAGGGGCACGTCGCGCAGGCAGCCGGCCCGGGGATGGCCCGGGCGCAGGAGCTCGAAGGCCCCCTGGCACTCCCGCACGCGCTGGTTGAAGGCGCCCCGGGCCAGCTCGCGGCGAACCCCGGTGTCGGCGACCGCCACGCGCAGCTCCTCCCCCATGGGCAGGTGCTCGAAGCTCTCGTCCTTGCAGTCGAGCCACAGGACGTGCCCGGGTCGGGCCAGGCCGACCGCGTAGGGATCCATGATGCCGCACTGGACCCCCACGAAGCCGCGCTCGGCCTCCAGGGCGGTCCGGACCAGCTCCTCGCGGCTCAGGCCCAGCTCCCAGACCGCGCTGACCCCGAAGGCCGTGCCCACGCAGATCGAGGCCGAGGAGGACAGCCCGGCCGCCACGGGCAGGTCCCCGCCGAAGAGGACGTCGAGCCCCGGCGCCTCCCCCCTCCCCGGACCCAGCCGGTTCAGGACCCCCAGCGGGTAGTCGACCCAGCGCTCGGTCCGCGCCGCCGGCAGGGCGCCGGGCTCGAAGCGAAAGGTCTCCCCCCCCTGGGTCGTCTGCAGGTGCAGCTCGCCGTCGGCGCGCGGCCGGATGGCCAGGTAGGTCCCCCGGTCGATCGCCATGGGCATGACCGGCCCCCCGTTGTAGTCCAAGTGCGCCCCCATCAGGTTCACCCGGCCGGGGGAGAAGAAGCAGCGCGTGCCCTCCCCGGGGCCGAGGCGGGCCTCGAGCTCGCGGACGTGCGCCTCCATCACCTGGCGCAGGCCCCCCTGCCCGGCTCGCTCCTGGCCCGCCTCCATGGGCCGTGAGCATAGCGCTCGCGGCCCCGAGGCGCCCGCCCCGCCGGGGGGGCGCTGGCGCGGGCCCGGCTCTCCGGATATGTTCGCCATATGGCATCCATCGACAGGAAGGGTCGCGCCCGTGTAGCGGAGGCGCTGGTTGCCCTGGCCCTGGTCCTCTCCCTGGGCTCCTGCGGCAGCCTGAGGATCGAACGGGAGACCGAGACCTCGGGACGCTTCACCGCGACCGGCCGGGCGTTCACGCTCCTCAGCATCGACATCCCCCGGGCGGCCCTGGACATCGCGCGCGAGAACGCCTCGGACGCGCGCCTGACCAACGTCAAGGTCCAGAAGGCCCGCGTCACGCCGCACCTGGGCTGGGCCGACTGGCTGCTCGACATCATCGGCGTGCGCGTCGCGAAGGTCTCCGGGACCTGGGGCTTTCCCGGGGACTGAAGCTCGCGCGCGGCGACCTCGCCTCAGGTCGGGCGGTCGGTCTCCTCCAGGGGCAGCCAGAGGCGCGCCACCGTGCCCGGGGGGCCGCCCTCGGGAGCCGGCACCACCTCGATCTCGCCGCCCATCTCCTCGATCGCCCGCCGGGCGATCGCCAGCCCCAGGCCGGTGCCCTGGCTGCGCGTGGTGAAGTAGGGCTCGAAGAGGTGGGCGCGCACCTCCTCCGAGAGTCCCGAGCCGGTGTCGCGCACCTCGAGGCGCACCCGCCCGTCCCGCACCTGCAGGCTCACGCCGAGCTCGCCGCCGTCGGGCATGGCCTCGAAGGCGTTGGAGACCAGGTTGAGCAGGACGCGCCGCAGGAGTCCGCGGTCGAGGTGCACCCGCCCGCCGCGGCCCTCGAGCTTCACCGCGATCCCGCTGGCCTCGGCCCAGGCGGCGTTGAACTCCAGCACCTCGCGCACCGCGCGCTCGAGGTCGAAGCTCTCCGGCCGGTGCCGCATGGCGCCGGTCAGGGCGTGGAAGTCCGAGGCGATCTCGCGCAGGTGCTCCACCTGGCGCGAGATGGTAGCCAGGGTGCGGTCGAAGATCTCGTCGAACTGGGGCGAGCTCTCCTCCCGGGCGCGCTTCAGGAGGTCCGCCGAGAGCTTGATGGGGGTGAGCGGGTTCTTGATGTCGTGGGCCACCTGCCGCGCCATCTCGCGCCAGGCGGCGTCCTTCTCGGCGCGCACGAGCTGCTCGCGGTTGGCCTTGAGCTCGGCGCTCATGCGGTTGAAGTCCTCGCCCAGCTCCTGCAGCTCGTCCCCGGTGCGGATGGCGATGCGGGCGTCCAGATCCCCCGAGGCCACGCGGCGGGTGTGGTGCTGGAGCGCCAGGATGGGGCCGGTGGTCCGGCGGGCGATGATCATGGTCCACAGGACCACGATGAGGGCCACCATGCCGGTCGCGCGGTAGAGCAGGCGTCGCAGCTCGCCCACGGCCTGGTAGATGTCCTCGTTGTTGATGCCCACGCCCACGACCCAGCCGAATCCGCCCTCCTCCCGGCCCATGCAGCGCCGGAAGGCGGCGTTCTTCCGCTTGCCCACGAACTCGTACTCGGGGTAGAGGCCCGAATCCGCGCTACGCGCGGCCGCCACGAGCTGCGGCAGTGCGATCGGTGGCTGGGAGACCCGCAGGCCGTAGTTCTCCAGCATCGGGTGGGCGAGGATCGTGTCCGCGTCGTCGGCCCAGACCCAGGCGTACGGCGTCGGCGGGCTCTCGGGGCCTACCAAGCCCCGGAAGATGCTGATCAGGAGCTCCTCCCGGACGCGCTCGTGCACATGGATCCAGTTGACCAGGGTGTAGACCACGCCGATGACCCGGTCGGGCTCGTACAGGTCGTGCACGGCGCCGCCGAAGGCCAAGTGGTAGTTCTCGGGATGGACCCCCGGCTCGGCGTTCCTCGGCGGCAGGAGGTCGCTCACGTGCTGATCTTCGGCGACGGAGCCCTCGGCCAGGCAGCGGCGAAACCAGTCCTCGCCGGCGTAGTCCCGGTCGAAGAGCGCGCGGATCAGCTCGGCGGACATGGGCTCGCCGTCCGGCTGGATCGAGTTGCAGGTCACCAGCCGACCGCGCGGCCCGACGAGCAGGATCAGGTCGTAGGCCCTCTCCTGGGTCACACCCTGGTCGAGCCAGGCGGTGATCTCCCGCCGGCGCTCGTGAGGATCGGGGGACGGGAGCGTTCCCTCGCGCCAGCTCAGTATGGTCTCCGGGCCCCATTTGGAGGGCTTCCCGTGCAGCACGGGTGCGATCTCCGGCTCCCACAGGGCCTCCCGGACCGAGGGCGAGCGCGTCCACTGCCACAGGTCGCCCCGCCGGTCGGCGATGTCCCGGTCGATGCGGCCGGCGAGGTCGTCGGCCAGCCCCTCGAGGCTCGACAGCACTACCTGCTTGGAGAGGCGCTGGGCCATCTGCATGTCCACGAAGATCGCGAAGCCCACGAAGGGCACCAGCACCGCGGCCACCACGGCCAGCAGCAGCTTGGTTGAAATGCGCCGGATCTTCAGGCCAGAATCTCCCGCTAGGGCGAGCGCTGGAAGCTCTCGATGCCCGCCCCCCACCGCCTTGCCGGAACACCATCGTATCCTGCTGATCCGCCTCTCGCACCTGGGAGACCTGGTCCACGCCCTGCCGGTCTTCCACGCCCTGCGCGAGCTCTGGCCGCGCGCCTCGATCGGCTGGGTGACCCAGGAGGAGTTCGCGGGCCTGCTCGAGGGGCTCCCCGGCCTCGACCGGATCTTCCTCTTCGGGCGCCGGGAAGGGCCGGCGGCCTGGTGGCGCCTGCGCGACGAGCTGGCCGACTTCGGCGCCGACCTCGCGGTCGACGCCCAGGCCAACGTCAAGAGCGCGGTGGCCGGCCTGTGCTCCGGCGCTCCCCGTCGCGTCGGCCCGCACCCGGCCGACTGGCGCGAGCGCTTCGGGGCGACGGCGGTCACCGAGACCGCCGAGCGCGCGGAATCCCCGGGGGGCGGAACCGGCTCGGATCGCGGCCCCCACGCCGTGGACCGCTCGGCCGCCCTGGTGCGGCACCTGGGGAGCCGGGGCCCCCTCCGCACCGATCCGGCCCTGTCCGAGAGCGAGCTCGAGGGCGGCCGGGCGAGGTGGAGCGAGCTCATGGGAGGCGCCGGCGACGGTCCCCCCGCGGTCCTCCTCCAGCTCGCCGAGGGCTCCGACGTGCGCTCCTGGCCGGCGGGGCACTACCGCGCCCTGGCCGAGGGGCTGGCGCGCGCCGGCATCCCCACCCTGCTGCTCTCCGGCCCCGAGGAGGAAGGCCTGGGGCGCGCCCTGGCCTCCGACCTGGCCCGTCATCCGGGTCTGCGCCACTGGGTCGGGCAGCGCGGCCTGCGCGAGCTGGCGGCCTTCTTCGCCGCGGCCGCCGAGCGCGGGGCGCGCTTCGCGGGCTGCGACTCGGGTCCCATGCACCTGGCCGCCGCCTGCGGCCTCCCGGTCGTCTCCCTCGCGGGCCCCCAGTCGCACCTGCGCACCGGTCCCTGGCCCCCGCCGGCCCCCTCCTCCCCCCACCGCGTCCTGCGCTCCCCCACCTCTCCCGCCTGCGCCCCCTGCCGCTCCCGCCGCTGTCGACATCCCCGCGGCCCGGTGTGCATGGTGGACCTCAGCCCGGGGATCGTCCTGGAGGCGCTGACCGGTCCCTGACGCGCGGCGGGTCCCCTCGAGGGGACCGACCGCGAAGCGCTACTCGAGCTTCTCGAGCTCCTCGATCAGCTCCACCGAGTCCCGGAACTCGGGCCAGATGAACTGGATCTGCTCCAGCAGGCTCAGCTTCTCCGCCGGGTCCGTCTCCGCCTGCGCGGCGCCGTACAGCTCCTCCGCCTTGACCACGTAGTTCCCCAGGACGTCGCGCCGCGTGATGGCATCCTCGTAGTACCCCGCCTCCTCCAGCAGCCGATCGTAGGCCAGGATCGCCTCGGGATACTCGTAGTCGCTCTCCAGCTCGCGGGCCGTGACGTACATGTCGTTCAGCCGGGCGGACTCGATCTCGGCCAGGGCCCCCTCGAAGGCCTCGCCCTGCAGCCGGGTCAGGGCCTGCCCCTGTTCGAGCACCTCCCGCGCCTCGGCATAGCGCCTCCGCAGGGTGAGCATCTCGGCCTCCTTCAGCTTGTCGGCCACCAGCGCCTCCACGGTCATGCGCTCCAGGCCGTCCAGGGCCTCGGGGTGCTCGGGCTCCAGGGTCAGGACCAGCCGGAACTCGTTGCGGGCCGCGGCGAAGAGGCCCTTGCGCTCGAGGTCCTGGGCCCGCGTGACGCAGGTGCCCGCCAGGAGCTCGTTGGTCTGCTCGGCCCGCCTCTTGACCTTCTCGAAGTCCTCCCCGAGGTACTTGCCGGACTTCTGGAAGTCCCAGCTGGCCTCGTACAGCCAGTAGTCCGCCAGATCGCGCAGCCCCTGACCGTAGTAGTCCTCGCCCAGGCCCTGTCGGTAGTTGAGCTGCAGCAGCACCTTGCCCAGCCCCTCCCGGGCGAGGTGGTCGAGCGGCCGGTACGCCAGCGCCCGCTCGTAGGCTCCCCGGGCCCCCTCCAGCTCCCCGTCGATGTACATGCGACGGGCCTTGGAGATCCAGTCGTCCGCCAGCCGGTTGTCCACCTTGAGGATCCAGTCCGAGACCTGGGGAACCTCCGGTGAGAGCTCACCCGCCCGCTCGAAGGCCTCGTGGGCGTCGGCGATCCGGTCGTCGAAGAAGGCCGTGCGGCCCTGGTACATCAGCAGGGCGGTGGTCGCCAGGCGGTGCTGCTCGATCCGCTCCGGATCGTCGGGCCGCTCATCGCGCAGGCGGGCGGCCAGGACGGTGGCCTCCTGGTAGTGCCCGCGGGCCACCAGCAGGGGCACGGAGTCCTCCCCGGACCCCGAGGTGCTCTGGCAGGCGGAGGGGAGCAGGCCCGCGCCGAGGAGGGCGAGGCCGGCCAGTCGGCGGTGGAGGCGAGTTCGCAGCATGGTCTTCTCTCGAGGGCAGGGGTGCTCCACCAGGGACGCCCGGGGCGCTCATTCCTTCCCGCAATCATCGTTACCGTACGTCCCAAGCCCTTGTGGAATCAAGGCTTGCGAGCTGACTGGCTTCGGCGTGCCCGGCCGGGGTCCGCCTCAGGTCCGCATGGACTCGTGCAGCACCACCCCCAGGCTGCCGAAGAGCAGGATCGGGAGCCAGCCGGCGAGCAGGGGGGAGAGGTCGCCCTCCAGCCCCAGGGTGCGCGCGACGAAGTCGACCGCGAAGTAGAGGACGCAGGCCAGGCATCCGAGCGCCAGCCCCTCGACCGCCTTGCCCCGCTCGCAGCCGACCAGGAAGGGCAGCGCCACCATCAGGAGGACCAGGTTGGCCAGGGGGAAGGTCAGGTGGTACTGGAGCAGGGTCTGGTACTGGACGTTGTCCGGGTCGCGGCCCGCCAGCCGCAGGACCTCGGCGAAGGACAGCTCCAGGGGCTGCATCCGGGCCTTGTGGGCCAGGAGCGCGGTGTGCGGCGTGAAGCCCGGGTCCTGGATCCAGGTGATGGCGCGCCGGGTGGACTCCTCGCCCCCCTCGCGCCGCAGCCCTCCCTCCAGGATCCAGCCGACCTGGCCGTCGCGCTCGGCCCAGGTCGCCCGCTCGGCGATCTGCTCGATGCGGATCCCGCCCACCACCTGGAAGGTCTTGAGGTCGCGCACCTCGGCCCGCGGCGGGGAGCCCAGGTGCGGCCGAAGCTCTCCCATGTGCACCACCGCCCCCTCGTCCGTGCGCGACCACAGGTCCTCGTACACGCGCTCGAAGCGGTGGTGCTCCAGCACGTCGTACAGGGCCTCGCGCTGAGGCCCGAGGACGGGGGTGGCCAGCTCGCGCAGGGCGAACATGCCCGCCGCCGCCAGGATCCCGCCCATGAAGATGGGCAGCAGGGCCCGGCGAACGCTGACCCCCGCCGCGAGGGCGGCCACCAGCTCGTTGTTCTTCTGCAGCCGAGACACCGCGAACAGCCCCGCCACCACGGTGATGAAGGGCGCCACCTGCAGGAAGAGGAAGGGGATGCTGAGCAGGTAGTAGCCCACCACGACCGAGGTGGGCACGCGCGAGCCGTCCTTCCAGGGCTCGAACCAGTTCAGGTGGGCGGCCAGGTCGAGGATCACCACCAGGCCGACGATGAGCAGGAGGGCGGTCGCGTAGGAGGCCAGGAACAGGAGGCCCACGTAGCGGTCGAGCCGCCCGATCGGCCGGAGCGCGGCCAGCCTCATCGCCGTAGGGCCTTTCGCAGGAGCCACGGGGCGACCAGGAGGCCCAGCCCGTTGGCCGCCCAGGCGGCGATCATGGGGGGGAAGCCGCTCTTGAAGACCAGCGACTTGCCCACGTGCATCGAGACCAGATAGTAGAGCAGGGCGTAGGCCACCGCCGCGGAGAGCGCGCCGAGCTGGGTCCCGCGCCGCAGGATCAGGCCGGTGGGCACACCCAGGAGGAGGAACACCAGGTAGGTGGCCGCGATCGCGATGCGGCGGTGCAGGGTGTAGCTGTAGCGGCGCTCCTCGAAGGGATCGAGCCCGCCCGCCTGGAGCGCGCTCCAGATCGCGGCGGAGGTGTGGAAGCGGGGATTGCTGGGTTTCCTCAGCGCGGACTCGGGCAACTCGTCGAGGTCGATGCGGATCTCGTTGTGGCCCACCGTCCAGTCGTCGGCGAAGCCGCCCTGCCGCAGGACCGTGTGCGGCTCGAAGAGCTCGATGAGCATCTCGTGGTCCTCGAAGCGGAAGCGGGCCCCGTCCGCCCACACGGTCCGCTCCTGGCGCTCCCCGCTGGCGGGCACGTGGATGATCACGTCCTCGAACACGCCCTCGGGCGAGCGCCGCTGGGAGAACAGGTGGAAGCCCCGCAGGCTCAGCTCGGTCCGTCCGGGGTTGAGCTCCTTGAAGGTCTCGATGGCCGCGCGCCGGACGTAATTCCTCTGGTCCATCTGCAGCTCTGGATTGACGTTGGAGAGGATCCAGAGGGTCGCCACTCCCAGGACGATCGCCAGGCCCAGCGGCGGCAGCAGCATGCGCGCCGGGCGGATGCCGGCCATGCAGATCGCGGTCCACTCGCGGTCGGCCGCCAACCGCCCGTAGGTCGCGACCACGGCCAGCAGGAAGCCCACCGGGACCAGGTAGGGGATCAGCTCCGAGGCCGCCAGCGGCAGGTAGCCGAGCATGAGCCGCAGGTTGCCCCCCTCGAGCATCTGCACCGCCTTGACGGCGATGCCCGGGATGGCGGCGACCGCCATGCCCCCGACGGCGAAAACGAGGCCCACCAGGACCTGCCGCAGGACGTAGAGCTGGAGGGTCACGGCGCGTACGGTACCGTGTCGGCTGCGCGCTCGCACCCGATTCGGAAACGAGAGCCGGAGGAGGCCCGATGCCCCGCAGATGGACCCGACACGCGTCTTCCGCCGCGATTGCGCTCTCCTTCCTCCTGGGGATCGCCGGCCCTCCGGGCGCCGCGCAGGAGGAGCTGGACGAGGAGCTGGCGGCGGCGGTTCGCTCAGCGGCCCGCTGGGTGGCGGAGCAGGCGCAGCCGATGGCGGAGGAGGACGGCGTCCTCTTCCCCGAGTACGCCGAGTCACCGGCGGAGACCGAGACCTTCGTCTACGCCGGAACCGCCGGGGTCCTGATCTTCCTCGAGAACGCCGCCGCCATCCTGGAGGACGCCGAGCTCGGGGAGCTGGCCGATCGAACGGCCGCCGGACTCCTGGCCGTCGCGGAGGACTCGGACCGGAAGCATGTCCGCTGGTCGAAGGACCCCCGCGCCATGGCCGCCGAGGGGCTCTACACCGGGGACGCGGGGGTGGGCCACGCCTTCCTGGTGCGCGCCCGGCTGCGGGGCAGCCGCGCGGACCTGAAGGTCGCCCGCCGCGCCGCTGACGACCTGCTGGACCGCAGCCAGAAGGACGGCGACGGCCGCACCTGGAGCCACCAGCTGGACGCGATCGGCGGCGCCACGGGGACCCTGCTGTTCCTGCTGGAGCTCTTCGAGGAGACCGGCGACCGCCGCTACCGACAGGGTGCGCTCGACGCGGGGAGATGGCTGATTCAGGAGGCGACCCCGGTCGAGGAGGAGGGCTCCGAGGACGGGGATCAGCTCACCTGGGGAGCGGCGCGCAGCAGCGAGCGCCACTACCCCAACTTCTCCCACGGCACGGCCGGGACCGCCTACGCCCTGGCGCGGGTGGCCGACGCGACCGGCGACAAGGCCTGCCTGGAGGCCGCGGTCGCGGGAGCCCGCTGGCTGCTCCTGCACGGCGAGTGGAGCGAGGACTCCCTCTGCTGGTATCACTACTCCCCGGGCCGCGAGGACTCCTTCCAGGAGGGCTGGTGCCACGGTCCCCCGGGCACCGGCCGGCTCTTCTTCCTGCTGGCGCGGCTCACCGGTCAGGAGGCCTTCGAGGAGGCCGCGCGCCGATCGGCGCGATGGGTCATGGCCAGCCGGCCCGATCCGGGCGACCCCTCCTCGAGCACGCGCTTCTACTCGCCGAGCCTGTGCTGCGGCGCGGCCGGGATCCTCGACTACTTCGTGGACGCCTGGCGGGCCACGGGCGAGGAGGAGTACCTCGAGTACGCCCGCGGGGTCGCCGCCTACCTGCTGCGCCTGGCCAAGGAGGACCCCGCCGGGCTGAAGTGGACCAACTACGACCGCCCCGACGAGGAGGGCGTGATCTTCCACGGCGTCAGCCTGATGCTGGGCACCAGCGGCGAGGCCCTGGCCCTGCTGCGCCTGGCGGCCATCGAGCGGGAGCAGGATCCCGTCTGCCACCTCCCCGACCGCCGCGTCACGGCCAGCCGGCGCATGAAGACCGCCGCGATCGAGCTGCCGCGGTAGAGGGGCTCGAGGAGGCTCAGCACCCCGCCGGGCCGGCGGGTCGGGTCGGGCTTCCCGCTGCGACCTCGTCGATCCGCAGCAGCACCAGGTCGACGGCCTTCTCGGTGCTGATCAGGAGGCGGATCTCGCACTCCTCGCCGGCCGCGCACTGGGTCAGGGTGGCCGGCACCCGCAGGAGGCTCGCGCCCGTCTCGAAGGTCTCGGTCACGCTGCAACGGATGGCGCAGCCCGAGCAGTGCACCGTGTTGCCGCAGCCCCCGGGGAGGCTCGCGTAGGCGCACTCGAAGACCTCTCCCCCCTTGAGGCCCTCGATCCGCGAGACGTCCCTCCCGATCAGCTCGCACGCCAGCCGGTTGGCGGCCCGGACGTCATCGTCTTCCCCCACCACCACCACCGGCACGTCGAGCAGGTCAATGAACCGCCTCAGCGGCACGCCCATCTGGGCGAAGAGGGCCCGCCTGCACGGCTCGCAGATGCCGTGGGTGATCGAGCCCCCGAAGAGCCGACCGGGCTCCTCCGAGCCCATTTCGAGGCCACACCAGGCGCAGAGCTTCCTCAAGGACCCCCTCCGCCGGGCCCTACTCCCCCACCGCACCCGGGATCGAGCCCGGGGCCGATCTCCTGTTGGCTGGTGCTCATGTCATGCGGTCCCTGGATCTGAAGGGGGGTCGCGGGGGGGTCGGCGCGGCGGGATGAGGGGGAAGCGGCAGGCGTCGTGCATCGAGCCGGGTCCCCGTCCTTCCGAGGCGATGATACGCGGGGGGGCCCGACCGTCAAACCGGACTCGCCGCGCGGGGGCGCCGGCCCTGGTACCATCCGCCCCTCGCGCCGACACCCGCCATGCGCACCCTCATCCGCAAGGGCCTCGGGCGGCGCCTCCTGCTGGAGGATCCCGCCGCCGGGCCGACCCACCCGCCCGGGGCTCCCCGCGCGATCAAGCTCTTCGAGGCCTCCGGCATCTTCGGGGTAGCGCGCGCGCGGCGGCGGGCGAGGCGGGAGCACCGCATCCTGGTCGAGCTCGCCGACCGCGGGCTCCCGGTGCCGCGCCCCCTCGGCCTCTCGAGGTGCGGAGCGCCGGAGCGGGGCTGGGAGGTCGCCATGCAGTGGCTGCCGGACTCGACCGCGCTGGAGGAGATCCTCGAGAGCCGCGCGGCCTGGCCCTGCGAGCCGGGCCGGGCCGCGGCGATGCTCGGCCGAGCGCTGGCCGGGCTGCACGCCGCGGGCGTGGACCACCCGGACCTGCACCCGGGCAACGCGCTCCTGGATCGGACCGGCGGAGCCTGGCTGGTGGACTTCCACCGGGCCCGCCTGCGGTCGCGCCCGCACCGGACGATCCTGCTGCGCGACCTGGTCTCCATCGCCGCCAGCACGCGCGAACGCCTGCCGGCGCGCGTCCGGGCGCGCTTCCTGCTCGCCTGGGCCCGCGCCCTGCCCCCCGAGCTTCGCCCGGGCCTGGGCGGCCTGGCCGAGCTCTCGCTGCGGGTCGAGGAGGCCGCGCGCCTCCATCGGCTCGGGGTGGTGCGCCACCGGGAGCGGCGCTGGCTGCGGGAGGGTCCCGCCTGCCGCGGCGCCCGCCTGCCCGGGGGGAGGTCCTTCGAGCGGGCCGACCTGGAGCCCGGCTGGGCGCTGCGCCTGATGGACGGGATGGAGCGAGGCCGGACGCGGGCCGCGACCGGGCGCCAGGTCCCCGATCCCGATCGCGGCGACCGGCGCGTCCTGCTCCTCGAGCCCGACTCGCCCGCGGCGGCCCGCGGGGCCTGGCTGACCTCGAGCCGGCTCCTCGAGCATCGGATCCCGGCCGCGCGGCCCCTGGCGGTGCATCTGGGCTCGCCGCCGTGGACCGCCCTCGAGCTCCCCCCCGACGCCGCGCCCCTGGGGGAGCGCCCCCTTCCCGCGGCGGGCCGCGAGCGCTGCCGCCTCGCGGGCGAGCTCGGCCGGCTGATGGGCAAGCTCCACGACCGCGGCCTGGACCTCGGGCCGGGCGCGCGGCTCTTCCTCGACGACGAAGGCCGGGCCTTCCTGGGCGCGCTCCCGGGCCTGCTGTCGCTCACGCCGGAGCGGCGCGGGCCGGGCTGGGATCGCCTGCTGGGAGCGCTCGGCGAGGCCGACGGGAACGAGCGGATGGTGTACCGGGCGGCCTACCTGGACGCCCATCG
This sequence comes from uncultured Planctomycetaceae bacterium, assembly GCA_964615935.1. Lineage (GTDB taxonomy): Bacteria > Planctomycetota > UBA1135 > UBA1135 > CAZTTG01. Next base: position 59,306 of record CAZTTG010000005.1, on the reverse strand, counting down.
CGGGCACCGCCGCGAGGTGCCGCGCCTCACCGGGGAGCTGAGGAGTGGCTGAGCCCCTGCGGCGCAGGATCCGGGCGCGGGCCCTGCGAGCCTTCGGGGGCGCGATCGGGACGCTGCCCGCGCCCCTGTCGCGCGCCTTCCTCGGCTCGCTGGCCGCGGCCGCTCGCTTCTCCCGCTTCGAGCGCCGGATCCTCGACAACCTCGAGCTGGCCTACGGCGAGGAGCTCGACGACGCGGGCCGGCGGCGCATCGCGCGGGGCGTGCGACGCCACTCCGCGCGGCTGGCGCACGAGTGGGCGCGCCTGTCGCGGGGCTCGCGCTCGGAGGAGCACGCCAGGCGCCTGGGGGGGTGGATCGATCGGCAGGTGGCCTTCGAGCGCTCGGCGGCCATCCTCGACCGGCAGCTGGCCTCGGGTCGCGGCGTCCTGATCGTCACCGCGCACCTGGGCAACTGGGAGCTCCTGTGCGCGGCTCTCCACCGGCGAGGCCACCGGGGGCACGTGATCGGGCGGCGCCGCGTGCGGGACCGCAGCTCGGACTGGCTGATCGAGATGCGGCGGGCCTACGGGGTCGAGACCCTGCCGCAGGACGCCTCGCCCCGCCGCCTGCTCGAGCTGCTGCGCTCGGGGCGGACGCTCGGCATGCTGGCCGACCTGGAGGTGCCGCGGCTGGACGGGGTGTTCGTCCCCTTCTTCGGCGTGCCGGCCCTCACCCTGACCGCCCCCGCGGCCCTGGCGCGAGCCGCCCGCGTGCCGGTGATCCTCGTCCGCTGCGCGGCGCGCGGGGGGGGGTACCTCCTCTCGGCCGAGGAGCCCCTCGAGCTCGATCGCGGCCTCGATCGCCGCGAGGCCGTGCGCGAGATCGTCGCCCGCATGAACCGGCGCTTCGAGGCCTGGATCCGCGAGACGCCCGAGCAGTGGGCCTGGCACCAGCCCCGGTGGCGAATCCGCGAGGGCGAGCGCGAGATCCTGCCGGGCCCCGCCCGGAAGCAGCGCGGCGGGGCCCGGCGGACGGAGGGCCCCGACCCGGGGCCCGACTCGTAGGAGCCGCTACTCAAAGTGGTAGCCCAGGTCCAGGATGCCCGCGTCCTGGACGAGGTCCGTGCGCGTGGTCCCCTCGATCATCGCCGAGCCCGGATCGCCGGCGTCCACGCAGGGGCTGTCCAGGGCCTGGCCGGCCGCGACCTGGCTCAGGTAGAAGGCGCCGCCGGGACCGGCCGCGAACTGCGGGTGGGCGTCCATCATGCCCGCTCCCCACAGCAGGGTGCTGGTTCCGTCGAGCCACACCGAGGCCTGCCCGCCCCTCAGGTCGCTGTAGCGGATGTCGAGGGTGCCCCCGTTGTCGGCGTACATCTCCGGGCCCAGCCCGGTGGCGGTGTTGTCCCACAGGATGCAGTCCGAGAGCACCACGGTGGAGTTGCCGCAGTAGACCCCCCCGCCGTTGCCGCTGGCGTTGCCGTAGATCGTGCAGTTCGAGACGCTCGCCCGGCTGGCGCCGCTGACGAGGAGCCCGCCCGCCGCCCAGGTGGCGGTGTTGTAGGCGATCAGGTCGTTCCTCAGCCGGGGGTAGGCCGAGTTGACCGACAGCAGCGCTCCGCCGTTGGCCACCGCGTGGTTGGAGGTGATGACGTTGCCCTCGATCAGGGGACAGCAGGACAGGGCCCAGATCCCGCCCGCCCCGCGGTTCCCGATCACGATGTTGCCCTGGATCGTCGGGGAGGCGCCCGAGCAGTGGATGCCCCCCGCCTTGGAGGGGTGGTCGCCGCCCGTGATCCGGAAGCCCGCCAGCACCGAGCTCGCCGTCTCCGCGCTGGCGAAGGTCACGACGCTGTCCTGCCCGCCCCCGTCGATGGTGGTGAGGTGGGGCCCCGCTTCGCTTCGGACCTCGATCGCCTTGCCCTGGAAGTCGATGTTCTCGAGGTAGACGCCGGGCCGGACCACGACCGTCACCCCGTCGGGGACCGCGTCGATGGCGGCCTGGATGGTGGGGAGCTGGTCGGGAACGTAGACCGTGCCCCAGGGAGCGGAGCTGCGGGAGCCGGACACGGTCGCGCCGCTCTGGCCGGAGACGATCTGCGCCCGGCAGGGCGCCCCCGCGAGGAGCAGAAGGATGAGCGCGGCGATGGCCGCTCTCGCGGAAGGGGGGCACATGGGGGTCCTCCTGGGGGTTCTCCGGTCCGCGGACCGCGTCGCGGCCCGTGCGCCCGGAGGCGAATCCGGTGGCGCGCCCTCAAGCGCAGGGCCGCGGGCGGTGCCACGCGGAAAACCGCCGATTTCGCGGGAGGGGGAGCCGGCCCGGGGCCGGTGCTTTCCCTGGGCCGCCCCCGGCGCCAGAATGACCGCGCCCTCCCCGAGGAGGAGGGAAGCTCGTGAGCTCGCGACACACGGTTCTCCTGCACACCGACCTGGGCTTCTCGGGGGAGACCGAGAGGGCGCTGGCCGTGGCGCGCACCCTGCTGAGCCGGGGCGAGCGGGTCACCCTGGTCTCTCGCGACGGCTCGCGGCGGCGGCCCTTCGAGGACCTGGGCGTTCCGATCCGCCGCACCGAGATCCCGCTCGACCCCCGCCGCGGTCCCTTCGCGGCCTGGCGACTGCGCCGGCTCCTCATCGAGCTGGCGCCGGACCTGGTTCACGTGACCTCCGAGCGGCTCGCCCCGCTGGCGGCCACCCTGGCCCGGACCCTGCTGGCGCCCTACGTGCTGGAGGTGCACCGCGCCAACCGGGGGCGGATCCCCCGCTACGCCCCGCGCCTGCGCGGAGTGGTCATCTCGGCCTCCACCCTGGCCGCGGAGATCGTCAACCAGGGTCAGGTGCCGAGGGAGCTCCTGCGGGTGATCCCCCACTCGCCTCGGCTCCCCGACGCCCTGAGCGATCCCGCGCGCCCGGCCCCCTTCGAGCACCCCGACCCGATCCGGATCGGCTGCTCGGGCCTGCTCGACGAGCGCCACGGCACCGAGACCTTCCTGGCCGCGGCCAAGCGCCTGGGTCGGCTCGAGCGTCCGCTGCTCTTCGTCATCCTGGGAGAGGGGCCCACCGAGGGCGCCCTGCGCCGTCGGCTGCGCAAGGGCGAGCTGGACGGGCGCGCGGTCCTGGCCGTCCCGGGCGGCGCCGAGGCGGCCACCACCCTGGCCTCGCTGGACGTGCACGTCTCCTGCCGCCTCGATGGACCCGACTGGCTGGCGCACATGGCCCTGGCCCTCGGCCGGCCCTCGATCGTGGCCGCGGTCGGCGAGTCCTTCGACCTGATCGAGGACCGCGTGAGCGGGGTCCTGGTCGAGCGCGGCAGCGCCGAGGAGCTGGCCGACCAGATCGAGCTCCTGGTGAGCAACCCCGAGGCGGCTCGCGAGATGGGCCGGCGCGCTGCCGGCAGGATGCGGGAGCTGCACCCGCCCGAGGCCTTCGACGAGGGCCTGGTCGAGCTGCACGCGACGGCGCTGGGGGCCTGAGGGCGGGGCAGGGAGACGCCGCAAGCCATTGTCGGGCAACGGATTGCCCGATCATCCGGATCGGTGGCGAGGGAAACCCGAATGCCGCGCCTGGACGGCTGTATACAAGCTTGTATACAGGACTCGAGCCATGCCGACCCTCACCATCGATCGGGGTCTCCCGGACCCGGTCTACGAGCAGGTGGCCGCCCAGCTCCGGCGGCTCGTCGCCTCGGGCGCCCTGGCGCCGGGCGCGGCGCTGCCGTCGGTCCGCCAGCTAGCCGGGGACCTGGGGGTCAACCTGAACACGATCGCCCGGGCCTACCGGCTCCTCGAGGCGGAGGGCTTCGTGGTCATCCGCGAACGGGCCGGAGTCGAGGTGGCGGCCCCGTCGGAGGCCGGGCCGACCGAGCGCGCCCGGCTGCTAGACGAGCTGCGGGCGACCCTCGCGCGGCTCCGGCAGGCGGGGATGGCGGCCGAGGAGCTCGGCCGGGTGATCCGACGGGAGGTCGAGGCCCTGGAGGCGGGGCCGAAGGAGGGCCGCGATGACTGAGACCGTCGTTGTGGAGCTGTTCCTCACGCTCCGGGTGTTCCTGGTCGGTGGGATCCTGCTCATCCTCCCGCGCATCACCCGCAAGGGCCTGCTCTTCGGCGTCTACGTCGGCGAGGAGGTGGTCGAGGGCGAGGCTGCGCTCGGGATCCGGCGGAGCTGGAGTCGCGGCTGCGGGCTGCTGATGGCGCTGTCGCTCGCCGTCGGCTGGGGGATCGGCCTGGCCGGCTGGCCGGTCACCGGCAACTTCACCGGCACCGGGGTCCTCCTGCTCACCGGCCTGGGGCACTATCTCCGGATGCACCGGCGGGCGCGGGGGCTGGCGCCGCCGGAGGGCGCCCGGTGCGCCGAGCAGGCCGCGGCCCCGCTTCAGGGCGGCGAGCCGAGGGGAGCCGGCTTCGCGAAGCTCACCCTGGCCATCTGCGTCCTCCTCTCCCTGGCCGCGGTCGGCCACGCGATCGTCGGCTACGAGGGCATGCCCGAGCGGGTCCCCTCCCTCCGCGGCGCGATCCGCCCGACGGGCGCCTTGGTCGAGAGGTCCCCCATCCCCTTCCTGTTCTTCCCCAGCCTGAACCTGGTCATCAGCCCGTTCTTCGCCCTGCTGGCCCTGCTCGTCGCTCGCGCGAAGCGCTCGGTGCGCGGCGGCTCGGGAGGTCGCTCCATCGAGGCTCAGGACGCCTTCCGCGCCACGATGGCCTACGTGTTCAGCGGGTCGGCGCTCTTCATCTGCGCGCTCCTCACCCTCCTCTCGGTCCAGTTCATCCGGGTCGGACTGTCTCAGACCCGCTCCCTGGGTCACGGCATCTGGTGGCTCATGGGGGCCATGCTCCTGTTCATGTTCGGGAGCCTGATCCGGATCATGAAGGGGCACGGGCAGGGCGGCGCTCTCAGGGAGAGCGGCTCGGCCGACGCGCCCCTCACCGACGGCCTGGCCGACAACACCCACTGGATCTGGGGCCTGTTCTACGTCGATCGGGACGATCCCTCGATCATGGTCGAGGTGCGCTTCGGCATCGGGTACACGCTCAACTACGGCAACCGCACGGCCGTGCTGATCGTGGTGGTCTTCTCGCTGCTGCTCATCGGCGTGGCGGCGATGGCCGCGATCTGGGCCGCCTCCTGAGGCCACTCGACGATCGTCGTGGCCGACGGATGGCGAAGCGCCGGCTCTCCATCGGCTCCCGGAAGACCACCGCCCCGGGTACGACCTCCTCGAGGCGGTCGGCGATCCGATCGATTTGCTCCGGATCGGCGGGCAGGTGCATGACGACGATCTCCTGCGGCGCGAGCTGCCGCTCGAGGATCCCGAGCGACTCGGGGTCCAGGCCCTCCAGGAAGACGAGGTCCATCCCGCCAAAGATGCGCGGGCCCTCGAAGTACTCGCGGTTCTCGCGCAGGAAGGCGTCGCCGAGGTGCAGGACGCGCGCTCCGTCGAGCTCCAGCACGTAGACCAGCTGCTCGACGTCCGCGTGCTTGTCGCGGACCTCGCCGGTCGCCTGGTCCTCGATCGGGTAGAAGCCGTGGCGCACCCGGTGGGCGAGGACGCGGATCCCGTCGATGGTGAGCGAGCTCGATTCGAAGAGGTCCAGGGCGACCTCCTCGATCCGGTCCTCGTAGGCCACCCGCCAGGCGGGCTCCGCTCGCAGCCGACGGACCGCCTGGCGGGGGGCGACCAGGTGCGCCCGCGGGTTGCTCTCGAGGTGCTCGAGCACGAGCCCCGGCTCGAAGTGGTCCACGTGATCGTGCGTGACCAGGACCAGCCGCACGCCGTCGAAGGGAGGCCGGGCCCCGGCGAGCCGATCGAGGGTCCCGGCGTCGGGAACCTGGCACCAGTCGAGCTCCTCGCCGCCGAAGAGCGCGTCGACCAGGACCTTCCGCGGTCCCGACTCGATCAGGAAACCCTCGTTGGCCACGTAGGTCACGTCCAGGACCACGGCGGTCTCGGGCGACACCCTGGCCGAGCTGCACCCGCAGGTGAGCACCGTCAGGGCCCACGCCATCCAGGACTTCATGCCCGCTCCTCCCTCCCGCCGGAGCACCGGTCGAGCTCTCAAAGGAGAGCGGCGCCGCCCGGTGGCGGCGCCGCTCGTCATCATACGAGGTCCAGGCCTCTCGCGGAGATCACTGGAACTGCAGCTCGACCGCGTCGCTCAGCCCGGTGCCGAATCCGCAGGGATCTGCCGGATCGCGGAACCAGCCCTGATAGAAGACAAACGTCCCGGGCGGGTCGCCCGGGCAGTTGACCGTCCAGGTGAGAGTCCCATCGCAGGGCACGACGCCGCCGCCGGAGAACTGCGGCGGTGTCCGCTTGATGGGCGGCTGCACGCACAGGAAGCTGCACTGGAACGGGATGGCGGCCGGCGCATAGCCGTAGAAGATGATGCCGGGCTTCTTGGACTCGACATTGATGACGATGACGTCGTAGTCGCAAGCCCCCGTAGCCGGGCAGCCGGTGTTCGGCAGCAGCGGAGGCGGGCCCTGCGTCTGTATGGTCGGCACGCAGCCGCTCGAGCTGGGCTTCGGTGTGCAGTAGAAGACCGGGTTGCACGAAGGGCCACTGGCGCAGATCTCGTAGACCGTGATCGAGTCGGGCGTGGCCTGGTGCAGACCCACCATCACGGTCGATCCCGTGCTGTCCACGTAGACGTCCGCGCCGCCAGCGATGTTCGAACCGCCGACGAGCGCCCCCATGAAGGACCTGCCGGTCAGGTTCTGGGTGTTGTGGTCCCACTCCGTGGCGGTCACCTCCTGTCCGGTGGGGCCGTCCTGCGACCACCACCAGATGGTGTCGTTGCAGGCGTCGTAGCCGGCGCCGTAGTTGGTGAGGCCGGGGTTCGAGATCTGGGCGTTGACGCCGCCCGTGGCGGACGCCGGGAAGCACTCCCAGATGTCACCCGAGAAGCTGGAGGTGTACCACCAGCTCGGGCTCGCCGCGAAGGCGCGGAAGGTATCGGGGATGCCGTAGTTGTAGTACTGGATCCAGGTCAGGTTGACCCCGTCCCAGCCGTACTCCGAGACCTCCCCGTTGTCGGAACCGACCCACAGGAGGTTGGTGTCGTTGGATTCCATGTCGCGGCCCGCCCAGCCGATGGACTGGGTGGTCTGCGGCCAGCTCCCCATGTACCAGGAGGTGCTGGGGGGCGGGTTGTTCTCGTCGAAGCGGTGGATCCTGTAGTTGTCGCCGAGCGTGGTGTGACCTCGACCGGAGACGAAGAAGCTGCTGTCCAGATACTCCACGCCGAGCTCCCGGTTGTCACCGGGCGCCGGCGGCGGATAGGTCTCCGTGTCCCAAGGGCCACCGAGAACGGATCCGAGGGCGCGGCCGAAGCTGCCGCCCTTGAGAGAGGCGTTCAGGCCCATCTGGGAGCCGGCTCCCGACGAGCTGATGGAAGAAACGGGTGCTGCCTCGGTGTCCAGCTGCGCCTGGGCCGTGCCCAGGAGCAGAGGAGCCGTTGCGAGCAAGCCCACTACTCTCAGCGCAAGCATGCGGTTCTCCTGAGAATGAGGTACGAGGCAGACCGGCACCCCCCCGGGGACGGTCTCGAGCGCCCCGTCGTGACAGCTCTCCAGGATAGCCCGATCCGCGCCGAGCGGGGCAACTCCGGCGATCTGCCGGCCCCGGCGGCCCCCGGTGGCCCGGGAGGGCCCCTCGGGCGCCCGGGCCTACTCCCCGTAGAGTCCGGGCAGGGCTCGAGGCCGAACGGATCGCGTCAGCTCGGCCATCAGGGCCGAGCGCTCCTGAGCCGTCGGCCGGCGGTTCACGAGGCCCTCACGGAGCTCCTCGCGCACGTCCTCGAAGGGGACCCTGCGCTCCCCGATCACCTGGAAGACGAACACCATGTCCTCCCAGACGATCGGCTCCGAGGTCCCGCCGGGCTGCAGGGGCAGCACCGCGGAGCTGATCTCCTCGGGCCACAGCGCGGGGCGGAAGCCGCCGGGCAGCAGGCCTCCCTGCTCGCGGGTCGAGGCGTCCGCGCTGAGCTCGCGCGCCAGGCCGGCGAAGTCGGCGCCCTCCAGGATGCGCTGGCGCAGGGCGAGGGCCCTCAGGCGGGCCTCCTCCACCGCCGCCGCCAGCCGGCGCCGGACCTCGTCGCGGCCCAAGGAGGGCTCGAGCTCGGGCAGCTCCGGGTCCACCCGAAGCACGCGCGCGAGCAGGTGTCGACCCATCGGTCCGTAGGTGGCCTCCCAGCTCCGGCGGACCTCCTCCTCGGGGATCCGGCGGCGGGCGATCAGGATCTTGTCGGCCTGCACGTGGAAGGTGATCACGACCGACTGCTCGCGCTCGAAGGCCTCCTCCGTCCGCCGGTGTTGCTCGAGGTGGCCCAGCCAGGCCCGGCGATCGCCGCCGAAGGGGCCCGCGATCCTGAGCTCGAGGTCCTCCTCGACCCGAGCCGCCACCTCCTCGGGGGAGGCGTGGTACCCCATCTCGGCGGCCCGCTTTCCGATCAGGTACATGGTCGTGAAGTTGAGCGCCTGGACCTCGCCGTGGATGCGCGCCAGCCACTCGCCGTACTCCCCGCGGGCGATCGGGGCGCCCTCCAGGGTCAGGACGATCTCCTCGCGGGGCCGGGCGCCGTGGAGATCGATCGGGGCGTACATGGTCTCCCGCACCGCCCAGTCGGCCCCCTCCAGGAGCTCCTGCTGGAGAGCCCTCGCGTCCTCGGCCCTCGGGCGCACGTCCGCCAGCCCGCCGAGGATCGCGTCCCGCACGCCCTCCAGGGGCGTCACCCGCTTCGCGTCGATGCGGACCAGGTGGCAGCTTCCGCGGGCGAGCACCGGCTCCGAGATCTGGTCCACCTCCAGCTCGATCAGCCGGTCCACGACCAGCGGATCCCAGCCGGGGGGCGGGAATCCGCCGGGGACGCGGCCGCCGAGCTCGCGGCTCTCCGGGTCCACGCTGTGGCGCTCCACGTACTCGCCGAAGTCGGCGCCGTCCAGCAGCTCCCGCCGCAGCGCCTCCGCCCGGGCCATCGCCCTGTCCCCGGCCTGATCGTAGAGACGCCGGAGGTCTTCCTGGCTGGCTCCCTCCGGCGGCTCCGGGACCCGCACCTCGAGGCTGATGAGGCGCGCCTCGATGCGGTGCCCCCGGTAGCCGTAGCGCTCCTGCCACTCGCGTTCCACGCGCTGCTCCGAGAAGCGCAGGGTGCGCTGGACCACTCCCTCGGTCAGCAGCAGGTGGCGATGCTCGAGGCGCCGCTGGGCCCGGAAGCCCCCGAGGGTGCGCCCGGACTCCCCCATCTTCCGCTCCCACTCGTCCTGCCCCGCGAAGGACCCGAAGCGGATGTGGTCCTCGATGTCGGCCCGGATGCGGCGCTCGACCTCGGCCTCGTCGGCCTCCAGGCCCAGCCGCGCCGCCTCCCGCTCGACCAGCCGGTGCTCGACGAAGAGCGTGGCCAGGCGCTCGCCCTTGTAGTGGACGAGCCAGTCGATGTACCCCTCGCGGGGGATCACCTCCCGACCCGTCGGGGAGACGATCTCCAGCCCCCCCGCCGCGTCCCGGTCCTTCCCCGCCCCGCTGCGGCCCGAGGTGTCACAGCCCGCCGGCCCGGTCGCCGCCAGGCACAGGAGGAGGAGAAGCGCAGTGGATCTCATGTTCGGATGAGGGTGCGGCCGCCGGCGGGACCGGGACACCGCTCGATCCCCGAGCCCGCGGGTTCTCACTCGCGCGCCGTCAGGGGCAGCCCCTTCTCCCGCGCGTAGCTCTTGATCAGCGGGTTCTGCATCAGCCGGTCGTAGATCTCCGGCTCCTTGCGCCGGTAGCCGTTGAGCCGGGGCTCGATGTCCACCGGCATATGGGAGTCCTTCTCGAAGTCGAGCAGGCGCCGGGCGGCCTCGTCCTCGAAGCCGGGGTCGTCGGCGTACTGGATGACCCGTACCAGCCAGGAGACCGACTTGCCGAGCTGGCTGGAGTCGTACTTGCCGTCCTTGGTGCCGAGCTCGTGGTGCCAGCGGGCGTACTTCATGCTCTCGCTGACCCACTCGTCGCGATCCGCGCGGGTCTGGGCCTCGAGGGCGATGGCGGAGTCCAGCTCGGCGCCCACGGCGCTCTCCTGAAAGCGCTCCAGGATGCGGAAGCACTCCGGCCAGTCGCGCGGGTTGGAGCCGCGCAGCATCTTGATCTCGAACTCGATGTCCGCGAAGGTCGGGGGCACGCTCAGGTCGACGCGGTCGCCGAAGCGCTCGAGCTGCCCCTCGACCCAGGCCATCTCGGGGTGCTTGGGCCAGGTCGCCTTGAAGTAGCGCAGGCGCTTCACGTAGACGCGCAGCTTGGGCAGCTCCAGCACCCCCTGCAGGCGCTCCTTCTCGAACTCCTTGATCTTGCGGTCCAGGTAGCGGGTGCCCCGGTTCTGGAGCTCGAAGGCGAGCTGGCGCTTCTCCTTCTCCTCGTCGACGCGCTCCTGGACCTCGCCCACCGACCGGCGGAGCGCGATCGAGCAGCGCTCCAGGTCGATCTCGTCGAGGTCGCTCTGGGCCAGGTCCCACTCGCCCCGCTCGAGGTGCTCCTGGGCTCGTCCGAGGTAGAGCTCGGGGTGGTGCTCCTCGGCGTCGGAGGGGATGGCCAGGCTGATCAGGTAGCCCACCCCGACGATCAGCAGGGGTGCGCCGAGGAAGATCAGCAGGTAGCGCGTCGCGTTGTCCTTCTTCTTGCGCTCCCGCCAGGCCCGGCTGCCCTGGTACTGGCTCTCCTCCTCGGGCTCCTCCTGGCGGGCCCGCCGGCTCCCGCGCGC
>CAZTTG010000005.1:0-48504 GCA_964615935.1 uncultured Planctomycetaceae bacterium | reverse complement strand
CCCGCGCGCAGGCGCGGTCGAACCGGCCGGGGAGCGCCTTCGCACCGGGGTGACCGAGGCCGCGGCCGCGCCAGGCGCTCCGCCGGGCAGCTCCACGGTGATCCGGGAGGCCCCGATCTGGATGGTCTGGCCGTGCCCCACCGCGGTCTCCCCCTGGGCGGGCCGGCCCGCCACCCGCGGCGGCAGCACCCCGGGCTTGAGGCGCAGGGTGGCCCGCCCCTCGCGCAGGAGGAGCTCGGCGTGCACCTCGGCGGCGGCCGGATCGGAGAGCCTCAGGCTGGCGCCGCCGCCGCTGCCGATGGTGAGGGTGCCGTCGCCGACCTTGAATGCGCGGCGCTTGCCGCCGTCCTCCACGATCAATCGCGTCATGGCTGGAGATCTTCCAGGAAGTCCGTTCCGTGTCCGAAGCACTGGGTCCAGATGCCGCCCGCGTTGGCGCTGGCCATCTCGCGGTGGTGAGCGGAGAGGAGGTTGCGGTGGTGCCCGCTGGAGTGGCACCAGCCCACGTGGGCCGACAGGGGGTCCCCGCGGCCCATGGCGCAGTTCTCCGCCGCGCCGAAGTCGTAGCCTTCGAGGCGCATGCGGTCCGCGGGCCAGCGGCGCGCGGGGTCGTGCGTATTCTCGTGGCCGAAGTTGCCGGAGTTGGCCTGGTAGTCGGAGTGGCCCCGGCAGGCGGCCTGGATCCGGGGGTTCCAGGCCAGGGCGGGGCGCCCCAGCATGTCCCGGTAGTCGTTGGTGATCTCGACCTGCCGCTCGTCGAGGGTGGCCGGCCGCGAGAGCTCCCTCTCGAGGCGGGGCGCCTCCTGCCAGAGCCGCTGGTTGCGCCCGCGGACCGCCCGCGAGAGGGCCAGCTCGTCGCGCTCGAGCGCGTTCCAGGCGAAGTTCGCGAGCTCCACCCGCTCCAGCTCCCGCGGCAGCCCCAGGATCCAGACGGGGAGCTCCGCGGGCAGGGCGAAGAGGGGCTCCTCCCCGCCGATCGAGAGGAGCCAGGAGAGCTCCTCGTGGGCCCGGCGGAAGCTCGTCGGCAGGCGCACGCCCTTGGGGACCTCCCAGATGAGCCTCGCGGCGCTCACCAGCTCGTCCACCCGGCGCTGGACCCTGGGGTAGTCCGAGGCCTTGTGCGGCGGGTTGGGCGGGTTGTAGGGATAGAAGTACTCCTCCTCGTCGAAGATCAGCTCGAGCGCGTCCTCGCGCGCCGCGTCCAGCTCGCGTCGCTGATCGGCCACCCGCTCGAGCTGCTCGAGGATGCGCCCCCTGCCGAGGGTCTCCACCGCCGCCATCCAGCGCGGCTCGAGGGCGCGCAGGATCTCGGCCGGCCCCGCCTCCTCGCGGAGCTTCGCGAGCAGGCCGTCGCGGTCGCCATTGGCAGCGGCCGCGAGCTTCGCGACCAGGGCCTCCACCGCCTCGCGGTGGGCCCGCTCGGCCGCCTCGGCGGCGGTGATCCAGCGGCCCTCGGCGCCGAGGAAGACGTACCCGCCCTCGGGGACCGCCTCGCCGCGCCAGCGCGCGATCAGGCCGAAGACCTCGGCCTCCTCGTAGAGGCCGCGCCGGATCATGCGCGCGAGCTCGCGCTCGGCGATCTCGACCTCCTCCGCCTCCTCGGCCCGGAGCTGCTCGAGGACCAGGCCGAGCTGCGCCTGGGGCGAGATCGAGGCCTTGGCCGCGATCCGCGACAGGACCCGCACGGGGAGCTCGGACCAGGCCAGGGGCTCGCCCCTCAGCGTCACCCCCCCCTCGGCGACCGCCTCGACCGCCAGGCCGGCGAAGGCCTCGGAGTCGGCGCGATGGGTCGAGGCGAGCTCGCGGCGCAGGGCCAGGCGGGCCTTGAGATCGAAGGCGCGTCCCACCACGAGGTCGCGATCGGAGCCGGGGGGCATCCGGCGGCCGGCGTCCAGCCAGGCCTCGGCGGCCGCCTCGAGCTCGCCGGCGCGCTCGGCCGCCAGGGCCCGGGCGCGAAGGCTCTCGACCTCCTGCTCCGCCTGGGTCGGGCGGGGGGCGTCACCGGCCCCCTGGGCCGGGCAGGGGAGGGGGAGGAGGGCCAGCAGCAGGGCGGCCCCGAGCGCGCGGGGGAGGCGGATCGATCGCATGGTGTGCCGGGGAGGGGGACCCAGCCTAGCGCATGGCCGGGCCGGGATCATGCCGCCCGTGCCGGGAGGCCGGCCCGGGAGTCCGTGAGGGGGCGGGGACGGCCGCCTATACCCCTGCGCGGACGGCCGGTGACAGGTCGTCCAGCCCGATCCGGCCCCCCGAGAGGGCCAGGTCGCGCTGCACCTCGTTCTCCAGCTCGCGGACGTTGCCCGGCCAGTGCCAGCGCTCCAGGGCCCGCAGGGCCTCGGGCTCGATGCGGGTCGCGAGGCCCATCTCCCCCCCGAAGCGGCTCAGGAAGAAGCGCACCAGGTGGGCCACGTCGCCCTTGCGCTCGCGCAGGGGGGGGAGCTGGATGGTGATCACGTTGAGCCGGAAGTAGAGGTCCTCGCGGAAGGTCCCCTGCCCGCACATGGTGCGCAGGTTCTGGTTGGTGGCGGCGATCACGCGCACGTCCACCCTGCGGCTCTTGTTCGAGCCCACCGGGCGGATCTCGCCGTCCTGCAGCACCCGCAGGAGCTTGGCCTGCATGGCGAGCGGCATGTCGCCGATCTCGTCGAGGAAGACCGTGCCGCCGTCGGCCACCACGAAGTGCCCCGCGCGGTCGGCCACCGCGCCGGTGAAGGAGCCGCGCTTGTGGCCGAAGAGCTCGGACTCCAGGAGCTCGGCCGGCACCGCGGCGCAGTTCTCGGCCATGAAGGGCTTCTCGGCCCGCGCGCCCTTCTGGTGCAGGGCCTTGGCGACCAGCTCCTTGCCGGTGCCGGTCTCCCCCTGGACCAGGACCGGCACCTGGCTGCCCACGACCTTCTCGAGCAGCGCGAACACCTTCCGCATGGCCGGGCTGTCTCCGACCATGCCGAAGCGCTCGGGGATGGCCGCGCCGGTGGGATCCTCGGGCGGGGCGGCGGCGGCGTCCGCGGCCAGGGCCTCGCGCAGGAGCGGCGCCAGCTCGCCCAGGGCGCCCGCCTCGCGGGCCTCCGCCAGGAGCTCCTCCAGCCGCGCGCACAGCCCTTCGCCGCCGCCGTCCTCGTGCGCGTCGCTCATCCGTTCTTCCTCTGGACCACCTTCAGGCCCGCGTACTGTAGCAGGAGCTGCTTCGGCCCGTGCTGGTCGAAGACGACCGTGGCGCGGGCGTTGATCCCGCGGCCCAGGAGGCGATCCACCCGACCCTGGCCGAAGTGCTCGTGGGCCACCCGATCGCCGATGGCGAGCTCCTCGAAGCCGGCGCCGGGCGCGAACTCGCCCAGCACGCTGGCCTCGTCGGCCGGATCCGCGTCGGCCTCGCCCTCGATCAGCTCGGGCGGGATCTCCTCCAGGAAGCGCGAGGGCGCGGTGTAGTTGTGCTGGCCGAAGTGCCGCCGCAGACGCGCCCAGGTCAGGGTCAGCTCGCGCTGCGCGCGGGTCATGCCCACGTAGAGCAGGCGGCGCTCCTCCTCGATGCCCTGCTCGTCCGGCGCGCCCCCCTCGAGGGTGGCGGCGATCGAGCGCGCGTGGGGCAGGAGGTCCTCCTCCAGGCCGACCACGAAGACCGCGGGGAATTCCAGGCCCTTGGCGGTGTGCAGGGTCATCAGGGAGACGCGGTCCACCTCGCTCTCGGCCCCGCCGTCGGCGTCGCTGACCAGGGCGATGTCCTGGAGGAAGCCGGAGAGCTTCCCCTCGGGGTTCTCGCGGTCGTAGGTCTCGGCGCGGCTGCGCAGCTCCTCGACGTTCTCGGCCCGGTCGGTCTCGTCGCGCTCCTCCAGGCCGGCGATCCAGGTCCAGTAGTCGGTCTGCTCGATGAGCCGGTCGAGGACCTCGCCGGCGGGGGCCTGCCGGGCGAGGTCGGAGAGCTCCTCGCAGAGGCGCGCGAAGCCCGCGGTCCCGGACCGGGCGCGGCCGCGGAGCTGCAGGCGAGCCTCCTGGGAGGCGGCCGCCCGCATGAGGGAGACGCGCCGGTCGGCGGCCCAGCCTGCCAGGCGGTCGAGGCTCTTCTCCCCCACTCCGCGCGAGGGGGCGCCCAGGGCCCGGCGGCAGGCCTCGTCGTCGCGCGGGTTGACCGCCAATCGCAGCCAGGCCACCAGGTCCTTGATCTCGCGCCGCTCGAAGAAGGCCGTGCCGCGCACCACCTCGTAGGGGATGCGCCGGCGCGCGAGGGCCTGCTCCAGGGCCCGCTGCATGAAGTTGACCCGGTAGAAGATGGCGGCCTCGGAGAGGGGCCGGCCCTCGGCCCGCAGCTCCTCGATGCGGCGGGCGATCTCCAGGGCCTCGTCGTCCTCGTCACCGCACTCGACCGACTGGACCAGCGGGCCCTCCTCGCCCGCCGACCACAGGTCCTTCTCCTTGCGCTGGCGGTTGTGGGAGATCAGGCCCTGGGCGGCCTTCAGGATGTTCTGGGTGGAGCGGTAGTTCTGCTCCAGGCGCACCACCCGGGCGCCGGGGAAGTCGCGCTCGAAGTCGAGGATGTTGCGCACGTCCGCCCCCCGCCAGGCGTAGATCGACTGGTCGGGGTCGCCGCAGACGGCCACGTCCCGGTGATCGGCGGCCAGGTGCCGCACGAGGCGGTACTGGACCCGGTTGGTGTCCTGGTACTCGTCCACCATCACGTGCCGGAAACGCCGCGACCAGGCCTCGCGCACGCCCGGCCGCTCCTCGAAGATCCGCAGCACGAGGAGCAGCAGGTCGTCGAAGTCCAGGGAGTTGCAGCGCCGCATCTCGGCCTCGTAGTCCCGCGACACCCGCCGGAAGACCTCGTCCTCCAGGCCGGGGAGCTCATCGCTCCAGGCGGCGCCCGCCCCCCGCGGGTCCTCGGGGTGGTTCTTGTGCCAGCTGATGCGCGCCCCCAGGGCCGCCGGCTTGAAGCGGGTGGGATCGAAGCCGGCCTTCTTGACCAGCTCCTTGATCAGCCGGTTGCGGTCGGTGGTGTCGCAGATGGTGAAGTCGCGGGTGTAGCCCTCCAGGGCCTCGATCTCGAAGCGCAGGAGGCGGGCGCAGGTGGAGTGGAAGGTGCTGATCCACATCCCCCGCTGCCGGCTCATGCGCGCCACCCGCTCGCGCATCTCCCGGGCGGCCTTGTTGGTGAAGGTGATGGCCAGGATCTCGCCCGGGTGGATCCCCCGCTCGCCCACCAGGTGGGCCACCCGCGAGGTGATGACCCGCGTCTTGCCGGTCCCCGCCCCGGCCAGGATGAGCAGGGGCCCCTCATCGTGGAGCACCGCCTCCCGCTGGGCGGGGTTGAGGCCCTCCAGCAGGCCCCCGGCCGCCTCGGGGGGGGCCGGGGAGGCCGGCAGGGGTCCGGATCGATCGCCGCGCTCGTCCATGAGCCGCGGATTCTATCCCCGGGCGAGGGGGGCCGGCGGGTCAAACGGTCGATGATGTCGAGCGTACGCACGGCTGCTACGATCCCCCAGATGAACGCCTCCTCGAGACTCCCGCGCCTCGCCCCCCTCGCGTTCGGCGTCCTCTGCCTGGCGGGCTGTGGCGGCCCCGCCGACACCGACGACGGGCGGCCGAACATCATCCTGGTGTCGATCGACAGCCTGCGGCCGGCCAACCTCTCGTGCTACGGCTACGAGCGGCCGACCAGCCCCTTCATCGACCGGCTGGCCGAGGAGGGGGTCCGCTTCGAGAGCGCCGTGAGCACCACCTCCTGGACCCTGCCCGCCCACGCGGCCCTGTTCACCGGCCTCTACGACTCGACCCACGGGCTGGTGGACAACGGTCTCGCCCTCTCGGGCGAGCACTGGACCCTGGCCGAGCTGCTGCAGCTCGAGGGCTACGAGACCGCCGGCTTCTTCGGGGGCCCCTACCTGCACCCGGTCTTCGGGATGGGGCAGGGCTTCGACGCGTACCAGAGCTGCATGATCACCACCCCCGACTCGGCCACCGGGGCCCAGGTGCGCCAGGGCGCCCGCTCCCACCGCGACGTCTCGCACATGGACGTCACCGGGCCCCGGACCCGCGACGAGGTCCGGCGCTGGGCCCGAGATCGCGACTCGCAGGAGCCCTACTTCCTCTTCCTGCACCTGTGGGACGTGCACTACGACTTCAAGCCGCCGCCGCCCTACGACCGCATGTTCGACCCCGACTACCAGGGCGACATCAGCGGCCGCCTGATGGCCGACGGCCGCATCAAGGCGGACATGGATCCGCGCGACCTCCAGCACCTGCTGGCCCTCTACGACGGCGAGATCCGCTTCACCGACCAGATCCTGGGCGAGATCTTCGAGGAGCTCGAAGGCCGCGGGATGCTCGAGAATACCCTGGTCGTGGTCACCTCCGACCACGGCGAGGAGTTCTTCGAGCACGGCAACAAGGGCCACAACAAGACCCTCTACGACGAGGTCCTGAAGATCCCCCTGATCGCGCACTGGCCGGGCGAGCTCGAGGGGGGGCGGGTGATCCCCGACCAGGTGCGCCTGATCGACCTCATGCCCACCCTGCTCCACTACGCCGGCCACCGCGGCCCCCTGGCGGTGCAGGGCCGTAACCTGGCGCCGCTGCTGCGCGGCCGGCCCATGGACCCCCAGCCGGCCCTGGCCGAGCTCATGATCGACCGCCGCAGCCTGCGCGCCCTGCGCACCAACGAGCGCAAGGCCCTGCGCCCCTCCGACGATCAGGCCGCCTTCCTGCTGCGCCTGGACGCCGACCCGCGCGAGCTGCGCGCCATCGCGCCGGGCGAGTCCCCCCTCGAGGCCGAGCGGGCCCGCTGGGACACCGAGCTCTTGCGGGCCCACCGCACGGCGCTCAAGCTCCGCACCCTTCTGGGAGGCCGCGATCCGGAGGCCATCGTCCCCTCGCAGGACGTGCTGGAGCGGCTGGCTGGGATGGGCTATCTGGACGGGGAGGGGGACGAGGAGGAGCAATAGGGCCGCGAGCCGAACGCCTCAGCCCTCCGGCGCCGCCGCCGACGCGACCCGGCGCACGAGCTCGTCGCGGAAGCCCGCCATCGCCTCGACCTCCTGCGGCTCCCACCCGGCCACGGTACCCATGGTCTCGACGGGGAGGCCCCTCAGAACCCAGGCCAGCGTGAGGGGGGAGAAGCCGCCGTCCTTGATCGGACAGTCGCCCAGCGCTCGGGCGAGGTCCCCGCCCCGGGACAGGAGCTCCTGGACGTCCTGGAGGTCCCGAAGCTCGGAGCGCTGGAGGAGAGCGCACATCTTGTTGACCAGGATCTCGTGCGGCGTGTCCACCAGGATGCTCACCGAGGCGAGCTGCACCTCGGCCGGCTCCTCGACGGTGGGTACCGGCTCGGCGACGAGATCCACGATGAGGACCTCCTCACCGTCCACCACGCGCAGCCGCTGGAAGGCCTCGGAGCCCTGGACGAGATCCACCTGCAGACCGGAGTCCCGAAGCCGGCCGAGGACCTCGTCCCCGCGGGTCTCGAGGGCGGACTGGCCGTGCCAGAACAGGTCCAGGTCGCGCGTGCAGCGATGCCCCAGATGGAAGCCAGCGAGCGCGCCCCCACCCGTCAGGGTCCAGGGTGGATCGATCCCGGCCAGGAGTGAGAGTACCCTCACCTGCAGGGGTGTGAGCCGGGAGCTAGCCATGCCCGGCCTCGCTCCAGGTCGCCAGCAGCCACCGCCAGAACGCGCGAGTGCCGCCCAGGAAGCGCTCGAGATGCGGCCAGAGCCGACGTATCTCCCCCGGAGCGACGAAGCGGAACACGTCGTCGGGCTTGGCCTGTCGCATCAGCTTGCCGACCAGGTAGGCCCGCGTGTCGCGGTCGCCCTCCCGCAGCAGCTCCTCGAAGCGACGCAGGCTCATGTCCAGGTCCCAGAGGAAGTACGGGCGGCCACGGCCGTCGACGAGAAGGTGATCGGGAGTGGGATTGAGCACGGACATGGCGGACGAGCGGCTCGGCCAGGGCTCCAGCATCCGTCGGCCCCGCCCCCGACGTCAAGTCCGAGCCCGGGGCCGGTCCCGGTGTGCGGGGCGGGACCTCGAGGACAGGGGGGAGAAGCGGGGGCTCGGCGACAGTAGGATCGAGCCCCGTTCCCATCGGTCACGCCCTTGGACAGCGAGAAGTCGAGACCCCCGCCCCCTCGTCCCGATCCTCCGGGCCCTTCCCGGTCAGGCGGCTCGTCGGGGACTGCGATCGGCCGGTGCGTCGCGAGCTGGGTCGGCCCCCTGCTCGCCGCCCTGACCTTCGTCGGCCTGGCCTGGTGGTCCTGGGGGCGCTGGTGCGACGTGCAGGTCGACTATGGCCGGGAGCTGTACGTCCCCTGGCGCATCGCCGAGGGCGAGGTGCTCTACCGCGACCTGGCCTGGTTCAACGGGCCGCTGTCGCCCTACCTGGGCGCCCTCTGGTTCGCCCTCTTCGGGACCGGCTTCTGGACCCTGGCCTGGGCCAACCTGGCGATCCTGGCCCTGTGCGGCCTGGCGCTCTTCGCCCTCCTGAAGGCGGCCTTCGACCGCGCCGCGGCCCTCGCCGGAGTCCTGACCCTCCTCGCCATCTTCGGCTTCGGCCACCTGGTCGGGATCGGCAACTACAACTGGATCTGCCCCTACTCGCACGAGATGACCCACGGGGTCTTCCTGTCGATCGCGGCGCTGCTGGCCGTGGGGCAGTACGGGCGAGGCCGCGGCATCGCGTGGCTCGCGGGGGCCGGCTTCCTCCTGGGCCTGGTGTTCCTGACCAAGGCCGAGGTCTTCGCGGCCGCGGCCGCGGGCACGGGGGTCGGCCTCGCGCTCTCGCTGGCGGCGCACTCCGCGCCTCGCGCGACCTGGCTGCGCGGGCTGGCCCTGTTCGCGGGAGCCGCCCTGGTCCCCCCCATCGCGGCCTGGATCCTGCTCGCGACCGCCATGCCCGCCGGCGACGCCCTGATCGGCGTGCTGGGCTCGTGGCCGGGGGTCCTCTTCAGCGAGGCCTCCGAGCTGGACTTCTACAGGCGGGGCATGGGCCTCGACGACCCCGGCCGGCGGCTCGGGATCCTCCTCGCCTGGAGCGGCCGCATCGCCCTGGTGCTGGCCGCGCTCGCCGGCCTGGACCTCGCCCTGCGCTGCGGGGGGAGGTGGCGCGCCGCGGTCGCCGCGGCGGCCGCCCTGGGTGGGGCCTCGCTGGCCTTCGCCGAGGTCGAATGGCTGCGCACGGCCACGCCCCTGCCCCTGCTGATGCTGGCGGCCGGACTCGCCGCGGCCCTGGGCTGGCGGCGCGCCGTCTCGGCGGCCGAGCGCGGGGCCTGCGCCCTGCGCATCTCCCTCTCGGTCCTCGCCTTCGCGCTGCTCTTCAAGATCGTCCTGGACGCCCGGGTGCACCACTACGGCTTCGCCCTGGCCATGCCGGCGGGCGCGCTGCTGGCCGCGGCCCTGGCGAGCTGGATCCCGGCCGGGCTGCGGCGCCTGGGCGGCTCGGGCGAGGTCTTCCGCTGGGGCGCGGCCGGCCTGGGTCTGGCGGCGGCCCTGGGCTTCGGCCGCGTCTCGAACGACTTCTACCACGAGAGGCAGGTGCCCCTCGCCGTGGAGGGCCGACAGAGGGTCGTCCACGGCAAGTCGATCCCCATCGGTGAGGGCGCCGACCGCTTCTGGACCGACGCCCGAGGCCTCATCCTGAAGCCCGCCCTTCTGGCCATCGAGCAGATCTTCGAGCCGGAGGACACCCTGCTGGTCCTGCCCGAGGGCGTCATGCTCAACTACCTCTCGCGCCGCCGAACGCCCACGCGCTTCGTCAACTTCATGCCGCCGGAGCTGATCCTCTTCGGCGAGGACGCGATGATCGCCGAGCTGGAGGCCGATCCCCCCGAGGGGGTGATCCTGCTGCACAAGTCCACGCGCGAGTACGGCTTCGAGTTCTTCGGCCGCGACTACGGCCGGGATCTCTTCGCCTGGATCGGGGAGCGCTACCGACCTCTGGGCAACCCCATCGGCGAGCCACCCCTGCAGCCGGGCACCTCCTACGGGCTGCAGATCCTGGTGCGCCGGCCGTGAGGGCTCAGCCCACGAGCTCCTGAACCCACCCCGAGATCTCGCCCTTGACGGTCGCCCAGTCGTCCTTCCACAGCATGGAGGGCATGGGCTCCCGGTCGGCGTCGTCGAAGTAGGTCAGGGCCACCAGCACGTGCCCCGCGTCGCGCAGCTCGTACTTGGCGCGGAAGAGCTCCAGCATCCGCTCCAGGTCGAAGCCCGAGCGGACCAGGGCGAAGACGTCGATGAAGTCCTTGCGGGCCCCGCGCTGGGCGGCCACCGCCAGCTTCATGCAGGCGATGTCCTCGACCGAGGCCAGGAGGCAGTCGTACTCCTCCCAGGGGAGCAGCGGCTGCATGAGGCGGTAGCGGTAGGCGTGGAAGCTGACGCTCAGCCCTTCGAGCGCGCCGTGCAGGATGCCCCGGCCGGTCTGCCGCACCTCGAGGGGGATGCCCGCCTCCCGAATGCGGGCGGCGGTCTCCTCGGGCTCGCCCATGTCGCCCTCGGCGAACCAGTCGAAGTCCAGCGAGCGGCGGTGGCCCAGGTGGATCGCCAGGGCGGTCCCGCCCCCGAGGTAGAAGCCCTCCCGCCGGGCGACCGGCCCCAGGGCGCGCAGCGCGGCCGCCTGCTCGGGGGGAAGGACCTCGGGGTGCAGCTCGGGAGCGCTCATCCGGCCCGCCCCTCCCAGATCGTCCGGCTCCCCGCTTCCAGCCAGCCGGTCACGCGGTCCTCCGGCAGGGAGAGGACGAGCTGCCAGAAGCGGAGCTGGCGGCGGCTCAGCCACCGGCCACGGGTGCGGGAGATGAGCTCCGCCAGGGCGCGGTCGCCGGCGCGGCGGCGCACCCAGCGGACGGCCTCCCAGCTCCCGCGGGCGAGCACCTTCTGGATCACGAGATCGCGGTCCTCCTCCCAGGAGACTCCGCTGGGATCGTACTCCCACAGGAGCTCACGCACGCAGGACGGCAGCTCGGCGATCGGCTCGTTCAAGGGATCGACTCCCCGATCTCCAGGAGGGCTCATGGTCACACGCGGACCGGGGCTGTCAAGGCCGCGACGGGACCGGGGTGGACCGGATGGGAATCACCGCCCGCCGGGCGTACCCTGCGCCGGATCGCCCGGATGCGGCCCAGCCCCGCGGAGGACCCCATGCCCCCTCGTCTCCCCGCCCTCCCCCGCCCCCTGCGCCGGGGGCCCCTCCCGGCCCTGGTCCTCGCCCTCGCCGCCGGCCCGGCCTTCCCCCAGGAGCCGCCCGGGGCCCCGGCGCTGGACGTCCCGGTCCTGGTCGAGGAGATGGTGGCCCCCCTGCTCGAGGCCGAGATCGTCGTGGGCCTCGTCGCCGGCGCGCTGGTCGAGGACCAGGTCTGCGTGCGGGGCTTCGGCCGCCTCTCCCGGAGCGACCCGCGGGTGCCCGACGGGGAAACGGTGTTCGAGATCGGCTCGATCAGCAAGGTGTACACCGGACTCCTCCTGGCCGACTCCGTCGCGCGCGGGCTGGTGGCGCTGGACGATCCGGTGAGCGCGCTCCTGCCGGAGGGGGTGGAGATGCCGGTCTTCGAGGAGGAGCGCCCCATCGCGCTGGTCCACCTCGCCACCCACGGCTCGGGCCTGCCGCGCATGCCGCGCAACTTCAAGCCCGCGGACCCGAGCAGCCCCTACGCCGACTACCACCCCGAGGAGCTCTACGCGGGCCTGGGTCGGCTTCGGCTGAGGCGGGGGCCGGGGGAGGAGTACGCCTACAGCAACCTCGGGGTGGGCCTCCTGGGTCACGCGCTCGGACTGGCCAACGAGACGCCCTTTGCAGAGCTGCTGGTCGAGCGCCTGTGCGAGCCGCTGGGTCTGGCCGACACGCGCGTGGACCTCACGGCCTCCATGCGCGAGCGCCTGGCCCGGGGCTACGACGTGGACGGCCGCGAGCAGCCCCTGTGGGACATGGACGTCTTCGCGGGCGCGGGCGCGATCCGCTCCAGCGTGAACGACCTCCTGCTCTTCGCGCGCGCCCAGCTCGATCCGCAGGACACGCCCCTGGCCGATGCCATCGCCCTCTCCCGCAAGAAGCACTTCGAGCCCGGCGGCGGCCACGACGGCATGGGCCTGGGCTGGCACTTCGGCAGCGGCGGGGCGACCATCTGGCACAACGGCCAGACCGGCGGCTACCACTCCTGGCTGGCGCTGCACCCCGAGCGCCGCGTGGCCGTGGCCGTGCTGGCCACGACCTCCTCGGGCCTGGTCGACCGCGCGGCCGACCGGCTCTTCGTCAACCTCCTGGGCAAGGAGGTCGAGCCCCTGGGCGTCCGCCGCGCCATCGAGGTCGATCGCGAGGTGCTGGAGGACTACGTCGGCCGCTACCGCCTGGGCGTCATGGCGGTCTTCGACGTGACCCTGGAGCCCCAGGGGCTCTTCGCGAAGCTCACCCTGCAGGACGCCTTCCGCATCTATCCCTCCGCCGAGGACCGCTTCTTCTACCGCGTCGTCGAGGCCGAGATCACCTTCGTGCGCGACGAGGAGGGCGTGGTGAAGGCATTGATACTGCACCAGAACGGGGCGGATCGGCGGGCAGAGAAGCTCGAGTAGGCGGGGGCCCGGGCGGCGGCTCACCGGCGCCGTCGCGCCTTGCGGGTCGAGCTCTTCTTTCGCCGCGAGCGGGAGCGGGCCGGCTTCTGCGCCTCGGAGGGGTGGCCGTGCTCCCAGGGCCTGGCCGTCAGCGCCTCCTCGGGCGGGATGCCGCGCCGCAGGCGGTCGTGCAGCCCGGGGTAGGTCACCTTGCAGCGGGGATCCCGGGACCACGCGGTGATGCCCTTGGTCTCCCCGAAGGCGGTGATCGGCCGCCGGGGGCGCGGGGGCCGCCGGGTGTCGCCGGTGGGGGCGGTGAGGGCTTGCCCGGGATCCCAGCCGCCGCGCAGCCGCCTGAGCAGCGTGGCGAGCGAGACCGCACAGCGGCGGTCCCGGGACCACTCGGTCGGCCCCTTCTCCTCGCCGAAGGCCTCCACCGTCCACACCGGCCTGCGCTGCCGGTGCTTGGCGACCGGGCGGCAGTAGTGCGGGATCTCCCGCCGGGGCACGAAGCGGCAGTTCTGCGGCGACCAGCCGCGGTTCTTGTCGAGGCAGACGAGGTTCAGGCCGCGCCGGTAGCCGTTCCGCCGGGCCCACACCCGGAAGGTCTCGTGGTCGTCCCACTCCGGGACGATGAGCTGCATGCCACCCTGGACACGGGCGTGCCGTCGCATGGACAGCCAGATCAGGTAGAGCGGATCGTCCTCGGGGCGCTTGCGCCGCCGCGGCCGGATGACTACGCCGGCCCGCGCGAGGCGCCAGGACAGCGTGGCCAGGGGCACGCCCAGCTCCCCCGCCACGCGGGAGCGGCTCTCGCCGCCCTCGACCACCCGGCGCATCGCCTCGGCCCAGTCGACCTGCGGCCGGGCTCCGCGCCCGCTTCGCCCCCCCCGGGCCTTGCACCGGCGGGACGGGCGCGCCCCCGCCGGCAGGGAGATGGCCTCCTCCGGGGGCCATCCCCCCCTCGTGAGACGCGTCATGAGAGCGGCGTAGCCGACCAGGCAGCGCCGGTCCCTCGACCACTCGGCGATCCCCTTCCGCTCGCCGAAGGCCGGCACGAGGCGGCGCGGGGGGAGCTCCCTTCCCCTTTGCTTATCCGAGCGGGTGGTCCAGCGGCAGTTCCCGGGGGTGAAGTGGCCCTTCCCGCCCTTGCGCGCCAGAACCCGGCCCGGCTTCCAGCCGTTATCCAGGGCCCACGCCTTGAAGCGCTCGAAGCTCTGCGCCCAGTGCGCGGACACGCGGATGCCCATGCCTCCGTGAGAGGGATAGGCCGCGTGGCCGGGGTCGGTGCAGGAGCGGACCATCCTCCACCACGCGGAGTACAGCGCGGCCGGACCGCGCCGATCCCGCCGGCGCCGGTGGATGCCGCGCGCCGCCAGGCGCCTCTGCACGGTCTCGGGATGGCATCCCAGCTCACGCGCCACCGCCGCATAGGTGCCGAGCTCGCGGAACACGCGGACGACCTCGTCGGCGTCGATGGGCTCGGGGACGGGCGGGGGACGGCGCGCCATGGTGACCTCCGTGCGGCCATGCTAGCCGGGACCCAGTCGCCCACGCCACCCATGGCGGGGGAGTCACGAGCTTCCGCCCTCGGGCGCGCGCGGGCGGCGCCTCAGCGGTTCTCCTCCTCCGCCGGCGCGCCCTCCTCGAGCTGGCTGTAGTCCAGCTCGCTCCCCCGCATGCTGTGGGGAACGAGGTACATCGCGAGCATGACCACCGCGGCCAGCAGCACCGCGATCCGGCCGATCCAGTCCCGCGGGCAGGACCGCCTCAGGAGAACCCCGAGCGCGCCCACCCAGGCCAGCCACATGATGAGCGTCTTGTTGTCGGTGAGGTCGGTGCCGAAGGGCCAGCCGGTCCAGTAGGCGCCGAAGGCGTACTTCTGCACGATGGGCCCCAGGATCATCCCCCCCGCGGTCAGGAGCACCAGGGTGGTCCAGCAGAGCCCCCGGATGCCCACCGGGCGCAGCAAGGCCCCCAGCGCGGCGCGCACGCCGACGAGGAAGGCGATGAACATCAGGATGATGTGGGGCACCAGGACCACGAGGGGCACCGGATCCTTGAAGCGGATGATGGGGGTCTCCTCCTCGGGGACGCGCAGCGGCCCGCCGGGCGTCTCCAGGACCGCGTAGTACTCCAGCTTGCCCGCAGATGGCTGGGCCGGGAGGTGGGCCCGCAGCTCGCCGTCCACCGATTCCATCGGGAGGGGCGCGAAGGGATCGTCGGTGGGATAGCGCTTGTAGAGGAGCTGACCCCTCACGCCGCCGCCCGGGTCCGGTATCCGCACCTCGGCGTCCGAGTCGGTGCTCCCGCTGCGGATCAGCTCGAAGCGGTGCTCCTCCCCGCCGAGCTGGAACGTCCCCCGGAGCTCGTGGGTGGGCCCCGTGCGCTTCTGGTACGCGCTGGCGGCGAGCATGATGACCGCCGCCAGCACCCACAGGAGAACCGAGGCCAGGAGCCCCTTCCCCTTCTTCTCTTGATTCGGCATGGATCCCTCGTGGTGTCGTTGCGAGCGGGAATCCTACCGCGCTCAGGCCCGACGTGGGCGCGCCAGCCCGACGAGCCAGCCCGGAACGCAGAGGATCGCGGCCGAGACCACCAGGGTGGGGCCCAGCGGCAGGTCCCTCATGAAGGAGATCCACACGCCCAGGATGGCCGAGACCAGCCCCAGGATGCTGGCCCAGGAGTAGAAGGCCCGCATCGAGCGGGCCAGGCCGCGGGCCCCCATGGGCGGCAGGACCAGGAGGCCGAAGACCACCACCGGGCCCACGGTCATCACCCCCACCGAGACCGTCAGCCCGGTGAGCAGCAGCAGCAGCGCCTCGAAGGCCAGCACCGGCTTGCCCAGCACCCGCGCCGTCTCGGGGTCGTAGCTGACGATCAGGAGATCGCGGTGGAAGACGAAGATGGCCAGGAGGACCGCCGTCAGGACCGCGACGATGGTCTCCAGCTCGTGAGGGCCGATGGCCAGGATCTCGCCGCGCAGGAGCTCGTGGACGTAGATCTCGCCCGTGGGCGAGGCGTGGGCGAAGAGCACCGTGGCGGCCGAGGCGATGGCGAAGGCCGCCGCCACCCGGGCCACCTCGCTGCCGCCTCGCCGTCCCGTCAGGACCAGGAGCAGGAGCCCGCCGAAGGTGAAGGCCCCGGCCCAGGAGAGGTGCCAGTTCAGGGCCGTATGGGAGTCCTCCAGGAGCTCGGCGGCCTCAGCCGGCGCGAGGCCGAGCAGGCCCCCGAAGGAGGCCAGCACCGCGAAGCCGCAGGCGATGCCGGCGGCCGCGAACTGGGGCAGGGCGATGCCGTAGAAGCTGGTGTGGCGCAGGTACAGGAAGCAGCCCACCAGGGGGCAGACCATCCCGGCCAGCAGGGCCGCGGTGATGGCGCACCAGAAGAGGTCCAGGAGCTCGGTCCAGCCGGCCATCTCAGCGGTCCTCCTCGCCCGGGGCGGAGGGGGGCTGGCCGCCCTCGAGCAGCAGGCCCACGGCCTCCACCTCGTCCAGCTCCTCGGCGAGAAAGTGGCGGGCCCGGCCGTCCTGGACCCACAGGAAGTCCTCGGCCACCCGGCGCATCAGCCCGATCTCGTGGCTGACGATCAGGATGGCGATGCCCTCGGACCGCAGGCTCTCGAGCAGCGCCAGCATGCGCCGGACCGCCGCGCGGTCCACGCCGCTGGTGGGCTCGTCGAGCAGCAGCACCTCGGGTCGGGCCATCAGCGCCCGGGCCAGCAGCACGCGCTGGCGCTGCCCGCCCGAGAGCGAGGCGAAGGACTCCCGTCCGCGGTCCTCCAGGCCGACCCGCTCCAGGCACTCGACCGCCAGGCGGCGGTCGCCTCGCGAGAGGCCGCGCAGCCCGCGCAGCCGGCCGTAGGCCCCCATGTGCACGACCCCCAGGGCCGTGAGGGGGTAGATGGAGTCCAGGGTCTCGCGCTGGGGCACGTATCCCAGGCGGGTGGCGCCCCGCTCCACCGTGCCGGAGAGGGGGCGCAGCAGCCCGAGGATCCCGCGGAAGAGGGTGGTCTTCCCGGCGCCGTTGGGCCCCAGGATCCCCAGGAAGCGGCCCGGGCCGACGTCCAGGTCGACGCCCTCGACGATGGCCCTCGAGTCGTAGCCGAAGGCGGCCCCCTCGAGGCGGACCAGCGCCTCGCCGGCGGTCAACGGTCCTCCTCCGGCGGCTCCAGGGGCAGGCCGTAGGCCTCCAGCAGGCGCTCGTGGATCCCGTCCATCATGGCGATCCAGCTCCCGGCCCAGGAGGCGCCGCCCACCTGGTTGGGGAGCTCCAGCACCCGCGCGCCGGTCTTCTCGGCGATGCTCCGCACCGTGCGGTTGTTGGACCAGCGGGCGCTGACGATCACCTCGACCTCCTGCTCCTTCATGGTGCGGATGGTGCGCGCCACGTCCGCGGCGGTGGGCGGGATGCCCGGCTTGGGCTCGATGGAGATGGCGATGTCCATCTCGTGGTAGAGGGCCAGGTAGTTGTACTCCAGGTGGTAGACCGCGATCTTGCGGCCGGCCAGTCGCCGGCCCAGCGCCTTCCACCGGGCCTCGGCCGCCTCGAGCCGCTCGACGTAGGCGTCGCGCCTCTGCTCGTACAGCTCGCGCCCCGGCGGATCGATCCGCACCAGGGCCTCGAACACGCGCTCGGCGACGTGCCGGCCGGCGCGCGGGTCGATGTTGAAGTGGGGGTTGCCCTCGGGGTGCAGGTCGCCCTCGCGCCGGGTGAGCTCGGCCGGCACCTCGATCGCCTCCCAGCCCTCGGAACAGCTCGCGAAGCCCGGCGCGCCCGGCTGGACCCGCCTGTTGCGGGCCGCTCTCAGGAGCTCGGGCACCCAGGAGCACTCGAGCGAGAGCCCCATCTGCACGAAGAGGTCGGCGCGGCTGAGGGCCACGATCATGGAGGGCTTGACCGGCACCGCGTGCAGGTTCTCGGTGCCCTTGCTGAGCGATCGGACCTCGACCCGCGGCCCGCCGATCTCGCGGGCCGCGTCGGCCAGGTCGGGGATGGTGGTCACCACCTTCAGGGGCTTGCTGCCCGGAGGCGGGGTGGCGAAGGAGAGCAGCAGGAGGGCCGCCGGCAGGGCGACCAGCGCGCGGCGATGGACGTGGGTATGGGCGTACATGGCATCCTCTCCGATCACCAGTTGATCCCGTGGCCGTGCGGGCCGATGAAGGCGGTGTACTGGATCATGAGGCGATAGGACTCGCCCTGATCCTCGTGGTCGGCGACGGTCGCCCCGAGGCGCAGCCGCTGGAACTCGGAGAGCATGCGCGTGTAGTAGACGTCGAGCTCGCTCACCTCGGGGGTGCCCGCCTCCGGCGCCTCGTGCCAGGAGAGCTGCACCCCGGCGCTGTTGTACTGGTCCCAGGCCCGGTCGAGGTACGCGTAGAAGCCCCACAGGTCGTCGTCGAGGACCTCGATCTCCTGGTCGGCGGAGCCGTCGAGCGACTCCGCCTCGTGCACGTGCCCGCCGACGTCCCCGGTCAGGAGCAGGGCCTCGCAGCCGCCGGTCCAGGTCTTGATTCCCGTGTCGTCCACGTGGGCATAGGTGAGGTCGAGGCCCCATACGGTGTTCTGGAGCCCGTCCTCCTGGAGCTCGTCGTGCACCAGCGAGAACTCGGGCAGGTGGCGCGCCGAGGCGCCCGCCTGGAAGGTGCCGTGCTCCCCGACGTCCCGCAGGGCGGTCAGGCGACCGGTCAGCGAGAGCTCCCCGATGCCCAGGCGATCCTCCACGAAGGGCTCCACGCCATGGTCGCTCCCGTCGTGCGCGTGAGCGTCCTCGTGGTGGTGGCCGACCAGCGACTGGAAGACCCCCACCGAGTAGCGGACCAGGGTCGCCTGGCCCACGGCGTGCCAGTTGTCGAGCTGTGCGCCGTCGCCGGCCAGCTCCTCGCCGAGGTAGGCGCGCAGCACGGCCGGCCGCTCGGTCGTGCGCAGCTCCTCGGGGTGGGCCTGCATCTGCTTGCCGAAGTCGACGAAGAAGCGGCCGCCGCGCAGGCTCAGGTGGCTCTCGAAGCCGATGTACTCGATGGCGGCCTCCTCGAGGTTCAGCGCGTCGCCGTGGTAGCCCACCACGGCCCAGGCCCAGGCCTTGGGGTCGATGTAGGAGGACACCATGAGCTCGGCCCTCCTCAGGTCGAGGCTGGCGCCGTCGGTCGCCTCGTCGTCGTCAAACCACATGTGATCGCCGGTGGCGTCGATCACCAGGCTGAGGGCGGGATTGAACTCGTTGGAGAAGCGGTCGGTCTGGCTGGTGGTGCCGGGCTTTCCAGGCGATTGGATCGAGGGCGCCTGGGCCGAGAGGATCGATGAGAGCAGCAAGGTGAAGGTGAGGAGCAGGAGGGGTGGCAGGGGGTGTACGGTGGTTGCGCGCATGGTTCTCGAGTCCGCGAGGGGAGGATGGCGGGACGGTGCCCCGGTGGGGAGCCGCTGGGTCCGACCCGTCCGCCGGGGACGGATCGACGGCCCGGGAACGCCGGTTCCCGGGCACGCGGAGGCAGCCGCGCCGGGGCGCGACGGCCGGGTCCTGGAGCTCAGGCCCCTGCCGGGGGCGCGCGCGGATGAGCGTCGGACCAGGGCTCCGCCGCGTCGGGCTCACAGGCCCGCGGCGGAGAGACGATCTGGCACCGGCTGCCGGGCCCCGGATCGAAGCGGACGACCGGGGCCTCCAGGGCGGACGCCAGGCAGACCGGGCACAGGTCGTCGAGCGGCTCGGGCGAGGGATCCGGCTCCTGCCCGTCTTCCCCGCCGTGGCCGCAGTCGTGGAAGCCGTGGCCGTGGGGAGCCGCGCTGCCGAGGATCAGCGTCCCCGCCAGCAGCAGGAAGGCCAGCCGGCTCAGCGTTCTCCGGGTTTGCAGCTTCATGATCCCGAGGGTCCGGCGGCCACGGCACCGCACCGGGCCGCGGGCCCAGCCTACGAAGTGCCGCGGCCGGGAGCGGACCCTCTTCCCCGTTCTCGGGAGATTCGTACGGGCTGCTGCGCTGCAACGTGAGGGCTTTCGGGGAGCCGTCCTGGAAATGGACCGGATGGCGGCCCATCCTCCCTCCAGCCACCGGCCCCCGATCCCCGAGCCGCCCCCATGACCGACGCCGACCGCCCCGCCCCCGTCTTCGAGGTCGACGCCGCCTCCTTCCAGCGGGAGGTGGTCGATCGCTCCCGCGAGGTGCCCGTCCTGATCGACTTCTGGGCCACCTGGTGCGCGCCCTGCGGCACCCTGAGTCCGATCCTGGAGAAGCTGGCGAGGGAGATGGACGGCGCCTTCGTCCTGGCCAAGGTGGACGTCGAGCGCAGCCCCGAGCTGGCCGACGTCTTCCGGATCCAGAGCGTGCCGGCGGTGATCCTGATCCGGGACGGCCGGCCGCTGGACGCCTTCGTGGGGGCCCGCTCGGAGGAGGAGATCCGGGACTTCCTGGCCCGCCACCTGGGTCCCGCTCCGGGCGGCGATCCGGTGTCGGCGGCGCGCGAGCTGGAGGCGCAGGGCCAGCGCGCGGAGGCCATCGAGCTCCTGCGCGAGGTCTCCCGGCAGGGATCGCCCGATCCCTCGGTACGCATCGCCATGGTGGACATGCTGATCGCCGACGACCGCGCGGCCGAGGCCCGCAAGGTCTTCGCCCGCCTGAGCGAGGAGGAGCAGGCGTCCGAGGAGGCGGCCGGGGTCCGCGCGAAGCTCGAGCTGGCCGAGGAGGCGGGCGACGTGGAGGAGCTGCGCGCCGCGCTCGAGGCGAATCCCGAGGACCTCGCCGCGCGCATCCGGCTGGGCCGCGCCTTGATGGCCGCGGGTCGGCACGAGGAGGCCCTGGAGGAGCTCTGGGCCGCCGCCAAGCGCGACCTGCGGTTCGACGACGGCGCCCCCCGCAAGGCGCTGGAGGAGGCCTTCCAGGTGCTGGGCGAGGAGCACCCGCTGACGGTCGAGTTCCGCGGGCTCCTGTCGCTCCTGCTCTGCCCCTGAGAGGTACGGAACCGGGTTCCGTACCTCTCAGAGCACGAGCCGGGCGAGGCCTTCCGCGAAGAGGCGGTGTCCGGCCGGGGTCGGATGCCAGGCGTCGTTCGCCTGGAAGAGGGGCTCGCCTCGCTCCGCGGCCGCCGCCTCGCGTGCGCGAAACAGGTCGCGCGCCTCGAACAGCGGGATGCCCTCGCGTCGTGCCACGGCGCGAACCGTCTCGGTGTAGCGGAGCAGGACCGGCAGGACCTCCTCGGACCACGCTCCGCGGGGCATGTCGACCAGGATGAGGCACGCGCCGGTCGCGCGGACCTCCCGGTCGAGCGCCGTCAGGGCCGCGTCCATCTCCGCCGGGGACACGCGCCGCGTTCCGGGCCAGTCGGCGTGCCGGGCCTGACGGGCCCCGGCGAGCGCGCGCTCGACCCGGGCCTCCCAGCGCTCGCGCTCCGATCCCGGCCCCCGCCTCAGCCGCTCGCCCAGGAAGGCCGCCAGGTGCAGGATCCTCGAGCGGTCCCGGAGGGCCCGCCCGAGGCTCCCCCTCTGCTGGCGGATCCTCTGGTCGTCGGAGCCGCCCAGCGCGGCGTGGTGCTCGTTCACCGCCCCGAAGGCGGCGACGACCACGTCCGGCCGGAAGGGGCGCACTCGGTGGCGCCAGCGGGCGAGGCCCTGCCGCGCGGTGTGGGCGATCGCGCCCGCGCACAGCACCTCGGCCGGCTGTCCGCGGACCTCGAGGATCTCCGCCAGGAGCGCGCACCAGCTCTCCTCCCAGGCCACGCCGAAGCCGAAGGTCGTGGAGTCGCCCAGGCAGGCGATGCGCAGGGCTCCCGTTCGCCGCTCCATCGGGAGCGCGGGCCCGCGCAGGCCGTGCTCGTTCACGCGCTCCCCGCGGCCCCAGGGAATGGGCGCGCCGGGTCGGGGCGCCCACAGGCAGTCGGGATCCTCCGCGTGCAGCCGCGGGCCGGGCTCGAGCTCCCACACCCCCTCGCCGTTCCAGATGGCGATGGGAGCCGGCTGGCGCGCATGCTCGAACCCCGCCGCGCGCAGCGCGAGCTCCAGAGCGATCGCGCCCACGGCGGTGGCGCCGAGGATCCACGCGAGACGCGCCGGGAGTCGCTGCTTCACCTCTCCCCTTCCGAGCTGGCCGTGGGGCCGCGCTGCGCAGCGGGTGCGGCCCGGCGCAGGCTACTGCGAGGCCGGATGGAGGGCAAGGAAGGCGACGGGACGCCCGGGTGACACGTCCTTCGCCCGACGGGACCCCGCTCAGCCTCCGTCCGAGAGCAGTTCGCGGGCCCAGGGCTGCTCGCGCAGCCGTGCCCGCAGGCGCTGCCAGCGCTTGGCCACCGCCTCGGTCGAGAGCCCCAGGAGGGCCGCCACGTCCCGGGAGCTCGCGCCCTCCAGCCCGCACAGGATCAGGATCCGTCGGTCCTCCGCGTCCTGCTTCTCGACGCAGTCCACGAAGCGCTGAATCGACTCGTCGCGAGCCAGCCGATCGGTGATGGAGGTCACCTCGTCGGGCAGGCTGCCCAGCACGCGCAGCCTCGTGGAGGGACCCGCGTCGGGGTCGCCCTGGGGAGCGTTGCGAAGCTGGCGGAAGCACTCCAGGAGGATGTTCTTGGCGATGGTGAAGACCCACGCGCGGAAGCTCCGACTGCGGGGGTCGAAGCGCTCGAAGGCCTGCACCGCGCGCAGCCAGACCTTCTGGACCAGGTCCTGCGGATCCACGTGGACGCGGCTCGCCGGACGGATCCGGAGCCGGGCCCAGGCGTAGAGCGCGGGCGCGA
Source organism: uncultured Planctomycetaceae bacterium (assembly GCA_964615935.1). GTDB lineage: Bacteria > Planctomycetota > UBA1135 > UBA1135 > CAZTTG01. The sequence continues at coordinate 26,276 of CAZTTG010000005.1, read as the reverse complement.
TCCTCTCGTAGAGCACCTGGAAGCTCCGCTCGTCACCGCGCCACGCCCGCCCGGCGAGGTCCTCGGTGGTGTCCTCCGGTTCGGTGGGGTTCTCTGCCATCGCCTGCGTCCCGAGGGCGAGCCGGGCGAGTGTAGGGACGGCCGCCGGGAGCCGTCAAGCCGGGCGCCGCTACGCCTCCCGGCACACGTAGATCTGCTTGGGCGAGTCCGCCTCGAAGGGGCGCTCGTCGAAGTCGCCGTGCTTGTGGAGGACCCGGAAGCCGTTGTAGCGCAGCAGGGCGTCCATCTCGAGCGGCCAGAAGCAGCGCATGTCCAGCCGCGAGGCGGTCTCCTCCGAGCCGATGCGGTGGAACCAGGTCACGCGGTTGACCTGCCCCGCGGCGTCGTAGCGGCAGCGCTCGCGCACCACGACCTCCCGGCCGTCCTCGAGGGTGCCGCGGTAGCGCTCGACCGGCTCGCCCTCCCGCTCGAGCATGAGCCGAATGCTGGGGTTGAAGACGTCGAAGAGGAAGAGGCCGTCGGGCGCGAGGTGGGCCTTCACCGCCTCGAAGATCCGCTCCAGGCCCTCGACGGAGTAGACGCACTGCAGGGAGTTGAAGGGGATGAACACCAGGGCGAAGCGCCGCCCGAGGGAGAGGGTCCGCATGTCCCCCCGGGCCAGCACCGGATCGAGCCCCCGGGCGGCGGCCTTGACGCGGGCCCGCCCGAGCATGGCGCCGGAGACGTCCACCCCCGTGACGTCCAGGCCGGCCTCGGCCAGGGGGAGGGTCAGGCGGCCGGTGCCGCAGCAGAGCTCCAGGATCGGCCCGCCCCCGGCCGTCTCGCACCACTTCAGGTAGAAGGGGAGGTCGTCCAGCGAGGTGTTGAGGGCGTCGTAGACGGGGCCGTCGTGCATCAGCGGGTCGATCGCGTATCGCTCCTCCATGTCCGGTCTCCCTTGGGGGGAGCTATAGTGCACTGTCCCAGGAGTTCGTGCACCCCCGGCGCCCCCCGCCGGTCCGAGCCAGCCCATGCCGACGCGCCGACGACCCGCAGCCCTCCTGCTGGCGGCCCTGGCCGCCATGCTCCTGACCTGGGTCGTGCGCGAGGTGAACCACACCCGGATCGGCCACGAGCCGCGACCGCAGGACCGGTCGCGGTGGTTCAGCAGCGACCCCGACGGCCACTACCACATGCGCCGCCTGGAGCGGCTGATGGAGGAGGGCTTCCCGGTCGCCGAGACCGACCCCTTCCTCTCCTTCCCCGAGGGCGCGCGCATCCCCTGGCCGCCCTACTACACCTACGTGGCGTGGGCCCTGCTCGCGCCCGGCGCGCCAGCCGAGCCGCAGGCGCGCTCCCTGCACGTCGAGCACGGGGTCGCCGCCCTGCCCTCCTGCTTCGCGGTCCTCACCGCCCTGGCGGTGGTCCTCGCGGCGGGACGCCTGGCGGGTGCGCCCGGCGCGCTGGTGGCCGGCCTGCAGTACGCCTTCTTCAACGGCTCGCTGCAGTACAGCGCGGTGGGCAACGGCGACCACCACGCCTTCGTGTCCCTCCTGCTGGCGGGGATGCTGCTGCTCCTGGTGGAGACCCTGAGCGGCGAGCGGCCGGCCCGCGCCCGCGCCGGATGGGGCTTCGGCCTGCCCGCCGGCGTCCTGGCGGGGCTGCTCCTGGGCTCGTGGGTCGGTGGGCTGATGTACGTCATCCTGGTGCAGGCGACCCTGGCCTGGCTGCTCTTCCTCCACGCGCGGCGGCCCCTCCCGGCGGTGCCCGCCTTCGGCCTGGCCTTCCACCTGGCGGCCCTGGTCGCGCTCCTGCCCGCGATCCTCACCAGCCCCTGGACCGAGGCGCAGCCGTGGATGGTGGTCAACCTGAGCTGGTTCCACGCGGCGCAGCTCGCCGCCGGCGCGCTGGTCTTCGCTCCGCTCTTCGCGCTGAGCGCGGGCGGCGCGGCCTTCCGGCGCTACCCCTGGCTCGTGAGCGCCGCCCTGGCGGGTCTGGCCGCCCTCCTCTTCGCCCTCGACCTGGGGCCCGCGCGCGGGATCCGGGAGGGCTTCGACTGGGCCGGGCGCTCGAACGCCTTCATGGCCTACATCTACGAGTCGCAGCCCCTCCTGCGGAGCTGGACCCGCGGGTGGCCGGATCTCTTCGAGTACCTCGGCCACGGCGCGCTGCTCCTGCCGCCCATCCTGGCGTGGATCGCCTGGCGCGTCCTCCGGAGGAGCGAGCTCCCGCTGCTGCCCATCCTGGTCGCGGTCCCCGTCCTCGCGTGGCAGGCCCTGGTGCAGCGCCGCTTCTCCGACGCCCTGGCCGCGCCCATGGCGATCGCCGTCGGCTGGGGCATCGCGAGCTGGCTCGCCTGCGAGTCCCGGGCTCCGTGGGCGCGCCCCGCCGGGTGGTTGCGCCGCCTGCCCGCGGCCGTCCTGGTCCTCCTCGCCCTCGCCGGCGCCGGCCTCGCCAACCTGGCGGTGGCCGGCCCCATGGCCCGACGGGTGGCCGCCCTCGAGGTGGGAGCCCTGTGGCAGCCCTTCCGCCGCGGACCGGACGCCCGGCTTCGCCGCGGACAGCGCCTGGCCATCGAGTGGCTGCGCGGCCAGGGGCCGGCGCCGCTGGAGGAGTCCGTGCTCGCGGCCTGGGACCTCGGACACACCATCGAGTGGGCGGCCCACCGGCCGACGGTCGCCACCAACTTCGGCATCTACGTGGGCGAGGAGAGCTACCTCGATCCCTGGCGCTTCTCCCTGGCCGAGAACCCCGCCGAAGCCGAGGCGCTGCTCGAGCGGCGGCGCGTGCGGCACGTCCTGATCTCCTGCCGCGACACGAAGGTGCTTCCGACCATGGTGCGCCTCCTGCGCCCGGGCCAGGGCTCGCAGTACCTCTCCAACGCCCCGGGCGAGGGGCCGGCGACCCGCGACCGCTGGTACCGGACCTTCGGCGCCCGGCTCCTGCACCAGGGCTACGAGATCGACCCGGCCCTCCAGCGCGAGAAGGGCGACTGCATCGACTTCCTGCGGCTCGTGTACCTCTCCCCCATCTACGTGCCCGAGATCGAGGTGCCCTACGGCCCCGGCCCCTTCCCCGCGGCCGCCGTCTGGGAGCGGGTTCCCGGGGCGACGCTCCTCGCCCGGGGCGAGCCGGGAGAGACCCTGCAGGTGGAGATCGACCTCGAGATCGACCACCCCGAGATCACCTTCTCGCCGCGCTGGCGGTCGAGCGCGGCCGTGGGCCCCGACGGCCTGGCCCGGGTCCGCGTGCCCTACACCACCGAGGCCCCCAACGGAGAAGCCCGGCCGGTGGGCCGCGCGCGCTGGCGGCTGGGCGAGTCCAGCGGCAGCGTCCGCGTCCCCGAGGAGGCCGTGCTCGGGGGGGGGATCGTCGACCTGCGCTGAATCCCGTAGCATCCCTCGTCCTGTGCCTGGCCCCGGAACCGGAAGACCGAGAGTGAACCGCGAGACGAGCCCGCCCCCGCCCGCGACGTCCGGCAAGGACGCGCTCCGGCTGGGTCTCGTGCTGCTTTTGGTGCTCGCGGCCTCCCTCGCGCCGCGGCTGGCCCGCGGAGCGCGCCACTTCTGGCCCGAGGCCGACCACATGCCGGCCGGCGCGGAGCAGGCGAGCTTCTTCTCGATGGAGCCCGACGGGCTGTATCACGCGCGGCGGGTGGATCGGGTCCTGACGGAGGGGTCTCCGGTGGCCGAGACCGACCCCTACATGAACTACCCCGAGGGGGCCCCGATCCCCTGGCCTCCGTACTACGACGCGGCCCTGGCCGCGGCCGCGGCGCCTTTCGCGCCCGGGGAGGAGGTCGCGCGCCGGCGCTTCGTCGAGGTGTGGGTGTGCACGGCGCCGCTCCTCTTCGGCGTGCTCGCCTCCCTGGTGGCGGCCCTGGCCGGGTGGATGCTCGCCGGAGGTCCCGCGGCCCTGACGGCCGGGCTGTACCACGCCCTGACCTTCGCCGCGATCAACTACAGTACGCTGGGCAACGGCGACCACCACGCGTGGATCTCGCTGCTCACCGCTCTCATGTTGCTGGGACTGGGGGCGGCCTTCACCCGCGGGGGGCTCGAGCGCCGCTGGAGCGGCGCCGGCTGGGGCCTCCTCCTGGGCCTCTGCGCCGGGGTGCTCCTGGGCTCGTGGGTGGCCTCGCTCCTCTACGTGCTGCAGGTCGAGCTGGCCCTGGCCTGGCTCCTGGTCCGCGGCGGAAGGCGATCGCTCCCGGGCCTCGCGCCGCTGGGGCTGGCCTTCCACCTCGCGGCCGCCGTCGCGATCCTCCCGGCGGTGCTGTCCAGCCCGTGGAAGGAGGAGCTGCCCTGGATCGTGGTCAACCTGAGCTGGTTCCATCCGGCCTTCCTGGCGCTGGGTGCGCTGGTCTTCGTGCCCCCGCTCCTGCTGGGCGGGACCCGGCTGCGCCCCGGCACCCCCTCCGGTCGGCGGTACGCGCTGGTGGTGGCCGTCTCGCTGGCCGGCCTGGGCCTGGTCCTGGCGCTGCTCGACGCCGGCCCCGCGCGCGGCATCCGCGAGGGCCGCGAGTGGGTGTCGGCCGCGGACCGCTTCATGAGCATCGTGCAGGAGTCCTTGCCCCTGTTCGGCGGGTCCGCCGGCGGGCTCGGGGCCGTGATCGAGGCGCTGGGCTGGCTCGCCCCCCTCGCGCCGTTGGCCTGGGGCTGGGCCGCCTGGATGTGCTTCCGCAGGGATCGGTGGGAGCTCCTGCCCTGGGTGGTGAGCTTCCCGCCCATGGCCGCCTACGCCCTGATGCAGCGCCGCTTCGCCGACGCGCTGGCGGTCCCCCTGGCGGTCCTCCTGGGGTGGGCGCTCGGCCGCCTGGTCCGATGGCCCGCGCGAGCCTGGGTTCCGCTGCTGCTCGTCGCCGTCCCGCTGTGCCACGCCACCGCCACCATGCGTGAGAGAATCCGCGTGGGATTCGACGCTCCCGGGGTCTTCTGGGGCGCGGAGGTCTGGGACCACCCGCTCGGCGAGCGGCTGACCCTCGAGTGGCTGCGCGAGCACACGCCAGAGGGCGGCGACTGGTGCGTTCTGGCGCACTGGGACATGGGGCACGGGATCGAGTGGATCGCCGATCGTCCCAGCGTGGCGACCAACTTCGGCAGCTACGTGGGCGCGCGGAGCTTCGCCGACCCGCCGGCCTTCTTCCTGGCCGAGTCCGAGGCGGAGGCCCTCGGGGTGCTCGACCGGCGCCGCGCGCGCTACGCGCTGATCACGCGGGACATCGCGCGCACGCTCGAGACCATGGTGAAGGTCCACTGCCAGGAGCGGAAGCACGAGTACCTCGACGCCCAGGATCGGATGCAGCTGGAGCGGTGGCGCCGAACCATGGCCTCGCGCCTCCTGCCCGAGGCCCTGTCCGGCAAGCCGGGCGGCCCCATGCGGGTGGTCACCGAGCCCTTCGGAAGCCTCCGGCTGGTCTTCGCCTCGCGGTCCTTTGACCGCCTGCGGCCGGATCCCCGCAATCCGCGGTACCCCATGCGCGCCGGCTGGATCTGGGAGCGGGTGCCCGGGGCCGTGCTCGAGGCCCGCGGAGCCCCGGGCGAGGCGCTCGAGGTGGGCTTCGACGTGCACTACCCCGCCGCGCAGCTGGTCCTTCCCTTCCGCGCGCGGGCGACGGCGGACGAGGGCGGCCTCGCCCGGCTCCGGGTCCCCTACACCACCGAGCGCCCGAACGGGACCGGCCGGGTGCAGGGCCCGGCCCACTGGCGCATGGGCGCGCGGGAGGGGCGGGTCGCGATCCCCGCCGCGGCCGTACGCTCGGGCGCGGTCGTCGAGCTGCGATGAGCGGCCAGGACCCGGCGCGCGCGGGCGAGGGCGTGGCCTCGCGCTGGAGCGGCGAGGGCGCGGGCCAGCGCTACGCCGGCTCGCGCTGGCGCAGCGCGCGGGCCGAGGCGCGCGACTCCCTGCTGGTGCGCCGCATCCTGGCGCGCCATGGCGTGCGGCTCGAGGGGATCGAGGTGCTCGACGCGCCCTGCGGCACGGGACGGCTCCACCCGGTCCTCTCGGGCGGCGGCGCGCCCTACCTGGGCATCGACTTCTCCCCCGCCATGCTGGCCGAGCACCCCGCGGCGCGGCGCTGCGTGCGGGCCTCGATCGAGGGCCTGCCCCTGCGCGATCGCAGCGTCGACCTGGTGGTCTGCTGCCGGCTCTTGCACCACCTCGCCGAGGAGCCGGCGCGGCGGGCGCTGGTGGCCGAGCTGGCGCGCGTCTCCGCGCGACACCTCCTGCTGTCCTTCTGGGACGCGGCCTCCTGGCCCGCCCTGCGCCGCCGCCTGGGCCTGCGCGCGCCGGGCGGTCGCGCGCCGATCGCGAGGGGGCACCTGCGCGAGCTGCTGGCCGGGGAGGGCTTCGAGCTGGTCGGCTTCGAGCACTCCTTCCGCTTCCTCTCCATGCAGGCCTTCGCCCTGGCGCGCCGGGGGGAGTCGCCGTGAAGCACCACCGCCAGGAGACTCCGCTCGGCCGGCTGCGGATGGCCGCGCCGGACGCGGACTGGCTCGAGGCCGCGGTCGAGCCGGTCCTCGAGGCGGCCGGGCGCGGCGAGGGCACGGCCGGCTTCCGGGAGCTCCTCGGGGCTCGCGTCTTCCTCAAGGCCGGCCTCCTGCGCGGCTCGGCGCGATGGCGCTTCCTGGGGGTCCTGGGCCGCCCGCTGCCCGCCCGGCGCGAGCTCGCCAACCTGCTCTGGCTGCGCGCGCGGCTCTTCCTGGCCCCCCGCCCCCTGGCCGCGGCCTGGATCTCGCGCCGGGGGATCCCGCGATTCCAGGCGCTCCTCACCGAGGCCGTGCCGGGCGCGGAGACCCTGCCGGAGGCCCTCCGCGGCGCCGGGCCGGCCGAGCGCCGGGCGCTGCTCGACGAGCTGACGCGCGAGCTGGCCCGCCTGCACGCCGTGGGCTTCGCGCACCGCGACCTCTTCCCGCGCAACCTGGTGGTCGCCTCCGACACGGGAGTCCGCCGCATCCACTTCCTCGACGTACGCCGGGGCGGCCGCGCCCGCCCGCGCCGGGGGGCGGCCTACGACCTGGGCTGCCTGATGCTGGAGGGCGCCGAGCTCTTCGCGCGCGAGGAGCAGGCGCGCCTCTTCGCGCGCTACCTCGACGAACGACGGGGCCAGGGCCGACCGGTGGAGCCGGCGCCCTTCCTGGCGGCGGTTCGCGGCCACCGCGCCCGGCTGCTCGAGAAGCTCCGCCGCCGCCCCGCCCGCGCGCGCGGCCGGCCTCTGCCCCCCGTGGACTGGGTGCCGCCCTGGATCGGATCTCGCGGTGGGTCCCCTCGAAGAAGCCGCCAAGGCGCCAAGAGCGCCAAGACCGGAAGAGAGAGAGAAAGGCGAGGGTGAAAGGGGCCGGCAGCCGAGGCTCCCCGCCCGGCATCGGCTTCCCGTTGGCTCTCCCCTCCGGTCTTGGCGCTCTTGGCGCCTTGGCGGTTTCTTCGAGGAGAGATACGACAGGACCCGGTCCCCGATCCCCACCGCGCCGGCAAGCGTCTCAGATGTCGAGGAAGGCGTAGCGCGCCGCGAACACCACCGCGAAGAAGTGCACCAGCGGCGAGGTCCCGCGATAGCGACCGGACGCCAGGCTCAGGAGCGAGTAGCTGATGAAACCGAAGGCGATGCCGTCGGTGACCGAGAAGGAGACCTGCATCACGATGATGGTGAGGAAGGCCGGGATGGCCTCGAGGTGGTCCTCCCAGTCCACGCGGCGAACGGTGGCGAGCATCATGGCCCCGATGACCATCAGGACCGGCGCGATCACCGGGTAGCGCAGCACCGCCGCTGCGCCCTCGGGTGCGACGTTCACCCCGGCGCCGATCATCTCCACCATGGGCGACAGCACCAGAGCGGCCAGCAGGCACAGCCCGCACACCACCGCGGTCAGGCCGGTGCGGCCGCCCGCGGCGATGCCGGCCGCGCTCTCGACGTAGCTGGTCACCGTGCTGGTGCCCAGCAGCGCCCCGGTCACCGTGCCCGCCGCGTCGGCCGCCAGCGCGCCCCGGGCCCGCGGCAGCTTGCCGTCCTTCAGGAAGCCGGCCCGCTCGCCCACCCCCATCAAGGTGCCGACCGTGTCGAAGAGGTCGAGGATCAGGAAGATGGAGAGCACCGCGAGCCAGGTGCCCAGGGGGCGCGAGAAGAGCCCCGCGAAGTCCAGCTGGAAGGCGGTCGCGGCGGGCGAGGGCGGGGCGCCCACGAGGCCCCGCCAGCGCACCAGCTCGACCCCGGGGTCCAGGAGGCGCGTCGCCAGGGCCCCGGCCGCGGCGGTCCCCAGGAGGCCCAGGAGGATCGCCCCGGGCACCTTGCGGACCATCAGGACGGCCATCAGGGCCAGGCCGAAGAGCGTCAGCACCGCCACGGGGCTCTTCAGGTCGCCCAGCTTCAGGTAGGTGACCGGGTCGGCGACGACGATCTCCCCGAACTCCAGGCCCACCAAGGCGATCATCATGCCGATGCCCGCGGCGATGGCGAACTTCAGGCAGTCCGGGACCGCCTCCATCACCCGCTCGCGCAGGCCGGTCGGGGCCAGGAGCAGGAAGGCGAGGCCCGCCAGGAGGTTGGCCGCCAGGGCCTCCTGCCAGGGCAGCCCCAGCCCGATACAAACCGTGAACACGAAGAAGATGTTGTGGCCCATCGCCGGCGCCAATGCGATGGGGTAGTTGGCCCACCAAGCCATGAGGAAGCAGGCCACCGCCGAGGCCACGCAGGTGGCGAAGAACACCCCTTCGGCGTCCATGCCCGCGCCCGGGGTGGAGAGCAGCGCCGGCTGCAGGAAGAGGATGTAGCTGAGGGCCGCGAAGGTGACCAGGCCCGCGGACGCCTCGCGGCGTACGGTGGTGCCCGCCTCCCGGAGGCGGAACAGGCGATCGAGGACGCTCATGATATGGAAGATACCAGCGTCCGCCCCGCGCGCGAGGGCGACGCCCCGGTACGAAGACCGAGCGGGCCCACGACCGTCCCAGCTTCGCGACCCCGCCCGGACCCGATCGCCGGGGGTGCGAGCACCCCCGCTCTCCCGGCCGCTCGCAAGGCCTTGCCAGAGCAGGGCTTGGACCGCGGAGAGTCGCGGCGAAATCCGGCTCCTCGCGTGAGGCTCTGAAGGAGGGGCGCGCTACACTCGATCGCCGGGGGGAGGGCTTCGCTCGGGCAGGGCGGCTCCTCTCCCGCTGCAACTCCAGCCCGACCCTCCTTGCCATCATGCGAACCCTCCTCAGTCAGTTCTGCGAAGAGTTCGAAGAGGCCGTCCGTCCGCTGCTGGATCCCCTCCGGCACTGCGCGGAGACCCTCTCCGAGGCCTCCAGCGACCTCGCCGTCCAGCAGGTCCTTCCCAATCTGCTCGACCTGCGCCACCAGCTCCAGACGCTGAGCGAGAAGGTCGCCCGGCAGCAGGCCTACGTGCTCATCTTCGGCCCGCTCAAGAGCGGCAAGTCCACCCTCATGAACGCGGTGGCGGCGTCCTACGTGAGCGAGGTCACCTGCCTGCCAGCCTACCCCTGCATGGTGTTCGTCAAGCACGCCGAGAACCGCGAGTTCGTGGTGATGCGCTACGACGGCAAGCAGGACACCTTCACCGATCCGGCGGCCATGCGCATGCAGGTGGGGCGCGCCCACACCGAGCTGGCCGGGCAGATCCGCCGGGTGGAGGAGCGCGGGGAGGAGTTCGATCCCACGGTGCACTTCACCGAGGCCGTGCGCCGGATCGACGTCAACCTGCCGGCGGGGGCCCTGGAGAAGTCCAGCGCGGTGCTGGTGGACACCCCCGGGCTCTACAGCCGCATGAAGTTCGGCTACGACCTGATGACCCGGGAGTTCCGCAACACCGCGGCCTGCGCCATCTTCGTGGTCAAGACCGACAACCTCTTCCTGGAGCAGGTCTTCGAGGAGTTCGGCGAGCTCCTGGAGCTCTTCAGCCGCATCTTCCTGGTGGTCAACCTGGACTCCACCAAGAAGGACCTGCGGCCCGACGGCACCCTGGTGCCCAGCCTGGAGCGCGAGGACCCCATCCGCATCATCGAGGCCTTCGAGAACCTGGCCATGTCGGCCCCCCTCAAGGCCGCCGCCGAGGAGGGCCGCCTGCGGATCTACCCGGTGGACCTCATGGGGGCCGCCAGCCAGCGCCTCATGCAGCGCAGCCGGGGCGAGGGATCGCCGGAGCCGGAGGAGGAGCGCGAGGGCGGGCTCTACGGCGAGGCCGACTTCGACAACTTCATCCACGACCTGGAGTCCTATCTCAACAGCACCGACTACCTGGTGGCCTTCCTGGGCGACAGCCTGCGGCAGGCCGGCTGCCTGAGCGACGAGCTGCGGCAGCTCTTCGAGCACACCGCGGTGCAGGAGCTGGGCCGCGAGATGGAGGACCTCGAGTCGCGCCGCACGCGCGCTCACATGCAGGCGGACGTGCTGGGGCGACTGGAGTCCCACGACTGGCAGCAGGCCTTCGCGCGCGTCGGCGAGGAGATGCTGGCCGCCACCCGCGACCGCGCACAGACCACGCGGACGCGCTCCCTGCACACCTTGCGGGGACTCATGGAGGGCTGGTTCACCGACGACTCGAGCCTCTCCACCTTCCTGACGGAGCGCGTGCGGCCGCTGGTGGCGGAGTGCCAGAACGACCTCGCGGTGGCCCTGCACCAGACGCTCTCCGAGCGCGTCGGCCGCGGATCGGCCGGGCTCGAGATTCCGCCGGGCATCGCCGGCGACCTGGCGGCGGCCGAGGTGCGGCTGGGAGCCATCGGGCGCCACAGCCTGATCCAGACGGACGCCACCGGCGGCGAGCGGCCGCCGGCGCCTCGGGTGGATCCCCAGTCGATTCCGGTGCGCAAGAGCTTCTGGGACTGGATCCTGCTCCGCTCCCAGAGCACGGTGCGCCGGCGCCTCTTCGGGCCCTCCGACCGGCCGACGAACCGCATCCCGCGCGCCGCCAAGGTCAAGCGCCTGGGCCAGCCCGCCCGCCAGGCCATCCTGGCGGCCGTGGAGGGTGAGCTGGAGGCCTCCTTCCCGGGCATCCTGCAGAAGCTCGCGGACCACGTCTTCGGCGAGTACTCCGAGATCGTGATCCGGACCCTGAGCGAGGAGCTCCACAGCAAGCGGGACGACCTCGAGCAGCGCATCGCGACGATCGAGGAGCGCCTGCGCGAGGTGACCCGCATCTCCAACCACATGGCCGAGATGGAGGCCGCCCTGACCGGTGCCAGCCGGACCCTGGAGGAGCTGGGCCACACCTACGGGGAGACCGATCCGGCCCTGCTCAACCGGCCGGTGGACGGCGAGGTCGAGCCGGAGGAGGCCGCCGAGCCGTCGGTCGTCCCCGAAGAGCCCCCCCTGGCGGCGCTCGGGGCGATGGCCGAGCCGTCCGCCGAGGTCCTGGCCGCGCCCGAGGAGCTCGACGAGGAGGACGAGGACATCGAGGTGATCGTGATCACGCCGCAGTCGGGCGAGGCATCGATCCCCGAGCCGGAACCGGAGCCCGAGCCGGAGCGCGAGCTGACCAGCGAGTCCTAGGGCCCGGATCCGGCCCGGGCCGGAGAGCACGCCTACGGAGTCCGTACCGAATCCGGCGCGGGCCTCGCCCTACACTGGACCCATGATCCCCTCGCTGCTCCTGCTCGCCTGCCTCCAGTCCGCCCCGGCCGCGCCCGCCGACGAGCTGCTCACGGTCGCCGAGCGCAGCGGCTTCGAGGCCACCTCCACCCACGCCGAGGTGATGGAGCTGATCGCCGCCCTGGCGGAGCGCTCCGAGCACCTGCGCGTCGGAGAGCTGGGCCGCAGCGTGGAGGGACGCGTGCTGCCCCTCTTGGTGCTGGCTCACCCGCCGGTGGCCGACGTGGCCGAGGCCCCCGCCGACGATCGCACCCGCGTCTTCGCCTTCGGCAACATCCACGCCGGCGAGGTGTGCGGCAAGGAGGCGCTCCTGATGCTGGCGCGCGAGCTGGCGCTGGACGCGGACCACCCGCTCCTCGAGGAGCTGGTGATCGCCATCGCCCCCATCTACAACGCCGACGGCAACGATCCCTTCTCCCCCCGCAACCGCCCCGGCCAGGTGGGCCCGGCGCAGGGCGTGGGCCGCCGGCCCAACGCGCAGGGTCTGGACCTCAACCGCGACTACGTCAAGCTCGAGTCGCCCGAGGCGCGGGCGCAGGTGCGCTTCCACACGGAGTGGAACCCGCACGTGACGATCGACACGCACACGACCAACGGCTCCTTCGTGCGCTATCACCTGACGTATTCGGCGCCCCTCAACCCCTCGGGCTTCCTGCCCTCCATCGAGCTCGCGCGGGACGAGCTGCTCCCCGAGGTCTCGCGCCGCCTTCGCGAGCGCACGGGCTGGGAGACCTTCTCCTACGGCAACTTCAACCGCGCCCGCGACACCTGGGCGACCTACTCCGCCCAGCCCCGCTTCGGCGGCAACTACCTCGGCCTGCGGGGGCAGATGTCGATCCTCTCGGAGGCCTACGCCTACGCCACCTACGAGGAGCGGGTGCTGGCCACGCGCGAGCTCGTGCGCGAGATCTGCGGTTGGGTCGCCGAGCACGGCGATCGGATCCGCGAGCTGCACGAGCGCGCTCGAACCGAGACCACCGCGGCCGGGGAGAATCCCCAGCCCGACGACGTCGTGGGCCTCCGCCACCGCCTGGCTCCCGCGCCCCGGCTGGCCACGGTCCTGGGATTCGTCGAGGAGCCCGACGAGTCCGGCCGTCCCCGCCCCACCGGCGAGCCGCTCGACCGCCAGGTGCTCCACCTCGACCGCTTCGAGCCGACCCTCTCGGTCCGCCGCCCCCACGCCTACCTGCTCCCCCCCGAGCTGGAGGGCGTGCTCGAGAACCTGCGCCTGCACGGCGTGGCGCTCGAGCCCTTCTCCGGCCGCGCCCGGGCGGAGTTCTACACCGTACGCGAGCTCCGCCGCCGCACCCGCTCCTTCCAGGGTCACCGCATGGTGGAGCTCGAGTGCGACGCCGAGCTCGCCGAGCGCGAGTGGCCGGAGGGCTCCTGGATCTGCCGCACGGGCCAGCCCCTGGGCAACCTCATCGTCTACCTCCTCGAGCCCGAGTCCGAGGACGGCCTGGTCACCTGGAACTTCCTCGACGAGCACCTGGAGGAGGGCAGGCTCTACCCCATCGCGCGGGTGCGGTCGGGGCACGACCTGCGGTAGCGCTCCGCTCAGAGGTGTCCCATGTAGGCGATCACCTCGAAGCGCTCCACCTCCTCGACGAATCCCTCGACCAGCGCCAGGCACTCCTCGAGGTCCCGGTAGGCGAAGGGGCCCTCGGTCTTCAGGGAGCTGTCGGCCACGCAGTCCGGGATCAGGACGCGGTCGCGCAGGCCGCCGAAGTCGTAGCTCGCGGCCAGTGGCTTGCATTCCGAGCGCGCCATCTTGCGGCCGGTGCCGTGGCTGAGCGAGTGCAGGCTCTCGCCGACCCGCTCGGTAGCTCGCACCAGGACGACGTCGCCGGCCATGTGGCTGGGGATGGCGTTGAGCTCGCCGGGGAGGACGCGCACCGATCCCTTGCGGATGATCGCCCCGCCGTCCTCGAGGATCTCGTAGGAGTTGTGCGGCAGGTCCAGGAGCTCCTCGACCGGCCCGAAGACCTCCTCCACCGCGGCCTGGATGGCGGCGCGGTTCGAGGCGGCCCATCCGACGACTCGATCGAACTCCTCGTCGAAGGCCGGGGGCCGGTCCACGAGGGCGTCGACGTGGCCGGACTCGGCCCTCGATCCGGTGTGCACGAGGAAGTGCATCCGCGAGTCGGAGTAGGCCACCAGCGCGTCGAGGAAGTGGTTTCCCCCGCCCAGATCCCCGAGCCCGCCCTTGTTGGAGCGCAGGCGATCGGCCAGGGCGTTCCAGGTCTCCCGGGAGAGCTGATCGGGCTCCAGCTCGGAGCGCAGGAGGCGCATGCCGCACCCGCAGTCGCTGACCGCGAGGCGGCGCCAGTCCGCCTGCCGCGTGAGCACCGCCGTGCCGGTGGGCAGGGGCGCCTTGCCGGGGCAGGCGTCGGGCAGGAAGACCACCTTCTCGGCCTCGAGGCCGTGTGGAATCCACGAATGGAGCTTCCCGAGGGGCTCCGCGGAGAGGTTGACGATCTTCATTCCTGCGACCCGATCCGTCATGGCGCCCCCGCATCATCCACGTCGCCGCAGTGGCGGGCCACGCTTTGTCGCGCGAATCAGGGCAAGTCCGGCGGGCAGGGTGGGATCCGATCCAGGCACAGGAGGCCCGAGTTTCCGACCGGAAGCCCGCAACCAGCGGCCCCCGTGGAGGTCCCCCGATCCGACATCGGAGGAACCCCGGGCGGGCACCCGGGAGCATGGCGCTGAAGCTCGAGTTCGACCGCGGCACTCTGGTATGCCGGGGTGGGCCGCCGGATTCCAATCCAGGGGGACTGCCGGGGATGATGTGGGACGCCCGCGTGGGCTGCTACCGGGCTCCGGCGAGGTTCCACGTGCGCATCCTGGAGAGGCTGAGGGCAGAGGGCGTGGCGGTCGAGGACGCGGCACCCAGGCCGTTCCCTCCGCTCGCCAGGGTCGATCCTCCGGACCTGCGGTGGTATCAGGCGGCCGCGCGCGACTCGTGGATACTGGCCGGAGGGCGCGGTGTCGTGGCCCTGCCGACAGGCAGCGGGAAGACCCGGGTCGCGGTGGCGGCGATCGGCGATCTGGGCCGTGGCGCGCTGTGCCTGGTGCCGACCCGGATCCTCCTGGAGCAGTGGCGCGGGGTCCTGGCGGCGATGCTGAGGCTCGAGGTCGGGTGCTATGGCGACGGCCTGCGGGAGCTCCGGCCAGTCACGGTGGCGACCTTCGAGAGCGCCTGGCGCCACATGCACCACCTTGGCAACCGCTTCGACCTTCTGGTCATCGACGAGGTCCACCACTTCGGCAGCGGTGTCCGCGACGAGGCGCTCGACATGAGCATCGCACACCGGCGACTGGGCCTGACGGCAACGCCCCCTCGCGGAGCGGCAGCCTCGAGGCTGGTGGAGCTGGTGGGCCCCCTGATCTTCGAGCGCACCATCGCCGACCTCGCCGGGCGGTACCTCGCCGACTTCGAGCTCATCGATCTCCGCCTCGATCTCACACCTGGGGAACGCGAGGAGTACGAGGGCTGCTGGGAGACGTTCACGGCGGTCTTCGACTACTACCGAGGGCTGGCGCCGGGCGCTTCCTGGAGCGACTTCCTGCGGTGGGCGGGCCGGACTCCACAGGGGAGGGGCGCCGTCTCCGCCTGGCGCCGATCGCGCAGGCTCCTCTCGCTCACCCGCGCGAAGAACGAGACCGTCGGCGCGCTCCTGAGGACGCACCGCGACTCCCGCGTGCTCGTCTTCACCTCCGACAAGGAGGCCGCCTACCGGATCGCCCGCGATCACCTGGTCATGCCCATCACGGCGGACATCGGCCGCCGCGAGCGGGATGCCGCCCTGGCCGCCTTCCGGCGGGGCGGGATCCGTGCGCTCGTGTCGGCGCGAGTCCTGAACGAGGGCCTGGACGTGCCTGACGCCGACGTCGGGATCGTGGTGGGCGGGGCGCTGGGAGAGCGCGAGCACGTCCAGCGCGTGGGGCGCCTGCTGCGGCCGGCGCCGGGCAAGCGCGCGATCGTCTACGAGCTGGTGACGCGCGACACCACCGAGGTCGGCCAGGCGAGGAGGAAGAGGCGTGGGCTCCGGTCAGGGCGCCCTGGTCCGTTGTAGCGTCCGCGATGGCGCGGTCGTACCCCACTGGTTGACCGAGCGCGACCATCCCTGGGTGCGCGACCTGATCGAGGCCTACCTGGCGTTCGCCGGGGAGCCTCGAGGGCGGCTCGACGCGCACCTCGGCCGTCTGTCGGGAGAGGCTCGCACGGGCACGGGATGGGCGGTCGCCGTCAACGTCCTGGACCGGGCGTTCAGGACAGAGACGGTCGCCGTCGTCCCGCCACAGGAGGCGCGGGCGGCCGTATTCCGGTCGGCGGCCGGGCGCCGGCCTCGCGCAGCCGTGATGGCGACCATCGCCGGCGAGCTGGACGTCTCCGTAGAGGCGCTGGAGAGCTCTCTGTTCGCGGACCTCCCCGGCCAGCGCATGCTGAAGGCACCCGAAGCGACCGTCTCCGCGGCCTCGGTCGCGCTCCAGTGCAACCTCGCCATCGCCCAGGCAGCCCTGAGGAGCTCTTCCGAGATCGCCATCATGCTCGAGGGCAATGCGCGTGCGATCGTGCGCCATGCCTGGCTGCGCGGACTGATCTGCACGGTCTCGCGCCCCAAGCCAGACGGGCCCGTATCGCTCGAGATCTCCGGCCCGCTATCGCTGTTCAAGCGGACCTCGCTATACGGCCGCCATCTGGCGGAGCTCATACCCCTCCTGGCATGGAGCCGGAGCTTCCGCCTCGAGGCGAGCTGCGTGATCCGGGAGAGTCGGGGGCGACTGAGGCTCGGACCGGCCGATCCGATCCCCGCAGCGGCAGCTCCGAGGCTCTACGACAGCCTCCTCGAGAAGCGCTTCGCCCGCGAGTTCACGCGCCTGGCAGAGGAGTGGGAGCTCGTGCGCGAGCCCGAGCCGATGGCCGTCGAGGGCACCCTCGTGTTCCCCGACTTCTCGATCACGCACCGCCGCGACCGGACGCGGCGCTGGCTCCTGGAGATCATCGGATTCTGGACGGCGACCTACGTCGAGCAGAAGCTCGCCCGGCTGCGCTCGGCAGGCCTGCACAGGCTCATCCTGTGCATCGACGCATCCCGCGATTGCGGCGCAGGTGAGCTGCCGGCCGGCTGCTCGGTGGTGCGGTATCGGAAGAGAATCGATCCCAGCAGCGTCCTGGAGATCATCGAGGCGGTGGACGCGCGGCATTGATGGGTGGACGCGGACTCCCTCGAGCCCAAAGCCGGGTTTGCGTCCGACTCGCCGCAGGAGCTTCCCTATTCGGGTCCGCCTTGCAGGTACAGGGCGATCTCCTCCAGGTGAATCGCCAGGGCCCCCTCGTCGCGCACGGCCTGGGCGGACATCTCGACGACCCGCCAGCCGTCGCGCCGCGCCTTGGCGCGGCGCAGGACGTCGAGGCGTCGCTGTCCCGGGTCGCCGTGCAGCCCCCGGGACAGGCCGTCCACGAACACCAGGAGCTTCTCGTGCGGCCACGCCCAGTCCGCAACGGTCCGATCGCCGTCGCCGAGGTCGACCGGTAGCTGGGAGGCGGACGGAACGGGGAAGCCCCTCTGGCGACAGACCTCGGCGAAGTCCCACTCCGCGTCGGAATCGGTGCGCGCCTCCTCGGAGGCCCGGGGCAGGGCCACGGGAGCGATCGAGTGCACGAGATCCAGGGGCTGGGCCAGGGCCCGCAGCTCGTTCACCGCCAGGTGCCGGTCGAGCACCCCGTGACGGTGCTGGTTGTGGAAGTGCAGCAGGCACGCGTAGCACGCCCGCTCGCAGCGCGCCGGGCAGCGTTCGAGCGCACCGGCGGCGGCCTCGGCCACCTCGCTCCAGAAGGCGACGATCTGCTCCAGGAAGCCCGAGCCCCCGGGCATGGGATCGTAGAGCACCGCCCACCAGCCCAGGTCCTCGTCGAGGTAGGTGAATCCTTCGACCTCGGTCTCGCCCATGTCGAGGATCAGGCGCGCGCCCACGCGCAGGCCCTCGAAGACGTTCTCGGCGGGCGCGCGGTCCCGGAAGGGACCGATGTGCAGGGTGTCCGAGGGGAACTCGACGTGCAGGGCGTGGTCGCCGGCGGGCGCGCCGCCGTGCAGCCTGCCATGCTCCTGGCGGAAGGTGTCGAGCTCGGCCTCGCTCGCCCGGGGGCTGCGCGTCTCGCCGCACACCGCGCACACGGGGAAGAGCGAGAAGGGCCGCGCGCCGCGCCGCCTCTCGCCGAGGTTGAGGAGCTCGAGACGCTGCTGGCGCAGGAAGCGCACCCGGGTGACCCCCGCGAGGCCGTGCCGCCCCCCGGAGTGGTAGGGCTGGGGCAGGCCCGCCAGGTGGTACCCGGCCCGGACGCGATGGCTCTCGCGATCGCCGATCTCCCGCTTGAGGGTGAGCTCCACGTCGAGCAGCCGCAGGGAGGTGAACCGGATGGGCGCCTCGTCGCCGCCCTCGGACTGCCGCAGGGAGGGATCCTCCAGGCGCTCCTGTCGCGAGTGCCACACGAGGGACGTCTCCATCGTGCGCCCGCCGCCCCTCCCGGGCGAGGCGGAGGCCGCTTCCAGCCGCAGCCGCCTCACCTTCAGGACGTTGCGGTTGGCGTAGACGAGGCTCGAGGGCGCGAACTCGCGCAGGGCGACGGGAGAGGGCCGCATGAGCTCGAGGAAGGGGTCCAGGCAGACCGCCGACACGCTGTCCCGGGCCAGGGCGTAGCCCGGGAAGAAGCCCTCCGCGGCGAGCCAGGAGAGGGCGTAGTTCTCCTGGCGCTCGGCGGTCGTGAGCTGCCGGATGGCATGGCGCAGGCGGCGCAGCCGGGCGCGCTCGTCGTCCTCGAGCTCGCCCAGCTCCCTCTCGGTCTCGGCCAGGCGATCCCGCTCTCGCCGCCAGGCTCGCACCCGATCGAAGAGGCGGCGCAGGTGCGCCTCCAGCCGATCAGGCATCCCCTCCAGAAGGCCCGCCAGACGCTCACGGGACACGGCCTCGCGGTCCTCCTCGGGCCAGGCCGTGGCGAAGACCTCGAGCAGGGTCGCCAGCAGCCGCTCGTGTCCTTGCTCCACCATCCGCCGAAAGGTCGAGAGGTCCCGCGGCCGGTCCAGGATCCGCGTGCGCGCGCCGTCCTCGTGGGGCACCTGCTCGGAGAAGTAGTCCCGCACGAAGGCGGGGAAGGCGTGGTCGAGGATCTCGGGCACCTCGGGATCGGACTCCTCCCGCTGCGCGGTCAGCACGGCGGAGTGCACGTGCTTGGCGATCTGCGGCTCGTTGCGCATGGAGAAGGCCGGCACGCGGATCTCGCCCAGGATCAGGGCGCGCGGGTCCTCGAAGAAGGTCCGATCGTGCGAGCTCCCGCCGCAGTAGGTGAACACCACCGCGATCCGGTTGCGGCGCCCGGCCCGGCCGGCCCGCTGGGCGTAGTTGGCCGGGGTCGGCGGCGCGTTGCGCATCAGCACCATCTCGAGCTTGCCGATGTCCACCCCCAGCTCGAGGGTCGGGGTGCAGACCAGGCAGTTGAAGCGCCCGCCGCGCTCGCGCTTGAACTCGCGCTCGGCCACCTGGCGGTCGTGCCTCGGAACCTGGGCCGAGTGCTCCCGCGGCCGCAGGGGCACGAACCGGCCGCGGGTGTACTGGACGACGTCGTAGTGCTCCTGCGGTCGGCCCCGCGGCTCGAGCCCGCCGCCGCAGCCGTACTCGGGGCATCGTCCGCTGGGCGGGCGCACCGACTGGGCGCGACCGCAGGCGCCGCAGCGCTGGTGGGCCTGAGTCCAGCGCACCCCCAGCTTCTCGGCGTCGAGCTGCCAAACCTCGCCCTCGTCGCCGATCCGGCGGCGGGCGCCCTCCCTCTTGCGGGTGAGGGTGACCGGCACCAGCACGCCCCGCTCCCGCCAGCTCGCCCACAGCTCGCGCAGGAAGGCCTCGAGGCGCTCCGCGGGCAGGCTGCCGCCATCGGGCAGCCCCTGGCGCGCGATCACCTGCGCCGCCGAGCGCCCGTTGCGGGCGAGCCAGGCCCGGGCGTAGCGGGAGCGCGCGCCCCGCTCCAGGTGGAGCCCCTGGGGGTAGTAGCGGTCGTGCGTGCGCACTAGGCCGTCGCGCACCTCGACGTCCTGGTAGCTCCACTGGTGGCCGAGCAGCGGATCCGAGACCATCCCCCGCCGCCGGTAGTAGTCCGTCAGGAGCCGCAGGAGATCGTGCAGGCCGGCCTCATCCGTCCCCAGCTCCCGGCTCCAGCGCGGGTACAGCCCCGGGTCGCTCTCGGGGCCGATGCCCGCGGTGCGAACCTCGGCGAGGGCCAGGCTCTCCAGGCTGCCCCGCCGCTGGCCGGTGGAGCACAGCTCCTCGACCAGGAACCAGCGAACGCGCGTGCGCACCTTCCTGTCGGACCACGCCGGCGCGCGGTAGATGCCCGTGCGCAGGGCCTCGTCGACCATGGCCTCGGCGAGCTCGTCCAGGGTGAAGGTGCGCTCGGGCTCGTTCTCGAGCAGGCGGTAGAGCAGGTGCCGCAGCCGGTAGCGCACCGAGCGCTCCTCCATCCAGCCCGCCTGGAAGGCCGCCTCCTGGCGGTTGTCGGAGAAGACCAGGAGCTTCTGCAGCGGCTCCTCGGGCATGGCGGCGAGCATGCTCTGCGCCAGGATGGTGACGTCGGCCACCTCCTTGGACCTCGCGGGCGTGACGATCTCCTCGTAGCCCTTGGCCCAGGTCCCGCACGCCAGGCAGCGCTTGAGGTCGCCCTCGTGGACCTGCACGGGCACCAGCGGCTCGGCGCGCCGGCAGGCTGGATTGCGGCAGCGGGCGGGCGGGCCGGCGCCCCCCTCGGCCGGGTGCAGGGCGCCGCAGAAACGGCAGAGATGTCCGCCCGCGACCTCCTCGCCGGCCTCCTCGTCGAGGCTGACCAGGCGATCGGCGAGGTAGAGCCGGCTCTCCTCCTCGTCGAGCTCCACTCCTGGCTCGGGGCGCGCCAAGGGCCGCCATCCGCCGCCTTCCCCGAGCTCCTCCGGACCGGCGACCAGCCCCGCGTAGTGCTGGCCGCAGGAGCGGCACAACACGAGCGGCATGCACAGGGCCCCGTCCTCGGCCTGGGCCCGCGCCGGATCGAAGTGCAGGCGGGGGCCGTGCTCGGCGCCGAAGGAGAGCGCGAGCCCGTGGTAGCCCTGCACGAACCAGTGCAGCTTGGGGCGCAGGAGCGGCTCGCCGTCCCGCTGGACGAGTGCGCCGAGGGTGAGGTAGGCGAGCACCTCGGCCGTGAGGGCTGCGTCGCTCGAGCTGCGCCGCTCCAGGGCGCGCAGTCGCGGGAAGGCGCTCTCGAGGGGCTCGGGGGTGCGGAAGAGGTCGTGGAGGGTGAGCACCAGCCGGTTGACCTC
The DNA here is from genome assembly GCA_964615935.1 of uncultured Planctomycetaceae bacterium. Taxonomy (GTDB): domain Bacteria; phylum Planctomycetota; class UBA1135; order UBA1135; genus CAZTTG01. Next base: position 5,372 of record CAZTTG010000005.1, on the reverse strand, counting down.
GAGCAGGGCCGCGGCGCGCTGCATGTTGGTGGCGCCTGGAGGCGCGGACCGGCCGCACAGGCGCTCGGCGAGCTCGAGCACGGCGCCGGGAAGCTCGTCCACCTCCTCGCGGAGCTGCAGCTCGCGCGCGGCCTCGAGCAGCTCGCGCAGGAGGTCCTCCTCGTCGCCCGGCGGGAGGGGGAGGTAGTGCTCGGGGCCGGGTCCGGCGAGCTCCTCGAAGCGCTCGCCCACCAGCTCGATCCGCTCGCTCGGCACTCCGAAGAGCCGCCGCGCGAACTCGGCGGTGACCTTCTCGGCGTCGACCGGCGAGGACCCGTCCTGCACCGTGGCCGAGGTGCCGATGCAGATCACTTCCTCGGGCTTCTTGCGGACGACCTGCCGCAACCGCCGGACCAGGCAGGCCACCTCCGAGCCGAGCGCTCCGGTGTAGGTGTGCACCTCGTCGAGCACCAGGAAGCGCAGGGGCGCGCCGCGGAAGAGGTCCAGGTCGCGGTCTCGCAGGAGCAGGTACTCGAGCTGGGCGTAGTTGGTGAGCACCAGCCGGGGCCGGCGCTCGAGGATCTCCCGCCGGCTCCAGCACTCCTCCCACGGGATGGGCACCTCCTCGTCCCGGCCCCTCTTGAGGAGCTCGCGCTCGTCTTCGGTGTAGGCGCGCGGGCTGGAGAGCCTCGCGTGGGGCTCCCCCTCCCGGGGGGTGACGCCGGTGTAGCGCCCGAAGGTGATCTGCGTGCCGGCCAGCAGCGGTCTCAGCCGTCTGAGCTGATCGTCCACGAGGGCGTTCATCGGATAGACGAGCAGGGCGGCGAGGGCCGGCTCGGCTTCCGCGTCCCGCAGCTTCAGGCAATGGTCGAGGATGGGCAGCAGGAAGGCCTCGGTCTTGCCCGAGCCCGTGCCGGTCGCGAGCACCGCGTGTCGTCCGGCGAGGACGGCGCGCAGGGCGAGCTCCTGGTGGCGGTGCAGGCCCTCGAAGGGAAAGACCCCCGCGAGGGCGGGATGGAGCCCCAGCTCTTCCTCGGCGAGGAGCGCGTCGAGCGCGGGCCCCCTCTCGAAGTGTCGGTTCAGGTAGACGAAGGGACCGCGCGAGAGCAGCCGCTCGCCGGAGGTCCCCGGCACCCCCCCCAGCACCCGCTCGCGCACCTGCCGATCGAGCCGTTCGTCCGCGACGGGAAAGGTGGTCAGGAGGTAGCGGCCGAACTGGTCGATGACCTCGGTGCCGAAGCGGACGGGGTTGAAGTGGGTCACGCTGGCCGGCCTCTCCCTTCGGAGGATCCTCACGATAGCCGATCCGCGGGGCCGTTTCAGGGATCTCTGGTGCCCAGGCGGTCCTCGAGCGTCCCAGATTGGTCCGTCTGGGCCACGGGTGGGCCCGCGAGGGTCACTCCTCGCCCGCCGGAGTCAGCCCGGGGGAGGAGGTCGCGGAAGGACTCGAAGCGCATCCGGAACCGGTTCTCCGCCAGCTCGTCCTTGATCGCGTCGGCTTCTTCCGTCGTCAGACGGCCGGATTCGATCCATCGGAGCAGCAGTCCAGGCGTGTTCAGGTGGCGTTCCCTGCCGAGCAGCTCCTCCACTCTGCGGAGTGTCCTTCCGCGCTCGTCTACGGCAACGCACCATCCCCGGCAAGCGGCCACGGAGATGGCCGAGGCCTCTCCGGCACCGATCTCGGCTTCGAGGTCCGAGAAGAGCTTCAGCTCGTCCATGCTCTCGGTGGTCAGGAGCTCGATCTCACCTGCTCCGAGCGCGCGCTCGAGCTCCGACCGCTCCTCCGGCCGGCGCACTTCCTGCCGCACGGTTTCCGTGACGACGAACCGGTACCGAGGATGCTCAGCGAGCAGTTCGATCCTCCCGATCACCAGGAAGTTCAGGAGCACGGAAGTGTCGCAGGCGACGATCAGGCGCCCTTCCTCATCTCGAACGGGCTCGCCCATCAGGGAGCACGCACCTCCATTCTCCCGTCATCCCAGTCGGCTTCGTCGATCAGGCGCTCGATCAACTCGCGCCTGTCCTGGGGGATCATCAGCTCCTCTACGATCTCCAGGGCCTTCCGCCTCGAGATCAGCTCGCGCCGGTGGGCTTCCAGCGCCAGATCCAGGATCTGCTGATCGAGGGTCCAGTGATCGTCGGTCTCCCAGCCCTCCGGGCGCCGGGTCCTCAGGAGCTCACGGGCGAGATCCTCTCGATCGCGGAGTACCTCGAAGCGGTCCTTCCTGAGGAAGCCGGTGTTGAGGAGCTGGTAGAGGGCCGCGAGGTAGCTCACGCCGAAGTGAGCTGCCACGGCGACCACGTCGTGGATCTGCAGTTCCTGTTCGCCGGCCGGACGTCGCCTCTGGACCTGCATGCCCTCGCTCACGCTCGAAGTGCCTCCGAGGGGATCCGAGTACACCTCCTCGACGAAGCGGCTGGACTCACCCTTGCCCAGGCTACGCAGGACGCGCAGGACGCCTTCGGGCGGGATCAGGAAGTGCGCAGCGAAGGTATTGGCTCTGACCTCGATGAGCTCTCCCTGATTGGATGCCCGGCTGACGATGGCGGGCCGATTCGCATCGAGCAGGACGTGGCAGTACTCGTGTGCCAGGGAGAACCTGCGACGAACGCGCATGTGCTCTCGGTTGACGAGGACCACCGCCCGGATCTCCCGATCGTGCAGAAACAGGCCGGAGGCGTCCGAGGGCAGGAGAGCCAGCGCAACGCGGACCCCCTGCTCCCGAAGGAGCGCCGCCATGTCCCAGAGCGGCGTGGAACCCAGCCCCAGCCGCCGGCGCTCCTGCTCGGCGGCCACCCGACCCTGGCGGACCGCCTCCCACCGGGCCCTGGGTGCGGCGAGGCCATATGACACCTCGTAGCCGCGCGGCACATCCAGGCCCAGCCTCTGCTCCAGGCCGCCGGCGATCCTGCACCGGCGCACCTGCGCTCGCAGGTCGTCCATCAGCCCGGGCCCCGCCTCGGATCCGATATTGGCCCGGAACAGGGCTTGGACCGGATCCTCCTCGAGGGGCTCCTCGGCCAGGAACTCCTGTACGGTCCGGCCGTAGAGCCGCGCCAGCCTGGAGAGCTCCAGACTGCTGACGGCCCGTCGTCCAGCCTCGAGCGCGACAACGGCCGAGCGCGGGACCTCGAGTTCCTCGGAGACTCTCTGCTGGGTGAGCTCGCAGTTCTCTCGCGCCCTCCGGAGGCGTTTCGCCAGCTCGTCTTGGTCGATCACCTGATCCAGCTCCCTTCCTCCCGCGGTGCCGTGGCCGGATGGTCCGGGTTGGTGCACCGGGGCCGGTACCGGGATGGTAGCGTACGGATGGGTTGATCCCGATAGGACCTCAGGTCCTCGGACTCCTGCGAGCTCGGGGTCATCTGTGTCTCACTCTCCGGCCCACCACTCGCGGGCCCGGTCGGGATCGGCTTCGTGCCCGAGCGCGGCCCCGGAGATCGCGGCCAGGATGCGAAGCGGGGGCCAGAACAGCGATGCGACCAGCCAGCACGCTGCACCCACTCCCACGGCGTTGCGAGCCTTGGCCTTCCTGCGCTCGTTCACGGAGAGCGGCGCATAGCGGTGTCCCTTCGAGAGTCTGAACGCCCGGGAGTTGGCCGTCCGCTTGCTTCGGTTGCAGGCAGGGTGGGCGGGGAACAGATTCTGAAGCCGGTCCGAGCCGCCGCGCTTGCGGGCGACCGAGTGGTCGACCTCCCAGCCTCGCGGGTCGTCGGTCCGGCCATAGGCGTACAAGGCGAGCGGGCCGTGGCAGAGGTGGCATCTCCCCGAGCACCGGTCAAAGATCCGCGCGAGGTCGTCCTGCGTGTAGCGCCGGCCCATGGCTCTCTGTCTCCTTTCCAAGGTCCGCCCGCGGGAACACCGCGACGAGGCGGTGATTCGTTGGAGCGTGATCGTGCTGGTTGCTGGTGGATTACCGCACTTCTTTGCCCAATATCATCGCCTAATGTCTCCTTATCGGCCATGTTCTCCATAAGATCTTTCCCTCCACTTGGTTACGACAGGCCCGGTCGTCTCGGAGCGCCGGAGCGGGGTTGTCCGAGGCGCGGGGCCTGCCAATCATGAGATTCCATGAGTATATTCTGATTATTGCCATGGCCATCGATCCCACCGACATCCGCTCACTCAGCGACTTCCTTCGCAACCACCGGACTCACATGGAGAGGCTGGCCGACACGGGCCGCCCGGAGGTGCTCACGGTCAACGGCCGCGCCCGGGTGGTGATCCAGGACGCCGAGGCCTATCAGCGAGTCGCCGAGCTCGCGGACCGCATGGAGGCGATCCTGGCGGTTCGAGAGGCCCTCGAATCGGTCGGACGGGGCGAGGGGATCTCGCTCGAGGAGCTCGACCGCGCGGTGGGCACGAGGCGTGGTCGACGCTCCGCTGGTACGGATGGCCCGGAGTAGACCGCTCGGCTCCTACGGTGCCGGCAGGTCAGTCGAAGAGACCGGCCTCGCCCCCTCCCCTCTTGCGTCGCCGGCCGGAACCCCCGGGCTTGCGACGCTTCCGGGAGGAAGCCTTCTTCGGCTCGTGCAGGCCTTTCTCGACCTCCTCGCGGTAGCGCTGGTGGTTGAGCTCGAGGAGACGGCGGAGGATCTCCTCGCGGGCCCGCTCGGAGATGGTGAAGCGCCAGGTGGTCTTCTCGACGCGGCGGCCGGACTTGGTGACACGGTGGGTGACGGTCTTGTGCCAGTCGTGCTGGAGGTCGAGGTAGGACCAGTTCTCTTCGGACTGCTTGTAGGCGTCGAGAACGCTCGCGTCGAGCTCGACGTGGAGGTCGCGGAGACGTTGGATGTCGAGGTCCCTACACTCGGGATTGTTGAATAGGTTGTAGAGCGCCGTGAGACCCAGGCCGCGCTCGCGCATCAGCGACATCCGGTCATTGTGGTATAAAGCCCCTGCAGCTTCGACATCCCCCCTGTCAGTGGGGAAGACAAATGTGTCAAAGCAGTCGGATGGCGCGTAGCGAGGATCCGTTCGAAGGCTTGGACCGTAGCGCAGCTTCCAGGCCTGATGAAGAGAACTCTGGAGGATTGCGGAATCCTCATCGCGATTCGTCGCGAAGATGATCACGGTATGCGAGTAGACGATTCCGATTGGCAGGAATGCCGGTGCCCAAGTTGCGCTAGTCTGTGCACAAGCAAGAACCCGGTCGAGTCCTCCAATCGCAGCATAGAGGTCCATGGCCGGTCGCGTGAACCGCCACCAAACCTCTCTGCGCTGCCTTGCCGTTGGGTTCTTCCCCTTGATCGCCTCGCGCTGTGGTTTGACCTTCATCCGTACTACTTCCAACAGATCCGACCACTCCCCGCACTTCTCCAGCGGCCAATCCCGAAAGTTGATCACCCAGCGCGACGGCTCCAGAGTCGGGCTCGAGTTCAGGTCCTTCCCATTG
>CAZTTG010000004.1:126688-131319 GCA_964615935.1 uncultured Planctomycetaceae bacterium | reverse complement strand
AACCTCAACAACCCCCGCTCCACCGCCGCCCGCTCCAGCTCCTCCTGGAACTCGGGATGCGCGATCTCGATCAATGCCTCCGCCCGCCTACGGAGGTTCTTGCCGAACAGATGCGCCACCCCGTACTCCGTCACCACGTAGTGCACGTCCGCCCGGGTCGTCACCACGCCCGCCCCCGGCTTGAGCATCGGCACGATCCGCGACTCCGTCCCCCTTCTGGCGGTCGACGGAATGGCGATGATCGGCTTCCCCCCCTTCGAGCGCGCCGCTCCGCGGATGAAGTCCACCTGACCCCCGAAGCCCGAGTAGATCCGCGTTCCGATGGAGTCCGCGCACACCTGGCCGGTCAGGTCCAGCTCGATGGCCGAGTTGATCGCCACCAGGTTCTCGTTCTGGCTGACGACGAAGGGGTCGTTCACGTAGTCGACCGGGTGGGCCTCGATGAAGGGGTTGTTGTCCAGGAATTCATACAAGGTCGGTGTCCCCAGCGCGAAGGTGATCACCACTTTGCCCGGATGCAGGGTCTTGCGCGCGCCCGTGACGATCCCCTTCTGGATGGCGTGCATGGCGCCGTCGGAGATCATCTCGGTGTGGATCCCCAGATCCGACAGCCCGTCCAGCGTGGCCCACACCGCGTCGGGGATCCCCCCGATGCCCATCTGCAGGGTGGAGCCGTCCTCGATCAGACCGCGGATGTGCTGGCCGATGCGCTGCTCGACCTCGGTGGCCGGCTTGGGGACCAGCTCGGGCAGGGCCTCGGTGGCCTCCACGATGGCGTCGATGCGGCTGACGTGGAGGAAGGAGTCCCCCAGCACCCGCGGCATCTGCTGGTTGACCTGGACGATGACCTTGGTGGCTGCCTGGCAGGCCGCCATCGTGGCCAGGGTCTCGACCCCCAGGCTCATGAAGCCGTGCTCGTCGGGGGGGGACACCATCACCATGGCGGTGTCCAGGGGGATGAGGCGCTGCTGGAAGAGCCGCGGGATGTGGAAGAGGAAGACCGGCACGTAGTCGGCGCGGCCGTCGTTGACCGTCTCGCGGTCGGCCGGTCCCACGAAGAGGGAGTTGTGCCGGAAGTGTCCCTCCATCTCGGGGGCGCTCAGGGGGTCCTGACCCAGCAGCAGGACGTGGTTGAGCTGCACGTTCTCGAGCTCGTCCTTGCGCCCCGCCAGGGCCCGCACCAGGACCTGGGGGATGGCCGCGTTCCCCCCGTAGTAGACCTGGCTGTTGCTCTCGATCAGCTTCACCGCGTCCCCGGCGGTGCACAACTTGCGCTTGTAGTCGTCGATCCAGACCATGGCGAGAGGCCTCCCTCAGGCGTCCGCGAGAAGGTCCATCAGCCGCTCCGAGGGCAGGCCGTGGGTGCCGGCCGCCAGGCTGTTCACGAAGCGGCCGCGGTACAGGTAGACCCCGCGCCTCAGCCCGGGGTCCTCGCGCAGGGCGTCCTCCAGGCCCCGGCCGGCCACTCCCAGGAGGTAGGGCAGGGCCGAGATGGAGAGCACCCGGGAGGCCGAGCGGGGCGCGTTGGTGGTCATGTTGGGGATGCAGCAGTGGGTCACGCCGTGCACCGTGTAGGTGGGATCGTCCAGGGTGGTGGGCCGGCTGGTCTCCACGCAGCCGCCCTGGTCGATGGCCAGGTCGATGATGGCCGCGCCGGTCTTCATCTCCCGCACCATCTCCTCGCTGACCAGGTAGGGCGCGCGGCCGCCGGGGATCAGCACGCAGCCGACCAGCACGTCGGCGATGGCGCTGAAGCGCGCCACGTTGCGCGCGCTGGCGATGGCGGTGACCACGTTCTGGGGGATCTCGGCGGTGGCCCGCCGCAGCCGGTGCAGGCTCTCGTCCAGCAGGATCACGTGGGCGCCGCAGGCGGCCAGGACCTTGGCGGCGGTGCTCCCCACCGTCCCGGCTCCCAGGATCACCACCGTGGCGGGGGCGTCTCCGGGGACGCCCCCGAGCACCACCCCCCGGCCGCCGGACTCGAAGTGCAGGAGCTGGGCCGCCAGGTGCACCGTCATCCGGCCGGCGATCTCGGACAGGGAGGTGAGCACCGGGTGGCCGCCGTGCCGGTTCTGGATGATCTCGTACCCGATGGCGGTGATCTGGCGCTCGACCAGCTCGGCGATGACCTCGGAGCGCGAGACCGCCAGGTGGTGGAAGGCGGCCGCGATCGAGCCCGGCCGCAGCAGACGGGCCTCCTCCATGTCCAGGGCGCGCAGCCCGCACACCAGGTCGGCGCGCAGGTAGGTCTCCTCGTGGCTGAAGACGATCTCCGCGCCGCTCTGGGCGTAGTCCTCGTCGCTGAAGTGGCTCTCCTCGCCGGCGCGGCTCTCGACGAAGACGCGGTGCCCCTGGCTGGTGAGCCGGGCCACCGCGAAGGGGTTCAGGCCCACCCGGTGCTCGTGGGGGTGCCGGTCCAGGGGTACGCCGAAGTCCATGGTCTGCCTCCTCCCGAGGGTCGTCCGCAGGGGCAAAGGGGCGACAGGGTAGCGGGGGGTCCGGCCGAGGGGAAGCGCCGGCCGGTTGCGCCCGGCTCCCGTGGAGGCGATGCTGGAGTCGTCGATCGCGCGGGGAGGACCCGCGGCCCGGCCCAGGAGGTGAGGATGAGCGAGATCGAGAGCGTCCTGCAGGAAGACCGCCGGTTTCCGCCCCCCGAGGAGTTCCGCGCCCACAGCCGGCTGTCGGATCCCGAGGTCTACGAGCGGATGTACCGGGAGTCCATCCGGGATCCGGAGGCCTTCTGGGGTCGGGTCGCCCGGGAGCTGCCCTGGATGGAGCCCTGGGAGCGCGTCCTGGACTGGAGCGGGGCTCCCGTGGCGCGGTGGTTCACCGGCGGTCGCCTCAACGCCTCGGCGGTCTGCCTCGACCAGCACGTCGAGGGTCTCCGCAGCGGCAAGCGCGCCATCGTGTGGGTGGGGGAGCCGGGGGACCGCCGCACCCTGACCTTTGCCGAGCTGCACGCCGAGGTCTGCCGCTTCGCCAACGTGCTCAGGTCGCGGGGGTTGAAGAAGGGCGACCGGGTGGCGATCTACATGCCCATGATCCCCGAGGCCGCGGTGGCCGTGCTGGCCTGCGCCCGCATCGGGGCGGCCCACTCGGTGGTCTTCGCCGGCTTCAGCGCCCACGCCCTGAGGGAGCGCATCCTGGACGGGGGCTGCACCGCGGTCATCACCGCCGACGGGGCCCACCGGCGCGGCGAGCCCCTGCCGCTCAAGCCCCGGGTGGACGAGGCGGTGGAGGGGCTCGAGGAGGTCCACTCGGTCCTGGTCGTGCGCCGCTGCGACAACCCGGTGGCGTGGGAGAAGGGGCGCGACGTGTGGTACCACGAGGCCATGACGCACGCGGCGGCGGACTGCCCCCCCGAGCCCATGGACTCCGAGGACACCCTCTTCCTCCTGTACACCTCCGGCTCCACCGGCAAGCCCAAGGGGATCCAGCACACCACCGGCGGCTACCTGGTGGGCACCTACCTGACCACCCGCTTCGTCTTCGACCTGCGGGAGGAGGACGTCTTCTGGTGCACCGCCGACATCGGCTGGGTCACCGGCCACAGCTACGTCCTCTACGGCCCCCTGGCCAACGGCGCCACCGTCGTGATGTACGAGGGCGCGCCCAGCACGCCCCACGAGGGCCGCTTCTGGGAGATCTGCGAGCAGGAGGAGGTCACGGTCTTCTACACCGCCCCCACCGCCATACGGACCTTCATGCGCTGGGGCGAGGAGCACCCCGGCCGCTTCGACCTCTCGCGCCTGCGCCTCCTGGGCACGGTGGGGGAGCCCATCAATCCCGAGGCCTGGATGTGGTACCGGCGCCACATCGGCGGGGACCGCTGCCCGGTGGTGGACACCTGGTGGCAGACCGAGACCGGGGCCATCATGATCACTCCCCTGCCGGGGCTCACCACCACCCGGCCGGGCTCGGCCACGCGCCCCTTCTTCGGCGTGGATCCGGCCATCGTGGACGATTCCGGTCGCGAGCTGGGGCCCGATCAGGGCGGCCTCCTGGTCCTGCGCAAGCCCTGGCCGTCCATGCTGCGCGGCATCTGGGGGGACCCCGATCGCTACCGCTCGAACTACTGGTCCCGCTTCGAGGGCCTGTACTTCACCGGGGACGGGGCGCGCCGCGACGCCGAGGGCAACTACTGGATCATGGGCCGCGTGGACGACGTGATCAACGTCAGCGGACACCGCCTCTCGACCATGGAGGTGGAGAGCGCGCTGGTCAGCCACGAGAAGGTCGTGGAGGCGGGGGTGGTGGCGCGGCCGGACGAGATCACCGGCCAGGCCATCTGCGCCTTCGTGACCCCGGGGCCCGGCGTGGAGGCCGACGAGGGCCTGCGCGCGGCGCTCATCGAGCACGTCGCCTCCGAGATCGGCAAGCTGGCCCGCCCGGCCGAGGTCCGCTTCGCCGAGGCGCTGCCCAAGACCCGCAGCGGCAAGATCATGCGGCGCCTCCTGCGGGACATCGCCTCGGGCGTCGAGACCACCGGCGACACCAGCACCATCGAGGACTTCTCGGTCTTGGCGCGCCTGCGGGGGGACGAGGAGTAGGGCGAGGGGCGGGAGTGGGGGGGTGGTGGCGGACTCCTCGTCCCCGCCCCGCCCGGGGCGCGGGCGCAGGCCGCCCCGGCC